>JAIOHL010000258.1 GCA_019913005.1 Anaerolineae bacterium | reverse complement strand
CTTCACCATCACCAACGATGGTGGCCCCATGCCTGATCCTGATACCGTCACCATCCGCGACCTCAATAACAATGTCGTCCTCACCCAATCCTTCCAACTCGCGGCCAATGGCACCCAGACCTTTACCGTCAATAACCTCTCTGGCCCAGTCACCATGTCCACTGGCACGTCGGGCGTCACCGCCAACACCACCTGCAACTACCCACCGGACGTCGCCGCGATTGGTATTTGTTCACCTGAGCGTGTGGCGACCTTTACTGTCAATAATCTCGGTGGCCCTATGCCTGATCCGGACACGGCGACTATCCGTGACCGGAATGGGGTGGTTGTTCTGAGCCAACCCTTCCAACTGACCGCGAACGGTTCTGCCGTCTTCAGTGTCAACAATATGTCCGGCCCGGTGACGTTCACGACCAGTTCAACCGCGATCACTGCTTCTGCAACGTGCGAATATCCGCCAAACGTGAGTGTCTTTGGTGCCTGCAACTCGATGACCGTTTCGTTCACCATCAGCAACAGCGATGGCCCCATGATTGCGCCACAGACCTACGAAATCCGCGATAGTTCAAACAATATCGTTCGGACTGGAACATTCCAACTTGCACGTGGAGCCGCGCCGCTGACGGTGTTTGTCTCACCGACAATACCGAATACCAACTATCGTTTCGTTAGCACAGGCGACATCGGCAGCCTTGATGTACCCTTCACCTGTTATGAAACCGATGATCTGCCCCCGGCTACGCCAAATCCAAACAGCCCAACCAGCCTTGTACCGACCATCAAATTCCCAGTGGTCAATGGCACAACGGGCACCGTCTATGATGATGTTAGCCCCTCAGCCCCTTGGCGACCCGTTCCCGGCTGCGGCTATCAGTGCGTAACCTTCCAAGTCTATCACACCAACCGGACAGGTGATTGGGAAATCTTCCGCCTCGGTGACTATCCCGGTCAACCAGACGCGAACCCGAACCTGTCGCGTGGCGAGGGTGAAGGTGTGGACGATGTCGCCCCCAGCCGTTCACCGAACGGTGAATGGATCGCCTTTGCCAGCAACCGTGATGGCAACTGGGAACTCTATGTCAGCCGTACCGATGGTTCTGAACTGCACCGTGTGACCTTTAATTCCGTTGCGATTGATACCGACCCTGCTTGGGGGCCAAACAATACACTGGTATTTGAGACCACCCGCGACGGCAACTGGGAACTGTATCTGCTCGACCTTTCGACAGGCGTGGAAATGCGTCTGACCGATGATGCCGCCACCGACATCAATCCGTTCTGGTCACCCGATGGCTCTAAACTGGTCTTCCAGAGTGATCGCAGCGGCAAGTGGCAGGTCTATGAACTGAATCTCGCCACGATGGAAAGCACCCTCCTGAGCGATGGACAGGGTGAAGACGTTGACCCAGCTTACTCGGCGAAGGGTGATCGTATCGCCTTCCGTTCAACCCGCGAAGGCGGCGCCAACGCCATCATCTTTGTGATGAATGCCACTGGTGGCACGCCAGTAGCGATTTCTGACGTGGCGGGTGACGCGACCAATCACACTTGGTCAACTGACGATACGCTCATCGCCTATCAATCGAATCTCGATGGCGACCTTGATGTCTACGTCTATGATTTTGGCAGCGGCACCACCCGCCAAATCACCGACAACGCGATTGCCGACTATGCCCCAACGTGGGTCTGCGGCACCAATGAGTTGCTCTTCACTTCCGATGTCATGGGCAACCCGGACATCTTCGAAACCAATGCCCTGCCAATTGATGCACCTGCTATCAAGGTTGAAGAAGTAGCGCTGCAATTGACCGACGAGCCTGCCGATGATGTGTACCCCCAGAGCTTTCCAGCGGAAGAAAATGCCAGCCGCGAAGGTAAGGTACCCGCCGCCAGCATGGAAGGTATTCCGGGTATCCAAACCGACTACCTACGTCCTGAACTAGCCGTGACTCCAATTGACCCAACCGATGAAACCGGCGAGGGTGTCGAAGCCATGAAGGTAAATGGTTGCTCGGCGCTGGCCTGCGTAGATTCGCTGCTCTATCACACCAATCAAACCAGCGACTGGGAAATCTTCCGGCTCGATTTGGATGGTCTCAGCCCAGTAGCCGAGGTCAACCTGTCACGCGGTATTGGGGAAGGCATCCATGATGTCGCCCCCACCCGTTCTCCCAATGGCGATTATGTGGCCTTTGTTAGCAACCGTGATGGCAATTGGGAACTCTATATCGCCTCAGCAGATGGCTCGTTTGTCCAGCGTGCCACCTATAATGAAGGTGTGGATACCGATCCAGTTTGGGCGCCCAATGGCGAAAGCCTCGTGTTTGAATCCAACCGTGATGGCAATTGGGAATTGTATTCGCTCGATTTAGCGACAGGTCAGGTCATGCGTCTGACGGTGGATGAGGGCAGCGACATCAATCCCTTCTGGTCGCCCGCCTCCGGTTCCATCGTGTTCCAAAGTGACCGCAGTGGTCAATGGCAACTCTACTCGCTCAATATGAGCACCTACGAAACCACGCTCCTCAGCGACGGCTCTGGCAACGACTATGATCCGGTGTATTCCAACGCTGGTGACTATATCGCCTTCCGTTCAGATCGTCAGGGTGACAGTGTCCTATTTGTTATGGACAAGAGCGGCGCGAACGTCACCGCGATTTCTGATGCCGCTGGTAATGCCAGCAACGCGACGTGGTATAACGATGATGAACTCCTCGCCTATCAATCTGATGTTGATGGCGACATGGACATCTATGTCTACGAATTCAACACAGGCGAAACCCGTAAAGTAACTGATAACGGCGTGGCGGATTATGCCCCCACATGGGCCTGTGATGCACCCAATGTCGTCTTTACCTCGAATGCGTTAGGTGCGCCCGACATCTTTGTTACACCCGCCCTCCCCATCAACGCCGATTCGGTGGATGTGGCCCTCAACACCAATCAACTAACCTTTGGCATAGGCGATAACCTCTATCCGGAAAATACCCCGAACGAGGAAAACGCCAGCCGCGAGAACTATCTGCCCACCCGGTAATTGGCAGAGGGCAGGATTCAAAACCCTGCCCATTTAGATCAAAAACAAGACAGGTGGTATCTACCGCCTGTTTTTGTTTTCTTAATCCTAATGGGCAGTTTGGCAATCCTGCGGTATCGTTTTAGGTGAGCTAGAAAATTAGATAAGAGGTCAAAAATAAACGCTTATGAAACGCATTGGAAGTTGTGCGATTACTACCCCCGACGATGTGGATACACTGCAATTTGACTGGGGTATTATCCACATGTTGAGTGAAGAACGGGTCACTGGAGCGACGAGTTTTAGCTTCGGGCGTGTCTTGTTACAACCGGGGCAGGGACATGTTCGCCATAACCACCCACTGGCCGACGAAATTATCTATGTAGTGTCGGGCGAGGCCGATCAAATGTTGGACGATCAACCCCCGGTTCGCATCAAATCCGGTGACTGCATCTGGATTCCCAAAGGGGTCTTTCATTCCACCATCAATCGTGCCGAGCAGCCAATTGAATTAATTGTGGTCTATGCCCCCGCTGGTTCAGAACAAGCATTACGTCAAGACCCAGCCGTTAAAATTACCCCTGCCAAAAACAAATAATTTTTCCTGAAAAAGTCAAGCAGACAAAGGACGAGCACTGGCCCGTCCTTATTATTTTCTTAAAAAACATTAGTTATGGTCACTTTTTTCATAACTTACTTTAAAAAATGAAATAAGTACCGTCAAATTTTTCTCACCTTTTTTGTTGCATAAAGCAACTAACGATGATATGATTATTTGTATAAGATGTACATTGACAAGTACATCACGAGCTAGAGTTTTTAATTTTTGTGTTTAGGAACTTATTTTTCTTTGAAAAACGAATCTGCGTCTTCTGCTCCTGATGGTCAGCAGCGGGTTTATGGCACCCTACCTCTAAAACTTTCTGTGCCACAAACCAAAGCTGTCGAAATCATTCGTCAAGTGGGTACTCTCTCTCGTACCGAACTTGCCGATAGTATTGGCTGTTCCCGTTCCCAAATCACCTCAGTTGTTGGTAGTTTAATTGAACTTGGCATTCTTCATGAAATTGGCGACGGCAAATCCAGTGGGGGACGCCGACCCCGAGTCCTCAGTTTCAATGCAGATTTTGGTTACGTGGTAGGTGTTGATCTCGGCGCGACCAGCCTTGATATAGCGCTCGCCAATTTTGAAGGCCGGGTGATAGATCGCCAATACGTGGTCGTTGATGTACGCGACGGCCCAGACATGGTGCTAGGCATTATTTGCAAACTAGTGTTGGAGCAAATTCAGCGTCACCATATCCCATCAGACAAAATCTACGCTTTTGGCATTGGCGTACCCGGCCCAGTCGAGTTTTCGACGGGCTTGTTGATTGCACCGCCCATTATGCCCGGTTGGGAAGCCTATCCCATCAGTGACTTTATCCACAAAACCTTCCCCGGTGCGCTGGTCATTGTAGATAACGATGTCAATGTCATGGCGCTTGGTGAATTACGGGCCGGGGCCGGCGCGAATGAACGTAATTTCTTATTCATCAAAGTTGGCACAGGCATTGGGTGTGGGATTGTTTGTAACGGTGCCATTTATCGCGGCGCAGATGGGTGTGCTGGCGACATCGGCCATATCTGTGTTGACCAAAACGGCCCGACCTGTCACTGTGGCAATATCGGCTGTCTAGAGGCAATGGCGGCTGGTCCTGCGATTGCGGCGCGTGCCATCTTAGCAGTGCGCGATCAAAAAAGCGCCATCCTTGCACGCCACCTTGAAGCACAAAACGGAATTTTAACCGCCGAAGATGTCAGCATGGCAGGCTCACAAGGCGACCCTGTTGCGAACGAGATTATCCGCGAAAGTGGACGCATGATCGGTGAAGTCTTGGCAAGCCTCGTCAATTTTTTCAACCCCAGCCTAATTCTCATTGGCGGCGGGGTCAGCCGCATTGGGCCACAATTTTTGGCTTCGATTCGGCGCGGCGTGCTGCATCGCTCACTGGCCCTTTCAACGCGCTACCTACGTATTGATACCTCACCGATGGGATCAGACGCAGGCATCGTCGGCGCGATAATGCTGGCCCTTGACCACATTTTTACCTATGAAGGCCAAGAACTTCCTCCGTTTTTGAAATCTTCAGTGGGGCAGAGTACCCACCCTTGGAAAACATCCGGTTGAATTGAAGAAGGAGGCCAATATCGAGCGATACCTGTTCACAAAGCTATCACTACAAAAAGCAGAGTAGAAGCGAGTTTGGGAGAAAAAAATATGTTAAAGAAAACCTTCTCAGTAGTGGTGCTGATTGCACTACTCAGCATTGCCTTCACCAGCAATTTTGCAGCCACCCCCCGTCCTGTCCAAGCGCAAGGCGTTAGCGAATTGACGATTTGGTGGGCCGAGTGGGACCCCGCCAACTATCTGCAACAAATCGGCAACGAATATGAAGCCGAAACGGGTATCAAAGTCACCGTCGTGCAGGAGCCTTGGGCCAGCTATTACAACAAAGTAGGAGCGGAGTGGGCCGTGCAAGGTGACTCCTTCGATATGGTCGTGGGTGACAGCCAATGGGTAGGGCAGGCAGTTGAAGCAGGCCACTATGTTGACCTCACCGCATTCCTTAATGACAATGGCATTACCGAAACTGTGACTCCCGCCACCCTACAATACTATGGTGAATATCCAACCGGTTCTGGTACTTACTATGCCTACCCAACCGAAGGTGATGCCAATGGTTGGGCGTATCGCAAAGACTTGTTTGAAGACCCCGACAACATGGCCGCCTTCGAAGCCGAATACGGTTATCCGCTGGCTATTCCCGAAACATGGGAACAACTGCGCGATATTGCCAAATTCTTTACCCGTCCCGATGACGGCCTGTATGGAGTTGGCATTTATACGCAGGTGGACTATGACGCCATCACGATGGGTTTTGAAAACATCATGTTCAGCTATGGCGCGGACTGGAAAGATGCCGACAACAATGTGTTGGGCGTGGTCAATTCACCCGAAGCCGTAGCTGCTCTCGAACTCTACGGTGAACTTTACGATTATGCCCCACCCGGCACCGACAATGCCTTCTTTGCTGAAATGAACAATGTGTTCATCAATGGACAGGCCGCGATGATTATGAATTATTTCGCGTTCTTCCCATCACTCGACAACCCCGATATTAACCCCTATAGTGATTCGACTGGCTACTTCCCCATGCCCACTGGCCCAACGGGTGGACGTTTTGCCGCGTTGGGTGGTCAGGGGATTAGCGTCAATAGCTACATCAGCGACGAACGCAAGCAGGCTTCGTTAGACTTCATTAAGTGGTTCGCCACCCCCGAAGTACAGGCACGTTGGGCTGCTATTGGTGGGTACACCTGCAATATCGAAGTGCTCGAATCTGAAGCGTTCCTGACCCAAACGCCCTATAACGCCGCGTTTGCCGAAACCATGACGTTCGTGAAGGACTTCTGGAATATCCCGCAATTTGGGTTGCTGCTTGAACCTGCCCAACGCTACCTCCACGCCTATGTGGTCGGTGGTGAAGGCACGGCCCAAGCAGCACTCGATGGGATGGCCTTTGAAATGGATGAAATCCTCATCGCTGAGGGTGTCATTTCCGAGTAGTAAGTTGAGGTTCACCTTTTCAGGGGTGAGGTAAACACTCGCCCCTGATGTTATGCCTGCAATTTAGCCGAGTTGGTGAGGTTCAGGCGGATGCGTATTCGCAGCACAACCGTATCAGGTCGCTAAAAGGATTACTCATGTCAAGTTACAGCCAACCCGCCAGACGACGACACTTAGGAGACAAAAGACTGATTCAGATGTTTATCATCCCAACAGTCGTATTGTTGATCTTAATGAATGTTTTTCCGCTTATTTACAGTCTCTATTTAAGTTTTACTGAATATTCCGCCATTAACCCTACACCACCTCAATGGGTTGGACTCGATAATTACAAAAAAGTGCTGTCCGATAACTTATATTGGCACAATTTTGCGGTCACAGGCCGTTATGCCCTGATTTCTGTCTCCTTACAAATGATTGTTGGATTCGGCCTTGCCATGCTGCTCAAAGAAAAATTCAAGGGCAGCGGTTTATTAACAACTCTAATTCTGGTTCCCATGATGCTTTCTCCCGCAGTCGTAGGAGCGTTTTGGAAGAATATATTTAACCCCTCCTTTGGGATTTTCGATCAGTTCTTGGGCTATTCCGATCCCAACACCGCACCCGAATGGTTAGGTGATCCTGATCTGGCATTGTGGGCGGTGGTGATCGTGGATGTGTGGATGTGGAGTCCCTTTGTGATGCTGCTGTCCCTCGCTGGCCTCAGCGCAATTCCAGATTATCTGTATGAAGCTGCCGCGATTGACCGAGCCAGTGCGTGGTTCCAATTCCGCCGCATTACACTGCCCCAAGTCATGCCCCTCCTGCTCATTGCCGTCCTGTTTCGTACTATCGAGGCATTTAAACAATTTGACCTTGTGATGGGCTTAACCGGAGGCGGCCCCAGCCTGTTGCAAGGTACACAAGCGGTTAATGTAACCGAAACGGTATCGGTGAAGTTGTTCCGCCTAGCAATGCCCCCGCAGGCACAAACGGGTCTCTCAAGCGCGATGGCCTATGTGGTGCTGGTCATCATCATAGCCATCAGCAATCTCTATATTCGGGCATTAAACAAGGTGCGGGAGGGCTAACCAATGGGAACTCGTGCTTCTGCCCCACGTGCGCCGGCCACGATTTCGACCCGCGTAGATAAAGTTGGGTTGCGTCCAAAAGTGACTCGTGCCATCCGTGCTTTTGTGGTGGTCATTTTGACGGTGCTCATCCTGCTGCCTGTGGTCTGGATGGTTATGACCTCCTTAAAATCACCTAGCGATGTGGTGGCTGTACCCCCCAAGATCATTTTTGAGCCTTCCATTGAAAGTTTCATCTTTTTAGTGACCGAGCGGGTGCAGTTCCCTACGCGCCAAGAGGCCGATGAATTCCGTGCCCGCGATGATTTGAAGTGGTATGAAGAAAAGGTTGCCGAACGGGGTCAAAAAATCACCCGCGTTGGTGACTTCCCCAAGCAGCTACGCAATTCATTTATCATTGCAGGAACTTCGACCATTTTCTCGGTGCTGTTTGGTGTGCTATCGGCCTATGCCTTTAGCCGCTTCAGAATTCCCGGTGAAGGCGACCTGTTGTTTTTCATCCTTAGCACCCGTATGCTGCCACCCGTCGCCGTAACCATTCCGATTTTCTTGATGTACCGTGAGCTTGGCCTCGATAACACCTATTTTGGGTTGATTTTGCTCTACACCACCTTCAATTTGTCGTTTTCAGTATGGCTGTTGAAGGGCTTCATTGATGAAATTCCCAAAGAATATGAAGAAGCCGCGTTGGTAGATGGCTATACCCGTTTGCAGGCATTCCGTAAGGTAGTATTGCCCCAAGCCGTGACAGGCATCGCTGCGACCACTGTGTTCTGTTTTATCTTTGCATGGAACGAATATGCGTTTGCTGCCATGCTCACCAGCGATGCCACCCGCACCGCGCCGCCTAGCATCCCTTCGATTCAAGGCGTGGGCCGTATTGAGTGGGAAACCATTGCCGCCGCATCGTTGGTTTTTTTAATGCCAGTCGTGATCGTAACCTTCGCCCTCCGTAAGCACCTCCTACGTGGGGTGACATTTGGGGCGATTCGTAAAGGATAGGCGGTTTAGAGTACCGATGGCAACGATTGAATTAATGAACGTCGAGAAAAAATTCGGCAGTAGCTACGCGGTCAAGCCGATGAATATGACCATCCACAGTGGTGAATTTGTGGTGCTGCTTGGGCCATCCGGCTGTGGCAAAACCACCACCCTACGCATGATCTCTGGCCTCGAAGCGGTGACGGATGGGCAGATTCTATTCGATGGCAAAGACGTCACATGGCTGCACCCCAGTGACCGTGACATTGCCTTTGTGTTCCAATTTTTTGCGCTCTATTCGCATATGACCGCCCGTGAGAATATCGCCTTTCCACTTCAGGCACAGGGCGAGCCACGCGACAGTATCCGCAAGCGGGTTGAAGAAGTTGCCAAAATGCTGCGGATTGAACATCTGATGAATGCACGTCCCGGCGGCCTGAGCGGGGGCGATCAACAACGGGTTGCTTTGGCACGGGCCTTGGTGCGTCGTCCGGCGGCCTTCTTGATGGATGAGCCGCTAGGGGCACTGGATGCTGAATTCCGTGAATCCATGCGGGCTGAAATCAAGCGCCTACACATTGAACAAAATGCCACTACCGTCTACGTCACCCATGACCAAATCGAAGCGATGGCAATGGGGGATCGGGTCGTTGTAATGTCCGCAGCCGTCGTCCAGCAAAATGGCACCCCTGCCGAAGTTTATCATGACCCCGCCAATCTTTTTGTCGCCAAGTTCATTGGCAGCCCCGGCATGAATTTGATTCAGGGGCATTACGCCGATGGCAAGGTCGCCTTACCGGGTGATAATCACTATACCGTGCCCGCCGATTGGTACACCGCCATTCATGAAACCATTGGTCGGGATGGAGATATTATTCTGGGTTTCCGCCCCGAAGCGGCCCATATCAGCGCGAGTGGCCCTATCGCCACAACCGTCTATACCACCGATCTACACGGCAGTTATACCATGCTGCATCTGGAGTTAAACCGTGACACGATTGTGGATGTCCGCGCCGGACGGGGCACGAATTACCCCATTGGCACACCGGCCCGTTTTGACCTCGACCCCGCGATGGTGCGATTTTTTGACCCCAAGACCGAGGCTGCTATCCACAAAGGGGGCAACCCATGAGCAGTATCACCCTTCAAAACATTACCAAACGCTTTGGCGAAAAAACCGCCCTCAACGATTTGTCCCTAACCATCCAAGACCAAGAGTTTTTTGTCTTGTTGGGGCCGACGGGCGCGGGCAAAACTACCACTCTGCGTGTGATTGCGGGCCTCGAAAAACAAGATACCGGGGATGTCCTCTTTGATGGTACTTCAATGACAGGGGCAGTGCCAGCGGAACGGGATGTGGCCTTTGTGTTCCAGCAGTATTCGCTCTATCCCAATATGAGCGTATTTGACAATCTCGCATTTCCGCTGCGTTCACCCCTTCGCAAACTGCCCAAAGGTGAAATCGAGCGGCGGGTCAAGACAGCGGCGGAAACACTGCGGATTACCCATCTGTTGGCACGCAAAACCGCCAAACTTTCCGGCGGTGAAATGCAGCGTGTCTCTATTGGGCGAGCCATCGTGCGCGAACCACGAGTTTATCTGATGGATGAGCCGCTTTCCAATCTTGACGCCAAATTGCGCGAGGCGCTCCGCATTGAATTGGTACATCTGCAAAAAACGCAGGGCAGCACCACCGTATTTGTCACCCATGACCAGATCGAGGCCCTGACGATGGCCCAACGTATCGCCGTTTTAGATGAGGGCCATATCCTCCAAATCGGCACGCCGCATGAGATTTACGACGCCCCGGCCACGACGTTTGTCGCCACGCTGGTCGGCACACCACGCATCAATTTGATGCAGGCCAGTCGCCAAGATGGGCGCATTTTTGTCAAAGATAGCAGTGTGCGCCTGCCCCCACCAACGGGGATTGATCTTCCAGCCGACTTCTTGTTGGGAGTGCGTCCCGAAGATGTCCGACCCACCAACAGCGGCGAATTTTCCGGCAAAGTCGCACTGACCGAACCGCTGGGAGTCGAGACGATTGTCCATATTCGATCCGGTGAAAATATCCTCACCAGCCTCGTTCCCGGCATTACACCAATAAGTGTCGGCGAGGAAGTACGATTCGATATTGTGCGTGAGCGGTTGCATTACTTCCATCCGACAGGCAAGCGCATTGTAGCTGCCTCGGTCTAGAAGGGAGAAAAAGCCATGAAATTTGGAGTGAATTGCTGGGTGTGGGTTTCCCCTGCCAACCTCGGAGAAGTCACCAAACTCGCCCCTAAAGTGAAAACAATGGGTTTTGATTGGATTGAAATCCCGATTGAAGGAACAGACGACCTTGACTATGCCGCTGCCGCCAAAATTGTGCGCGACAATGGCTTAGGAGTGAGTGTTTGTGCCGCGATGGGGCCAGACCGCGACCTTATCCATCCCGATACTGCCATTCAGAAAAACGGCGTGGAATATATCCGCCATTGCATTGACGCGGTGAAAATTCTCGGTGGTAGTCATGTGGTCGGCCCAATTTATTCTGCTGTTGGACGGGTATGGCAACAAACCGAGGCTGAACGAGCGAAGGATGTGGACACGCTGGTCAGTCAATTAAAAGGACTGGCGAGTTATGCCCATGATAAGAGTGCGGTCATCTGTATTGAGCCATTGAATCGTTTCGAGACCAGTTTTATCAATCTCGCTACCCAAGCGATAGAAGTGGTTGATCGCGTAGATAGCCCCGCCTGCCAGATTATGCTGGACACCTTCCACATGAACATTGAGGAAAAATCGCTTGGCAACGCGATTCGGCAGACGGGCAAACGGTTGGCCCATTTCCATGCCTGTGAAAATGATCGCGGCGCCCCCGGCTCTGGCAATGTCACGTGGGGCGAAGTTGGGGCGGCCCTGCGTGAAATCGGCTATGATGGCCCGGTGGTGATTGAGTCGTTTACCAATAAGGTCAAATCCATTGCCCGTGCAGCGGCGATTTGGCGTCCCTTTGAGCCAAGCCAAGACGCACTAGCCCAAAATGGCCTCACTTTCTTAAAGCATCTTTTAGCGTAGGGTTTATTATCCATGGCAAAATATCTCGGCCCGATCAAAATTCTAGGCACGGCGGCGGTAATTGTGTTCCTGTTTGGGCGCATCTTCCCGACGCTCAGTAAGGAATTGCTATCGGAGGATACGCGGGACAGTGTGCTGGTTCGGGCGATTCCATTCGTGACCGTCTTTGTGAGCATCATTTTGCTCTATATCTTGCTGATTTTTATGGTCGCCATCCGGTTCAACGGCAAAATTCCCTATCGCACCTATCGGCCTATCGAACTCACGGTCATTGCCGGGATATTGATCGGGATTTTCTGCTTATTCCAGCCGTGGGAGTTAATCGGATATGAATATGGCTTTTTGCTGCTGCTGGCCTCAACCATCGGCTTCATTATGTGGAGTCATATCGTCCCGCAAAGCGCCGCCAATGGCAAAGACCTTCCCCCATTTGAGTTATGGCATCACGGCGTTGCACTAATTGCAGCCTTATTGGTACTCAGCGTCTTTGCCTACAATTTCACCCAGAATGAGAAACCGGTTGCCCCCTATGGTTACACCCAGCGCCAATGGGATCGTGGGTTGCGCCCAGAGCGTAAAGCCGAGATTATCAAAGAGGCTGGGGACACCTATAACACCTACGAAGTCCCCTTTTTGATCTTCATCAGCATTGGCCCTGCACTACCCATCTACTTCTTTTTGCGTGAAATTCTAGCTTCCGCTGTCAGCAAAGAGAGGCAGGCTAACCAATCAGTCGCTGCCACAACCAGTGCTTGAGATTGAAAGGCAGTACATAATATTCTCGCATTTTGATTATTCTTTAGGAGCAAAGGATATGGCAAGACCAGTAACACTCTTTACCGGACAATGGGCTGATCTCACCCTTGATACGCTTGCGGGCAAGGCAGCCAGTATGGGCTTTGATGGCCTTGAATTGGCATGTTGGGGCGACCATTTTGAAGTGGACAAAGCCCTTGCCAACGATCAATATGCCCGCAGCCGTTGGGATATTTTGGAAAAACATGGGCTGAAGTGCTTCGCCATTAGCACCCATCTCGTGGGGCAGTGTGTCGCCGATGCCTATATTGATGACCGCCACAAGAGCATTTTGCCACCGCGTCTGTGGGGAAATGGTGATCCCGAGGGGGTACGCCGCCGCTGTGCCGAAGAAGTCGCCAACACCGCTCGTGCCGCTGCCCAATTTGGCGTCAAGGTCGTCAATGGCTTCACTGGCAGCCCAGTGTGGCATCTGATTTATCGTTTCCCGCCGACATCGGATGAAATGGTGGACGCGGGGTATCGAGAATTTGCGGATCGCTGGAATCCAATTTTGGATGTTTTTGATCAGGTCGGTGTCCGGTTCGCCCTTGAAGCGCACCCCGCCGAAATCGCCTATGACATCTACACCGCCGAAAAAACATTGGCAGCGATCAATCATCGCCCCGCGTTTGGGTTCAACTTCGACCCCAGCCATTTCATTCACCAGTTGTTTAATCCGGTTCACTTCATCGAGCATTTCCCGGATCGCATCTATCACATGCACGTCAAGGATTCCAAAGTCAAGCTGAATGGCTACACCAGCATCCTCGGCTCGCATCTGCAATTTGGCGATTCGCGGCGCGGCTGGGACTTTGTATCCCCCGGACACGGCGATATTGACCTCGAAGCCATCATCCGCGTTTTGAACCGGATTGGCTATGAGGGGCCACTGTCGGTGGAATGGGAAGACAGTGGGATGGATCGTGAACATGGCGCGGCGGAATCGGTACAGTTCGTCAAGAAAGCCAATTTCAAGCCCTCCGCAGTGGCTTTCGATGCAGCCTTTGCCAGCGACAAGTAAAAACATTTAAGGGAGCAAATGTCATGACCGATCAAGTCGGTTTTACCAGTATGGCAGGCGCAAAAGCGAGTGGAACTGCGCCCGAAATCGGCATTGGGATGTTGGGGTACGCCTTCATGGGGAAAGCCCATTCCAACGCCTTCAAGAAATTGCCCTATATGATGTACCCCCCGGTGGCGATTCCGCGTTTGGTCGCAATCTGTGGTCGTAATGAAGAAGCCACCGCCGAGGCCGCCCGTCGTTATGGCTATGAGGGCTATTACACCGATTGGCGCAAGATGCTGGAAAATCCAAATATTCTCGTCTTCGACAACGGCGGCCCAAACGATGCCCACGCCGTCCCTAGCATCGCCGCCGCCCAAGCAGGCAAACATGTTTTTTGTGAAAAACCACTGGCCCGTACCGCCGAAGAAGCCAAATCCATGCTCGACGCTGTAGACAAAGCAGGGGTCAAGCACATGGTCGCGTTTAATTACCGCTTCGTCCCCGCGATTATGCAGGCCCGCAAGATTATCGAAAGTGGTGCATTGGGCCGAATTTTCCATTTCCGGGCCAGCTATTTGCAGGAATGGATTATTGACCCCAATTTCCCCAAGATTTGGCGTTTGGACAAATCCGTCGCGGGCAGCGGCGCGTTGGGTGATCTTGGCGCACATGTGATTGACCTAGGGCGTTTCCTCGTCGGCGAACCCAAACGGGTGATGAGCATGACCAAGACGTTTATTGAAGAACGCCCCCTGCCGGATGGTTCAGGGATGGGCAAGGTAGACGTGGACGACGCCTTTGTTGCACTGCTGGAATTTGAGAACGGTGCAATCGGCACGGTTGAGGCCTCCCGTTTCTGTCATGGGCACAAAAATTATGAGGTATTGGAAATCAACGGCGAAAACGGCTCAATTCGCTTCAACCTAGAACGCCTCAACGAACTGGATGTGTTCTGGGCCGATGAAGACCCCAAAGAAACACGCGGTTTCCACAACACCCTGATAAGCGAAGGCTATCACCCCTATTGGGAAAATTGGTGGCCGCATGGTCATATGCTCGGTTGGGAACACAGCTTTGTGCATGAGTTCCATCATTTCTTCAATGCCATCGTCAACAAAGCCAACGTAGCCCCCTACGGCGCGACATTTGAGGACGGCTATCGTAACGCGGTCATCTGCGATGCGATTGTCGCTTCGGCTCAATCCGGGCGTTCTGTGGACATCAAATACTAAACCGTTTTTATAGGGAGGGCCTTAACCACCCTCCCGTGTATCCATTTTTTATGAGGCCTGATGCTCATGAACAAAACAATCTGTATTGTCGGGGCGCTCGATACAAAAGGCGAAGAATTTGCCTTTTTGAAGGCCGAAATTGAAAAACGCGGGTTTAAGACGCTGGTCGTAGATACAGGCGTGATGGGCAGCCCACTGTTTATGCCCGATGTCTCGCGGGAACACGTCGCCGATGCGGGTGGTACCTCCCTAGAAGAATTGGTCGAGCAAGCAGATCGTGGTACAGCAATGGCCGTCATGACCAGCGGGGCGGCTGAAATCGTGCGCCGTCTGTATGCCGATGGCAAGATCAACGGCATTATCGGAATGGGTGGCGGTGGCGGCACCGTCATTGCGACCAGTGCCATGCGCGGCTTGCCCATCGGTTTTCCCAAAGTAATGGTATCCACCGTTGCGTCAGGTGATGTCAGTGCCTATGTGGGTATATCCGATATTACCATGATGCCTTCCGTCGTAGATGTGGCGGGGATTAACCGCATTAGCCGTGTGATTTATGTGAATGCCGCTGGCGCAATTTGTGGCATGGTTGGCGGTGAAATTCCGACTGGCGAAGTCAAGCCAATTATCGCCGCAACGATGTTTGGCAATACGACCCGCGCCGTTAATCACGCCAAAGAAGTTTTTGAAGCCGCAGGTTATGAAGTCTTGGTATTCCACGCCACTGGAACCGGTGGGCGCACAATGGAATCCCTGATTGATGCGGGTTACATTGAAGGCGTATTAGATATGACTACCACTGAATGGGCTGATGAAATTTGCGGCGGAGTGCTGACTGCTGGCCCAAGTCGTTTGGATGCAGCAGGCCGCGCCGGAATCCCCCAAATCGTCGTCCCCGGCTGCCTAGATATGTGCAATTTCTGGGCACGAAACACTGTACCCGAAAAATATCAGGGCCGTCTGTTGTACGAATGGAATCCCAATATCACGCTCATGCGTACCACCCCCGAAGAAAATGCCCAGATGGGTCATCTCTTTGCCGAAAAACTCAACGCCGCCACTGGCCCAACCCTTGTCTATATTCCACGCGGGGGATGGTCGGAACTCGATTATCCTGAAAAACCGTTCTGGTGGCCGGAAGCGAATGACGCCTTTGTGCGTGCGCTCAAGGCCGACCTGCGCTCGAACATTCCCGTGATTGAAATGTCGGAGGACATCAATCACCCGAATTTCTCTGGCACTGTCGCCAATCGGCTGCTGGAACTGTTAAAAGAAAGGGCATAACAATGGCCTTTACGCGCGAAGAAGTTCTCAATCGGCTGCGTACCCAAGTCAAAAATGGCAAGCCGATTATCGGCACGGGCGCAGGTACAGGTATCTCCGCCAAATTTGAGGAGGCCGGGGGGACTGACCTTATCATCATCTACAACTCTGGGCGCTATCGTATGGCGGGGCGTGGGTCGCTATCTGGCCTATTCGCTTATGGAGATGCCAACGCGATTGTATTAGAAATGGCGGGGGAAGTCTTGCCTGTCGTGAAAAATACACCTGTCCTCGCCGGAGTCAATGGGACTGATCCTTTCCGGCTAATGCCTATGTTCCTCAAACAAATTAAAGAGGTCGGTTTTTCTGGCGTGCAAAATTTCCCCACCGTCGGCCTGTTTGACGGCATGATTCGCGTCAATATGGAAGCGACAGGGATTAGTTATGCCAAAGAAGTCGAGATGATTGGCATCGCCCGTCACATGGATATTTTCACCTCGCCCTATGTGTTTACGCCGGATGAAGCCGAGGCAATGGTCAAGGCCGGGGCAGATTTAATCGTCTGCCATCTAGGGTTGACCACGGCTGGCAGCATCGGCGCGGGGTACGCCTTATCGCTGGATGACGCCATCGCAAAGGTAATGGACATGGCGGAACGGGTCTGGTCAATCCATGCCGATCAATTGGTGATTTGTCATGGCGGCCCATTTGATGAACCGGAGAATGTTGGCAGGGCGCTCAAAAAAATGCCGGGGATTGCAGGCTTTTATGGGGCATCTAGTGCAGAACGCCTGCCCGTCGAAAAAGCAATTAAGTCACAGGTGGAATCTTTTAAACACCTGCAAATTGTTCCAAAGTAAAGTACATATTTTTTAAGGAGTGTTGTATGAAAATCTGTATGCACAACTGGATGCGACCCGAACCCGTTGAGGTGACAATTGCCCGCCTTGCCAAATATGGCTATGACGGGATCCAAATCATGGGTGAGCCGCGCAAATATGACGTTAAAGAAGTGAATGGCTATCTGAAAAAATATAAAATTGCTTGCATGGGGTCGGTCAGCATCATGCTGGCAGGCCGCGACCTAATTCACCAAGACCCCTACTATCGGGAAATGTCGGCGGCGTATTGCAAAGAAATCATCACGATGATCGAACAATTGGGGGGAACGATTCTAACCCTCGTGCCCAACGAAGTAGGCCGCGTCACCCCTCGCGCTGACCCCGACACCGAATGGGGTTGGTGTGTGGAAAAAGTGCAAGAACTGGCCGATTTCGCTAAACCCAAAGGCGTGCATATCGCGCTGGAACCGCTGAATCGCTTTGAGACCAACTTCCTCAATCGCCACGATCAGGCGCTCAAGCTGGCCGAGGATGTAGGTCGCTCCAATGTGGGGGTGTGCCTTGATGCCTTCCACATCAACATTGAAGAAGCCAATCCCATGCAGGCGATTTTGAACGTTGGCAAGGCCGGCAAACTGCTCGATTTCCATGTGGCCGATAACAACCGCCGTCCACCCGGTGAAGGCAGCTATAACTGGAAGCTGGTCGTGGATACACTCAAACAGTCGGGTTACGACGGCTATCTGACCAGTGAATTTGTCGTGCCATTTGACCGTTCGCCGTTGGCCCACAAAGACGAAGATTCTGGCACTTCCGCCTCGGCTGAAGAATTGAAATTCATCCGCGATCACGGTAGCGACTTGATGAGTGACGCCGCCTATTCACGCCATGTCGAAAACACCATCAAGCATCTACGGGCTGCGGGGGCGTAGTCATTATGGCAACCGTCCTCCTCATAGGAACCCTCGATACCAAAGGCCCGGAAACCGCCTATTTGCGTGACCGTGTACGTGAATTAGGCTGTGACACGCTGGTTTTGGATTCGGGCATCTTAGGGGAGGCGGTTGGCATGGATGCCGATTTCACTCGGCAGCAGGTGGCTATCGCCGCTGGATCAACCATTGATGCCCTGCGAAACGCGGGGACTCGTGGCAAAGCCGTTGAAGAAATGCTGAAGGGTGTTCGCAAAATCGCGCTTGACCTGTTTGCGGCGGGCAAGATTCACGGGGTGGCTTCACTGGGTGGCGCAGAAGGCGCTGTCCTAGCGGCCTCGGCCATGAAAGTGCTGCCTGTCGGTTTCCCTAAATTGATTGTCTCCCCGCTGGCATCGGGCCATCGCAAATTTGCGCCATTCGTTGGCACCAAAGATGTGATGGTCATGCACTCGGTAGTAGATATTTTAGGCCTCAATCCGGTCAGTCGTGCTGTTTTTGATAACGCCGCCGGAGCAATTGCAGGCATGGCACGCGCCTTTGAGCTACGCCAAGCCAAACCACCCAAATCGGATGGACATCAATCCATTGCCGCCACCATGCTCGGCAACACCACCCGCCCCTTGATGCACATCAAACCCACTATCGAAGCCAAGAACTTTGATTTTGTAATCTTTCATGCCAACGGCGTCGGCGGCCCTGCGATGGAGGAACTCATTGCCCGTAATACCTTCGCGGCCATCTTGGACTACACCCTCAGCGAAATCGCCGGATTTGTGGCAGGTGGGTTTCACAATGGCGGGCCGGAACGTTTGGAAGCCGCTGGCAGGGCGGGTATCCCCCAACTCATCGTCCCCGGCTGTCTTGATTTCATCGTATTTGGTGCCAAGCACGAAGTCCCAGAGAGCCTGCGGGATCGCCCCATGTATTATCACAACCCCGAATTCACCCTTATGCGCCTGACCCGTGAGGAACAATTACAGGCGACTCGTCTGGTCGTCGAGAAATTGAATAAAGCAACTGGCCCGGTGTCCGTCGTGGTGCCGCTGGGTGGGGGGTCGGTGATGGATATTCAGGGCGGCGCTTTTTGGGACCCTGACCTTAATGAACAATGCCGCACTACTTTGCGACAGGGGTTCAACGAAAATATTCAATATCGTGAGGTCGAAGGCCACATCAATGACAATAGCTTTGCCGACGTAGTATTGGCAGAACTGGTTGAACTAATGGGCCTCGTGTAAGTTTTTGGAGGAATTTTATGGCTCGTAAAACCAAAGATTTGAAATTTCCCTCCTTCTGTTTAGGAGATTTGACCTATGTGGACATCCAAGAATATCTGAAACTTTCGGATACCATCTTGATTCCACATGCCAGCTTGGAACAGCACGGCCCGCATTTGCCGTTGTATACCGACACCATCACCTCCACTGAAGTCGCGTCACGGGCAGGCGAAGAAGCGGGTATTTTATACACCCCGACGCTATGGCTGGGTTATTCACCTCAGCACATGCGAGCACCGGGCTTTGGGGCGGGCACGATTACGCTGCGTTCCAATACCCTGCTCAACGTGATTTATGACATTGGGCGCAGTCTGATTCATCATGGTTTTAACCGCCTAATTTTCGTGAATGGGCATGGCTCGAATGTCAAGGTACTTGACCCCGTGCTGCGTCGCCTGCGTTATGAAACTGGCGCGTTGATTGGCTTCTACAAACCCTATGCCGAACGCTATATCGGCATGTTGAAGGATGTGCTGGAAGGCACCCCCGAACAAACCCCCGGATGGCACGCGGGTGAACTCGAAACCGCGCAGGTATTGGCCCATAACCCCAATATCGTCCGCATGGATCGTGCGGCGGTAGACAAAGCCCATGCTCCCGAGTGGCTTGGCCCAGCGTGGGTCAAGAAAGACGGGATGCCTGATGCCGAATTTCAGGGCTATCAATATTTTAACTTCCCATTCGACCACGAGGAGTTTACCGATTCCGGCGTGATGGGTGTGCCCTCGATGGGGACGGCGGAAAAAGGTGAAATCGCTTTCTCACGTTTCGCCAAACACCTGATTGACGCTGTTGAAGAACTCGAAAAAGTCGAAGTTAATGTACACAACCGCGATTGGACGATGGATAAAGCATGGCAGCCAAGCTAATTGAAAAACTCACCGCGATTGTCGGTGCGGCGAATGTCGTTCCAGAGCCAGAAGCGCGGCGGCAGTATGCCAATGACCAATACTGGTACGCGATAGCGGCGGCGGCGGCAGGTCAACCCCTCAGCCGTCCCGATGTCGCTGTGAAACCGACCACACCGCAACAGGTGGCCCAAATTGTGCGGGTCGCCAATGAACTCAGCGTGCCGATTACGCCTTGGGGTGGGGGCAGTGGCGTTCAAGGGGCGGCTAACGCAGATCGCAGCGGGATCGTGATTGATTTGCGGGCGATGAACCGTATCCGCGAGATTGATCTCAAATCGCTCCTGTGTGTAGTAGATGCGGGGATGACTTGCCGCGATTTTGAAGCCGAGTTGAATCAACAGGGGCTTTCCTTTACCCACTATCCAGCCTCAACCGAGTGGGCCACCATTGGCGGCTCAATTGCGGCGCGGGGGTCGGGTGTGCTGTCCAGCAAATATGGCAAAATCGAAGACCATGTGTTGAGCATCGAATTTGTCACCCCGACGGGTGAACTGATTACCACGCCTTCCGTCCCACGTCATGCCGCTGGCCCAGAATTGACCCAGTTATTGATTGGCTCGGAAGGCACACTCGGTATCGTCACGGCGGCGAGTGTCAAACTCCGTGCTTTGCCGAAAAAGCGGGTCTTTGGGGCGTTCGCCTTTGAGAATATCAGGGATGGCATCGAGGCAGGCCGTCGCATTATGGTGAGTGGGTTACGTCCACCTGTCATGCGCCTGTATGACCATCATGCCGCTTCACACAGCCTTGCCCGCGCCGTCGAAGTTGAACTCCATACTCCGACAATGATACTGATGTTTGATGGCGAATATCCCGAACTGGTTGAACTCGAAGCCAAAATCGCATTCGATATTTGCCGGGAATGTAAAGGCAAAGACCTTCCCTCCAAGATTGCCGAAACGTGGTGGGAACGCCGCTATGTGTTCTACTACCCGCCCTATGCGCCAGAATTACCGAGCATCTGGGGTACGGTAGATGTCGTTTCTGATTTTAAGGTGATTGAAGCCGTCTATCATGCTACTACCGAAGCGATGCGTGCCGCCTGCCCACCCGAATATGGCCTACAACTCAATACCCACCTGTCGCATTGGTATGAGTGGGGGTCAATGGTTTACGCCCGCATGAAAATTCCCAAAGGGCCAGCCAACCTCGCCGAAGCCAAAGCCCTGCACGACCAAGTATTTTATGCCGGGGTTGAAGCCTCCATGAAGGCCGGGGCAGTTTTGAATGACCATCATGGCGTTGGGATGCGACTCGCCCCCTATATGAAAGCGCAATATGGGGAGGGAATGCTGGCCCTGTCACGGATCAAGAAAGGCCTTGACCCTAACAATATCCTGTGTCCGGGCAAGTTGGAACTCACGCCGGAGTTGGTGTAGCCATGAAAGTCCGTTTGCAACACGTCAGTATTCCCCGACCACCGGGGAGCGAAAATCTAACCCGTGCATTTTATAGGGAATTGTTGGGGCTGGAAGAAATTCCAGTTCCCTCCACCATCCGGCAGTTTGATCTAATCTGGTTTTCGCTAGGGCCAGAGACCGAACTGCATGTGTTTGCGGAAGAAGCCTTTTCAGACCAGTCAGGGCGACATTTTTGTTTGGTAGTCGAAGATTTAAATGGATTGAAGCACAAACTGGTTGAAGCGGGGATTGAAACTTGGGAGCCAGCCACCATTCAGGGTCGCCCTCGATTTTTTTGCCGCGACCCTTTCCGCAACATTATCGAATTCACGACGATTGAGGCCGACTACAAGTCATTTGAAGAGTAAAATAGCGTCCAATATTCATTCTATCTGCATGTTAGGTAAAGCCTCATGGTCCATACAAGACCTATTCGTACCGCCGATCAAGCGTTAGTACGTGAAATCAATCTCTCACTCGTGATGAAGCATCTGCACGAACACGCCCCTGTGTCGCGTGCCAATTTAGCTGAAATCATTGGCCTCAACAAATCTACCGTTTCAAGCCTTGTTACCGAACTGACCGAACACAATTTTGTAAGCGAAATTGGCATTGATAACACGGGGATTGGGCGACCTTCGCGGTTACTAACACTCAATCCACAAGCCGGGTTTATCGTCAGTGCCCAACTCAACGTGGACTCGATCTCGGTGATTTGCACCAATTTCACTGCTGATGTACTGTGGTTGACCCATGAAAACTTTAAACCCCAGTCACCCCAGCCAATCGTTCTTGAACACCTAACCTCATTATTACGCCAAGCAATCCAAATGGGCCAGACCCTCCAACCCAACAAACCCCGTCTATTAGGACTGGCGTTAGGACTACCGGGACTGGTGGATCAATCCAGCGGGACACTGCTTTTTGCGCCAAATCTAGGCTGGCGCGACGTGCCAGTTGCCCAAATCCTCACCAACGCGCTTGGGCAGAATCTTGCTGACTTTATCTTTGTCGAAAATGAGGCCAACATGGCCGCTCTGGGTGAATATTTTTTCGGCGCGGCACGCGGATTTCACCAAGTGCTGTATCTCAGCGCGATTGGTGAAGGGTTAGGCGGCGCTTTTGTCAATAACGGGCAGTTATTCCGGGGCAAAAGCGGTTTCGCGGGAGAGTTCGGCCATATGACGATGGATGCCAGTGGCGAGTTGTGTCGCTGTGGAAATCAGGGCTGTTGGGAAACCCAAGTCAGCCAAACTGCGATTTTTCGGGTTGTCCGGCAGGCCATTGAAGCGGGCCAATCCAGTCTGTTGGACGAGGCCCTTCAAAACGACACCCTGACCATTCCAATGGTGGTCGAAACCGCCGCCCAAGGTGATCAAGTCGCATTACAAGCATGGGAACAGGTCGGCCATAAACTCGGTATAGGCATTGCTGCACTGGTCAATGCCTACAATCCCGACCTTGTAGTGCTGGGGGGGATGCTCAGTTCAGGCAGCCCATTTATGCTGCCAGCCATTGATGCCGAACTCCATCAACGCGCCCTACACTGGACAGCCAATGCCACCGAAATTCGCATTGCCAAACACGGTGCGGATGCCTGTGAAATGGGTGGGGTAGCGATGGTAACGCAATCGGTTTTGACTCACCCCGAACGCTTTCTTGGTTGATTAATCAATGGGAGCCTTATATGCGTATTGTGGATTTAACCGTAACGATTGGCCCGGATACGCTCAGTCCGCCGTCGGTCAATAAACGCCTAACCCTTACCTCGAATTATCGTGGGCCGGGATTCTGGCGAGCCTCATCAGTAGATATGGTACTGCATACGGGTTCGCATGTGGATTTCTCGCTGCATGTCCAAGAAGGGGGTGAAACCGCTGCCGATGTTGCGCTGGATCGTATCTGTGGCGAAGCACTCGTACTCGATATGACCCATCTTGGGCCAGATATGCCCATCACCGTTGAAGATGTCAAAGCCCATGCCGACCACATCCGCCCCGGCGATATTATTCTGGTGCGAACGGACTGGACAGAAAAAATGTGGGGCAACTTCCCCGACTACTATCTTCACTCGCCCTATTGCAGCGCTGAAGCAGTGGAATATCTTGTCCTAGAGCGCAAAGTCAAGGCGGTAGGTTTCGATTGTTTTAGTGAATATTGCGCCCGTCTGCCCAATTTCACATCCGAGGAATTCATCATTCACAAAATTATTCTCGAAAACGGCGCGATTCTCATGCAGCAGATGACCAACTTATCCAAGCTACCTTTAAATCGGCATTTTCAGTTTTTTGCCCCTTGCATCAAGATGGTCGGGGCCGAAGGATCACCTGCCCGTTTTTTTGCCCTACTTGAAGACTAAATTAATCGTTTTTTGGAGGTGTTATGAATGCAGATTTGTTTATCCCTCGTTCACTTGATGAGGCATTGAGTGTGGTTCAAACGCATGGTGCTGGCCTGCTCGTGATGGGAGGCGGCACGATGATGATGGCCCACATCAATGAAGGCATCTTTTTCCCCCAAAAGGTGATGAGCCTTGCTCGCGCAGGGTTGTCCGGGGTCTATCGTAATGGTCACACCCAAATTGGTGCAACCACCCATCTGGCTGAAGTTAGCCAAATTGCCGATTACCCGATTTTGGCGGAGGCAGCGTATCAAATCGGCGGCCCGGCAATCCGCAATATGGGTACGATTGGCGGCAACCTCTATATGCCGCAACCTGCGGGCGATTTGGCTGTTCCGCTGCTCGTCTATGATGCCCATGTTGAACTGGCAAGCCCCTCCGGTAGCCGGACAGTCTCCCTCGAAGATTTTCTCGCCGAACCCCGTTCACATCGCGGCGTTCATGAACTGCTTGTTGCCGTTCATTTGCCGAATCCCTCCGGCCATACTGCCTATCTCAAATTAGGCCGACGTGAAGCCAATACGCCCTCAGTGGTTGCGGTGGGGGTGCGGATCGTCATGGATAGGCAGGGTCTAGTCAATGAGGCTCGAATTGCACTCGGTGCGTCCGGGCCATTCGCCTTCCGTGCCAAAAATGCTGAGGCCGCCTTGATTGGGCAGAGCCTGAACACCAAGAGTATTGCGGACACGGCCCAAATAGCGATGGAAGAATCCAATCCCTTTACCGACGCACTGGCAACCGCATGGTATCGCCGCCGCATGGTCGGTGTTTTTGTCAAGCGCACCCTCGAACAATTAACAAAATAGCAGTGGGAGCCTTTTTATGGAATCCATTACAGTCACCTTTAAATTAAACGGCAAGACCACCGCCGTCGCCATTGAACCACTCGAAAGTTTGCGAACGGTCTTGCGTGAACATCTGCATCTCCACGCCACCAAAGCAGGGTGTGGGCAGGGAGGCTGCGGGAGCTGCACGGTTTTGGTCAATGGCGAACCTGTCTTATCATGTCTGATGTTAGCGGCATTGGCGGATGGGCAAGAAATCACCACACTGGAAGGCATTGGCACACCCCAACATATGCACCCTCTTCAAGCGGCATTTTTTGACCGGTTTGCGGCTCAATGTGGGTATTGCAGCCCCGGCATGATTATGGCGGCCAAAGCTCTGCTCGATAAAAATCCGCACCCCAACCGTGCCGAAATCGCCGAAGCCCTTGCCGGGAATCTTTGCCGCTGCACAGGTTACGTCACAATTCTCGATGCCATTGAAGACGTAGTTACCCAAATGCAGGAGGCGTGAAATGGGCGTTAAACAACTAGGTATTGTCGGCCAATCAGTCAAGCGGCGCGATGGCATCGGCCATGTCACCGGACAAACCCAATATGTAGATGATGTGTTTTATACAGGCATGTTATGGCTCAAGATGGTACGTAGCCCGATCTCACGCGGCATTATTCATGGGATTGACACCTCCAAAGCCGAAGCCTTCCCCGGTGTGGTAACTGTCGTCACAGCTAAAGATGTTCCCAATAATTGGTACACCATTTTGTGCCTGATCGGGGTCGAACCCAATGATGAACCCGTATTGGCCCACGAAGAAGTCATGTATTTCGGTGAACCTATCTGCGCGATTGTCGCCGAAACCGAGGCCATTGCCGCTGAAGCCGCCGGGCTGGTCAAACTCGATATCGAAGAACTCCCGCCCGTGCTGGATATGGAATTTGCCATCAGCCCCGATGCCCCGGCCATCAAAAAATGGGGTAACAATACCTTTATGTACGATGGCTACAATCATCGTAAACTGCGTTTCGGCGACTTTGAAAAAGCGATCCAGCAGGCCGATCATGTCATTGAAGGCGACTATTCGCTTTCACCCATTGAACATGCCCCGATTGAAACCCACTGCTGTGTGGTCAAGCCCGAACCGGATGGTCGCTTGACGGTGCATAGCAACACGCAGGCCCTCTATTTTACGATGGACAACACCGCCATCATCCTGCAAGTCCCTAGTCAACGCCTGCATATGATTGGCGGGACAGTCGGCGGCGGCTTTGGTGGCAAGGTGGATGTCATTACCGAACCCATCACCTGTATCGCTGCGATGAAAACCGGACGACCTGTCAAATGGCGCTGGACACGTGAAGAAGAAATGCGGAAATCCTCAACCCGTGCTGGTGTCAAAATGCACTATACCGACGGCGTGATGAAGGATGGTCGCATTATTGCCCGCAAAGTCCGTTCGTTGGAGGATTCCGGAGCATACCATCGTCACTCACCGTATGGCGTGCAGAAACACATGGCGAATCTGCCCGGCCCCTACACTATCCCGAATGTTTGGGTAGATGCCTATTGCGTCTATACCAATCGTCAGCCATCGTCGGCTATGCGTGGTTTCGGCGTGACGGAGGCGACCTTTGCGGTGGAGTGTCAGATGGAACGCATCGCCCGCACGATTGGCATGGATTCATGGGAAATCCGCTTGATTAACGCTTACCGTAATGGGCAAATGCGGCCCGTCCGAAAAGTCGTTGAAGATGCGACATTAATCGAAACGATTCAGGCGGCGGCGGAATTGATCGGGTATGAATTACCTGCCCACCTGAAAGCGATGAGTTCAGACGATTATGCGGGCAATGGAGGACATCATGGCTAAACATTATGGTCGCGGCATCGCAGCGGTGAATTATCCAACAGGCATGAATTTAGGTGGCGACCCCACCCAAGCCTTGATTTTCTGCCAGCCAACCGGTGGCTTTAGCGTCAAACTCGCCAGCACCGATCTTGGGCAGGGCCTAAAAACCGTGATTGCCCAAATCGCGGCAGAAGCCCTCGGCGTCCCATTTGATTCGGTCATTGTAGACACAGGCGACACTGATTCTGCTCCGCACTGCATGGGTACGTTCGCCAGCCGCGCCACGCACCGGGTTGGCAATGCGGTTATCATGGCCGCCAACGAAGCGCGTAAAGCCTTGCTGGATGTGGCCGCCGAGGAAATGGAAGCTGCTCCCGAAGATTTGGTCTTGGAAAACGGGGAGATTTATGTCAAAGGCGCACCAGAGCGTAAAACCAATGTGTTTAATGTCGCACTAGCGGCCCATTTTAAATATGGCAAAACCATCTCTGGACGGGGCATCTATCTTAAACAAAAAAGCAGCCTCGACCCCGAAACGGGCGCTTGTGACCCCGATTCTACTGAAGCCCACGCAACGACAGTGGCCGAAGTCGAGGTAGATGACGAAACAGGTGAAATCAAAGTGCTGCGCCTCGCCAGTGCCTATGAAGTTGGGCGACAGATCAACCCCGAAATGGTGAAAGGGCAAATCGTGAGTGGGGCGGTCATGGGGATGTCGCACGCTCTGATGGAAACGGTCTTCCCCTATTATCCAGCCCTTGACCACCACACCTACAGTTTTGGCGAATATATCATCCCGACAGCACTTGATATTCCTGAGATTGAAAGTGTGGTGTTGGAATACCCCTCATCCAACGGGCCATATGGTGTGAAGGGTGTGGGTGAGATGACCGCTAATTCACCGATCCCGGCCATTGTCAACGCGATTTACGATGCGGTGGGGGTGTGGGTCACGGATTTGCCCGTCACTCCCGAAAAAGTGCTGCGTGCTCTCGAAGAAAAATCATTGGAAACACACTAAGGAGACCTTATGATTAAGCTGATTTCCCTGATGAAACGTAAAGAAGGCATGACCCGTGAGGAATTTGCGAAATGGGCCGTCGAGGAACATTCGCCAATTGGCAAACGTTTCCCCGGCATCCGCAAATATCACATTAGCGTACTGCGGGCTGACCAGCCGGAAACCGAATTCGATGGGGTTTTTGAACTGTGGTTTGACAGCATTGAGGCGTTGGATGCTGCCCTTGCCTCACCCGTCGGAATCGAAGCCCGCGAAGACGCGATGGCCCATGCCTCTAAACGCATTCATCTCCGTACCGAAGAAAACCTCATCGTCGAGTAACCCAAAAGGACACTGACCGAAATCAGTGTCCTTTTCATTTTCGATACATGCGCCACCCTCTAGTGAACGGGTTTGTGATGCTCTATATTACGCTGCACTTCAATATTGCGATGTTTCTGCCAGCGGTCAATCACCATGCCGAGGGCAATGAGCAATGTGACCGGAATCCCAACCCGCAGCAAAAATAGAGCGACGACACTGAGGGTTAACAATACGCTTTCCATGGTGGGTCTCCTTGAGTTTTAACCGAGTGGTTTATTGAACTCGGTGAAATGTCGGGTTGTTTGTTGATTACAGCATATCGAAACTCTTAGACTCATTGAATTAGGGAATAACATCATTTAAAAATGGGGCAAACACCCCATGCCAACCCCACCATTCACCCTATACAATTATTTTTAGACTGGACACCCAACCATGCTTCTTTGAAAGAGCCATCATGTCCACTGATTTTTGGGACGAAGCCTTCATCGCCATTTACTTCCTCTATGGATTAGCTTTTTATTCATTAGGATTGGCGTTGTTGGTGGAGTCGGGGCGGGCCTCAGAGCTAGGGTTTGCCCATTCCATGCGTTTACTGGCAGGCTTTGGTCTGCTGCATGGCGTCCATGAGTGGATTGATATGCTGGAACAGGTGAACCAAGAATTACATCATCAACCGCTTCCAGATTGGCTGTTGTGGCTGCGATTGGTCATTCTGGTAACTTCTTTCCTCGCTTTACTTGCCTTTGGTGAACATCTCCTTATTCGTGAACGCACAGGTAATGCTCCGACATGGCGGTTAACTGTCCTCGCAGTCGGATGGTATACCGCCTCTTGTATTATGGTGCGTATTCTTTTTGACCTAGATGACAAAGAGTGGCTGCTGGCCGCCGATGTATTATCCCGATATGTGCTTGGCATCCCCGGCGCATTATTTGCGGCATGGGCCTTGCTGCATCAACGTAAGCCTTTTCGAGAACGGGGTATGGGCAAGTTCGTCCGCGATCTGAACATTGCAGCAGTGGCCCTTGCGGTGTATGGCGGGGCGGGTCAAATCTTTCCAGCCAAAAGCGAAATTTTCCCAGCGGATACGATCAACAGTGAGTTTTTCCTAGATACCTTTGGTTTTCCCATCCAATTGTTCCGGGCGGCGACGGCGATTATTGTGGCAGTCGCCATGATGCAGGTGTTACGTGCCCTAGAATTTGAAAATCAGCAACGTCTTGCCACCATTGAAAATGAAAAGATGGAAAACGAGCGCCAGAGCCGCGAAGCCCTTGCGAATCTGAACGCCGAGTTACAAAAAGCCAACGAAGAAACCTCCCGCCTATTACAGGAAGTCCAGCGACGTGACGCGGTACGTGGCGAACTGCTCCATCACATTACGGCGGCACAAGAATCCGAACGTAAACGCATTGCCCGTGAACTACACGATGAAACGGGACAAGCCTTAACCGGACTGGCGCTTGGCCTCAAAGGGCTGGTCTCAATGGTCGAGACCAAACCCGATCTCGCCAAGCACCGTATCGGGGATATGGGCGAGATGGCAACCACTGCGCTTGGGGAACTGCGCCACCTGATTAATGATCTGCGTCCCCCTCAATTGGACGATATGGGACTCATGGCAGCCTTGCGGTGGATGGTCGAACGTTCCAATGAACGCGGCCTGTTCCAGACTGAATTAAAGATTAGTGGTGAACCAATCACCTTGCCCTCGGAAGTCGAAACGACCCTGTTCCGCATCGGGCAAGAAGCACTCACCAATGTTTCCAAACACGCCCACGCGAAACATGTTACTATTTCACTAGAGTATGCCGATGGGCCATCGTTGGCCGTCTGTGATGATGGGGTGGGTTTTGACCCTACCGCCATGCTTGAACCGACCAACCTACGCGCCTCATGGGGATTAATCGGGATGCAAGAGCGCGTGAATTTAATTAATGCCCATCTGGAAATCGAATCCGAGCCAAATCAGGGCACACGCCTAACCGTCCGCCTCAATCGTTAAAAGGAATTGGCGACCATGACAATCCGAGTCGTAATCGTAGATGACCACAGTGTAGTCCGTGCCGGTATGCGAATGCTGTTAGAGAGCGACCCCGAACTTGAAATTGTGGGCGAAGGCGAAAATGGGCAGCAAGGACTACAACTGGCCCATGAGTTTAAACCCGATGTCATGGTTATGGATGTCACCATGCCCGAAATGGACGGGGTCGAAGCTACCCGCCGTATCAAACAAGAAATACCCCAAGTCGCCGTCCTTGCCGTCACCATCCATGAAGGGGCGGATTATTTTTTCCGCATGTTGCAAGCAGGCGCATCCGGTTACGTTCCCAAGCGAGCCGCTCCAGATGATTTGCTGCAAGCCATTCATGTCGTCGCCAAAGGGGATGTATTTTTGGAACCTCGTATCGCCAAAGAATTGGTTTTTGATTACGTCAGTCGGGTGCGGCAAGGTGTGGCCCAAGAAAGTTATGACGGACTCACCGAACGGGAACGCGAAGTATTGGCCCTGATAGCCGAAGATGAAACCAATCAGGCCATTGCTAACCGCCTCAGTATCTCAGTCAAAACGGTGGAACGCCACCGCGAAAATATCATGCAGAAACTGAACTTACATACCCGCACCGAATTGGTGAAATATGCCATTCGGAAGGGCATCATTTCGTTAGACGAGGATTGAGATCGCATCAGTGATAAACCTCACTTCGAATGATGACAAGACTGCTTGTAGGAGCATGTGGCACACCCTAAAATAGAATCAAGAAAAAGTTAATTTATCGAGGGGATATTAACCTTTAACTGGCTGCATAGCTTTAATCATATCAGCCTTGCAATCGCCCTCATAGACGCCAAACAACGACCCAGCGGTTAGAGGACTTTAATTGAATAGAAAAGCAAAGGGCGACTGCGAGGATGGGCACTCTCGTGAAGTTGCCCTTTTGTCTTCAATGGAGAGGCTACCCTTGGTACGAAAAGCACTCAGTCTCACAGTAGTTGTAATAGGGTTTGGCCTTGTGTTGATTGGATTGGCGTCGTTCTTCATGGAATCATCGCCCATTCACGCGCAAGATAATGGCGAACCAGAGTATGTGGGGGCAGGCGAATGTAGCGACTGTCACCGCGATTATAGTCAAAGTCACAAGGAATCCCGTCATGCCCGTGCTTTAATCGAGGCCGATGATGAAGATTTCCCAATTCTTGCCGATTTTTCGAGGGGCGAGGATGTGCGCCAAGTAACACTCCCCGGCGCTTCCGAAGCTCGTGCTTTTACACTTGAGGATATTGTTTATGCTGTCGGCTCAGGCCGCTATGTACAACGCTATCTTTATGCGACAGGCGAGGATGAATATCAGGTACTGCCTGCGGAATGGAACGTGCAAACTCAGGAATGGCAGGCTCTAACACTTGCCGAAACTTGGCCCGATCCCGCTTATGATTGGAATCAGAATTGCGCCGGATGCCACACCACCGGATTTGAGTTAGACAAAGGCGAATGGGAAGATGAAGGCGTGCAATGTGAAGCCTGTCATGGCCCCGGTTTGGCCCATGTCGAAGCCGCCGATGATGCAGGTTCCCGCCCTACTGAAGAAGAACTTCAGGTTGTACGCGACGCGATTGTCGTCAGCCCCGATGCTCAAATCTGTGGTCGCTGCCACAGTCAAGGCACCGAAGTCGCCAATGGTTTGCCCTATGCCGCAAGCTATCTCCCCGGTGACATATTGGTACAGGACGGCGTCTTTACCCTGACTCCTCCCGAAGATCATGCAACATGGTGGGCCTCCGGTCACGGCAAACAGCCCAATATGCAGTTTAATGAGTGGTTCAATTCTGCCCATGCCAATTCACTGACCAACCTCAAAGCCAGTGAAATTGCCGAAGATAGCTGTTTGGAATGCCACAGCGTAGATTACCGTCAGCGCCAAGCGCTAATTGCCAAATACGAATCAGGTGAAATTGAAGGCACACCACCCGAATCCATCACGATAGAATCCGCGCAATACGGTATCACCTGTAGTACCTGTCATGTGACACATAGCGATACACCACCGGCGGATTATCTACTGACCAAAGAACCCTATGCCCTATGTGTAGATTGCCATAGCAATGGTCGGACGGGTAGCGTTCATTATCCCGTACAGGAAATGTACGAAGGCGACGCAATTGTTGCGGGGCTTGAGGGCATTCCCTCTGGACACTTTACCGCCGAAAATGGCCCCGACTGCCTGACCTGTCATATGCCATCGGTGCCTGTCGAATCCGCGACCCGTTTTAGCCATACTCTGAGTCCGGTAGCGCCGGGAGATGCCGAAGAAGGGCAACCGGATAGCTGTACAAACTGTCATACGGATTTGGAAAAGGACTACGCCCAGAATTTCATTCAAGATACGCAAGAGGGCATCCATCAACGTCTCGTGAAGATCGAAACCGTCTATGCTCAAGTTGCCGAACCTGAGCCTTGGATTCGCACCCTCCTTGACTTTATCGGTCAAGACGGCAGCCTCGGTATTCACAATTTTGCTTACACCGACGCTTTGTTGGATAAAGCTGAAATTACCCTCGGTGTCGTGCAAGATGTCAGTATCGAAACATTCTCACCGGGCGAAGTGGCTGACCCCGCCGAATGTGCGGAATGCCATCGGGACGAACACCGCCAATGGCAGACCTCACCTCACGCCAACGCCTCACTGAGTCAAACATTCTTGGATGATTATTCCGAAAATGGACGGCCTACCTATTGTATGCGCTGCCACGCCTCCGGTTATGATTCCCAAACGCAGCAATATGTGTTCGAGGGCGTGACCTGTACCAGTTGCCACACCTTGCCAGAAGGCGGAGCCGAACACCCACCCTCACCCATTGCCATTGCGGATGAATCATCCACATGCGGTAGCTGCCACAGCGGCGCTCATGCCCCGGCCTACGATGAATGGCTGCTCAGTACACACAGTAGCGCTGGTATTGATTGCGTAGACTGCCATACCCCCCACAACAACGGTCTGATTTTGGATGACATCAACACAACATGCAGCGGCTGTCACCAAGAAGCACTGATTGATGAAGTCCATATGGCCGATGATATGACCTGTGTGGACTGTCATATGTCGCAGCGTAACCAACGCAGTGGCGTTGTAGAAGTGACCCGTAACCATACGATGGGGATTGACCCGGGTGTTTGCTCCAATTGTCACGGCAACACCCACCTGTTAAGCGTTCGGGATTCCCGTCAATCGCCAGAAGAAGCCAACGAAGTCGAAGACCTACAAGCCGATGTCAAGGAGCTAGAAGAAACCTCCGATCAGAATCTCTATTCGGGGGTCATCGGCGGCGCAATCGGCATGTTAATCCTGCTGTTTATGGTCTTCGCCGTGATCCGTTTCGGGAGGATACGATGAGTACCCCCACCCGCACTCGTGAAATGACCCGCCGTGAGTTTATCCTGCTCGCGGCGGGCATGGGCATCAGCCTGTTTGGGGCTGACCGACTCTATAAATGGTTCGTGGCGCATGAAGACCCGCTTGGTGAGGCAGCCCACAGCGAAATCAACAAAAACGGCCCCTATTGGGCAATGGTGATTGATCTGCAAACGTGTATTGGCTGTCGGCGCTGCGTTTATGCCTGCCAAGCGACCAACGACACCGCCAACGGTCATCTGTGGAACATCCTGCTTGAGGACGAGGACACCTTCGCCAAACCTGTCTTTATCACCCGCCCCTGTATGCACTGCGAACATGCCCCGTGTGTCGAGGTCTGTCCAGTGCAAGCCACCTTCCACCGTGAAGATGGCCTTGTCGCAATGGACTATGACCGTTGCATCGGCTGTCGCTATTGCATGGTCGCGTGTCCCTATGGCGTGCGGGTCTTCAATTGGGAAGAAAACGACGGGGAAAATCCACAAGTGCCAACATGGGGCGAACCCGAAGTGCCACGTCGCCCCCGTGGAGTGGTCGAAAAATGCACCTTCTGTGCTCATCGCTTGGACAAAGCCGAAGAACGTGGCCTGACCCCCGGCAAAGACCCGGCTGTAACCCCGGCGTGCTGTGTGATCTGCCCCACCGAAGCCCGTGTTTTTGGCGATCTGCGTGATCCAAGTAGTCCAGCGTCTCTCAAATTGGCTGGGCGGCAGTCGGTGGTACTACGTTCCGATCTTGGAACAAACCCGCGTGTTTTCTATCTACTGCCCAATGAGCAGGCCTAACGAAAGGAGCCTCAACGATGACCGCTAAGAAAAATCGGCTTCAGTCTATCGGGGCAAAGGCACGCACTGTACCACTTTTTTGGTGGTGGGTGGCCTTCCTGCTTATCCCTATCACATTTGGTTTGGTATCGGGTCTATGGGTGTTTTACAAAGGCCTCGGAGTCACCAACCTAACCGATGGTGCGCCGTGGGGTCTATGGATTGTACTTGACCTATCCTGCATCGGCTTGGCGGCTGGGGCATTCTCGCTCTCGGCCATGACCTATCTGCTAGGGCGCAAAGAATACCAACCCCTTGCGCGGATTGCGGTGTTTATTGGGTTACTGGGCTACAGTGGCGCTTTGATGTGTCTGATTTTGGACATCGGACGCCCTGACCGTTTCTGGCACGGATGGGTCTACTGGAACATCCACTCCATGCTGTGGGAAGTAACGATGTGCATCACGCTCTATTTCTCAGTGCTTGCGTTGGAAGTCTTCCCGATGGTCGTGGAACTGCCCTTGTTCAATCGGTTTAAACGTTTACAGCATTTCGGTCATAGTGTCCATCACTTTGCGCCTGTACTGGCAGTCATTGGCATGTGTCTTTCCCTGCTGCATCAATCCAGCCTCGGCGGAACCTACGGAGTTGTGGTCGGGCGTGCCTCGCTGTTCCGTGCCACTATGCCTCTGTTGTTCATCGTCTCAGCTGTAGCGAGTGGGATGGCGTTCTCCGTTCATATGACCCTGATTGTGCAGTGGTTGAAGAAACGCACGCTTGTCCCCCTGTCTGTATTGTTCGAAGTGGGGCAAATGGCCGGTGCCATTTTGCTGGTCTACTTGTATATGCGTTTTTGGGACACCACCGTCGGCAATTATGGCTATTCACCGGGACGCACCGAAGCCTTTACGTCGTTGATGTCGGGGTCATTTGCCATTTCGTTTTGGTCGTGGGAGATCGTCTTGGGTGGGCTACTAGCGGCCTATCTGCTGATTCGCGCCCGTCAAGCCCAAAGTGTCGCCATGCTACTGATCGGCAGTGGACTGACGATGGGGGGTCTCGTCGCAAATCGGCTGCATACGACCTTACTAGCCTTTACCGAGCCTTTGACCGAATCTCCAGCGGTTACTAGCCCATTGGTGTCGCATTATTTCCCAGCATGGACAGAAATCGGGACAGGTATCGGCATTGTGGCGGGCCTCACGCTGATTTTCTCGCTGGGGATGCGTTACTTGCCTGCTTATCAAGGCGAACCCGTTGAAATCCCAGAGGAAGCAGTTGCCCCAACAGTATCGGCTGTCCCTGTTCCAGCGGGTGATTAATCATGAATATTGGGGAGTACCGCAGAAATGCTCTCAAAAGCATGACGGGTGGTACTCCTCGTTTAACCCCACATAAATTATTGTAGAGGTAGTAGATTATTGAATTTTAAAAAGGGTTGTTGAGCTAGAGTAAATTTTCACATTTTACACTGTCATCGTCGTCATCATTGTTTGAATCAAAGGATGGTGTGGATGACTTTGAACACCAGCAGCAGTACCAAATATGTTTTAGAGAGCACCGATTTTCAGCAGTTGATTGATGTACTTGTGGGTATAGGCTATCGGGTGATCGGCCCAACCCTTGACCACAACGCCGTAATCTACGACGACATCACCGCCGTAACCGATCTTCCCATTGGTTGGACAGATGAACAAGATGCCGCGACCTATCGCCTGAGCCGTCGCTCAGATGAGGCTTTTTTCGGCTATGTCATCGCGCCCCAATCATGGAAAAAGTTCCTCTACCCCTCACAAGTCCGACTCTGGCAAGCCGCCCTCAGCAATGGCAGCTTCGAAATCTTGCCAGACCCCGAAAAGCCTGAACCGATGGCCTTCATTGGAGTAAGGTCTTGTGAGCTTCATGCCATTGCCATTCAAGATCGGGTCTTCATCGAAGGGGAATATGTAGACCCCACCTATCACGCCCATCGTGAAAATCTGTTTATAGTCGCCGTCAATTGCGGGCAAGCTGGCGGGACATGCTTCTGTACCTCCGTCAATACTGGCCCCAAAGTGGAGGCGGGATATGATTTGGCGCTTACCGAAGTCATTGACCACGAAACCCATTATTTTGTAGTCGAGGTCGGCACGGAGCGCGGTCAGCATGTCTTGGAACAGCTACCCGTTCGCACTGCCGATAAACGGGAAGCCAAACTACCAAAGACCATTACCGACCAAGCCGCTCATCAAATCAAGCGACATCTCAACACCGACGGGATCAAAGAACTGCTCTATACCAATAGTGAGAACCCCCGCTGGGATGAGATCGCCACGCGATGTTTGACTTGTGCCAACTGCACGATGGTCTGCCCGACCTGTTTCTGCACGACGGTTGAAGATGTCACAGATTTGACAGGTCGGCAAGCTGAACGGATTCGCAAATGGGATTCGTGCTTTACGATGGATTTTTCGTACATCCATGGTGGGAGTGTCCGCTATACCTCAAAGTCCCGCTATCGCCAGTGGATGACCCATAAATTAGCAACGTGGATAGATCAATTTGGTACGCTTGGCTGTGTTGGATGCGGACGCTGCATTACGTGGTGTCCAGTAGGCATTGACATCACCGCCGAACTTGAAGCCATTCGTCAAACCAAAGCCAAAGGCGAGACTATCAAAGAGGGTAGCGATGAGAACACTGGATGAGCTTTTACATGAGCATGAATTCTTCAAAGGGTTTAAGCCGGAGCATTTGGAACTGATGGCGGGTTGTGCCACGAATGTCATCTTTGAAGCAGGCGAGTATATTTTCCGCGAAGGCGAAAATGCCGATGTCTTTTACGTCATTCGGCACGGCCATGTTGCCCTTGAAATTCATGACCCCCGACGCGGCTCGATAGCGATTGACACCTTGCAGGAAAATGATGTCCTCGGTTGGTCATGGCTGTTCGCACCCTACCAATGGCACTTTGATGCAAAAGCCGTCAAGCTCACCCGCGCCGTAGCGATGGATGGGAAATGCCTGCGTACCAAATGCGAGAACGATCATACCCTCGGTTATTTGATGATGCAGCGGTTTGCAACAGTCTTGGCAGACCGTCTACAACAAACCCGACTACAGGTGCTAAAACTCTATGATTAATCTGACACCTCAATTGACAACCCAGCAACTCACAGATCCAATGCAACCGGAGCCGTTTCGTGTAAAGCGGGTCATGAAAGAATCCTACGACACCTTTACCTTAGAGATGGAACCCGTCAATTCTGAACGGCTGTTTACCTTCGCCCCCGGTCAATTTAATATGCTCTATATCTTTGGCGTGGGCGAAATCCCGATTTCAATCAGCGGCGATCCTAATCAACCCGCCATGCTTGTCCATACCACCCGTATTGTCGGGGCCGTCACTAAAGCGATGAGCAAACTGAAAGCCGGCGATGTTTTGGGCGTGCGCGGCCCATTTGGAACCGGTTGGCCCGTTAGTTCCGCCAAGGGCTGCGATGTTGTACTTGTCGCAGGTGGGATTGGGCTTGCCCCCCTCCGCCCAGTGCTTTACCAAATGTTGGCCCATCGGGATCGCTACGGCAAAGTCGTTTTGCTCTATGGCTGCCGCAGCCCCGAAGATATTCTATTCCGTAAAGAACTCGAAAAATGGCGTGCCCGCTTTGACCTCGAAATTTTTGTCACAGTAGATTATGGAGACAGCGATTGGCACGGTAACGTCGGCGTTGTCACCAAACTCATCCCCAAAGCACCTTTTGACGCGCTCAACGCGGTGACGATGGTCTGTGGCCCCGAAGTCATGATGCGTTTTACCGCGATTGAGTTACAAAAACGCGGGGTACAGGGTGAAGCGATTGCCCTTTCGATGGAGCGTAATATGAAATGCGCCATCGGCCTGTGTGGGCACTGTCAGTTCGGGCCGACCTTCATCTGCAAAGATGGGCCGGTGTTTACCTATCCCCAGCTTCAAAGCTGGCTGGCACAGTGGGAGGTCTAAAGATGACACATAATAAGAAACCCAAATTGGCAGTCTGGAAATTTGCCTCATGTGATGGTTGCCAATTGAGCATCCTCGATTGTGAGGATGAACTACTGGCCGTCGCTGGCGCAGTCGAAATTGCCTACTTCCCCGAAGCCACCCGTTCGACGGTGCGCGGCCCCTATGATATCTCATTGGTCGAAGGCTCGGTTACGACATATCACGATGCCAAACGAATTCAACAAATCCGCGTCAACTCCAAATTCTTGGTCACGATTGGGGCGTGTGCCACCTCTGGCGGAATCCAAGCCCTGCGAAATTTCAAGGAGGTGGATGAATTTATCCGCATCGTCTATGCCCGGCCTTCGTATATCGAGACGCTAGAACGTTCCACGCCGATTAGTGAACACGTCTTTGTAGATTTTGAACTGCGCGGCTGTCCCATCAACAAATATCAGTTGGTGGAAGTCCTCAGCGCCTATTTGCATGGACGCAAACCCAACACCCCGGCCTACAGCGTGTGTGTGGAATGCAAGCGGCGTAGCACCACCTGTGTCATGGTCGCCAGCGGAACACCCTGTTTAGGCCCGGTGACTCATGCAGGCTGCGGGGCGCTGTGCCCAGCCTATCATCGCGGGTGTTATGGCTGCTTCGGCCCGATGGAAACTCCCAATACCGCCTCTCTCAGTGCCCAGTGGCAAGAATTAGGCGTGACCGAAGAAGGACTAGTCCGCGCATTCCGAGGATTCAACGCCTATTCCGAAGCCTTCCGAAAGGAGAGTCAAGCACATGAGCACGACGACAATTAAGGTAGACATGCTGGCACGGGTCGAGGGCGAAGGCGGTCTCTATGTCAAAGTCCGCAATGACGTGGTACAAGAAGTCAAACTGAAATTCTTCGAACCCCCGCGCTTCTTTGAGGCATTTTTGCGGGGTCGTCAATATACCGAAGCTCCCGACATCACCGCCCGTATTTGTGGCATTTGTCCGGTAGCCTATCAAATGAGTTCTGTCCATGCGATGGAAGACGCACTGGGCATCAAGGTCGAAGGCCAACTTCGAGAACTGCGGCGTTTGTTATACTGTGGGGAATGGATCGAAAGCCATGTCCTGCATGTTTATATGCTCCACGCGCCAGATTTCTTGGGTTATGCCGATGCCATCCAACTCGCCAAAGATCATCCTGATGCCGTCAAACGCGGCTTGCAGATGAAAAAGATCGGCAATGAGATTGTGACGCTAGTAGGGGGACGCGAAATCCATCCCATCAATGTGCGAGTGGGTGGCTTCTATCGTGTGCCGACCAAACGTGAACTGCTGACGCTTAAGGAAAAACTTGAATGGGCACATGATGCGGCGATAGAAACCATTTTATGGGTCGCCACCTTGCCCTATCCGGATTTTGAGCAGGATTACGAATTTGTCGCACTCCGTCATCCTGATGAATACCCCTATAATGAGGGGCACGTCGTATCTAACAAAGGTATTGACATCCCCGTTCAGAAGTATGAGGAGTTTTTCCGCGAGGAGCACGTTGAGCATTCAACTGCGCTCCATTCGGTGGTGCGGGGAACGGACAACTACTTTGTTGGCCCGCTGGCCCGCTATAACCTGAATTTTGACCGACTCCCGGCTCATATCCAAAAAATCGCACAGGAGATTGGGTTTGAGCCACCCCAGCGTAATCCCTTTAAGAGCATTATCGTGCGGGCGATTGAAACTCTTTATGCGATTGACGAGGCCCTTCGCATCATTGATCAATATGAGCGTCCGGCCCAACCGTATGTCGAAGGCAAACTGCGTGCGGGGGTCGGCTGTGGCTGTACCGAAGCACCACGTGGCATCCTGTATCATCGTTATCGGATTGGCAAGGACGGCACGATTTTGGACGCCAAGATCACCCCGCCCACCTCGCAAAATCAGAAGACGATTGAAAAAGACGTGTGGCATTTTGTCGAGATGGCGCTTGATTTGCCCGAAGATCAACTGGTATGGCAGTGTGAACAGGCCGTGCGGAACTATGACCCCTGCATTTCTTGTTCCACGCACTATCTGAAACTCGAAATGGATCGGGAATAAACTTCATGAAGGTGCTGTGCATTGGGGTTGGTAATGAATTACGCGGGGATGATGTCGTAGGGCGTCTCGCCGTGCGCCTCCTGCGTTATCAACCCCTGCCAGACACCACCTTCATTGAAGCAACGGGTGAGGGTGCAGCCTTAATGGAGGCATGGACTGGTGCAGACGCCGTGTTTTTGATTGATGCGGTGTCGGCGGGTCAACCCAGCGGCACGATCTATCGCTTTTTGGCCCACAACCAACCCCTCCCCTCTCAGTTTTTTTCATACTCCACCCATGCCTTTAGTGTGGCCGAGGCCGTCGAAATGGCACGGGTTTTGGGTCAACTCCCGGCCCATTTTGTGATCTATGGCATTGAAGGGGAGAACTTCGCGGCGGGCGCATCCATCACCCCATCGGTTGAAAAAGCCGTCCATGAGGTCATCCGCCAAATTTCCGCTGAAATCCTCTCTCTACATCATTCATAAAATCAAAAAGAGCGAGTTTTTGTAAACCCGCCCTTTTCAAATTCGCTTTATTCAGCCGAGATTAGAGGTCTTCTTTAGAAGATTGCCCCTTATCTTTTAGGGCTGCATGGGCCGCCGCCAACCGTGCCACTGGGACGCGGAAGGGTGAGCAGCTTACATAGTTCAGATTGGCGCGATGGCAGAAATCAATACTCTTGGGTTCGCCACCGTGTTCGCCGCAAATCCCGACTTCGAGTTCGGGGCGCTGCTTGCGACCACGTTCAACCGCCAATTGAATCAGATAGCCTACGCCGTCTTCGTCAATTACTTGGAATGGATTCTCTGGCAGAATGCCCTGTTCAACATAGTTCAACAGGAATTTGCCTTCGGCGTCGTCGCGGCTAATCCCAAATGTGGTTTGGGTCAGGTCGTTTGTGCCGAATGAGAAGAATTCGGAGTGTTCCGCCATCTTGTGGGCGGTGATGGCAGCGCGGGGCAGTTCGATCATCGTACCGACTTTGTACTCGACCTTGACCTTCATCCTGCCCATCACATCATCCGCAATCTGGATGATAAGGTCGCGCACGAACTTAACTTCGTTCGCATGATTGGTCACGGCGATCATGACTTCGGGGTGAACGTCCACGCCTTCGAGTTTCAGTTGGCAGGCCGCTTCAAACAAGGCACGCACCTGCATGGCGGTGATGGCCGGACGGGTGATCCCTAGACGGACACCGCGCAAGCCGAGCATGGGGTTAAATTCACGCAGGCTCTCAACCGCAGCCAGTAAATTCTCGGTACGGGTGAGTTCATTCGGGCGATTGCCCATCAAACGCAGGCCCACCACCTGACGTACCAATTGTTCATGATCGGGCATAAATTCATGCAGCGGTGGGTCGAGCAGACGGATAATCACCGGCTGGCCTTCCATCGCCTTGAAAATGCCATAGAAATCGTCATATTGGAAGTGCAGCAGTTTTTCAAGTTCGGTTGCTTCTTCCGCACTGTTGGGTTCAGAGAGAATCATCGCCTGTACAATTGGCAAACGATCTTCTTGGAAGAACATGTGCTCTGTACGGCACAGGCCAACACCCTCGGCTCCATATTCACGAGCACGGCGGGCATCAACTGGATAATCGGCATTGGCATAAATTCCCAAACGGCGGAAATCGTCAGCCCATGTCAGCAGTTTTTGCAGATATTTTTCGCGGGCAAAATCGGGTTCAACGCGGTTAATTTCACCAACAAACACTTCGCCGGTTGAGCCGTCAATCGAGAGCGTATCGCCTTCACGAACTTCGACCTCACCAACCGTCATAACGCGGTCACGCACATTGATGTCGAGCGCTTCAGCACCGCAGACGCACGGCACACCAAATTGACGGGCGACCACTGCGGCGTGGCTTGTTGCACCACCGCGACTGGTCAAAATACCCTTCGAGGCCAGCATTCCGTGTACGTCATCGGGTTTGGTTTCGGGGCGAACCATAATAACAGACTTCTTCGCCTTGCCCCATTTTTCGGCAAGATCGGCGTCAAACGCCGCCACACCTACCGCCGCACCGGGAGAAGCATTCACGCCTGTCGCAATACGCCGACCTGCTTTGACCGCCTGAGTTTTGGAATCAGTATCAAATTGCGGGTGCAACAACTGGGATACATGGTCGGGGGATACGCGCAAAACGGCTTCTTGTTTAGTGATAACACCTGCCTCAGCCATTTCTACCGCGATACGAACAGCGGCGCGGGCGGTACGTTTGCCATCACGGGTTTGCAGCATAAACAACTTGCCGCGTTCAATCGTGAATTCCACGTCCTGCATTTCACGATAATGATGTTCCAATTTGCTCACAATATCATTAAATTGAGCAAACACCGCTTTGTTTTCTTTTTCCATCTCAGAAATCGGACGCGGGGTGCGGATACCAGCGACCACATCTTCACCCTGAGCATTCATCAAAAAGTCACCGAACAGTTTGGCCTCGCCATTAGCCGGGTTACGGGTAAAGGCCACGCCTGTACCGGAATCGTTCCCCATATTGCCAAAGACCATCATCTGAACGTTGACGGCTGTCCCCAAGTTGTGCGGAATGTTAGCGGCATTACGATAATCAATCGCACGCTTGCCATTCCATGAACCAAACACCGCTTCAATCGCGTGTTCAAGTTGTTTAATGGGGTCTTGTGGGAATTCGCTGCCGACGTGTTCCTTGTAAATCTGTTGGAACTTGGCCGTGACATGCTTCCAATCATCGGCGTTCAAATCCACGTCCGATGGCACGCCTTTTTTAGCCTTGACTTCGGTCAGATAATCTTCAAATGGTTCATCCGGAATACCCATCACGACGGAGCCAAACATCTGCACCAGACGGCGATAGGCATCATATACGAAACGGGGATTATTGGTCAGCTTGACCATACCTGCGGCAACGGCGTCATTCATACCGAGATTGAGCACCGTGTCCATCATACCGGGCATGGAGAATTTGGCCCCGGAGCGTACCGATACCAACAGTGGGTTTTCGGCATTCCCCAGCTTCTTGCCCGCTTTTTCTTCCAATTGGCTCAGGGCATGAATCACCTGTTCCCACAAACCTTCGGGCCAAGTGTTGCCATTTTCCAAATAAGAATTGCAGGCCTGTGTCGTAACCGAAAAACCGGGCGGAACGGGTAAGCCCACGCGGGTCATTTCGGCAAGGTTGGCACCTTTGCCACCCAACAGAGCCTTCACATTATCCCATTTGGTTCCAGTTACTTGTTCTACGAGATCGAGTTCACTAAAGAGATAGACCCAACGAGACGGAGATTTATCATCAGAACGTTTCTTGGGAAGGGGTTTTGCGGCAGTTACGGCCATAGCCCTATCCTCCTGTTTATATTATTGGCTATGCTACGTTCTCCATTGTCCCACCCCTCTTGCATCTACCACATTGTCATGAGGCATAAGCGTTCGTGATAAAAGTAACATTCTCACTTTTTCCCAACCCGCTGGGAATATTTTTTAATAGAACCATGAAGCCCTGATGCCATATTAAACACCCTCCAAAATTTGCATGTCGAGTTATCTTCTATTAAATTTAATGAAAAGATGTCATGGGAGATGATAAATGTCACTCTCTCCCGACATGGGCCGATGTATAAATTTAGGTCTCTTCTTTTTTGGTTTAAAGTATAAAAAGGCAAATCCAATGAAGCACCGTTATTTGTGGTGGGGTTTCATTATCATTGGATTGATGCTGATTCTGGCTACACTCACAATGAGCCAGATTCATGCTCAAGTCGGTGGTGATGAAGAGGAAAAAGAGTATTATGGAGCCAGAGTCTGTGGGGAGTGTCATTCTGATTTACGGAGCGACCAGCGCGAAACACATCACGCCTTGAGCCTACAGGAAGTAGATGAAGAAACTGTTTTTGAGCCATTCGATCAAGGCGAAGACGCCCGCATGGTTCAATTCCCCAGTTCGAGCACCCCGCGTGCCCTTCAATTAGAGGATGTCGCCTATATCATTGGTTCAGGGCGTAACGTTCAGCGCTTCCTCTATGCTGTCGCCGAAGATGAATATCAAGTGCTGCCTGTCGAATGGAATGTAGTGGAACAAAAATGGCAGCCTTTCCAATTAGCTGAAAGTTGGCCCGACCCGGCATATGACTGGACACAAAATTGTGCCTATTGTCATACGACGGGTCTGAATATTGAGCGTGGAAGTTGGGAAGATGAAGGTGTCCAATGTGAAGCCTGTCATGGCCCCGGTAGCCTACATGTGGATATTGTAGATGAGGTTGGCTCACGTCCGACCCCCGAAGAACTACAGCAAATTCGGGATGCCATCTATGTCAGCCCAGATGCACAAGTCTGCGGTCAATGTCACAGTCAAGGCATGGACGCGGATGGAATTCACCCCTATCCGACTCAATATCTACCCGGTGATGATTTGTTTGCCGCTTTCACTCTCGTCGCTGAAGATGACCCGGCCCATTGGTGGGCAACCGACCATGCCTCACAGAAATATATGCAATTTAATGAATGGACAAAATCAGCCCATTCGCAGGCGCTCACCAATGCCAAAGACCAAGAATTTGCCTCGGATGAATGTCTGCGTTGCCACAGTGCCGACTATGGGTTTACCGAGCGCATGATTGCCCTGACTGAAGAAGGTGAGCGCGATGGCGATCCACCTGCGCTGCCAACGCTTGATACCGCGCAGTATGGCGTGACCTGCTCTGGTTGCCACAACCCACACAATGTTGAAAGTCAAGGGGCACTGATAACGGATGATGCCTATACAAGCTGCATCACCTGTCACAATACCCAAGACATCCCTGTCATCCATCATCCCAATCAAGAGATGTTTGAGGGATTGGCTATCATTGAGAATGTCGAAGGCATCCCCTCCGCGCATTTCACCGCCGAAAATGGCCCAGACTGTGTGACCTGTCACCTGCCGTCTGTACCTGTAGGTGAAGGCAACCGCCTCAGTCATACCTTCCAACCTATCCTGCCCGGTGAGGCCATGAATGTGGAAGGGTTGCTCGATACATGCACGACCTGTCATGAAGAACAGGCCGACCAAGCCGGAATGCAACAGTTGATTGATGATGTGCAAACCAGCACCCAAACCCGATTGGAAGCCGCCCGCGCCGCCGTCTCGGAAAGCAGCCCTGAATGGATTACTGCCGCGTTGGATTTCATTGAAGGCGATGGCAGTCTCGGCGTCCACAATTACTCCTATTCGAATGCTATGCTCGGCGCAGTCGAAAAAGAACTCAATATCGCCCCTGCAACTGATGAGGGGCCACAGATCGGTCCCGCCCCAACAGGTACAACGCCTACCACCGATGAAGAGGCAGCGGATACGGAGGAAGAAACTGGCCTCGCTACACAATCGGTCATTATCATTGTCGCCTGTTTGCTGGCAATGGCCTTTGCAGGCTGGGTGTTTTTTGTGAAACAGAAGGGTAGTGCCCAATGAAAAGAATACTCCGACACCAGCGTCACATTTTTACCTTCTGTTTTGGAGCAGGATTAGCTTTGGTCATAATTGCCTTGTGGCCGAGTTCTTCCCCCTCCCAGTCGGTATTCAAACACCCCGTCGTTGAGGCTCAAGATGGGGGGAGTGGCACCGCCAAACAACCCACCGGCAATAATGCTTACTGCGCTGTGTGCCATTCCCAAGAAGGCCGCGCTGTTGAATTGGCCGATGGCTTGACCCTCGATTTGCATGTCACACCCGACATGATCGCCGATTCGGTACATGGCACTAGCAATCCTGAGGGGGTGCTGGGCTGTGTGGATTGTCATGGCGCAGACGCCTTCCCACACGACGATCCTCTGCCGGAAAGTGGTCGAGCATTTACCATTCAGATGTCGCAAATTTGTACCGACTGCCATGTTGACCAAGCTCAAGACAACCTTGATGGTGTTCATGCTCAAGGATTAGCCAACGGCAATCTGCGGGCAGCGGTCTGTGTGGACTGTCACGGCGCACACGATGTCCAACCCATCCAAGACCATCCCGAACTTGCCGCACAAACCTGTGGCACATGCCACACCAGCATTTTTGATGAATACAAAGAGAGTATTCATGGTGAGGCGCTCTTGGTAAATGGGGATACCAATGCCCCAACCTGCACCACCTGTCATGGCGTGCATGGCATCAACACCCCTACGACAGCCCAATTCCGGAATCGTTCACCCGAACTTTGCGCCGACTGCCACGCCGACAAAGACTTGATGGCAAAATATGACATTAATACGAATGTCTTTGACACCTATCTCAATGATTTTCACGGCACCACCGTCGCCATGTTCGAGCAGGATGACCCCGATGTCGCCAGCAACAAAGCGGTCTGTTATGACTGTCACGGGGTTCATAACATTACCCCCGCTGACGATTCCAAGAGCCAAGTCGCTAAAGAAAACCTATTGGCGACATGTCAGCAATGCCATCCAAACGCCAGTAGCGATTTTCCTGACGCATGGGTCGGTCACTTTGAACCATCGCGGGATCGGCATCCACTGGTCTTTGTCGTAGATCTCTTCTATAAAATCCTCATTCCGGGCGTCATTGGCGGTTTTGCCTTCTTAGTTGGCACCGACATTTTTGCACGAGCACGTCATATCGGCGGAGGCAAAAAAGACAAAGGGCCTCGCGCACCGGATTCTGACGTCTTAGCTAAATCTGATCCGAAGAAGGAAGGCTAATCATGGCAGCGATTGGCACCACAGTCAAACAACAATACGTCGAGCGTTTTGGCGCTGCCGAACGGATGGAGCATATTGTGCTCATTATCTCGTTCAGCATGTTAGCCTTTACTGGATTACCCCAGCGGTATGCCAACTATCAGATTGCTAAGGATTTTATAGAGCTACTAGGTGGTATCGAGAGTATCCGCATCATGCACCGCTTTTTCGCTACCCTGCTAATGGCTGGCGCAATCTATCATGGCGGGGCACTGACCTATAAATTCTATGTGCGTGGCTCCAGCCTCAACATGCTTCCCACCGTCAAAGACCTCCGCGACCTAATTGGATGGGTGCTGCACAATCTCGGCCTCCGCAAAGAACACCCCAAGATGGGCCGCTATAATTTTGGCGAAAAAGCTGAATATCTGGCGCTCGTCTGGGGAACGCTGGTCATGATCGCAACAGGATTTATGATGTGGAATCCCATTGCCACCTCCAAAATCCTGCCCGCCGAAGTTATTCCTGCCGCACGTTTGGCGCATAGCTCCGAGGCGCTGTTGGCAGTAGCCTCGATCATCATCTGGCATATGTACAACGTGCATATCCGCCGTTTCAATCGCGCCATGTTCACAGGCAAAATGCCCGTCCATCACATGGAAGAGGAACACGCCCTTGAACTGGTCGCCATGCAGGAGGGAACCGCCACCCCCGTTGTTCCGGCTGAAATTATGGCCCGTCGTCACAAGCGATTTTGGCCCTATGCGGTCTTCATGACCATCTTGTTGACCATCGGCCTTTTCATTTTCGTGACGTTCGAAGATAGCGCCCTCGATACGGTGCCACGTCAGCCCGTTGAAGCATCCGTTGACATCAATCCCGATCAAGGCAATGCCGAAGCAGGGGCGGCCAAATGGGAATCACTCCAATGTGGCAGATGTCATGGCGAAACTGGACAAGGAGTCCCGCCGATTCCAGCGATTCGCAGTACCCGCCTAGAATTCGAATTGTTTGCTGCCGATATTCGGCGTGGCCCTGCCGATATGCCCGCCTATGGCCCCGGCCAAGCCAGCGAACAAGACATAGCCGATCTATATGCTTACCTGCGTTCAAGCCTAGAGTAATTACAACAGGGGGTGTGGCTAACCCCCTTTTTTTCTCTAATTTGACTAGAACAAATTTTCTGATAAAATGGGGACATGTACCATCTTTTCATCCCTGTCCCCCCTCTAAGGCCTTTCATCGAGTGTTATTGGATTGCAAAATCCGTACCCTCTCAATCTGACACCTTGTATGAACATGTTTTTGTGGATGCCCGTGCTGACATTTTGTTTAATTTCGGCTGTGCTTATGACCGTACTCGACTGGATAAAGTGAGCAGTGAGAGTATGGGTGTCTCGAATCTGGATACCCAGCGCACGTATCCCGTGATTATCCAGCAAACAGGCGAAATTCACTTGATCGGCGTGCGTTTTAAGCCGGGAGGATTATCGGCCTTTTTGCCTATCCCTATCCATCAGATTTCGAACCTCACATTGGATGTCGGCATGATGTTTAGTGCATCCATGATGGAACTTCAATCACGACTATATGATGCGGCCTCCTTTTCACAACAAATTGAGTTATTAAACACCTTCTTCCTACAGCGGCTGAACCCCAACGCAGTTCATCCCTATGCCAATGAGATCGCCCGACAAATTGAACAATATGGTGGCGAAGTCAACATCCATCACCTTTGTCAGCATGTGGGCTATTCCATCCGCACGGTTGACCGTCTATTCAACGCGACCTATGGCGTTTCACCCAAGGCCTATGCACGGATTGTGCGCTTTCAACGTACCTTACAACAGCTACGGCAAAATCCGACCCTGAACCTTGCCAGCATTGCCCAAAACTGCGGCTATTATGACCAAGCCCATTTTGCCAAAGATTTTAGCGCCCTCGCCGGACAAAACGCCGATCAATTCCGCAAATATCTTTTGGAAAAGACCCTCGCTCCCAATCTTGTCCAGATTTTACAAGCCGATTAGTCCTCATGGGTCTATTCTTAAAACATCCAACCTGAACAACTGAAAGGAACGCCGCATGATTACTAAATTGACGCATGTGACACTGATGGTACGGGATCAAGAAGAAGCTACGAACTGGTTTATGGATAAATTGGGTCTCATCAAAGTGAGTGACAGTCCAATGGGCGAAAACGCTCGCTGGGTGACGCTCGGCATCCAAAATCAACCCGGCCTTGAAATCATCTTGCAACATTACACTTGGGGGCCGGGGGACAACACTGAGGCAGGTCGCGCCGCCCGCATCGGCAAGGAGCAGGGCTTCATTTTTCAGGTGGATGACTGCCGCAAAATGACCGAGGATATGAAAGCCAAAGGGGTAAAATTTGTTATGGAACCCGGCGATTTCCCTTGGGGCATTCAGGCGATGTTCCTAGATTTGTATGGCAACTGCCACTCGTTAAGCCAACCTCCGAGCCAAGCCTAAATCCCTCTCTTGACAGCGGTTTGTGCTTCTTGTTATGCTATATTCACATAGACAAAAACTCTGACGGAGATATGCCTGTCCATAAAATGTCAACAGAGAGCCGCCGGAAGGTGCAAGGCGGTGGCATATCGGACAGTGTTCCACTCCTGAGTACGTTGTATCATGATAAATGATGCCGGGAGCGCCCGTTAAAGCGCCGAGTCGGCACGACTCAATAAGATCACAGGCCGCGAGGTCGTGACAAATCTAGGTGGCACCACGAGTCCCCTCGTCCTAGTTACAAATCGTAACAGGATGGGCGGGGCTTTTTTGTTTTCCCGCCTGTCCAGCTAATCGAAAGGAAGGCACATGAGCACACGCGACATTTTTGATTACATTATCTACGGGGTCATTGCCGTCGGGTCTATTTTGGCGGTGTGGCGTCTCTATCAAGATTTAACACGCCCACTGCCTGAAGAAAATTGGCAGACAACGCAACCGATTGACCCAAACCGCGAACAACCCAAATAAGCTAAGGAGCAACGAACGACATGCTGGATATTACCCTTATCCGCGAAAAACCCGACTGGGTGAAAGATCAACTACGTAAACTGAATGATGAGGCCGCCGTCGCCCGCGTTGACCACATTTTGGAACTGGATCAACGCCGCCGCGCCCTGTTGACCGAAGTCGAACAGCTAAAAGCCTTCCGCAATAATTTGAGCAAGGCCACAGGTCAGCTACGGGGCAACAAAAAATTGGAGGTTGGGGTTAAACAAGCCACTGCCCAAGCCGTGATTGCCGCCCTTGAAGCCGACGACTATCACAAAGCGCAGGGACTCTTTGAAAATCCACCTCAGAATGGCAATAGCGCGACGGAAGCGGAATTTCAGGAAACGATGAACGTCCTATTTGCCCGTCTGGGTGGACTCGGTGACAAAATCACCACCCTTGATGAACAGGTACGTGAGGTCGAAGAGGCATTTTATGAGGAGCAGTTGTGGGTTCCCAATATGCCGCACGCCAGCGTTCCGGTAGCCGACAGCGATGAAGCCAATATCGCCCATCCGGTGCAGGGTGAAATTCGCAGATTTGACTTCAAAGCGCAACCCCATTGGGAACTTGGCCCCGCACTGGGCATCATTGATTTCGAGCGCGGCGTCAAAATCGCCGGAACACGCTTCTATATTCTGGCAGGCATGGGCGCACGGTTACAGCGTGCCTTGATTAATTTCCTACTGGACGAATTGACCACCCTGTGGAACTTTGAGGAACTCTATGTGCCGCTGATGGTTAAGCGTGAGGCGATGTATGGTTCTGGTCAATTTCCCAAGTTTGTAGATACCAGCTACCCCCTAGCCGATCTCGATATGTATATGCTGCCGACAGCCGAAGTCGCCATCGCCAATATGCTTGGCGGCGAGGTTTTGGACGAAGCCAGCCTGCCACGTAATTATGTCGGCCATACCCCCTGCTTTCGTCAGGAAAAAATGAGTGCCGGACGCGACGTGCGGGGCATCAAACGGGTACATCAATTTGAAAAGGTCGAGATGTTCAAATTGGCAAGCCAAGATACCAGCTATGACGAAATGGAAAAGATGATGCAAATTGCCGAGAGCATGATCGCCAAGCTGGAAATCCCCTATCGTCGGCTGGAAATCGTGACCGGCGACTTGGGCTTCACCGCCACCAAGAAATTCGACATTGAAATGTGGGCACCCGGCTGCGAAGAATGGCTCGAAGTGTCTTCTATCAGCAATACCGAAGATTTCCAAGCCCGTCGCGCCAACATCAAATATCGTCCGGCAGATGGGGGCAAGACCAAATTTGTGCATATGCTGAACGGCTCTTGCCTCGGTATTCCGCGCACCGTGATTGCGATTATGGAAAACTACCAGACCGCTGACGGCGCGATTGTTATTCCGAACGTGCTACGGCCCTATCTGGGTGGTCAGGAAATCATTAAGCCGAAGGGCTAATCAGGATGTTTAAACGAGTTCTCGCCAGACTGGTACACGGGGTGGGGACGATGCGCCGCTTTCACGCATTGGCCTCTCGCCACCGCACTGATTTTCAGACCGTCGAACGCTGGTTTACCCGCGCCCTCGACTTGGACAACGGCTACCAGTTGGCCCGCTTCAATCGGGGCTTACTGCGCTGGCGAGAACTCGATGATTGGGCGGGGGCTATCGCGGATTTCACGACGCTCCTCGCCCAAAATGCCGATTATGTGGATGCCCTGTTTAATCGCGGCATGACCTATGCCCGTGCGGGCAATTATCAATCGGCCATTGAGGACTTTGAGCATTTTTTGGACATCGCCCCCAATTCGCGGTGGGCACGCCACGCTTATAATCAACTCGAAGGCTTATATGCCATCGCCGATGATTTAGCCAAGCCCCTGCCGCCCTCGGAATCCCCACCGCTGCTAGGGCCATAAGCGTTTATTCAGACGCAACCACCCGCCAAATATCAAGCCCTGTATCGCAACCGATAACCAATGTCGTGCCATCGCGGGAAAGCTGTACAAGGTCGGGTTGGACACGGTTACACTGGCGATATAGGCCAAGATCAATCGGCTCACCTGTTTCGACCAGCCACGCGCTGACCGTGCCCGGTGCATCTTTGGGGTCAACGCCGATAATCACATCCGCGTTCTGTGTCAATTTGAGATGGGAGATATAGAACCCATCGCCCAATGAGGCCACTTCCCGATCAGATAGCGCCTCAAAATCCACCAGATGCAGCGCATTATAGTCCTCATTCAACCATACATAATGCGTGCCAGATTGACTAATCGCGCCAAACATCGCCAATTCGCCAACAGGCACAGTTGCAGTCAGCATATTAGCGTTCATATCCCACCGATACAAATGTCCCTCAAAATCCATCGTGAGTGCGAGTGGCGGTGGTACACGCCCGACCCTTGCCGCCGCATCTTGATTGGGGATGACAAACAATTGGTCGTATACAAAAACGGGGGCATCCGGTTGAGTCGTATCCAACTGCCAGACCGCTGTTTGGCCCATCCTATCGGTGATCTCGACGTAGACGATGTTTCCACACTCTGCCGGGTCTTGCAGCCACAAGTCATTCACAAAATCCGTTGGCGCATTCAAGGCCATCCGAACAACCTGAGCTTCTGCTTGGTCGAGCCGATAAACTTCGACAAAACCTTGATACCCGGCATATAAACACACCCCATCACCGGACAGTGTGCGAAAGATACTGCTATCGGTCATCGGCATGACTGCTGTATCTTCCCCATAGCCCCACAAAATTGCACGACTGTGGGGAGGTTGCCCCGGCTCATTGCCAAAGGTAATGATTTTATTGGCATCACTGTTGATGACAAACAGGCCCGACGCCGATTCAAGCGGTTCCGGCAACGCAGCAAAATCAATTTGCTGCACCGACTGTAAATCCCGAATATTTTCGGCGGTAATCACAGCGTAACCCGATTGCTGCGCCTGTACGGGCGCAATTAACACCACCAGCAACCCAACGAATATCCATATTCCTAAATGCTTCGCCAATACCATCTCCTTTTTGAAAAGCCTGCTCCCAACAAAATTGCCCCTGTTGCAAATGCCCAAACAGGCAGGAATGGCTTTGTCCATATCCTGACCATCGGCGGCGACCATGCCGGAGCAGTATCATGCACCAAGTTATCGGTCAGCCGCTGCACGTCCGACCCATCGGGCCGCATCCGATAAATTTCACGGTTACCATCACGCTCCGACACAAACGCAATCCACTTGCCATCTGGCGACCACGCCGGCATCCCATCAAAACCGGGGGCATCCGTCAGACGACGAACCACCTGCCCATTAAAATCCGTCATGTAAAGATCGGTGTTGTCCTCTCGAAAAGATTGAAACACAATCCATTTGCCATCCGGCGACCACGCCGGGGCAAGATCACGTCCATTGTTATAGGTCAAGCGCGTTAAATCCGAGCCATCAGGCCGCATCCGATAAAGCTCATAATCGACGTGCCGATTGGATTCAAACGCAATCCACTGTCCATCGGGCGACCACGCTGGGGAGTTATCCTCGTGCATATCGGTGGTAATTTTGGTCACCTCTGTTCCATCGGCCCGCACGGTATAGAGTTCAGAGCTATGTTGCGACAGGGGATCCGCCGAAACAAACGCGATTTGACTGCCATCGGGTGACCAATCAGGAGCACGTGATGTCAGAGAAAATGCCGTAATCCGCTTCAAGTGTGTTCCGTCTGGAGCAATACGATATAAACCCGCCCCGTTATCCCGATACGAATAAAACACAATCCAATTCCCATCGGGTGACCATGCTGGCTCAAAATCACCCCCAACGCTTTGCGGTAGAGGGCGCAAAAACTTGCCATCTACACGCACAGTAAAAAGCTGCCATTCTTGTCCAACGCGGGAGTTAAGAATCACCCACATCGGCTCGGCTTCTTGATGCCGCCCCCACGCGATGACACCCGTCGTCATCCAGATCAGCAGTGCGGCAGCAACGGCAAATGAACGAATCATCAATCGCATTGGTAAATCCTTACTACTAGCGATAAAAGTTATAAGTAGCCGCTTAGATATGCTCCTCGTCCATCGTCTGGCCCCAACGGATGGCGGCAGCACTCCATGTATAGCCTGTACCTGCGCCCGCCATAACCACCAAATCACCGTTATGAAGCAAACCACGCCGATGGGCAAGATCAAGCGCCACAATCTGGTCTACCGACTGCATATGCCCGTACTCATCCAAATAAATCGCCTGCTCCTGCTTCAGATTTAGCTCTGCCAAAAGCGCGTCGTGGAATGAACGTTTCATATGCACCAGCGCTAGAAACTTGATGTCCGCCAAAGTATAACCTTCTGCATCCGTTTCCACCGCCCGTCGAATCACTTCCTTGAAATTTGGCATGGAGACTTCACTCAAGTGTTCTCCCATATAGGTCAGGTCGGTCACGTCCAATTGGTGTTGATGATGTGCTACCGTATCGGCAGTAGCAGGCGCGACACTGCCCCCCGCCTGCATCACCACCGTCTTACTAAGTGACCCATCACTCAGAGCCGCCGCGCCCAGCACCACATTTTCCGCATAACCCCGCTCAAGCAGCATCGCCCCACCACCCGCCCCAAAATTGAACATAAAACGGGCACGTTCATTACGATAGTCTACCAAGTCGTTTTCGCGCGAGGCCGTCACCAACAGCACATGCCGCAGATGGTGATCGTCGCGCATCATGGCCCGTGCCGATTTAAGAGCAATTGGCGCACCCGCACACAAGGCATACAATTCAAAGGCGGCGGCTTTTTTCGCCCCCAAAATTTGCTGGACACGAGTGGCGGCTGACCACACAATATGATCTTTATACTCGCTGCCGTGATAGAGGATTAGATCGAGGTCGGCGGGGTCAAAATTGGCCCTTTCGAGCGCCTGTAAACCAGCCCTTGCTGCCATTTCTGCACAGTGGTCATCCGGCCCAGCCACATGTTTTTGGCGCAGGCCCATTTTTTCGATAACCACCTGTTCCGGTACACCACTGGCTGCAGCGACATCGGCGGCTGTTTCAATTTTTTCAGGGAAGTAAGTTCCCCACGAACGAATTCCAATCATCGGCAATGTCATAGGGGTATCCCCTTTTCTGCGGAAAACCAAATAAACATCTCTATTTCAATTGTAATCCTTTCAAATCAAAAAGGGACGGATTATCACCTCCATCCCTTTTTCTTATGTACCTTGCAAAGTTTCGCTGATCGGTTTAATTCTCAACCGCGATGACCAGTTCATATGTCCCTGCCGAGAGGCCATTAAATGCTCCATAGCGCGTAGCAACGATGGTATAGGTTCCATCCGCAGGCAGTTTAAACCGACGAATAGCGGCGTCTTTACCGATACCCGCGAAATCCTCATCATTAAAGACCAGTTCTTGCCCTGCCGCATCAAACACGCTGAGATAACTGTCCAAATCGCCATCGGTGCGCTGCATCGTAATGGTGACAATATCCCCCGCCTTGCCCACAAACACATAGCGCTGTTCAAGGCTGGTGCTGTCTACCGCTCCGACCACCGTCATGCCATATTCAATTTCCAGCCCCTCTGCATTTCCGGTGGGGGGATTAGAAACGACAGGCGGTGTAGTAGTCGTATCCTCGCCAGTGCCGAGGGTCAAGGTCAGAGTGTAGTCGCCAAAACTTGTGCCATCGGTTGAAAGGTAGCGGCTGGCAACAATCTGATAGGTCCCGTCGTCGGTCAGGGTATAAGTCAATTCCGAATCGGTGGTGGTCATATCGGCGTCGTCATTCGCCCCGCGCAGCGTGCCATCTGGCCCATACAACGTCAGTTGCGTATCCAGTGTTCGACCCGCGTCGGCCACCATCTGGATCACGACGGTATCGCCTGCCGTACCTTCAAATTCATAGAGATGGAAGGGCGTGCTGTCATCAATCGAGCCTGTCACACTGTCGCCATAGGCCAATGTTGCCTCAACCTGACCATCACCACCCGCCTGACCGCCATCACTACCCGAACCAGTATCCGTAGTCGTTTCAAGGCCATTGGTCGCAGGGGTGCCATCCGCGTTGACGCCGGAAACCAGCAGGGTGAACGTGATTGCCCCGGCACGTGACCGCATTGGACGTGAGACATAGACGCTGTAAGAGCCGTCTTGGGGTATGGTCGCCTCGTAGGTCAATAAACCATTTTCAGTAGACTCAAAGGGTACCACTCGTTCACCTGCCCCCAAACGCACCTCTAAGTGGAGGATTTCCGTTGGGACATCATGTTCCAATGTAAAAGTCAAGACCTGTCCGGCTTTGGCATCCATCAAATAGGCCGCTTGGGTATAGTCGGTGGTCAAGCGCGAACTGACCGGAATATCAAAGATGATTTGATTCCCAACCGCTGCCCCCGCCTTCGAGACAACCAAATTGTATCCACCTTCGGCAAGCCCATCTCGCTCAAGGAAGCGGGTCGCTACGATGACGTAGGTTCCGTCGGAGGGCAGGGTAAGCTCAAGATGCGAATAGGGCGGGTTGGGGCCATCATCATTTTCAGCAATTCGTTCGCCATCTGGCCCAAATAGCACAAGATACGCATCAAAATCCGGTTCAGTTGAGGTCATATCAATCGTGACATCATCCCCGGCTTTCCCCTCAAAGCTATAAACATCCTGCCATTGCTCATCGGTAATCTCACCCGTCACCTGTTGATAGTAGACAATCGGCGTGGCGCTGGCCGCATCTACGGGGTCAAGCGTAGCAATAAACTCTGGCACTTCAATCGTCGAGGTATCAATACTGCCTTCACTGGGAGCCGCCGCCACTGCATTGAAGAATTCCATCACGGTGCGGGTCACAATGCCTGAATGGGCCAGCAAAATCGTGCCATCAGTATCAATCAAGAGGGTGGTCGGAAAAACCTGCAACCCAATCGAACGGATATAGGCGTCACCGGGGTCAACATACAATGTTAGGCCGTCCGCGCCGCCTTCAATATCATTCCGCAAAAACCGCTGCGCCGCATCGGGGTCATCGTTGGCGTTTAAGAACCATAGATCGTAATTTAACCCACCTGCGCGAGCCATCTCCGCAAGGAACGGGAATTCAAAGCGGCACGGCCCGCACCATGAAGCCCAGATATTAATCGCGGCAGGTCGCGTCATGGACGAAGTATCAATTTCAATGGATTCATCGTATAAGTCGGTGAAATACCAGTCACCAAACACCGTCCCGGCTGGTGCATTGATTTCTGAGCCATTCATCTCCCCCAAATCGCCCCCACGCCAACGAGTGACATTATGCGTGCGTAGATTTTGGAGATGAACCGCTTCGGCTAATTCGTTAATCCGTTGTGCGGCATCACCTTGAGCGGCGACGGGTTTGAGATGGGGATTGCTGTTCAAAAACGACCAACACACGAGTCCTACCAATAAAACTATTTTCACGGCGTTTTTCATCATCGTGGCGACTCCATTTCAACATCACAGGACGATGGCGGGTCAAATTCTTTTCCAAAATAGATTTGTCTTTCTAGTCTATCATTTTTTGCGAATGGAGGTTCATGCGAATCAGACGTTTTCGCACCGGAAAATTTACAGTCTAAAGAACTATGGACAAGATAGCAACTTTTCCATATATAATGTGAATAAAGCGAATTTTTTGTGAATTATCAAATCAGAATTCATTTTAGTTCAATGAAAGAGTTTGTAATGGATACCAAAAAAGAGATTACTGGCCTTGCCCGTCGCATGGCAAAATGTAAAACCTACGATGAAGCGTGGATGTTAGGACTAGAACTTGAAGCCTTCGGGCAAGTCAGCACGGTGGCCTTTAAATATGTATTGGAACATGGCACACAAATGGCTCGCCACGCCGCTGCCTTTTGGCTATCCGATGAAGCCGAAATCGTCCCCGCCGAAGTCTTTTTGAAGATGGCCTCCGATGACGACCACGAAATCCGTTTCCATGCCGCCTATGGCCTCGGTTATGTCCGTCATGCGGATGTCGTCAAAACGCTCCAGAAACTGATGCGCCACGACGCCAATCCTGAAGTGCGCCAAACGGCTGCCCAAAGTCTTTTTGCCGCCGCCAAAATCAATAATGCAGTTGATGCCATCATTGATGATTTTGCCCACACCTTGATTCATGACGAATCTCCAATGGTACGGGAAGAAGCCGCCACCAGCCTTGCCAATTTCCTAAAGACACCCGTCCTACACAAAGCGATAGACCTGCTAGAAAAAAGCCTTGAGGACACCGATGAGGCAGTTCGGGTTCAGGCCAGAATTTCGCTTTCGGTGCTGCGTAACGAAATCTGGGAAGAACTCCGCGCTGCCTCGATTTGATTCAGGCGCAGCGAACCGCATCGCCTCAATACCTATAGTCGCCTGTCATACTGCCATCCCCATATGGATAGGTCAGTAGCTTACTCATAACGAAAACGCGCTACCCCGATGAATCCTAAAACAGCCGCCATTGCCAGCAGCACGCCAACTTCCGGCAGGACATCTAGTACCGTGCCATCGTAGTAAATCAAATCTTGGAAACCATCCATCACCCACGCAATGGGTGAAATATGCCCAACAATCCGCATGAAATCCGGCACAATATCCAGCGGCCACCATGCCCCACCCAGCGGAGCCAAAATAAATCCTGCTAACGACGCAATCGCCCCGGCCTGATTTTCATTTTTGACAAACGTCGCCAGTGCAAACCCCAAGGCACCCCCGCACAGCAAAAACGCAATCACCAGCAGTGCAATTGCCAGATAGTTGCTGCCAAATTCCGCCCCCAAAAATCCACCGACGATATACAGGATAATAAACTGGATACCCGCATACACCATCTGAGTCAGCATCTTGCCCACCACAACCTGATACTTGGGAATTGGCAGGGTAAATAGGCGCTGCAACGTACCCGAATTGCGCTCACTGACCAAGACACTCGCGGCATTGAGCAGGGTGAACAGCAAAAACATGCTAGAGACCCCCGGCACAGATTGATTCGCTCCTGTGCCAATTTCAGTTTCTTCACCCGACGATTGTTCGTCAATACGCGCTGGAGCACTTTCCCACTGCTGCTCTGCCTGTGTATAAAGGGCGGTGAAATTTTCGGTTGTTCCTGTTGTTCCCGTAAGTGTCGCCAATTCCGGGTCATAGGCCATCTGCGCCACGACCACTGAACTCCCCACCCGATTGCGGGCCGTGTTGATCATATTGGTCACGATGGATGGGGCATTTAGGCTGTCGTTGCTGCGATACTCCAATACCACACTTGCGCCGCGCTGCAAGGCTTCCCCAAAACCTCCCGGAATGAGGATCGCCCCGCTGGTATCGCCATCTTCAACCCGCTCCTTACCGACATCCGACCACTCATCGTCTTTACTTAAATCGCAATCGTCAGAATTCTCCCGGCCATAGACGCATACTACGAGACTATCACCGCCGACAGCCTCTAATTGGTCAATAAAGGCTTTGGCGAGGGCCGAGTGGTCATTGTCTACCACATCCAGCCGGATGATCGGGTCGCCAGCGGTGATAGCCAAAGACAGCACCGACATAATCACCACTGGCATGATAAGGGTGAACACGGCCAGATTGCGATCTTTGAACAGCCGTATCAAGTCATATCGCGTAATACTGAGTACAGTTCGCATGATTTTTCTTCACCCCCTATGAACGGAAACGCCGACCAAATTGGAACACAGCCATCGTGAAAAACACCACCGCCATGCCCAGCAAAACCGCCACATTGGGCAAAATATCCACCACCGTCCCCCCATCAAAGGACAGCGTGGTAAACCCATCCAAGCCCCAACGATTAAGCGTGAGTTTTGAGAGTTGCCCCAAAATCGGCACATCATCAACAGGCAAAAATGCGCCGCCCAGCAAACCCGAGACGGTCAAAACAAGCGTGCTGATTGAACCACCCTGATCAGGATTTTTGGCAAACGAGGCAATCACAAGTGCAAACCCCGCCCCTGCCGCAACCACCGACACCAGCACCAACACAATCCCGATAACATCCGTCCCCCAAACCGCGACGCCGCTGCCAAAAACAACATTGGCCGCAAAGATCATCGCCAGCATCAAAACAATCATCTGGAAAAGGCCAGTCGCATAAACCCCAACCATTTTGCCCCCCAGATACACCGTGCGTGGCGAGGGCGTTGTCCAGATACGCTGCATCGTCCAATTGCGTTGATCTACCAAAATACTGACTGCGCCATTTGACAACGCATAGGTCATAAACAAAATCGCCATTCCCGGCCCAAAATATTGCAGTGAATTAAACTCCTGCACATCACCTTCGACACCGACCCGATTGAGGGTAATGGCTTCTTTTTCACGCAATTGTTGGCTCGCCTGCTGCACATATGCGACGGCAGCATCAATGGCCTGATTATTACGGGCAGCCTGCTCGGACGCATAGGGAATCCCGACGTGCAACGCGATATTTTGGTTGTTGATCTGGGTTGTCATGCCATCAATAATCGAACGGGCTACATCACCGGGGATGCCTGCGCCGGGATTGTAATAGACCTGCAATGTACCGCCTTTGCCCGGTTCAATTACCTTCGCTGTGAAATCCTCCGGAATCACCAGCAACACATCCAAATCACCATCCTCAACCTGTTGGCGAGCTTTCTTTTCATCGGTGATGGCTTTGCCTTCTATAAAGTCAATCAACTCCTCTGGCGGGGCTTCGACCAAAACCCGTGTATAAATATCCCCAAACGCCTGTTCAACCTCTGCGCTGCCAGCATCAAGATTTAGCACTCCAACTTTGGCCGCTTCAACGTCCACATCGTTGGAGCCACCCCCAAACGCCGCGCCGATAATCATGCTGATGGCAAGCGGACTAGCGAAATTAAACAGCAGGGCAGAACGATCTGTAAACGCTTGATAAATATCGGCCCAAGCGACGGCTTGGATTTTTCGCCATAACATGGTCGTTTTCTCCTAAGTTAATCGCGGAGGGCGCGTCCGGTCAGTTGCAGGAACACAGCTTCGAGGTTGGGTTCTTCAATCTCGACCCCGTGCAGCGCAAGTCCGGCCTCGTTGATAATCCGAATAGCCTCTGGCAATTGTTGGCGACCATCCCGTGCAATCAGTCGTACTTCGCCATCGGTGGTTTCGGCCCGTTGAATATTCGGAATCGCGCCTAGCCGTTCAACCACTAACGCAGGTGGTTCTGGCAGTGTCAACCGAATAACATCGTATTCCCCGACAGTCTTGACCAATTCATCTAGCGTTCCCAGTGCGATGATCTGCCCGTGATCTATAATGCCTATCCGGTTGCTCAGTTCTTGGGCCTCTTCCATATAGTGTGTGGTATACAGCACCGTCATGCCCTGCTGATTGAGTTCCTTGACCGTATCCAAAATATTGCGGCGGCTCTGCGGGTCAATGGCGACGGTGGGTTCATCCAAGAACAACATTTTCGGGCGGTGCATCAATCCCACTCCGATGTTCACCCGCCGCTTCATTCCTCCCGAATACTCACTGATTTTGTCGTTGGCCCGGTCTTTGAGGTCAATGAATTCCAGCACCTCATCCGTCCGCTTGCTCAAATTTTTGCCAGTCAAGCCATACAGCGTGCCAAATAAATTCAGATTTTGGCGGGCACTGAGATTAGGGTAGAGCGCCAAATCCTGTGGCACGACCCCGATTTGTTTTTTCACATCCAGTGGCTGCTTGGTAATGCTAAACCCTCCCAGTACCACATCACCCGCTGTTGGTGTCAACAACCCGCTCATCATGCTGATAATCGTCGTCTTACCCGCCCCGTTTGGTCCCAACAGACTGAAAATCTCGCCTTCCAAAATTTCAAGATTCACCCCTTCTTTTGGCCCGACGGCATAAGGCCCATCCGGTGGTGAATATTGTTTTCGCAGACTGTCGAGCTTTACAAATGTCGCCATGATAGGTCGGTCTCCCTTCCCCTAATTTCGCTTGCTCATTCCCTAGTTTCCAAATTGTCCAACTGCTGGATCGTCTCGTCACACCACTCCAACCACGCCTGTGTGAGCTTGAGGCCAGCTTGCAAAGTGAGTGTCCAAAAAAACGCATCTTTGGGATACTGCTCGGCATGTTGCGCAATCAGGTTTTTGACTGCATGGTACTGCTGCAATATCTCGGTAAATTGATTACGTTGTGCGGCCACCTGTTGTTTCAAAACGCCGGGTGGTGTAAGCGTTCCGAAAAATACACGCAGCAAATTCGATTCGCGGATGGGAGGACATTCAAAATCTTCTTGCAGCCACTCTTGAAGCGCTTTTTGGCCTGCTGCTGTAATGGTATACACCTTACGATTTCGAGCGTTAGCTGGATCAGCTTCGACCACGACGTATTTGGCCTGCTCCAATTGGTCGAGGGTGCGATAGATTTGCGGCAAATCGGCCTGCCAAACATAACTTGGCCCTTCTTCAAAATAGGTTTTGATGTCGTAGCCGGATTGCGGCCCTGCGCTTGCCAATATCCCCAAAATCCCAAATTTAAGTGACATAGTGGATAAATGCCTCCACATAGATACATAATCATATATGTCAACACATCTATGTACTGACATATACGATACGCGATATTTCAGGCAACGTCAAGAGGGCAAAAGTTTAGGGAAGGGTTGGAAGGCGAGATTTAAGCGAAGGAATCGCTACTCGGTCATCCACCATACGCTGGTCATAGACAAAATCTTCGTTGGGCACTATTTTCCAGCGATTACCATGCCGCTGATTCAACGCAACCGCGATTTCATAAAACGTCCATTGGGTATTCGAGTCAACCAAATATAATCCCGGTGTGTTGCCTGCCAATTTTACGAGCGTCTCAGCAGTGTCGGTGATAAATGAGCAGGCCGGATACCAACGGGTACTGGCATTAATCTGGCCTTCCTTTTGCATCTGCGCCTCAAAAAAACCAACCATGTGGCGGCTGTTCGTGTCCTCGCCAATCTGCCAACCGATACGAGCCACTACCGCCTTCGGATTCTGCTGCAATACCCGTTCTTCGGCGCGGCGCTTTTCATAACCATACCCCTCGGTGGCATCTGGTTGCGAGCCTCGCGTAAACGGCCCTTTGGCAAAGTCGGTGAAGACCATGACCGAACTGGTAAACACAAACCCCACATCCAGCACGTGGCAAATCCACGCCAGTTCACTCGTCCATTCATAATTGACCAACCACGATTCATTTTCGCGGCCTGTCGGGGTGGAGGCAGTAGCAAGATGAAACAATACCTCTGGTTTTTCGGCCCGCACAAAGGCTTCCATCGCTGCATAATCATCAATCGGCGTCTGCCGACGATTCCACGTAACCACCGTATCACCCTGTGATTCCAAGTAGTGTTGTAATCCCGTACCAACCGCGCCGCTTGCACCTGTTATCAACGCTCGCATAGTTCAAACTTCTCCTCTGTAAAAAAATAAATTCGCAGCGCCAAAGCCGATACGACCTTCGACGCTGCGAGTGAGTAGCCATTTAGATTTTGGGATACGGAGGGTAAATCAGTGGACTTTCTTGATCTTAACTTTCATCTGACCATCAGGGGTTTGATACTTGACGGTTTGTCCGACTTTTTTCCCAAGCAGTGCCGCTCCAAGCGGGCTTTCATTGGAGATGCGGCCTTCGCGAGGGTTGGCTTCGGCTGGCCCGACAATACGGTAGGTTTCGGGGTCAAATCCCTCTTCTTGAATTGTCACCTCGGAACCAACCCGCACCACTCCATTACTGCCGTCTTCATCAATGATGGTAGCACTGCGTAAAATAGATTCTAGGTAACGGATGCGGCCTTCCAAAAAACCCTGCCGTTCTTTGGCGTCGTGATAATCGGCGTTTTCCGAAAGGTCGCCCATCGCAATCGCCTCTTTGAGTTTTGCGGCCAACGCTGGACGTTCGACATTCAGCAGTTGGTCAAGCTCCTCGCGTAGGGTCTTGGCACCATCGGCGGTCAGGAAATTTTGCTCATCAGTCATAGCACGTTCTCCCAATGAATAAAAAGAAAATCAGGATTTCATTCAATAAGGTTCAATAAATAAGTTTATGGATAGATCAAGGTCGCTCAAAGGGGGAAAATAATCGCTCCCATTCTTGCAAAGCATAACGGTCTGTCATCCCCGCAATATAATCCGTAACGGCCCGATGTTGACCGCGTTCATCAAACTTCTCACGCACCGATACTGGCAATTGTGCTGGTTCGTCAAGATAAGCCGTGAATAAATCTTGCAAAAAACGCCGCGCTTTACGGCTCATCCGCACCACCCGAAAATGGCGATATAGATTATCAAACAAAAAGTTCTTGAATTGGCGGTTCATAGTTGCAAAACGCTCTGAATGCCGCACCAAGTTATAATCCAACCGTTGCACATCTTGGGGTGTCTGCACACCCGAAGCATCTATCGCGTCGGACGTGCTGTTAATTGCATCAAATAGCTGCAACCCGATCATGCGACGAATCAAGCGGTGCCGCATCAATTCCGTTAATGTTCCGCCTGTGTAACCCACCTCATTTGAGAGATATTGCCACCACTCAATCCCGGTCAATTGGTCGGTAATTAAAAGCCCACTGCGTAGACCATCATCGAGGTCATGCGCATTATAGGCCATTTCATCAGAGATGTTGGCAATTTGGGCTTCAAGGCTGGCTCTTAGGTTTGGATCAAAACCAAAACTCGATGCATCACTATTATCGTACTCTGTCTCGTGTTTGACAATTCCTTCTCGGGATTCATACGAAAGATTGAGACCCGGCCAATTCGGATAGCGCCGTTCCAATTCGGTGATGATGCGATACGACTGCTTATTATGCTCAAAGCCGCCGTGTGCCGCCATACATTCATTGAGGACACTCTCACCAGCATGACCAAAGGGCGGATGGCCTAAATCATGGGCCAGACAGATAACCTCCACTAAATCTTCATTGGCGCCTATTGCCCGTGCCAAACTGCGACCAATCTGGGCCACCTCTAAAGTATGGGTCAAGCGGGTACGATAATAATCCCCCTCGAAATTGACAAACACCTGCGTCTTATATTCGAGGCGACGAAACGCAGTCGTATGAATAACCCGATCACGGTCACGTTGAAAAATGGTGCGATGTTCCGGGTCTGCATCGGGATATTCCGTCCCTCGGCTGTCGGCGCTTTTTAGGGCATACGAAGCCAGAAATTGTTTTTCTTGCTCTTCTAACCGCTCACGCGAAATTTTGACCACGGCATCCCTCGGCGTTGACAGATCATTACTAAATATTAACCGAATTTTAGCCTAAATTCCCACCTATGGGGTAAGAAATAAAAAGGGCGAGTGACCGACCCCCGCCCTTATTGGTTTCTCGTTGGTGACTTGTGGGTTTCTAGCACCTAATTCATTCGAGCATTTCGCCGTCCCCGCGCTTGTTTGGTGTTGGCGGTGGCCTCCATCTCTTGCACCAGCATCAACGAGAGATCATCGCTGGTCTGCCCCTTCTTGAGTACAAGGGCTTGGCGCAGTTCAATAATCTGGTCACGCAGCAAGGCCGCTTTCTCAAATTCCAGAGACTTGGCAGCGCGGCGCATTTCTTCTTCCAATTCTTGCACCAACCGCATAATCTCCTCGGTAGGAAGTTCATGCAACGGCACAGCAGGCGCAACTTCTTCTTCCGCCTCACCCGCCTCTTCCACATGCAAACTGCGTACCCGATCCGTTAAATCACGAACCTCTTTGATAATGCTCTTGGGTTCGATGCCATGTTCCGTATTATAGGCAATCTGAATGTCACGCCGGCGGTTGGTCTCATCAATCGCCTCTTTCATCGAGTCGGTCATCTTATCGGCATACATGATGACTTTGCCTTCGACATGCCTTGCCGCCCGTCCGATGTTTTGAATCAGGGCACGGGTCGAACGCAGGAAACCTTCTTTATCCGCGTCCAGAATAGCGACCAACGATACTTCTGGCAGGTCAAGTCCTTCCCGCAAGAGGTTGACCCCCACCACCGCATCATAGACGCCCAACCGCAAGTCGCGCAGAATCTCGATACGTTCAATCGTATCAATCTCGGCGTGTAGATAGTGGGTCTTGACGCCGGACTCAATCAAGTATTCCGACAAATCTTCCGCCATACGCTGGGTCAGTGTCACAATCAAAGCACGTTGACCGACAGCCACCCGTTGCGTCACTTCGCGCAGCAAATCATCAATCTGCCCATTCGTCGGACGCACTTCGACCATCGGGTCAACAATCCCTGTCGGGCGGATCACCTGCTGGACAACTCGATCTTTGCGTTTTTCTTCATACGGGCCGGGGGTCGCCGACATATAAATCGTTGTCCCCATCCGGTTTTCAAATTCGGCAAAATTGAGGGGGCGGTTATCAAGCGCACTCGGTAAACGGAAGCCGTGCTGCACCAGCAGTTCCTTACGCGAACGGTCTCCCCCTGACATGCCATTCACCTGCGGGATGGTCATGTGGCTTTCATCAATGACCAACAAGTGATCTTTGGGGAGGTAGTCCAAGAGTGTCCAAGGAGCAGTACCTGCCATCCGCCGATCCAAGTGGCGCGAATAGTTCTCAATCCCGCTGCAAAACCCGACCTCCCGCAGCATCTCAAGGTCATAACGGGTACGCTGTTCCAGCCGTTGGGCCTCCAACAACTTACCCGCTTGTTTCATATTGGAAAGCTGGGCTTCGAGTTCCAATTCAATATCGCGGATGGCCTCTTCCATTTTTTCGCTTTCGGCGACAAAGTGTTTCACCGGGAAGATCGAGATTTCATCACGCTCGGTGATGATCTCCCCCGTCACCGGCTCAAATTCGACAATCCGTTCAATCTCATCCCCGAACATCGAGACCCGGATGGCGTTCTGGCTGTAGGTGGGCCAAATTTCAAGTGTATCCCCGCGTACCCGGAACGTCCCTGTCTGCAATTCCATATCGTTTCGATTGAAATAGATGCTGACCAGATGGCGCAAAATCAAGTCGCGGCGTTGGTTCTGCCCGACCTTCAAATCGAGCATCAAGCGCCCCCACGCCACTGGACTGCCGATGCCATAGATACACGACACCGACGCTACAATCAACACGTCCTTGCGTGTCATCAGGGAAAACGTCGCGGCAAGGCGCAGACGGTCAATATCCTCATTAATCTGCGAGACCTTCTCGATATACAGGTCATGCTTGGGCACATACGCTTCCGGCTGATAGTAGTCGTAATAGCTGACAAAATATTCCACCGCGTTGTTGGGGAAGAACTGCTTAAATTCCGCATACAACTGGGCAGCCAGCGTCTTGTTGTGCGCGATAATCAGGGTTGTGCGGTTGGTTTGGGCCACCACGTTCGCCAGTGTAAAGGTTTTACCTGTGCCTGTCGCGCCGAGCAAAACTTGATTGTTCAATCCAGAATTGATGCCTTCGACCAGTTCACGAATGGCTTGGGGCTGGTCGCCGGTGGGCTGATAATCCGAGACAAGTTGGAACTTGGCTTCCATAATCCTCCACCTAGATTGGGTAATATGAGTCAGGGGGGTCAGCGAACAATCGTTCTATTCTAGCGCATTCTCAGCCGATTGACCAGTATCAAATCTCCGCCGAAAGCAGTAGGAACGGGTTATCGCTGAAATTCGTTATGGGCATGTCGTAAATTTCAAAGGAATTATCACCGAGAGGAAACACAGCATGTTCATCAACAAAGACCTTCAAGCCCGACTCAACAACTTCGACAAACTGGCAACCCGCCTGATGGCAAAACACAGCATTACCCTGTTACGTATCAGTGTTGGTATCGTATTTTTCTGGTTCGGCGTTCTCAAATTCTTCCCCAGTCTCAGTCCTGCCGAAGACCTTGCCGCCCGTACCATTGAAACCCTGACCTTTGGCCTGATGAAAGAGAATATCTCGCTGCCCATCTTGGCGCTGTGGGAATGTGCCATCGGTGTCGGCCTAATCACTGGGAAATTCATGCGTGGCACATTGCTGCTACTGTTTGCCCAAATGAGTGGAACGATTATGCCGCTGTTCTTCTTCCCGAATGAAACGTTCACCCACTTCCCCTATGCCGCTACGTTGGAAGGACAGTACATCATCAAGAACATGGTGCTGATTAGCGCAGGGTTGGTCATGTGGGCCACTGTACGGGGTGGGCAATTGGTCGCCGAACCCAATCAAAAGCGCCAATCTATGACGGTCAAGGCCATCTTGCAATCTCAGACCATGCCCCAAGTGAAACTCTAATTGTCAATACCTATAGCTATCCCCCATCAACAAGGGCCGATTTTAAACAGTCGGCCCTTCGTCAAATCTCAACCTGTCCGTTTTTTCTGGAAACGCCTCCCCAATGCCACCATTCGCAGAGGGACAGAAATCAGCAGCAAAAACAGCATCCACGCTACCGCCACCCGCCAACTCCAACTCAGCAATCCCATCAAAAACCCAATGACCGCTGTCGCCCCATTCATCGCCGCAAACGGATAGGCCAGTACCCACCCCTTGAGATCATGTTCGGGGGAGATATGAGCCAGCGCCTTTGCCACTTCCGGCGGTTCACCTGTAAACGGTTCGGCCCATGTCGCCAGTTGAGGATATTTCTTGACTAGCGGGTTGTAGAAATATTTTCGCAGCCAGTGCCGAATCTCAATCCACGTCTTGTTGAGTGACCCAATCAGCCCATACGGGATGAGCAGTACAAACAAAATGAAGGCTATCCCCAACGCCACTGACCAATATTTTTCGGCGTCTACCGTCGTGGTGTAGCGGTAGATCATAAAGTTCAAATCTACTTGCAAATCTTCTTTGCGGAGGAATTGTTCACCAATGCGCAGCAGGGCAGCCCCCAACACCGGGCCGGGATTCGTGCCGATGCCACCGATCAGGGACATAATGAGCGGGTCAACAGTACGCCCTAATCCTAAAGCGGTGGGTTCGGCTTGGCGAAAATTGACGGTGTGCATGACTCCGGCAAGTGTCGCCAGAAAGCCTGATACCACGATGGATAGGGTGCGGTAAAGGTAGATATTGAACCCCAATGTTTCGGCCCGCACCGGATTATCTCGTAGGGCGATCAAGACTTTGCCCGACGGCGAATTCATCAAGCGGCGCACCAGCATAAATGCAAATACAAACACTGCCATTGCCACGTAATAGAGGGTCAGCCGATTCTTGACCGCGTTAATCCAATCCGGCGCAGTCCAAGTAATGCCGTCATCTCCCCCGGTCAAAAATTTGAATAGGGTCAGCCGGGATAGCTCATAAAATATTTGGGCAAAGGCGAGGGTGAACATGGCAAAATACACCCCCTTCAGCCGAAACGAAGCCATAGACCAAATCAGCGCGATAAGCACCCCCAATGCGAGTGCCACGATGATGCTGACTTCAAACGATTTTTGATACTCGGACACCAATATGGCAACCGTATAGACGCCCGTCCCAAAAAACACGCCATGCCCAAACGAGATGAGGCCCGTGAAGCCAAACATCAAGTTATAACTGATAGCAAGGACAGCCAGCGTAAAGACCTCAATCATGACCCCCTGCCAGAATTTTGATTCTGACACAACGCGGGGGGAATCGGGGGCAACATCGCTGTTGGTAATGTCGCCAACGATATAGGGGAAACGCCATAATAAGATCAAGGCCAGCACATAGGGCCAGTTATCATACAAGGTTTGCACCAGCGGATGGCGACGGCGCAAGCGATTTTCTGTCTCGGTCATCGCCTAGTGTTCCTTTCCAAAAAGGCCCGATGGCTTGACCAGCAGCACGATACACAGCAGCACCAGCACCGCGATTGGCGCTAGGCCATCGGTATTAAACTGCTGGCGTGAGAAATACGCCGCGACGGAACGGGTCAGCCCGACCACAATTGCCGCCAGTGATGTTCCCGCATAGCTGCCCAACCCACCGATAATGACCACTGCAATCGCCTGCAACAAAAAGATGTCACCCATCGCCGGGTCAATGCTGATAAATCCTGCCGAGATAATCCCGCCGAGTGCCGCGATTCCGGCTCCGAGGGCAAATACCCCTGTAAATACCAAACGCACATTGACTCCCAGAGCCTCAACCATTTCGCTATCCTGCACACCCGCGCGAATGATAATCCCAATCCGTGTCCGCATCAGCAAAATCTGGACGCCGACCATCATTAGCAGGCCCATGATAATCATGAAAATCCAGTAGTTAAAAATGGTAGTTTCAAGGTCTGGAAACAAACCCCGTAGGAAGTGGGGCGGAAACGTACCTTGCAACCCTCGCGGCAGATAGGCCGTCAAAGTGCCTTGCGTTGCCACACCATATTGATAGATCACCGTCTCGCGGATCACCAGCGCAATCCCGAAGGTCAGTACGATTTGGAAAAATGGCCGCACATATGTCGGGCGAATAAATATGGTTTCCATGATGATGCCGGCCAATGTCCCTGCGAAAACCGCCGCCACCGCCGCAATCCCAAAACGCAGGGTGGTGGTTTCGGTAGTATTGAGCAGCATCGCCATAAACGCACTCAACAAGATGGCCCCTAACACGGCCTTGTCAGAGTCAGAGCTAGGCTTATATCCAAGCGTTTCAATTGGGGGTGCTTGACGCCCCTGAATTATCGCAAGGCCTGTTTGAAAGCGGGTACTGATTTCATTGATGAACCACTTGATGCCGAACAGCAGTGGGTCACGCACCATATCTACCCATGCCAGCGCCGTCACCACTACCGCGCCAATCACCCGCATCGTATCCGCTGAACTGCCGAGATCATCCGCAACCGTGCTACCGAGCAACAATCCCAATGGAGCGCCAATGAGAGCCGAGGTCGTCATTTTGGCAAGTAGATGGCCCGATGAACGACCTGCCTCAGCTAACTTAGGCACGAACCGATAGAGGGGGATCATCGCAATTTCGATTAACAAGGTCGTGGCAATCGGGGTAAACGCGACCACATGAATCGAAAGCAGCACCGCGTTGGTTTTGGTATCCGTCGAGAGGCTACTCAAAATTTCAAACCCGACATACGCCCCAATCATCATCAGTGACCCTTGTGCAAAATTCAGCACGTCCATCAAACCAAAGACGATGCTGAGGCCCGCCGCGACCATAAAAATGAGCATTCCGTGATAGAGGCCACCCGCGACAATCTGGCTGAAGCGCTTACCATCTTTGACATCAAGGGCTGTCACCACCAAAAGTAGAATCACAAACCCAATCGTCAAGATGCCTGACAGGGTGTTTTTGTCTATTTTAAAAGTGAGCCAACTTTTTAGAGCATTTTCCATCAGGCCGCCCCCAAATATTTACTAATCAATTCATCATCCCCCGCCAAATCCGCCATCCGACCCGCTAAAACCGACTTGCCTTCTTCAATAATCACAAAACGATCCGCCAAGTGGCTTGCCATATGAAAATTCTGCTCCACCAGCAGCACCGTCGTGTGGTCGCTAAGGTGGCGAATCGCCGCCATCAACTGTTCAATAATCACTGGGGCCAAACCCTCGCTGGGTTCATCAATCAGCAGCAGTTCATTTTGGGCAACCAGCGCCCGTGCGATAGCCAACATCTGCTGCTGACCACCCGAAAGCTGTGCCCCACCCAATTTCCGCAGGCGTTGGAGGTCTGGAAACAAGGTATATATAAAGTCGAGACGTCGTGCCAAGTCCCCTGCCTCGCGTTCGGCAATTTTGAGATTCTCCTCCACCGTCAGGTCGCGGAAAATCGCCCGATATTCAGGCACATAACCAATCCCCAAGCGGGCAACTTTGTAGGGGCGCATCTGGCGGATTTCGCGTCCATTAAAGCGAATCTCTCCGCTACGGACATTCGCTAATCCCATAATGCTGCGGAGGGTAGTCGTTTTACCCGCGCCATTCCGACCCAACAAAACGGTAATCTCACCGCGATTCACGGTGACATTGACCCCCTCTAGAATATGAAATTGACCAATGAAGGTGTGGATATTTTTGACTTCTAAAATGGGTTCACTCATGCAAAAACTCTTTACTGTATTGTTTAGTGGGATTGTGCCATTTGATTGAGATCACCATACAACTCCCCTAAATAGGCACTACGAACAGTGGCATCAGCGGCGATTTCCGCAGGTGTACCTTCAGCTAGAAGCGCTCCTTGGTGCATCACCGTGATTTTGTGGCTGACACTCATCACCACGTTCATATTGTGTTCCACCAGCATAATCGTTTTGTTGCCAATGCTGCGGATGGCATCAATCGTTCGCAGCAGTTCCGGCACTTGCTCGGTTGCCATGCCCGCTGTTGGCTCATCTAGGAGCAATAGCTGGGGGTCGGTGGCTAAGATAATCGCTAATTCCAATTTGCGTTTATCCCCATGTGGTAAAACGCTGGCGGGCACATTTTCCATACCGCGTAGCCCAACCGCCTCAATCGCTTCAAGGGCCTTATGTTCGTATGAACTAAAGCGCGTGTAATGGCTCAATATCACCATGCTGCCGCCATCAATCGCTTGGGCTGCCAATCGCACGTTTTCAAAAACACTCAGGCTGGTAAACACATTCGTGATCTGGAACGAGCGCCCAATACCCACGTGAGCGCGACGATAGAGGGGCAGGCGGGTAATATCCTTACCGTTATAAATCAAGCGCCCTTTGGTGGGACGCAAATTGCCCGACAGCAGATTAAACAGGGTGGTTTTGCCCGCCCCGTTTGGCCCGATAATGCTGTGCATCGTGCCACGTTCCACCTGCAAACTGACATCACTCACGGCGACGAGGCTGCCAAATTCTTTGCGAAGGCTAATGGCTTCTAAAATAATGTTCGACATAAAAAATCTCAAGCTATTTTGATTGACAAAAAGGGGCAGGCATCACACCTACCCCTATAAATGGTCGCCGATTATTTACTCAGCGGCGGGTGGGCATTCCAACGTATCCGAGCCACGTCCGGGCGCAAGGCACGGCGGAGCAGTTTGTTCGGCACTGATGGTCTGTACCCATTCGTAATATTTAAATTCGGGGTCATCGGTGCTGACGACTTGGGCGATATACATGGGAACAAGTACCTGATGGTCTTCGGCACGTAGATGATAGAGACCCTTCGGGCCAGCCCATTCTAGGCCTTCCAACGCCGCAATCAAGTCAGCCGGGTCGGTTGAACCTTCGGTAATTTCCAACGCTGCCACGAGAGCCTGTGCACTGGCAAAACCGCATTCCGCAAAGAAGCCGGGGAATGCACCCTCAAATGCCTCTTGGTGACGTTCAACAAACCATTCATTCACTTCTGGATTGGGATTGTCGGGGTCTTGACCGGGCAGCGTGTACTGATAGGTCGTGAACCCAACCGCGCCCATATAATAGTCAGCGAGGGTGGGATCGGCGAACACCGGGGCCATAATCGCATCGGAATTCCACACCAACACCGCCGGCACGTCTTCGTTAATGCCGAGCGCCGCCGTTTGTTGGGTCAATTCAACCGTACCTTCACCCGCCCAAGTCAGTTGCCAGAAATCCGCACCGCTGGCACGCACCTGTTCCAGCACATCGGTGAAATCTTTGGTATCGGCTGAAACGAGGATGGTATCACGGACGGGCGTACCACCCGCAGCTTGGAATACAAAATCGAATGCAGCGGCGGAGGTACTGCCAAACGCATTATCAACCGCCAGTTGGACGTAATTGGGGCCAAAGGTTTCAATCGCATACGACGCGACGGTATAGGAGTCTTGGAAACTCTGGCGGCAAGCCCGGAAGGTATATTCGTTGAAGCTCTCGCCCGTAATCGCGGGGGAAGCAGCCGGGCCAGCCATCAAAATCATTTCATATTCAGCCGCCGCAGCCTGCACCGCGAGGGTAACGGTGCTGCTCACGCTACCATGTAGGACTTCAACACCTTCTTGTTCAATCAGTTCACGCACTTGGCTGTTGGCGGTGTCAATATCGCTGGCGTTGTCGCGCTCCACGATTTCAAGTTTACGACCCGCCACTTCCATCGTGCCGCCCGTTGCGTATTCTAGACCAAGTTGGAAGCCACGACTTTGCTCAATGCCATAGATTTGCAGAGCGCCGCTGTGGTCGGTCAAAACCCCAATTTTTAGCACATCGTCCTGACGCGCCGAGGAGGGACGCGCAAAGGTGGGGAGAGCCAAAGCCAGAACGGTGATGAATACAATTCCGGTTACAAGAACCGATTTTTTCCCAAACATACTAGCTCCTTTTGGTATAAACACTCAAAAACCTACCTAAAGACGCACTTCTTCTGTTTCGATTTATCACTGCCTCCTTTTGGAATTTTCAAAAGTGCTGTCTATCTACCATATTGGTCGGATAATAGCTTTTTATCAATTTTGCCGGGGCCAGTGCGCGGGAGGGCATCTACCAACACCACCGATTTGGGCACTTTATAACGGGCCAGCCGCTGATGCAGATAGTTCATAAAATCGGCTTCATCAAAATCCTGTCCAGCGGCAACCACCACAATGGCCCTCCCAACTTCACCCCATTTTTCATCTGGTACACCAATCAAAGCGGCTTCGGCCACCGCCGGGTAACCGTGCATGATGCTTTCAACCTCAGCGGGATAAACATTCTCACCGCCAGAAATAATCATATCTTTCAGGCGGCCCATGATCTTGTAATATCCTTCGGCGTCGCGGTTGGCAAGGTCGCCCGTATGCAACCACCCATCGCGTATGGCCTTCGCCGTTTCATCAGGCTTATTCCAATAGCCGGGGGTCACATGCGGGCCACGAATAATCAGTTCCCCAATCTCATCCGCTCCGCATTCCGAGCCATCATCGCGCACGACCCTGACATCAAGGTGCATCAAGGGGAAACCTACTGCCCCCGGCTTACGACGCACATCTTTTTGTGGCAAAACAAATGTGTTTGGCCCAGCCTCAGTCAAGCCATAACCCGTCTTAAAATCTACCCCTTTGGCCCAAAATTCCTCAAATATCGGCATAGGGCAGGGCGCACCGCCAGAAATCACCATCTTGAGCCGAGTAAAATCCGCCGATCTCCAACGTGCATGTTGTTGCAGCATGAGGAACATCGTCGGCACACCAAAAAACAAAGTGACCTCGCCGTATTCAATCAAATCAAATACTTGATCGGCGTTAAACCCCGAACAGAGAATGCTTTTGCCACCGGCACTAATCAGCGGCAGGGTAAAGACATTAAGCGCCCCGGTGTGGAACAGTGGGGAGTTTAAAATCGCCACGTCATGCTGATCCAGTCCCCAACTACTAACGGTATTGATGGCGTTCCACGTCATATTGCCATGCGTCAAGATCGCGCCTTTGGGCAGGCCCGTTGTGCCACCCGTATAACAAACCACCCACGCATCATCCGGCGTTAGGCTTGGGTCGGCAGCACAGAAATCGCTAAAGGCATCCCGTTCGCTGATATGGCAGTCGGCATCATTGGCTAAGTTGCCAAACGCCACAAACGAGCGCACAGAGTCAAGATTGGGCCGAATTTGATTCACTTGGGAGATGAAATCACCAGAATAACACAAGGCTACTGGTGCGGCATCAGCAAGAAGTTGTTCCAATTCAATGGGGGTCAAACGCCAATTGAGATTTTGCAGAATCGCCCCAATCTTGCCACAGGCCATCCACACATCGAGATATTCAAGGCTGTTGGTAGCATAGATGGCTACGCGGTCTCCCTTACAGACGCCGAGGGAATGGTACAAAAAATTGGCGGTGCGGTTGGCAGCACGGTTCCATTCGAGGTAGGAGATGTCGCGCTGGTCTCTAGTATCGAAGAGTGCGATGCGGTCAGGGGTGATTTTTGCGCGTCTGTCTAACCAATCGGCGACATAAAAAGACGTCTGCCTAAACATCCATCGCTCTTTACATAAACTAATAATATATTTATTGGGTGATTATCCCTTGCCCATTGGAATTTTGCAAAAACATCTGATGAATAGGCACAAAGCCCCTATATTGTGCCATCGGGTTCTGCTAAAATGAAAATTGCCCACTATGTACTGAGAGATTAGGAAACTGTCTGTGATTGAAACGCGATCGGATATTCGCAACATTGCTATCATCGCCCATGTTGATCATGGGAAAACCACATTAGTAGACGGAATGCTCAAGCAATCCAAAGTCTTCCGCGATTCTGCCAATGTTGGTGAACGTATCTTGGATTCTAATGCGCTAGAGCGTGAGCGCGGCATTACCATCTTAGCCAAAAACACCGCCGTGACATGGGGCGGAATCAAAATCAATATTGTTGATACCCCCGGCCACGCCGATTTTGGTGGCGAGGTCGAGCGCGTCTTAAATATGGTAGACGGCGCACTTTTATTGGTAGATGCAGTTGAAGGCCCAATGCCACAAACCCGTTTTGTGCTTCGTAAAGCCCTTGCCCTCAATTTACGAGTCATTGTGGTTATCAACAAAGTTGACCGGGCCGCCTCCCGTTTGGACGAAGTGCTTAATGAGACATTTGACCTATTTATCGAACTGGGCGCAACCGATGCCCAAGCCGAATTCCCGGTAGTCTATGCTATTGGCTTGACGGGTAATGCGGGTTACGCTGCCGAAACGCTCACGGGTGATTTGACCCCCCTATTTGAAACCATTATCAAAGAAATTCCCGGCCCATCAGTTGACCACGATGCACCTGCTAAAATGCTGGTGACAACGCTGGACTATGACAACTACAAAGGGCAAATCGGGGTTGCACGGCTGCTGTCTGGTACAATCCGCAAAGGCATGAATGTAGCCCGCATTACCCCGCAAGGCGAACGCAGCGTCGGCAAGATTGAATATCTGTTCACTCATCACAACCTCGCCCGCCAAGAAGTGGATGAAGTCACCGCTGGCGATATTCTGGCCTTTAGTGGCATTGATGCCGTCGGTATCAGCGATACCATCGGCGACGTTGGGATGGAAGAGGGCCTACCCCCCATCAGCGTTGAAGAACCCACCGTGCGGATGACCTTTGGTGTCAACACCTCCCCCTTTGCCGGACGCGAAGGCAAATCTGGATGGGGCACATCTCGCCGCCTGCGCCAGCGTTTATTGGACGAAACCCGTGTGAATGTGGCCTTGCGTGTCGCCGATGGGGATTCGCCGGATCGTTTTGTCGTCAGTGGTCGTGGTGAATTACATCTCGGCATCTTAATTGAAACCATGCGCCGCGAGGGTTATGAATTTGATGTCAGCCGCCCGGAAGTCATCTTTCATGAAGACCCCGACACAGGCGAGACGATGGAACCAATCGAAGAAGTCCATGTGGATGTAGTCGAAAGCCTTGCCGGAACTGTCGTCGAATTGATGGGAGCGCGGCGTGGTCAGATGATTGATATGGTCACGGAAAATGGCACAACCTTCCTAAAATACCTCGTCCCGACCCGTGCCTTACTGGGTTTCCGGTCACAATTTATGCGCTCTACCAGCGGCATGGGCCAAATGCACAGTATTTTTCATGGCTATGAACCTGTTTCCGGGCCAATACCAAATCGTCAATTCGGGAGTTTAGTGGCTTGGGAAGATGGTATGGCAACCTCCTATGGGTTGCAAAACGCCCAAGAACGCGGCTCTTTGTTTATCGGGCCGGGGATAGATGTCTATGAAGGCATGGTCGTCGGCGAACACATTCGAGCGGAAGATATAGCCGTCAATGTCGCCAAGACCAAACACCTAACCAATCATCGCGCCAAACCCACCGAAAAAGACTTCGGCTTGACGCCGCCACGTAATTTGAGCTTGGATGATTGCATCGAATTTTTGGCAGAAGATGAACTGCTAGAAGTGACACCACAAAGCCTGCGCATCCGCAAGCGTATCCTCAGCAATGATTTGCGTCAAAAGGAAGTCAAACGGCGCGAAACCATGATTGCGGGCTGATGACGGCATATTGAAAAAGGCGCGGGACAAATTCCCGCGTTTTTTATTCAAAAATCGCTTGCACGCGAAACTGCCCTGCTTCGGCATCCGGTGCATTAGCAAGGGCGGCTTTTTGGTCAAGGCCAAACAGCACGTCATCCGCCGCCAACACATTTTTCAATGGCAACACTGAGGCAGTGGGTGGAATATCATCGGTATTGAGGGCATTCAATTCTGCAATATAATCCAAAATCGCCGAAAGCTGCACCGCATATTGGTCAAGTTCAGCTTCGGTCAGATTCAGCTTGGCAAGTTCAGCGATATGTTCAACTTCGGCACGGCTAAGGGACATAAAATTTTCTCTCCTGTTATAAAGAGGCATTATAGCCTCAAGCCTCACCTACGCAAACCCCACGTTTTGGTGGTTAATCACAGTTGGTAGGCAACCCGCCCCGTACCGACTCCCCACAATATGCTACCATTGTGGCAAAGGTGAATTTCTAACCATAAGTAACCCAAAGCATGAACTACCAACCGTTGCCCGACCCATTATTTGAATCAGCGTACTCACTTGTGCAAGCAGGCCGTCATGCCGAGGCGCGGCACACCCTGCTGATCTTACTGAAACAAGTGCCCAATCATGTCGAGGCACTGGTTTTGATGGGTTATCTTTCACGCCCTGCCGAAGCTCGCCGCTATTTTTTGCAGGCGTTACAACTCGATCCTTATCATACTCAAGCCCAGCGCGGCCTATTAAACATTGAACAGCGTCAGCAGCGCCGTCTCACTGGATTCTTGGTTGCAGGGGTACCCTTTGTCGCCCTAGCCATCGGGTTATTGGTCTTTCTCGGCCTCAATTTGTTTGGCGGGATTAATGACGCCGACGAACCCACCGTACAGGCATTAGTGTCCAGCCCCACACCAACCCGCCGTCCGGCTAATAATGTGCCACCCACTGCGACGTTATCCACCGAGGGTTTTGCCTCACCAACGCCGATTGACTGGCTATTGCCAACACCCAACCAATTTATCCCGCCCTCCCCAATCATTATTTCGTTTGGCCCAACCGCTACCGAAACCCCAACGGGCACTCTGGCGACGGAAACGCCAACCACCACAGCAACCCCCACCGGCACACTGTCCGACACGCCAACGCCAACAGGGAGTGCGACGGAACTCATTGCCGCAAGTTCCACCCCCACAAACACCGCCTCCAGTACCAATGCGCCAAATCCGGGGGGTAATACAAATACCTCTACCCCAACCGCTACTCTGACAACAACGGCGACCCCTACCGAAGGCTCGTCAATCAACCCACCCATCACTTCGGACACGCCCACGCCTACCCCGACAGCAACCGCGACAGCGACCAGTACAGCTACGGATACGGCATCGCCCTCTATTGATGAAACTGCATCTGCTACCGTCACTTCCAGTCCAACGGAGACCCACACGGCGACACCCACCGCGACAGATACGCCTTCGGAGACCCCGTCTGCAACCGCTACCCTGACGCCGACACCAACGGAGACCGCAACTTCAATCCTTGAAACTGCGACACCAACACCGACGAGTACACCGGGCTATACCATCATAGACAACAGCTTTGATATGCTGCCGCTCATCAATCAAGCCCGTTGCTCGAATGGTCTGAATCCGGTAATTTATAGCCCATTGCTAAACAACGCCGCTGTAAACCACAGTGTGGATATGGCAGTCAACAATTTTGTAGATCATATCGGCTCAACTGGCAGCACCGTCGGGGATCGTGTCACCGATCAAGGCTATCCTTGGATATTCGTTGGACAAAATATCGCGGGTGGCCCGACCAGTGTGGCAGCGGCTTTTGGTTCATGGGGTACTGAGTATATCCTCGACCCCAATATGCGTGAAATGGGCTTGGGGCATGTCTCGAACCCCAGCAGCGACTTAGATCACTATTGGACATTGGTCATGGGGAGTCGCGGAACTGACCCAATTACCTGCGCGGATATTGGCCTATAAGACTTGGGGTGGACAATTTCGGTAAAAACCGAATCCCCTTCAACTCTGTCCTCATCTCGAGGACATTGTTTTTGTAGCCGGGGAATTCTATTCCTCGGCTACCAACTATCAGACAAAACAGCTAGAGGCTCATCTTCTTAAAAATGAATTCGGGGATGTGGATAATGATCGCCATGATGTAGCGCCAGAACCATGGGGCATACACCGTATCCTTACCCTTTTTCATGCCGAGGTAAATGGCTTTCCCAACAGTGGCGGGGTCGGAGAACAGGAAGTTCTTTTTAATATCGGCAGTCATCGGGGTATCCACCAAACCGGGTTTGATCGTCACCACCGCTACACCGGATTTCGCTAACCGACTGCGTAACCCTTGCATAAACGTTGTAGTACCCGCCTTCGCAGTGCCATAGACATAATTACTGCCGCGTCCACGATCCCCCGCGACGGATGAAATGACCGCAATACAACCACGCCGCTGTTTCTCAAAATAATTGCCTAGGAGGGTGAGCAGCGATATATTGCTGAGGAGATTTAGGTTGATTTCTTTCAACGCAACCTCAACACTGGCTTCGGCAGCCTTCTGATTCCCCAGCGTGCCATGAGCAATCAGCACCGCGTCAATGCTACCCATTGCCTGAACAGCCGATTCGATGATTTGGGGGTGTTTATCAAAATCGGTCAAGTCGGCTTCATAGACTTCGGCCCGTTTAGCCCCTCGTGCCACCAAATCATCTTTGATTACCACAAGTTTGTCAGCCGGGATGCCGACAAGGAAAAATTCAGCCCCCTCGGTGGCAAAAAAACGGGCGGTTTCCTGCGCGATTACAGAGGTCGCGCCGATAATCATAATTTTCAACATGGTTATTGTCCATTCGCTGATTTCGCTGATGCTGTGACCCGTCGCCAGAAGCTGGAGGAGAATTTCGGGTCAATATAGTGTGCAAATGCTTCCCACTGCGGGTAATAGGCACGAAAATTTTCAGGCGACATCCGGGCATCCTTCGCTGGATACACCCGACCTCTGGCCTCGCGTACAATCGTGTCCAATTCATCCAACAATTTTAGGGTCTTTTCGCCATTAAATGCAAAATCCAGTGCCAATGTCACCCCCGGCATCGGGAACGACAACATCCCCGGTGAGGCAATATCACCAAAGGCCTTTAACACAACCAAAAACGACCCCTCGCCTGATTGGGCAATGCGCCGATACACCTCGCGGATGGGTTCATTATCGCCCTCAAGTGGCACAACCAATTGATACTGCAAAAAGCCCCGTTTACCATACAGCCGATACCAATTGTTGATCGCGTCTAAGGGGTAATAAAACGGCTCATAATGGACAATGCTGCGCACACGTTTACCCAGCGGCACACGATACAACACGGCGTTAAAAGCCTTCACCGAGAGTGTATTCAAAGCGATGGAGGGCAGATCAAATGGCACAAATGGTTTCAATTTTTTGGCGGATGGTTCAGCCCCAAGAGGGGGATCATAAAAATTCCCCGCCATAAAGATGCCGCGTCCCATACTGTCCCCACCCGAAAGACAGTCCGACCACGACATCAGGTATTCAAACCTTTGATCCATCTCCGCCGAAATCGCAAAAAACTCATCGAGGTTGGCAAAGCGGATTTTCTCTTGGTCAATCAACGGGCTAGGAATCCGTTTGAGCTTAAACTCAGCCCATGTAATGATCCCTGTCAGGCCCAAACCACCGATGGTCGCCCGAAACAATTCTGCATTTTCCGTCGGCGAACAAATATAGGTGCCATCCGAACGCACCAATTCAAATTGGGTGACATGACAGCCAAACGTGCCGGCGCGATGGTGATTTTTGCCATGCACATCATTGGCAATCGCCCCACCAATAGATACAAATTTTGTACCGGGGGTGACGGGTAAAAACCAGCCACACGGCACAATCACTTCTAATATCTGTTCTAATGATACCCCCGCTTCACAGCGCACAAGGCCCTGTTCGGCATCAAAGGCAATAAACTGCTGCATATAGCTGGTATCTAACAAGATACCGCCCTCATTAAGGCAGCTATCCCCATAACTGCGCCCATAACCATAGGGCAGTACGGTTTCTTCAAATTGATTAACGTCCGGCAAATCACTGCGCCAGTGAATCTGGTGGATTGCCTTATGTTCAACGGTGGGATAGCGCCCCCACGATTTATACTGCTTCAAACGATTGAGTGGAGTGGTCACACTGCATCCTCAAGCCTAATAGAGAATTATCTGGGTGGGATTTTACCAGAACCCCGCCCGCTTGTCTTGGCACTTTTCAACGACACACCTACTCCCTCACGCCTTCTACCCTCTATTTTTCGGCCTTTCAAGCATTTCCGAAAGATCGGGGGTGTCGAAAGGCTGTGTAAAATTGATACATATGCCATTTGAAATTTAAATAAGTTTGCGCCATACTGCAACACTAAAGAGACATTTATTATCGCAGCATGGAATAGTCAATGGCTATTATTCGCCACTTTTTAAATACTTCAAAATTAGTCAATATTTCCCTCAACATCACCCTGTTGTTATTAGCAGTTGGGGCAGCTTTGGTGGTCGGCTCAGTCATGATTATGCTGATGGACGCTGACCCCGTCAAAGCCTACCAAGCTCTCTATGAAGGCGCTTTCGGCACCACGAACTCCCGCGCCGAAACACTGGTCAAAGCGACTCCGTTGTTATTTGTTGGCATCGGCATTTGTGTAGCCTTTCGTGGTGGCGTTATCAACGTCGGCGGTGAAGGCCAAATGATTATTGGGGCGTTGGCGGGTGTCTGGATTGCCCTTTCCCTCGATACCGTCCCGCGTTTTATCGAAAATGTACCCATCAACGATTTCCCGCAGATCACCGTTGTAACCCTCTCATTGCTGGCGGGCTTTGTGGCAGGAGCGCTGTGGGGTGGCATTGCCGGGGTGCTCAAAGCCTATTTTGGTGTGAACGAAATTCTCAGCACCATCATGCTGAATCAAATCGCCCTACAACTGATGAATTACCTATTGAATGGTGTCCTGCTCGATCCTGAGCAAAAAGATCGTGTTAATCGCATCCCTAAAACGGCTCGCATTGAAGAACATGCTAAACTGCCACGCATTGATTGGTTTAGCGACACCCCAACCCGCCTCCACGCTGGTTTAATCGTCGGCTTGGCATTGGCGGTGGTCGTCTATATTTTGCTATGGCGTACCACCCTCGGCTATCGTATTCGTGCTGTCGGTCAAAGTGACCGTGCCTCTCGTTATGCGGGGATTAATGTCAAGCGACAGGTACTCTATTCCATCCTAATTTCGGGTGGATGTGCTGGACTCGCCGGAGCAGTGCAGGTACTCGGCCTCCAATATCGCTTGCAAACCGATGGCTCGGCGGCGGGTTTTACGGGTAATGCGGGCTTTAATGGCATTGTCGCGGCTCTATTTGGTGGCCTGCACCCTGTTGGCACGATTCCCGCCTCAGTCTTCTTTGGCGCATTGTTAATCGGCGCACAAAGCATCCAGCGCGAAGTTCAAGTGCCAGCCTCATTGATTACAACCCTCAACGGGCTGGTAGTCATTTTTGTGGTCAGCAGCCAAATTTTCATTAAACGCCTGACCAAGCGCCGCGCCAGTGTCCCACCGCAGCCGACCCCCGCTGCTCCAAAATCCCTTCCCGCCTTACAAGAGGAGGCCGCCAAATGATTACCGATATTCTGAAAGCGAGCGTTGCAGCCTCGGCAATCCGTTTGGCAACTCCCTATATCTTTGCCAGCCTCGGTGAAACATTTGGACAGCGCAGTGGGGTTCTCAATCTTGGGGTGGATGGCATCATGCTCTTGGGAGCATTCGCCGCCTATTATGCCGTTTTTGAAACGGGCAATCTGCTACTAGGGGTACTTGCCGCCTTAATCGTGGGAATGCTGTTGGGTCTAGCGATGGCCTTTATCAGTGTCACCCTGCAAGCCGAACAGGGCATCAGCGGCATCGGCCTCTATCTATTTGGTCTGGGTCTCAGTGAACTGCTCTTTCAAAAGACCGTCGTTACTCCCACCCCCATTGACGGCTTCCCGCGTGTCAATTTACCGATACTGACGGATTTGCCTGTACTGGGTGAAATTTTCTTCCACCACAATCTACTGGTTTATGTTGCCTTCGCCCTTGTGCCGATTTCGGCCTTCGTGTTGAATCGCACCACCTTTGGTTTGCAGATTCGGGCCGTTGGTCAAAATCCCGAAGCTGCCGACGCGATGGGCATCAGTGTGGCCCGTGTGCGCTATATGACGGTGACACTTGGCGGAGGATTCGCGGGTTTGGCGGGGGCATCCCTATCTATTGCCTTGCTGAATATCTTCCAAAGCAACCTCACCTCAGGTCAGGGTTTTATCGCCGTCGCGCTGGTCTACTTTGGGGCATGGCGTCCCTATTGGGTGATGGGTGGGGCGCTGTTGTTCAGCACCGTCAATGCCCTACAACTTCAGGTCAAGACCATTGAAAACGCGCTTGGCATCAATGTGCCATCCGAGTTTGCGGTCATGGCACCCTATGTGGTCACCATTATTACCCTAATTTTCGCCTCCAAGCGGGTCGAGCAGCCCACCGCATTGACCAAGCCTTTTGAACGAGGCGAATCTTAGGCAATTTATACCATCTTTCACCAAGTGGTCGGTGAAAGCACCTACACTAGTGTTTTACGGCCTTATCAGGCTGTTCGTATCTGAATATTTCAAATTTCAAAGGAGTCGAAGAGTATGCTTTCTCGCAAGAAATGGTTACTGCTCCCGTTAATTCTCCTCATGGTAGCATTGGTCGTACCGATGCAAGGCCACACCCGTTCTGCCAAAGCCCAAGATACCTTTAAAGTTGCAGTAGTTATGCCCAGCGCCAGCAACGACCTCGCCTTTAGCCAAAGTATGATTGACGCACTCACTGCCATTGATGAAGAAATGGGCGATGGTTTTGAGTTCGTCTTTCAGGAAAATACCTTTGTCGTAGATGATGCCGCCATCGCCCTGCGTGAATGGGCTGCTTCCGGTGAATATAGCCTCATCATCGCGCACGGCTCTCAATATGGAGCCATCCTCGAAGAACTGGCCCCTGAGTTCCCCGATGTATCCTTTGCATGGGGTACGGATGTGGATACCTTTGGTTATGACAACGTGTATGCCTATGAAGCCGGTTCCGATCAAGGTGGCTTCGTCAACGGCGTGTTGGCCGCCTTGTTGACCAACAGCAATGTCATCGGTGTGGTTGGCCCCATCGAAGTCGGTGACGCCAAGCTGTATGTAGATGGCTTCAAGGCTGGCGTGGCGTGGGTCAACCCCGAAATCGCCGTCAACGTCAACTACATCCAATCGTTCAGCGACGTAGCACTGGCCTCCGAAGCGGCCCAAGCTCACATCGCCAATGGCGCGGATGTCATGACTGGTTCAGCCCAAATGGTCGTCGGTGCAGTCGGTGTTGCCAAAGAGACGGGCAATGTCCTGTGGTTTGGTCAACAGTCCAATCAAACCGAACTCGCCCCTGAAATTGTGGTTGCCAATCAGGTCTATCACTGGGAAGTCGTGCTGAAAGAAATCATCGCCCAAGTTCAGGCGGGCACACTCGGCGGTACGTCCTACAAGCTGACGCTGGAAAATGGTGGCTTGGTCATCGAATATAACGAAGCCTACGCCCTCAGCGCCTTTGATAAATTTGTCGCCGATGCGGTTATTCAAGGCATCATTGACGGCACGATTACCTATACACTCGAATAAAAACGAACTTGGGGTGGACAATCCGTTCACCCCTTTTTTTGCCCGACTTTGCCCGGAGCAGTTGAAAAATGCCAGAGAACCTATTGCCCACCGGACACCGCCGCATTGAACAAATGCGTATGCAGGGAATTGTCAAAAAATTCCCCGGCGTACTGGCGGTTGACCATGTGGATTTTGATGTCAAAGCGGGTGAAATCCACGCCCTCTTAGGTGAAAATGGCGCGGGCAAAAGCACCCTCATGAAAATTTTGTATGGCCTCTACCACCCAGAAGAAGGCCATATTTACTTAAATGACCAATCGGTGGTGATTCGCTCTCCCAATCATGCTATTCAACACGGCATCGGCATGATTCACCAACATTTCATGCTTGTCCCCTCCCTAACCGTCGCTGAAAATGTGGCGTTGGGCCTAAAATCCTCACGTGGCCTAATACTCGATCTGGAGGTTGTATCCAAGCGTATCCGTGAACTTTCTGAGATTTACGGTCTACAAGTCAATCCCAATAGCCCCATCTGGCAGTTGGCGGTTGGTGAGCAGCAGCGTGTGGAAATTTTGCGGGCACTCTATCGGGGCGCGGCCCTGCTCATTTTGGATGAACCTACCGCAGTGCTGACCCCCCAAGAAGTAGACGACCTATTCCGTATTTTGAATCAAATGACCGCCGATGGTCACGCCCTCATTTTTATTTCGCACAAATTGCATGAAGTCCTTGCCATCAGTCACCGTATTACTGTCCTGCGTGATGGTAAACGGGTCTACAGCATCCCGGCAGAATCCGCCACCAAAGAAATGCTGGCCCAAATGATGGTAGGCCGTCCGGTTGTCCTGCGTTACGATTTGCCACCTATCGAACCCGGCCCGGCTCTACTGCGTCTAGAAGGGGTCTGCGCCACCAGTGATCGGGGAGACGAGGGCCTCAAAAATGTCTCGCTCAATGTCCATGCGGGTGAAATCGTCGGCGTGGCGGGTGTATCTGGTAACGGTCAGCGCGAATTGGCCCAAGTCATTGCGGGGATGCGCTCTATCACTGCGGGCAAAATCTGGCTGAATAACGACGATGTGACCAGTCACTCCCCCGCCGCCATGAATCAACACGGCCTCTCGCATATTCCCGAAGCCCGCATGACCGATGGCGTCATCAAAAATTTCACCGTCGCCGAAAATTTTGTTTTGCAGAATCATGGGCGCAAGCCCTATGCGTGGGGCGGCCTGTTTATGAATTTCCGCAGCATTACCCGCCAATGCAAAACCGCTATCAAAGATTATGAAATCAAAACGCCGAGTCACGAAACCCCGATCAAGAGTCTATCGGGAGGCAATATCCAAAAATTGGTATTGGCCCGTGAACTATCCCGTCAGCCGCGTGTCTTAATCGCCGCCCAACCCACGCGTGGGGTGGATATTGGCGCAAGTGAGTATATTCACCATCGTTTGTTAGAAGAACGCACCAAAGGCACAGCGATTTTGCTCATTTCGGAAGACTTGGATGAAATTCTAGCCCTATCGGATCGCATCGTCGTCATGTACGAGGGCGCGATTGTGGGCGCGGTCAAACGTGACGCCGCCGACGTTCGCACGTTGGGCTTGATGATGGCGGGTTCAAAAGTAACGGTATAATAAGAGTACCAACATCGTATTAAACGACTGCGGGTCGCCGATAGTGGCGGCGTTGGGATGTCCTCCCTCCGAAAAGTACCAGCAGTTTTAGGAGGAACACCCCTCATGAAACTGTGGAACCATTACCATACCCCTCATTCAATAGATCAAGCCATCGCCCTGCTGAACCAATATCAGGGCAAGGCCAAAGTGGTCGCGGGTGGCACGGATTTGATTGTCGAACTGCGCGAAGGGCACCACCCCATTCAAGAAGCGCTGATTGATGTCACCCAAATTCCGGAATTGACCCGCCTTACCACAAATAACAATGAAATCTATGTTGGCGCAGGTGTTACGCACAGCCAGATTGTAAAATCCGCCGTTCTAGTCGCCCGTGCAACCTGCCTCGTCGAAAGTTGTGGCGTGGTTGGTGGGCCACAGGTGCGGAATGTGGGAACACTCGGTGGCAATGTCGCCCATGCCCTGCCAGCGGGGGATGGCACAACCTCACTGGTCGCCCTTGATGCTAAGGCCGAAATTATCATGAGTGGTCAACGTCGCGTCGTTCCAATTGCCGAGATGTTTCGTGGGCCGGGCCAATCGCTGATTGATTCCACCCGCGACGTGATTATCGGCTTTCGTTTTGTGTTATGCAGTGATAACGAGGCGACGGCTTTTAAGCGCATTATGCGTCCGCAGGGGGTAGCCCTCCCCATCCTCGGCTGTGCTATATGGGTGCGACTCAATCCTGCCCAAACCCATTTCGAGGCGGCCCGTGTCTCGATTGCCCCGATTGGCCCAACACCGGGTCGTGCCGCAGAGGTCGAGGCCATTCTCATCGGCCAACCCGCTACTGATACCATTATTGAACAGGCCATTGAAACCGCGCTGCAAATTCTCAAGCCCCGCACCAGCAAATATCGTGCAACGGGGGACTATCGCAAAGAAATGATCGCCGTCCTGCTGCGCCGCACTCTGCAACTCGCCGTCCAGCGTGCCCGAACAGGTCAAGCCGTGCCCGAAGGTATTGGAATGGAGTAATCCCACATGAGCAAACTAGACATCACCGTTAACGGACAAATCCATCATTTAGATATTCCCGAATCGCGTACACTGGCCCAAGTGCTGCGCTACGATCTGGGCCTGACGGGTACAAAAATTGGCTGTGAGGAAGCCGAATGTGGCATCTGCACCGTTTTGATCAATGGCACGCCTGTCAATTCGTGTATCTTTCCCGCCTTCAAAGCGCAGGGCCGTGAGGTTCAAACCGTCGAAGGCTTGGCCCAAGACGACGGTGAACTCCACCCGGTTCAGCAAAATTTCATAGATCATGGGGCTGTCCAATGTGGCTTTTGTACCCCCGGCCTGATGATGACCGCCACCGCCCTGCTGAATGAAAATTCTGATCCCGACGACCACGCCATCAAAGTGGCCTTGAAGGATACCTACTGCCGCTGCACAGGCTATGCCAGTGTGATTGCTGCCATCAAATCCGCCGCCAGTGAAATGCGCGGTGAAGGGTCGCTACCTGTCAATGAGCCGGATGTCAGCGAACCCATGCACGCCATTAGCCGTTCTGTCCCCCCCCAACATGTGCGTGAAAAAGTCACTGGTGCGGCGAAGTACACGGATGATTATGTTTTTGATGGCATGTTATACGCCCGTACCCTACGCGCCGCCTATCCCCATGCGCGAATTTTGGACATCAACACCGAACAAGCTAGGGCTTTGCCGGGTGTAGTCGCCGTGTTGACCCATGCCAATGTCCCCGGTGAAAATCTGCACGGTCTGGTCTACCGCGATTGGCCCGTCCTGTGTTCCGATGTGGTACGCTACATGGGCGATGGGGTAGCGATTGTCGCCGCTGAAACCGAAGATATTGCCGCCGAAGCCCTGAAGTTAATTGAAGTGGAATACGAACCCCTGCCTGTTGTCGGCGACCCCAAATTTGCCCATTCACACGAAGCCCCTATACTGCATCCCCATCATCCGACGGGCAACCTGTTGAAACATATCAAAGTGCGGCACGGCGATATTGAGCAAGGTTTCGCACAGGCCGATTATATTGTCGAGCGTGAATATCGCACCCCTACTGTTGAACACGCCTTCCTAGAACCCGAATGTTCCATTGGGATTCCGCCGGGGGTCGCGGGTCATGAAAAATTAACCATCTTGGTTGGTTCACAAATCCCCTATCAAGATCGCAATCAAATCGCACTGGCATTGGGCCTGCCTGAAGAAAAAGTACGTGTGATCGGCACACTGATCGGTGGTGGCTTTGGGGGCAAGGAGGACATCACAGGTCAAATTCATGCCGCAATGCTGGCCCAAGCCACAGGCCGCCCCGTCAAAATGTTATACACCCGACAAGAATCCCTCATTGTCCATCCCAAACGTCACGCCACTATCATCCGCATGAAAACAGGGGCGACCAAAGACGGTAAACTCGTCGCAGTGGAAGCGGAATTGTATGGCGACGGCGGGGCCTATGCCTCCCTCTCCGATAAAGTGATGACCCGTGCGACGACTCATGCCACTGGCCCGTATGTCGTACCCAACGCCAAAATTGATTGTTACGCCATGTATACCAACAACCCGCCATCTGGTGCATTTCGTGGTTTCGGCGTAACACAATCCGCTTTTGCCGTTGAATCGAATATGGACATATTGGCGGAGATGATTGGCATTGACCCGATTGAATTTCGCCGCCTCAATGCCCAAAAAGTCGGCACAACCACCGCGACGGGCCAAGTCCTGCGCGAATCCGTTGGCCTCTTGGAAACCCTCAGTCATGTTGAGCAGGATATGATGTCTGCTGATGGTGACTTTCATTGGGCATGGCGTGACGGTCACAAAGCCTATGCGTGGGGTCTGGCCTGTGCTTATAAAAATACGGGTCTTGGGGGGGGTGCGCCGGATCGTGCCGAAGCCGAAGTTGAAGCCTTTGAAGATGGCTCGGTGGAAGTGCGGGTAGCCTCCGCCGATATGGGTCAAGGCTTGGCGCATGTCGTGGCCCAATGCACCGCCGAAGAACTTAAACTGCCCTACAATCGAGTGCGTGTCTTGCTCTGCGACACCGATTTAACTCCCAATGGCGGCCCAACCACTGCTTCCCGCCAAACCTTTGTCAGTGGCAACGCCGCACGGGTGACATCCGCCCTATTGCGTGAAGCCCTCACCCGTTCCGCCGCCGAATTTTTGGATGTCCCCCCCGAAACCCTCTATTATGAAGAGGGCCTGCTACGTCACAACGGCAAAAGCGTCGAATTGGGTCAATTGGTGGGCTGGATGAAAGGCAATGGCCTATCCTCCAAAGTGCGCCATGAATATCACGCCCCTGCCACGCAGCCGCTGGGTACGGGTGGGGATATGCACTTCGCCTTCAGTTATGCCACCCAAGCCGCATTGGTCGAGGTGGATATGGAGACAGGCGCGGTCAAAGTTTTGAAGATTATCGCAGGCACGGATATTGGGCGGGCCATCAACCCTCTGATGCTGCAAGGGCAGGTCGAAGGCGGCATCGTCATGGCAATGGGCAACTGCCTCACTGAATCCTATATCGTCGAAAATGGCGTCCCTTGGACCAATCTATTTGCGCGTTACAAGATGCCGAGCATCAAACACGCGCCAGAAATCATCTCCCATCTGATTGAAGACCGCGTTTCCACTGGGCCATATGGCGCGAAGGGGGTCGGTGAGATTTGCTCGATCAATACCTCGCCCGCCATCTGTAACGCCATCTATCACGCGACGGGGGTTCGCATTTTCAGCCTGCCTGTTGACCAAGATGCCCTTTTGCGTGCCATCCGCGCGGGTCAAACCGAAGTCTATACTGCATGGCATGATGTCCGGTAAACAACTAACAACAGGGGAGCGAAACCACTCCTCCCCTGTAACTTTTTCTATAGTTTCACATCCAATAGGCATAAACTCGCACAGATTTGAGGGTATGCCAGATGATTTCCTTTTTGCAGAACCATCCTTTATTAACCATCGTTTTAGGTTTCGGCATGACCATCGTGGCGGCTATCCATCTCGTCTGGTATATCCGACCTAGCGACATCAAGACCAAAAGCGAATTTGACGTGGTGGTGAGGAATGGTCAGCAACCGACCATCGTCGAATACTACAACAATTTGTGTACGGCCTGTAGTTTAATGAAACCCGTTGTGGATAATCTTGAAAAAGACCTAGCAGGCCAAGCAACGGTTTTGCGGATTGATTTTCTAAGCGAGGTTGGGCGCAGCACCGCCCGTCAATATGAGGTCAAAATTATCCCGACCATTTTGGTGCTTGATCCCTATGGAGGGGTGGTTTTTCGCCAAACCGGGACGTTCGATTCGGAGTTGATTAAATCAAAGGTGATGGGTCTACAGAATCATGAACCTGAACCCATCCCTTCATAAACTGCTGCTAAACCCATTCACTTCCATAAGCACAAACACCAGTGCGTGGCGAATTCACAATCGGCAGTAGCATCTCGTTACCGCCGTGTGTTTCTTGGCGCACTTTGCATACCGCCCCCTGATTGGAATAGGCGACTCCGCCCCAATTACAGTTTGTACAAACCAATGTGGCGGGTTGGCCGCAGACCTCGCATAGAATTGCTGGTGCTTCTTCATTACGGGCCAATAACACCGTAGATATTGATCGAGGTCAGCCAGTTTTGCTGAAGCGGGGACTTCCAGATGCAGTCAATACATCGGCAAGTCATGTCCCTCAATCCGAATATGAAACAGGCGCTCCTTTTTGGCACGACTTTTTTGACTCGCAGCTTCTTAGGCAGTTTGTCATTCTTTGCAGGTGTTTAAATGTCGCTTAATTACATTTTTGGGGAATGTCTCTTTGCAATAAGCACACGTCCCATTCGAAATTTGCTTGTCTGCCACTTAAAAAAAAACCTCCCTCAAATTCCCTTCTTGGCAATCTTACGATCTTCCCACCAAAGGAGTGCGACAAGCACCACCACGCCCACGACAATGGAGCTATCGGCCACGTTAAAAATCGGGTAGCCATGCACATGGAAAAAATCCACCACATAGCCGCGTGTAATGCGATCAAGCGCATTCCCCAGCGCACCCCCCATTTGCAGCCCTAGTGTGAGGCGCACCAACCACGACCCCGTTGGCAGTTTGCGATAGTAATAAACAATCGCTCCCACCACAACGACAGCGATCAGCAAAAAGATATTGCCGAATTCCTGTGCCATGCCAAACGCCGCACCCGTATTGCGCGTATAGGTGATGTCAAAAATGCTTTTGAGTGCCGGAATCGGAACCCATGTTTCACCATAATCCAGCGACTGCACCACAATCCACTTGGTAAGCTGGTCAGTGATAATTGCCAGTGCTGCCACCCCAAATAACAACATCCATTGTAGCGGGGTCGCCGCCGTATTTTCTGGCGCGGGATTAGGCGAATCATTTTGCAAAGAGGTTTCCAATGCCAATACTCCGATAGTGACAATTCATATGGTAACTGTTTCTTGCCTAAACGCAGCACGGCGACTTTAGCCCCGTGTCATCATAACCAAAAACCACTAAACCAACCGATAGGGGTGATCTGATTGTACATCACCCCTATCGAGAAAATATAGGCTCTATAGACGACGCAGACTAACCATCACTTTTGCCCCGTCCACATCCAGCGTTTGGGTATGCCCGCCATTCAACGGCCCACCAGACAGCCATTCTTCGGCAAGTGTCTCATTGCGGATATACTGCTCAAATTGGCGCATCACATCCGCCAAGCCGCCCTCGGCCTGATACGTCACGGCGATACGATCACTCAAATCGAAATCAGCATCCTTACGCAGGGTCTGGATGAACCGCACGATTTCACGCGCCTGCCCTTCACGCACCAATTCATCAGTCAGTTCGGTGCGTAGAGCCGCCAGATAACCATGTTCCTCTGCCACAGCAAACCCTTCGGCGCTGGTCTGTTTGACGATGACTTGCTGCGGGGTCAGCGCGAACGTTTTACCATTGGCCTCTACTGAAATCGCGTCCCCGGCCAACAGAGCGCGGCTCCAATTGACCAACTGCTCCCCACTGGCATTCACCAGCAGGTTACGCACAGCTTGGAAATCACCCCGCAGTTCTTTGCCCAGTGTGTCAATCGGCTTCAGCGCATAATTGACCATCCCAACGCTTTCCGCCGGATTTAAGATATGCACCGCTTTGACATTCAACTCATCGGCGATGACATCCGCCATATCAAGCAGGGTATCCCCTTCTTCATGTGACGGCACAGCGAAATTGACCTCCAACAGTGGTTGGCGCACGCGGATTTCGGCATTATTCCGGGCCGCATGTCCGAGGCTGACCATCCGTTTGACCAGCGCCATCTTATAGTTCAGGTCGTCGTTAATGACAGCCTTGTTCGCTGCGGGCCATGTTGCCAAATGCACACTTTCCGGCGCAGCAGCATCATGCCCCACCACTAAATTCTGATACATCGCCTCCGCCAAAAACGGCATCGAAGGCGCAAGCAGTTTGGCAATCGTCACCAGACATTCATAGAGCGTCTGATAGGCCGCCAATTTATCCTGCGCGTTGTCATCCAGCCAGAACCGGCGGCGCGAACGGCGCAGATACCAATTGCTCAAATCTTCGACAAATTCTTCAATTGGACGGGTTGCTCCGATCACATCAAAGGTTTCAAAGGCCCGTGTCGTCCGGTCAACCAGCGCATTCAATTCACTCAAAGCCCACTGATCCAACATTTCACGTTTTTGCAGTGGCACTTGGGGCGCATTCGGGTCGAAATTGTCCAGATTGGCATAGGTCACGAAGAAGCTGTAGACATTCCACAACTTCAGATAGAAATTCCGCAGGATTTCCGCGATGGGTGGGATTTCATCTTGCGTATCAGGATTCCGCCATCCCATATATTTGGTGTCCCCCGGCTGGCTGGCGGTGAACATAAACCAGCGCATCGCGTCCGCCCCATATTTGTTGATGACATCCCATGGAGCCACGATATTGCCCTTGCTCTTAGACATCTTGCTGCCATCATCCGCCATGATGAGGCCGAGGCAGATCACGTTTTTATAGGCCACCGAATCAAAAACCATTGTAGCGATGGCGTGCAGGCTGTAGAACCATCCGCGTGTCTGGTCAACCGCCTCGCAGATGTAATCCGCTGGGAATTGGTCTTCAAACATCTCGTGGTTATGCTGTGGATAACCCCACTGCGCGACGGGCATCGAACCACTGTCGAACCACACGTCAATCACTTCCGGCACACGGCGCATGGTAACAGTTTTGCCCTTCACGGTTTCCTGCCATGTGATGTCGTCTACATAAGGCCGATGCGGGTCAACCCCGGTCACATCCCGCCCGACTTTTTGGCTGAGTTCGGCTAGGCTGCCGACACATACCGCATAATCCACCTCCGGGTCGTCGGCTACCCACACCGGCAGGGGTGTGCCCCAATAGCGTTCGCGGCCCAATGCCCAGTCTTTGACATCTTCCAGCCAGTTGCCAAAGCGCCCTTCTTTGACATGCTCTGGCACCCAATTGATGGTCTTGTTCAGCCCCACCAATTGATCTCGATAGGCCGTCGTGCGGATATACCATGTAGAGCGGGCGTAATACATCAAGGGGACTTTATCGCGCCAGCAGTGCGGATAGTTATGACGGAAGGTGGTCAAATGGAAGCGCAACCCGCGTTCTTTCAAATCGCGTGCCACAACCTTATCGGCATCCTTAAACCACATCCCCGCGACCAGTGTCACTTCATCTTTGAAGCGTCCATCGGCATTGACCGTCACCACCACAGGCAGGTTATATTTATTGGCCGTTACAAGGTCGTCGGCACCAAACGCCGGTGCGGTATGCACAATGCCCGACCCATCCTCCACCGTGACATAATCCCCCGCCGTGATGTAATAGGCATCGCGGTCAACAGGCAAATAGGTATACAGTGGCTCATAATGTTTGCCAAGCAAATCCCGGCCCTTCATTTCCGCCACAACCGCATACCCGCCGCCTTCTTTGACCTGTGGCAGCACAATGGCCTCAAATCTCGCCTTTGCCACATACAGCCGTTCAACAGGCGATTCTGCATCTACCCTGCCTTCGATCAGCAGATAATCAATCTTTTCACCGATGGTCAACGCAACATTACCGAGCAGTGTCCATGGGGTCGTCGTCCATGCGAGGAAATACGTATTGTCTTCGCCCACCACCTTAAAGCGCACATAGATGCTGGGGTCATCCACCTCGGCATAGCCCTGTGCAACCTCGTGGCTCGACAGCGGCGTGCCACAGCGGGGGCAATAGGGCACAACCTTATAACCTTGATAGATCAGATTTTTGTCCCAAAGCTGTTTGAGCAACCACCATACACTCTGCACGTATTCAGGTTTATACGTTTCATAGGCGGTGTCCAAATCCACCCAAAACGCGATACGCTCCGTCAGTTTGTTCCAATCCGCGATATACCGCTGCACACTTTCGCGGCATTTTTGGTTAAACGCGGCAATGCCATATTCCTCGATTTCGCTTTTATGTTTGATACCGAGTTCTTTTTCAACCTCGATCTCAACAGGCAGGCCGTGTGTATCCCATCCGGCTTTACGGATGATGTGATGGCCCGTCATAGTTTTATAGCGGGGGAAGATGTCCTTAAACGCACGCGACAAGACGTGATGGCTGCCGGGACGACCATTGGCAGTGGGGGGGCCTTCATAAAATACAAATTTGGGGCCACCCTCGCGCTCACTCATTGCGCGATGAAACACATCTTTCTCGCGCCAGAATTCAAGGACACCCAATTCCAATTCATTGATGTCCAGTTTTGGCGATACAGGGGCAAACCGTTTGCTCATGGTGCTATTTCTTTCTCCTAGAAGGTGTCCAATTCGAGATGCTGATGTTAGTGCGCGTCGGCTTAGGTTATGTGCGTCTGTGCTTCTCGCGCCCCAATACCCCGCAACGCAGCCGTCTTTCCAACGGCGGCATCACGGTGACACCTTCCTCTCTGGACATTGCTCGCTACTTGCATAGTCTTCTTCTTATTCTTAACGCTCGCTAAATAGATAGATACGGAATTTAGTCCGATACTCTCCGCTATAACCATCAAAAATATCCACACGCCATGTATAGCTCGACGCGACCTCTTTTACCTGTTTGCTGCACACCGCCACCTGCGAAAAATTGGCCGTGATCGTGCCACCTTCCAGAGTGGGCGTGGGTTCGACCTCTGGTGTTGCTGTAGCTTCAACATCTACTGGGCAGGCCATCGGTGTATAAATGCACTCCACCCCCTCATGTCGGTCAAAAAACGCGGCTACCTCACACCCCGGCAGTTTGGAACCATACAGCCATTCAGTGGTGGCATAGTTGGATTCTTCATCTTTCTTCTCCAAATGCGTCCCCGGCGGCAGCGGGATGTCCGGTTTTTCCGGCGAAATCAGATTCAACAGCGGCTCCGCAATAGACGAAATAATCACCCCCGCCACAACCACCGCAAGAACCATTGCCGCCAGTGCCACCCAAACAGGGATGACAACGCGCGGCTTTTTGCTGGTTTCCGATGGTACAGCGTCGTCTGGAACCAAACCCAAATCTGGTTCTTGCATGGTGAATTCCCTTACCTTTATGCTTCCCTATTTTTATTCTTTCCATACCCGTTCAATCGTGACATTCACCATCCCCGTGCGCTCACTCTCAAGTGTAAATTCCGGCGCAATCGTCACGCGGGCATATTGAGTAATCCCGAAGAAATCATGCGAATGATCCAGTAAACAGGTGGTACGCACATAATTTTGAGACTCAATGGTTTGGTCAGATTGTTCTTGCCCCTCTTCGGGTTCGCTGAACAACCGATTGCAGTCGTCCATCTGTTTTTGATAATGATTTTCAAGTTCAGCCAGTTGCACAGTACCCGACCATGTTTGCAGATCGTGTCCCTTATCTATTTTCTGATAAGAGGATTGCAGCATCCCCGGAAACGCCTTGATTTCCAATGGCTCATCCCGACTGGAACTCGCTTGAAAATATGCTCCACCAACGATGACTCCTACAATCACCAGAATCAAAATTACCGCCAGCAGGAGGCGGATAAACCAGCTATCTAACAAACGCGGCCCATCGTCGGATTCTTTCTGACGCTGTGCGTATACCGATGCCTTACCCTGAGCTTCGTCTGGATAGCCTTCTTGATAGTCCTCGCCTTGTTCTGGATATTCTTCTTCATAATAGTCTTGCGGATACTCTGGTCGTTCACTCATGCCCGCTGTTCTCCTCTTGTAATATGGCCTCAATGCGTGCTACATCGGATGTTAATCGTCGCCCAAAATCTGTCGTCGCATGGCGTTTGGCTTCCCCCTGCCAATAGGCCAACCCTGCCGCAGAATTGTGCATCACTCGTTTAGCAAGTTGGGCCTCTGCTGTATGGGTCGCAATTAAATAGTTCACCATCAGTGCCCGATAATTTTCGACATTGAGGATGCGTCCGGTTTGTTGGGCTACCTCTATAATACGACTTTGGTCAGCTTCTGCATAATACAGCGCCAACGCTAGATCAGCCCGAACCGCCTTACGCGCCCCCAATTTTAGGGCCTGTTCAATCAATCTCACCGCCTCATCATAGTTGCCCTGTGCCAAGCGCGTCCGCCCCAATCCGTATACCGGGAAAGCCTTGTTAGGAAATTGTTCAATTGCCTGCTGCAAAAGGGTCGCACTCTCATCCAATCTCCCCAATTGACGATAGGTGTTCCCCAAAACTGTCAGTAATTTCAAATCAGGTGCTTGTCCATTAGCCCGATATTGCTCCAGTTGACCCTCCAACAATCCGGCAGCTTCCTCATAGCGCCCATCTACAAACGCCTGCTGTGCCTTTAACAGAGCACTCTGATGCCCCTTACCCCGTATCAAAATAAAAACTTGGAGCAAAGCCAGTAGTCCGGCAAATCCGATGGCTAACGGCACGCGGCTGTCGGCGTCGGCCTGACCCAGCACCACAAACAGCATAACCGCCATGATGATGGATAATCCAAAGGCCAAACGAAGACGGGTATCACGCCACAGCATTATTCGGCCCCAAAAAATTTCATAGCACTGGCCTCGACGGTGTTATAGGCTTGTTTCGCCAATTCAACATCCGTCTCCAATACTTTCCGAAGCACACCCGCTTGTTCGCTGCCAAAGATCGTTTCCCATTCTTTCAGGCCCTTGCCCTCGCGCTTGATTTTCGCCAGTGTCTCATCCGCCTCATCCGCTTGGCCCAATCGGTGATAAGCCCGCGCCAGCCACACATACGTCAACAAGCGGTGACGGCTGTCGGGTAGCCCATGCTCCAAAACGGCATTTAGATGTTCAATCACCCTTTCGCTTTCCCCCAACCGATCTTCAATCATGCCCAAATTATAGGGCGCGACCCAATAAGTCGGTTCACGCTCAAACGCCTGCTCACCATAGGGCTTGGCCTTTTCATATTGGCCCTGCTGCAAATACACCTCGGCCAATCCGTTATAACCCACCGCTGATTCCGGCGACAATTGCACGACTTCTTCATAATCACGGATGGCTGGCCCCATGTGTCCCGCCAAACGATTAAGTTCTGCCCGAAACCGATAGTGCTCACTGTTTTTCTGGTCAGCTTTGATAAGATCGCTGATGATTGTGATAGCCTCGTTGTAATCCTGTTTACGCATGGCCTTAATCGCGTCTCGATATTCCATCCGTACCCGATCTCGAAACAGCATTTGCGCCGCCAGCAGCCACCCAAACGCCAACCCCAACAAAATCGTAAACGACCCCTCTGGCAACACCAAACCCAGTGCCACCAATCCAATCGCTGGAGCCAACGTGAACAACAGACGTAGTTGAGCTGGGCGCGGTAGCTTCGTTCCCACAATCACGCCCGTCCCACCCAAAAACGCCAGCATAAACACCGTTTGTAAAGGTTCTGACCAAGACTCATTACTTGCCAGCGCCAAAATAAATAGGCTGCCCAAACCCGTAATAATCAGCAGGCCTATCAGTAGCCGCTTGCGTGTCGGCCCCAACCATGAAAGAAATTGCTGCACCATGTTTCGCTTAATCCTTAGAGCCGATAGCGTACCACATGCAAATAATCCGTCGCCCCAAGCGCCCGCCAAAAGGCTTGGGCAATTGGGTGGCTTTGGGGCACATGCGCCTCGACCACTTCAATCTGATATTCCTTAAACCACCCACGCAACCCGTCTAACAGGGCTGACCCCACCCCGCCTTGCCGCGCATGACCATCCACACACAAATCGCTAATTAGCCCAATCGTTTCTGGGGTTTGCACAGGTGGTCGTTTGATCCGCCACCCCACCACAAACCCGATCAATCGGCCATCCCGCTCGGCAACCAGAATCCGTGCATCCTCCCGCCCCAGCCATGCCTGCAAATCATCTCGGTAGTGGGCTGGCGCATCTTCGGTAATGCGAAACCGCCGATCCAGTTTAGCTAGGTCGTGCATGTGTTCGTGCCAGATGACGGTCAACTTTTCCACATCTGCCACCACTGCCGGACGGACTTCCAACGATGTCATAGAATCCTCTTGTCCTATATCAAATAAAAAACTCCCGCCCCAAACACATAAGGGGACGAGAGTGTATCATCTCGCGGTACCACCCCAATTCCCCAACCAGCGAGGCTGAGGCTCTTGGTGCTGCATATCCAAAATTGTGATGCAGCGGCTGCGTTAACGGGCAGCACCCGGTATCCCTTACTATTGCAGTGCAAGTTCAGTTCACGGCTCCGGAAGGATCATCAATTGAGAGTTCGTATCGGGCTTCCACCAATAATTCCCGACTCGCTGACCGATTGGCCCAATTCACGCTGTTTCCATCTACGCCTATTGATTTCTATTCTACAAGATGGGTCAAGTGCAATCAATAGGCTGAAAATAACAAGCCCATAGGTTTCTTTAACTGTATCGTCACCTGACTCTCCCTTAGTTTTCTTGAGGTTTCTTGAGGTTGCGTCAAACCTCAAGTATACTTTTGGGGTACAATCGGTTCGTGCTTATTGTATTATTTGATGGCTCTGCTATAGCTGCTGTTGTGGGACAGCCCGTATAGAAAAAAGGCAACAACTCAAATTGACATCACCAGCCCCTTCTAACGGCTTGTCGGTTTCAGACGATTCTCGGAAACTTTCGCTTGTGAGTTTGGTGCCGCCACTCCTACGCGAACAACTTTCTGTTACCTCTTCGCGCCCCTCTACTGGACAGGTTCAGCGTTTTCAAGCGATTGTGGTGCGCATTCGAATTGACGGCCTAACCGATGACGCCGTACAAGAAAGTATTGCCTCTAGCAAGGCGTCCGTCATCACCACTCTGTTGAACACACTCTATGCCCCACTGCTTCAACCGCTCCAAGACGCCAAAATCACCTTAGCCGAACTAGGCATGAACCGCCTAACTGCCATTGTGCCCTTAGAAACAGTGGCACAGGCCGGACGGGTGCTGCAAACCCTCATCGCTGTCGAAAAATCCATCGAAGCCACCTTAGACAAAACCCCTCCCGGTTATCCCCATATTCATTGGAAGATCGCGGCGGGTGCTGGCATCGGCAATGTCTCCACCTTTGTATTCAGCAGCGAGGGCCTTCAGCGCAATGTCTTTATTTTTGGTGGCCCGGCGGTGGATCAGGCCGATCAAGCCTTAGCCGTTGCCAAAGATGGACAGATCATCACCCACCGCGATGTCCTAAAGCGTCTTGGGAGTGCCCCGGCAGGCCAATGGGTCGCCAGCAATTTTTTCCTATCTGATGTCAGTTTTGCCGAGAGTCAAGTGGGCGAGGCAATGGCGAAGGGGCAAAACAAACGCTCCAGTTCGCCCCTACCAGTTACGAGCAATTCGAATACCCTTGCAACCGCCGAACTATTTGTTGATCCTCTCCTGCGTACACCTTTCCATTCGGTACAAGAAGGCGTTGTAACCGATCATCTAGCCTGTATCGTGCTCCGTATCCGAGGGCTAATCCTCGGCACAGATGAGGTGGTTCCACGCTGGACAACCATCCTAGAAAATGTGCTGGATGTTGCCGCTCGCTATGGTGCTTTGCTGGATCGGATTACGGTGGAAGGTGAGCAGTCCGAAATTCGCCTTATTTTTGGGGTGCCCCATGTTCAGGAACAAGCCAGCCGTAACGCAGCCGGCTGTGCCCTAGCCTTACAGCGTGCTTTGAACAACATCGAACCCAGTTTACATATGGCAATCGCCAGCGGTCATGGCTTTGCGGCTCTGCTTGGCCGCGAATATTACAGCCCCTATACGATTATCTCACCCATCCTGCTCACCGCCGCCCAACTTGCCGACACCGCCGATGCCCGCGAAATAATCGGGGATGAAGTCACCCAACACGCCACCGAAAAAATCTTTGGCTGGCGATCCGGTAATCGCAAATTAGAATCCGGCTTCACCATGACGGGTGAAATTAGTTTGGGCGGTGGCCTTTCGACGCGCTATCAAATTGCCCGTCAAATTCCGCTGGTCGGGCGCGAGGCTGAACGCGAACAAATTCGCAAAGAAGCCCAGCGTGGCTTAACAGGTGCAAATCATCTCCTTTTAATGACGGGCAGTGCGGGTAGCGGACGTTCCGCCCTGATTGACGAGTTGATTGGGCAATGGCTGACGGCGGGTGGCAGTGGCTTCATTTCTGTCGGCCCGGTGCATGTCCCAACCGCTCCCTATACCCTGTGGATTCCGATTTGGCAGTTCCTCTTTGGCCTAAATCCAGAATCTGAACCTGCCATCAATTATGAAAAGTTGCAGTTGTCGCTCATCCGCATGATGCCCGACGCAGAATCAGCCATCCCACTGTTTGCCGAGGGACTTGGCCTAACCCCCATTACCTCCCCAATGGTGGATGGTCTAAAGCCCGAAGGCCGACAGGAACGACTTTTTTCGACCACCCTCTACCTCCTGCGACAGCTTGCCGAGCTATCGCCTCTCTTGTTGATTTTTGAGTATTTGGATAACAGCGATGCCCTGTCACTGGAACTGATGCGAAAATTAGTGGATGGCCTAGAAAGCTATCCGGTACTGTTGTGCATCGAAGATCGTTCCAATCCGACCCATTCCCTAGCCAGTCATTTCGCCTCTCCAACCACCGTCCATGCCCAACCCCTGTCCGGTCAAGATGCGTGGCGTTTGTTAAATCACTTTTTGCCCGACATTCCATGGCCCGTACATTATCGCGCTGCCCTTGCCGAATTTTTGAATATTTATGATCCGACACATGGGAATGATGCCAAAGCCGTCCACAGCCCCGCCAATATTGTCGCCCTCGCCACTGTGCTGGAACACGGGATATTGAAACGACGCGGGGGTCAGTGGGATTTCGAAAACACCCCGCCACCCCAAGAATGGCCGCGTGACTGGGTGGAAATCACCGATTATCTTGCCGATAAGGTCTTAGGTCAGCGTGAACGACAGGTTATGTTCTATACTGCCGCCGACGGGATGACGTTTTATAACAACGTGCCTTGGATCAAAAAACATGCCCATCCCGCGCTCGTCGAACTGAATCGGATGCGGGAACTGCATCTGTGTGAGCGTTATATTGATGAAGGGCCTACCCATCGTTGGGACAGATTCCGCCACCAAATCATCCGTGAGGCACTCTACGCCCATCTGGATGCAACCGAGCGCACCGAAACCCATCGGCAAATTGCAGGGTGGCAGTTGCTGCGTGCCCCCGGTCATGCTGGTAAAGCGCTTGTCGCCTATCATCTGGAACACGCGGGGGAAATCAACGGCGCCGTAGACGCCTATTTAGACGCCAGTCGCTTTGCAGCGGCGTGGGGGGCAACCTCCGAAGCCATGCAGAGTGTTTTGGCCGCCGAACGCCTGATTGCCCGCCAAGAAAACGAAGTCCCCCTGACGGTTGCCTTAAAAATCCGCCTTGCATGGGCCGATCTGTACCTGCGACAAAGCAACTTGGAAAAAGCGATCACCGAAACCAGCCGCGCCATCGAATATGCCGAGCAGATTGGCGAACCCGTCCCGCTGGCAAGTTCATTGGTCATCCGTGCCCGCAGCGAGATGCTTCGCCACAATTATCCAGCCGTTGGCGCAGATGCCAACCGTGCGATCAGTCTGCTGCAAAACGGCGAAGCGGGTGAACTCGCTATCGAAGCCAAGTGGTTGCAAGCGCGTGCCCTATTTGCCAATCAGCAGCGCCCCAATGCTGTGCGTGTCCTCACCCGTGCGGTCGAAGCCGATGCCATCACCAACCCGCGCCTCGAAATCGAAATGCGCTTGGATGCTGCCCATTACCTCATGCTGGATTATCAACGTGACCGCGCCTTGCCCCATGTTCAGCAGGCCCACCAAAAAGCCGAGAAATTAGGCGACCCCGCCTTGTTACAACAAGCCACTGCCCAACTAGGCCGCTTAAAAATGTTGTATGGCGAAGCCGAAGAAAGCATCGAACTCTTGGAACGGGCTTTGCGGATGCCGCTTGCTACCGACATGCACCGTACCCCCGGCCATCTGCATCAGGATCATGCCCTTGCGCTGTGTTTCTTGGGACGCTATGACGCCGCCACCGCTGCCTTTACGGAAGCCGAGAAATATTTCCTTGCCCAGCGCGACGACACCAGTCTTACTTATTTAAATTTACTGCGTGCCTACGAGCTTCACCTTGATCGTAGCGCATTGGATGAAACTGAATCTGCCCTTCAAAAATTTACCACCGAAAACCTGACCCCATCCGAGGATTTAGACCTACTCGCAACCCTCTTGCGTCTGCCCCTACACGTTCGGCGTAAGCAGTTTGACGATGCCACCCAGCTCCTCCAAAATTTAGAAACCCGCCCTGTGACCTCAGCCCTGTTGTGGTATCGGCCTGCGATTGCCCTCTATCATGCCGAAATGGTCATTTCACAGGGCAAGGTCGAGGAAGCCGACCAATTTTTGCACCTAGCCCTCGGTGCAGTTGGCGTACAAGGCGACCTTCGCTATCTGACTGCCATCTATGCGAGTTTGGCCGAGGTCAAAATTATACGCGACGAAAAGGTCGAGGCGATCCAAGACGCCTTAGATCGAGCCGAAACAGCGGGCCGACGACAGGGACGGCGTATTCACTTAGCCAAAGCTTTGCTGCTCTACGGGCAATATCTAAAACATACCTCCCACCGCTACAGCACCCGCGCCCGCGCCAGCACCTTTTTGTTTGAGGCCAGCTTGCTTTATAAAGAGATGGGCTTGCCCATGCCGGAACAGGTCGCCAGCTATAGCGCGTAAAACGAATCATTCGCTGCTTGATTAACCGAAACCGACCCGTTATAATTTCGTTCGCTCAGTTTTGTTTGTGAAATGATTCTCTTTCAATTCTTTCAGTTTTTCAGCGGTCTTTCAACCGTGCGGAGGTTGTTGTGCAAAATTCAGCCCGCCTTTTAATTGGTTTTGTATTTGCGGCGCTCGTCATTGGGGGCTTTTTTACGGTTAGTGGCGGCGACCTGCCTGCCGCTGAACAGGTGTCGAACCCCGATGCCTCAACCCTAACAGGCACAAATGATAAGCTGGCTCAACTGGCATTGGTCGTGGTAGTAGCGGGCGGCGCGGTCATGAGCATAGCGATTGCCCTTGCGGTGAGTGCGTGGTTCCTCAATCGTCAAATTGTGAAAGCCGCCCTTGAAGCACCCAAGCCCGTCAATCTTCCCCAACTGACCTCACCACAGGCTGCCCTTCAACAAAGTGGCCCTGCGATTTCGATGGTACAGAAAAATATCTTCCCGATTGTCGTCACCATCGGCGTTTTGGCGGTCATGACCTTTTTGATTCTGGTCTTCTCCGGCAACCTGTAATCTTTTTACCGGGACAGCGGCAACGCCAACAAAATTGTCTCCATCTCTTCCGGGGTCATGCCACCGTGCATCCCTCGGAAGGCTTTCAAAAATGGCTCTTCATCCCACCACACCTGCTCATTGCCCGTTGGCAGCACCAACAAATTACTGACCCGGCTCAAAAATTCCGCTGAGGGTTGCCCACTACCAAAAAATCCCTGCTCAATCAAATCCGCCGTGCGATGCACTTCCGCCAGCCCCTCTAATTTTTCCCCCAGCAGCCCAACCGCATCTTCGAGGCATTCATCCCACACATACAGGAACAAATCACGCGATGATCCGGCAGGGGTCATCAACCGTCCTCGCTGATTGGTCTTAATCAACGCTCGAATTTCTGGCACATGCCAATTCAGATGAACGATAGACTGTGGATTGACCCCAATCTGCCCGTGATCGGCAGTCACCAAAAGCAGTGTGTTCTCGACCTTGCCCGCCAGCGATTGATACAACGCCGACTCAAAAATGCCCATCAAAGTACGAATTTCCATGCCCAATTGGCGCGACCCCGGCCCATAATAATGCGCGATGGTATCAATCGGATCGAGATAACAGAAAAAATAGGCTGGCCCATCCGTGTTAATGACCGCATCCGCCAGATTCAGCATCGCCTCCGAAAAGGTACGGAAGGGAATCATCTTGGCCCCCGTCAGCAATTTATCGGAGTAGGGCGATGGCAAATAGGCATGGTTCTGAAATACATACGACTTCACCCCCTGTCGCGCCAACCGCTGATAAATCGTCTGGTCAGGCAGCAAACCATCGCCATTAAATCCCCTCTTGACCAGCGTGTTGCGTTCCTTGTCCCCCGCCACCGAAAACAGCAGCGGTGCGATGACCTCATCCACCAGCGGCTCATAATAGAACCACTCGAACACCCCCGATTGACCGACGGGCAGGCCGCTGTGAATGGTGGTGATATGTGCCGCCGTCGCCGAAGGGAACTGCGAATTGAGCTTCGACACCACGCCTTGTTCCACAAACCGCCGTAAAAAATCATGTTGGCTTTGATACTGCTGAAAAAATTGCCAGCCGAACGCATCCACAAACAGCAAAATCACCTTGTCATAGCGTTGAGGAAACTCACCGAGGACACTGGTCGGCAACCCGCTGCATCCCTCACCCGTCAGCAGATGAAAAATGGTCTGGGGGATTTGCGAAAAACAATAGGTATCATACAGCGGCTTGGCGAAATAAGGACTCACCCGTGCCACATCCACCGCCTGAATCGAGTCGTGGTTATACATTCCCCTCAAATCCTCCCTTTGAAGCGCGATATGTGCTGATGGCTGCACGCCTGCCTTAACTGTACTAAAATTTGGGGGGGATACAATGCCATTCGCTTGACCAATACGTACAAATTGGTTTTTCATGAAAGGGCTTGGGAATGAGATTTTTAGCTTACATCTGCATTGTTCTTGTTATTCTGGCTAATCAATCTCCAATTGCTGAAGGTCAATCGAATGCGCCATTTATCTACTACTATTCCGCCAACCAAAAGGCATTTGTGATTGAGCGTGCGGATGGCAGCGAAAGCCGAGTTTTAACGAGTTATGCTTTTCCAGAGGATACGCAAGGAGATGCTTGGGTAACTGGGCCGGGCTGGTCATCATCGGGTCAATGGTTTGCATGGACAGCCACTACCACTATGGGGGGAACACCAGCAGGCAGACCACAGGAGGCAGGTGCTTTTCTCATCAATGCGCGGGGTGGTACGCCTATTTCTCTTTTGCAAAATGAAGATGAAACCCAAATCAGAGATGTGTTGATGTTGTGGTCTCCCGTCTCTGATTTACTTCTCGTGGAAATCTTCTATTCTGGAAATTCACCAAACACCAGATATTTCCTTTTTAATCCCGAGACTCAAGAAAAAACGGAGGTTTTAAGCAATGACGTATTATTATGGTCACCCGATGGTCAATACTTAGTATCTTATGGCGTTGATACCATCAATTTCATTACTGTTGGTGGGTCAAATATATCCAAAGACAAATATCGAAAGGATTATTGTGATCTGCCTCATTTGGAATGGTCGAAAAATCATGATTTTGTTTATCGGAAGGACGCCGAAAATCTAGCAATTGAAAATCTGCAAACCCAAGAGTTTTCCCTCATTAAAGCCCCTGATGGATTTGTCCTCGATATTGAATGGAGTCCGAATAGCCAATACCTACTTGCCTTTACTTCTACAAGTTGCACCAATTCATCGCCTATCCAACTCTGGCTAATCTCTTTGGACTCACAAAAATCTACGCTCATAAATCAAGATGTGCATTTGGTCAACTCTCAACCAACTACCAACGGAATAAGGAGTCCTAGTGTTTGGTCAGAAGATGGAAGTTATGCCTTTGGGGTATCTAGTCAAAATACAATCATCTTGGTGGAAACACTCCCTTTTCAGGTTCACGAGATGCCTTTTGACCGGTTCGACTCTATTCCATTTATTGTTTGGACTGCCCAAAATGTGGTTTCGTTTTTTGGTTTAGTTGAAAGCGAATCGAAGATTTCCAGCTACTCGCTTGAAACAAACGTTCTCTCAGAATTATTTAACACGGGATATGCACATCCATACTATTTTAGCTTTTCGCCAAACCAGCAATTGCTGGCCTTTACCAGCTACGACGCCGATTACAACTATGCTATCGCTATCGTTGACTTATCCAGCAGTGAAACACCATTTACTTTTCCCACTCCAAATGAAGTCTACGAGTTACGCTGGCATCCTGAAGGAAATTGGCTTCTAGCGATAGGCGGATTCCCCTACATTAAGTCTATAACCGTCGCCAGTGCTTATGATGGATTTGCAAGGGATATAGGGAACTGTATCAACTCTCCCTCATGTTTTGGCTGGCTTCCATAAGGCCGCTTTCCGACAATGGTGGTTTTGTCTATATTTTTGATGTCACGCCATAGCTTGTTTTACTCAGGCCAAGCCGTTGCTGGCAAAAGGTTATGATGTGGGCGGCATCCATCCATAGCAAGCTGATGAACCATTACATCGAACATCTAGCCCTCTGACCACTGATCCGTCCTGATTGACAAGGACAAGTTGGCTTATCCCTTCATCATTCCTTTCGATAAGAAAAAACCAATTTTCGGTGCGATGCCATTCTATAGCATTGATTAAATCAATTTCCATAGTTGATGAATTTGGCGCAATTACAGAGGTAATTCCAGTTCTAAGGTCAGAAACACAGGCTAGGAAACAAGAAGTCTTGTCAAAAGAAAACGAGTAAAGTTGGTGAGAGGATATACCACTTTCTGGTAAGTTTGGGCTATCGAAAGCGATTTGGTTCAGTTCTCCTGTTTTTGTACTGTATAAGTATAACTCTCGAAGGAGTGGGTTTGCCAAGTTGGGCTTGTAAACATAAAGCAAAAGCGTTTGGCTATCAATCCATTTTGGAAAAACAATATCGCCTCTTGCCGCATCTAATGTAATCTCTTCCACCGTTGATGAGGCGCTTTCAAGGAGCAGGAGATGGTTTTCTATTACAAAGGCGGCTTGACTAGAACTAGGCGACCACCCATAAAATGCTGCACGAGGGTTAATCGCTATCGGTATGATATTCTCTGCTTCCATTGAGAGTTCCCAAACTGCTTGGGAATCATCACTCCTGTCATAAGCGTTTCCTACCTTAATAACAGCAAATTTACCCTCAGAATCCCAAAATATCTGATTTATATCTCTTGAGGGTATTGGAATCTGCCAGATTGCTTCTGCTTTGAGGTCTTCCACAACAATTTGATCACTTTGAGCATCAATATAAACAACTCGATTATCAATCCACCATAAGGCATCTAAGCAGGGATTATAAATTGCCTGTCTACAACCAATGGCAGTTTCTTTAACCAGCAAGCCATTTTTTGAGGCTATCTTTATATTGATGAGCGAAGAATTTTGAGTGGAGTCTGGAAAGCCAACGCCAATATATTCTCCGTTTGGTGACCAATTAGCAAAATAGTTAAGGAATGGCGGGCTATAGTTTCCAGTCAGTAATATACTACTTTCAAACGTGAAGGCTTTAGCTGCGGGGTCATAGATGAAATACTTGATATAGCCTTCAATATCTTGGCTCACCAGAAGTAGTAAATCATCAGTAGGCGACCATTCAATCAATAAGGTCGTTCCGTTGGTCGAAGTCTGCTCAACGTTATCTCCCTCTCGGTTGAGAATATAAATTTCATTATCCATAAGATAGGGCAATCCAATAGGATTGGTTGTCCAAGCAAACCACTTACCGGATGGCGACCAACCGGGGCCAGCAATCTCTTTGTCCACAGGCAATTCATAGTTAGCTAAAATCTGATGCAGTTCGCCATCAAAACTTTCAACTACAAATCCTTTTTCCTCGCTTGAAAAATAGTAGATTGCCGCAGATGGGACGGGTGTCAAGGTCGGCGATTGTGCCACACCGATATTCGGGGCAGGGGTGGTCAAACTCAATAGGGTGGTCAGCGATAAACCCAAGCAAAATACCACGCCTATCACATAGCCTGTTTTGTGTTTTGCCATCCCCGCCTCCTATTGTTTCAACTCCATTGACGAACGGTTAGGATTTTGCCCACTCTCACCCCAATTCCGTACACCCAAGCCAATTCATTTATTAAGTATCTAGTTGCAATACAAACTCATGCGTAACCGTGGTTACGGATTCAACTTCGGCGCATATAATCCACACTTATAGAACATGCGTTCGTCGTTCTCTCCCCCTCGCCACGTTGGAGAGGGGGCCGGGGGGTGAGGTTAAATTAACCCCTCTGCCGCCATCTCCTGCAAAAACTTCTCCCGATTGGCATTCCGCGCAATCTTGCCGCTGCTGGTCTTAATCAGCCATTTCGGGCCGACCAGATGCACAAACCGCGCATTCACATCCGTCGCCTGCACAATCCGCTGGCGGGCCTCGCGCTGAATCCGCCCCTGTGTCTCCTCATCGTCCTGCGTAATCTCGGCAATCACCGCAATATCTTCCGTACCGAGTTTGTCATTAAACACCCCAAAGGCCACCGTGCGCCCATCCTTCACGCCGTCAATCTGGCTGACAATGGCCTCAATATCTTGGGGATAGATGTTCTTGCCGCCGACGATAATCAAATCTTTTTTGCGCCCCGTGACATACAACTCGCCCTCCGCGATATAGCCGAGGTCGCCTGTCAGATACCAGCCTTCATGTAGGGCCTGCGCCGAAATTTCCGCCTGATGATAATACCCGGTCAGCATCGAATCACTCCGCAGCGCGATTTCCCCAATTTGGCGTTCTGGCAACGGTTTTTTATCCCTGTCGCCATCTACCACCCGTACCTCGCAATTAGGAATCGGCTTGCCACACGACACCACCACCAATACTCCGTCAGTGTCGCTCCCATCGGCAGGTACAGCCCGATTCTGTTCCTGAAATGGTAGGCGTTGAATCCGGTCATATTTTTGCGGGCCATCCATGCCGCTTTGGGTCACGGCAAAGGTATTTTCCGCCATCGCATACGAGACCGTCAGCACATTATCCGCTAATCCATAGGGGGCATATTTTTCTTGGAAAATTTGGTGGCTATCGGCCCGCACCGGTTCAGAACAATTGATAAAGGCCCGCATACTGCTGAGATCGAGATTTTCCAGATGCACGTCGCGGATACGGGTCGCCAACAGGTTATAGGCAAAATTCGGCAACCAACACAGCGTCCCCCGATATTTTTGGATGGCGTGCAGCAGGGTATGGGGCGCACGTACCCAATGGAATGGCGACATCAGCACCAGCGGAATCCCCTGCATGAGCGGCATGATGAACCCCGCGATCAATCCCATATCGTGATACAACGGCAGCCAACTGCAAACCACATCATCGGCCTGCAATCGAATCGCCGCGCTGTATGCCGCCAATTGATTCAACACCGCCCGATGGGATAGCATGACGCCTTTTTGTAACCCCGTGCTGCCCGATGAATGCTGCAAAAACGCCGTAGATTCAGCGGTAGGGGCATAGTCCCAAAACTCGGCGGGGTTGCCATGAGTGGTCAGCGCATCCGTGACCAATATCGGCAGCATCCCCTCGACATCCGCCAGCACCGTATTCAATCGGTCAAATAGCGCCGGATAGGTGATAATCAGCCGCACCCCCGAACGCTCCACCAACGCATGGAGGCTCTCAAAATAGCGATCCGGGTCGAGTTTTTCCGTCAAAAATGGGAAGATGCTCGGCACCGCCCCCAGCAATATCGCCCCCCAAAAGCTATACAGCACATCAAGGCTATGTTCCAACACCAGCACCACTAAATCCCCTGCCTGAATACCATTTTGTTTCAAGGCATGGGCATATTCCGCCGCGTGTTCAAAAAATGTACGGGTCGAAATCGCCTGTTCGCCGTCGGAGGTCACAAAATAGAGTGCGGTGGCTTCTGGTTGTGTTTCCAGCAAATACCGGATTTGGGCATTCAGCGTTTCGGGCAGTGGATGGTCAAGGCGAATCGGGATGTGGGTGGTGCTTGGTGCGGTCATGATGCTCCAGAAATGTGATTTTGGGGGTAGGTTATTGGCGGGCTTCGATCAATTTGGCGATGTCATCAACCGTGTTGCAGGTGGCGACGGTCATTTCCATATCGTCAATCCAAACGCCAAACTGCTTTTCGATATATAACTGCACCTCGACCAGTGAGAAGGAATCAATCAGCCCGCCGGAAATGAGCGGTTCGGCATCTTTCAGCGGATACTTGGGGTTCCGCATAATTTCTTTGGTGATAAACGTCTTGAGTTCTTGTCGAATGTCCATGTTTGCTCCAATTTTGGGAAAATGACCCTGCCATTATAGCAGGGTTTTGTGTACAACCATTGGCATATCACACCACTCGATTAGAAAGATGGCTCTATAGCACGAAAGGCTAAAAGATGTCCAAAATATTCCCTCTACTTTGCCTTGTATGTTTGTTTTTTCATATTCCCCCGTCTTTAGCCCAATCTGATTGGACATGCGATGGTGGGCCAAATGATGTACTCGCAGCGGCAATAACGGCATTTGAGAACAGTGATTTAGAAACTGCTGCTGATCTAGCCCTTCTCGCACAGGAGATATGTTTGGAGGCAGGCAATACAAATAGATATGTGCAGGCCACCAACCTGATCCCAAGAATTCTACTTGCGCAAGGGACCAATCCTGCTGTCAGAACGCTTAACCTTTCGAATCTGCCTGAAATTATAACCACCAACGCGGAGCAACTGACCCTCCTCGTTTCGTTATCGGCCCACCCATCGGGTGATATTGCGTGGTCGCCAGACGGTGGGCTATTGGCAGTCTCAAGTGGCTGGGACGGTGTTCTGGTATATATTACCAGTGGAGTCATGGAACTTGGCCCTGCAGACAGACTATTTGAGCCGTTTACACATTTCGTGGAAAGTTTAGCTTTTAACTCAGATGGTTCGCGCTTGGCATTGGGTACGGCGCTAGGTGAGGTATTCATTTGGGACATGACAAATCGCGCACAGGCATTCGAACTGGAAGGTCATACCCCCGGCCCAGATATTTACTGCCTTGCTTTCAGTCCAGATGGAAAAATACTTGCCTCTGGTAGCCGGGATGGTGTCATTCTGATTTGGGACATTGCGACTGGTACAAAAATTACCGCCCTTGAAGGCCATGAAGATGCAGTAAACACTCTTGCATTCAGCCCTGATGGCACTCGATTAGTGTCAGGCAGTGATGACAGCACGGTGCGAGTTTGGGATACTCAGATGTGGGATAATCTGAGTAGTGTTGAGATGGAGACTTGGATACGGTCAGCTGCATTCAGCCCTGATGGCACTCTGCTCGCTTTTTCTGATGTCAACGGTCAGGTGAGTTTATGGAATAAAGAGGTTGACACACAATTACAGACTTTCAGCCACCCAGATGCCGTTCTTGATGTTGCATTTAGCCCTGACGGAAGCTTATTGGCGACGGCAGGTAGAGATGGTTTAGTGCGGCTATGGGATATCGAAAAAGGTGCGGTGATTACCACTCGGAGCCATACTGATGTTGGATTCATTTTTAGTCTCACCTTCAATCCAGTCGGTACTTTGCTGGCGTCTTCGGGTGATGATTTGTCAGTCAATCTTTGGGGAATCAAACAGTAATCGCCCGTTGGCAAGCCGTCCCCCCACCTGTAAAATGTGCCCTTGCTTTCGAGGGTTAGGAAAAAAACACAATGGGTCAATTGTTTCGGAAAATCATGCGCCTCATCTTCTCGCGGGAAAATGTTTTCGCGGTGATGCTCTGCCTCATCATCATTTTGCTGATTATCGTCACGGCGGATACCGCGCCCCAGTGGATTTATCAAGGTTTCTAAAACGACGCTATGACCCTTATCCACATTCTCGTTTTTGCGCTGGCCTCGCTGCCCTTCATGTGGCTGATTCCCACCCGCTGGCGACCCCAAAGCCTATTGTTTGCCAGCATTTTAGCGTTGGCATGGCTGCTGGCCGATGATGTCCTCAATCACCTCGATTTTATGGTGCTGGTCGGCACACTCGGCCTCAGCATTGCGGTGTGGTGGATTGTCCAGCCGCCCGCCGAAACGATGCCCTCTCGCCGCGCCGATCCCCAAACATGCTTGATTATTGGGGTCGGTGTCCTCCTAGCGGGTTTGATATTCGCCCTTCTGGATAGGCCCTCCAATCTCATATTCCCCATCTTCGGCATAGCAGTGGCGACAGTCGGTGCGTTGAATCTGCCGCAACTCCTGCCATCCACCAACACCGAAATCTATAAGCGCCTGAGTCTCTTATTCGTCGTTGGCCTAATTGTGGTTTTGGTCATTCTCAAAATCCCCGCCAGCGCCCGTTTTTTCAGCCTTGCCCTTGATCGTAATGAAACCCTTCACCCGACGGGCATCACCCCACTGGCATGGCTCGGTTTTTCCTATATCGCCTTCCGTCTAATCGGCGTGTTGTTCGATTTCCGCGCCGGACGTCTGCCCAAAGACGGCATGGCCCTGCGTGACTTCCTGACCTATATCCTGTTCTTCCCCGCCATGACCGCTGGCCCGATTGACCGTGTACAGCGTTTTATCCCCGAACTCAATCAAACCAAGCCGCTCGATTCGGCCCGTTTAATCGAAGGCGCCATGCGAATCGTGATAGGGGCATTTAAAAAATTCGTGATTGCCGACAGTCTCGCTCTCGTCGCCCTCAATTCAACGCTGGTCAATCGCACTGGCGATACCATCGGCGCATGGCTGTTGCTGTATATCTACGCCTTCCGCATCTTCTTCGATTTCAGCGGCTATTCAGATGTCGCCATCGGCATCGGACGGCTGTATGGCATCACCCTGCCCGAAAATTTTGACCGCCCCTACATGCAGCCCAATTTACAGCAATTCTGGCAGCGTTGGCACATCACCCTGAGCACATGGTTTCGGCTCTATTATTTCACGCCCATCAGCCGTGTCATGCTCCGCAGCGGAGTCAAGATGCCGCAGTGGTTGATGGTCATGATCGCTCAAATCAGCACGATGGTCTTGATTGGCCTCTGGCATGGGGTAACGGTCAATTTTGTTTTGTGGGGGCTGTGGCACGGCATCGGCCTATTCATCCACAAACTCATTTTGGATAACACCCGGGTCTGGTATCAAATCATCATCCAACACCGCTGGCGTCGTCGTTTTATTTTTGGCATTAGTTGGCTGACCACCTTTCATTATGTCGCGTTGGGCTGGGTCTTTTTTGCCCTGCCCACCCCCGCCGACAGTCTGGCGATGCTGGCCCGTTTGGTAGGAGGTCGTTAAATGGCTGGATGGGATTGGCTGACCAAGCCCCAAACCCCCTATAACCGCCGTTTTGTTCGCAACGTCGTGATAAAAGGCGTACTGCTGTTTATCGCCCTTAATCTATGTTACGTCCTCACCAACCCGCTGCCCGTCCTAAGCCGCATCACCCTCTATAATTCAGTTTTACCCGGACGTGAGCGCCTGCCTTATTCCGAAAATCCTGCCAGCGACTACAACATCTCAGTTCAGCGGTTGGAGGGCATGTTTGCCTCTATCAACCTCAGCCAATCAAATAAGGCCGATGATGAATACCGCGTCTTTTTCTTGGGCGATTCTTCGGTGTGGGGTTGGCTGCTGGAAGAAGATGAAACCCTCAGCGCGTGTATCAATCGGGGTAATTATCGGATGTCGGATGGTCGGCGTGTGGTCGTCTATAATTTAGGTTATCCCGTGACCAACGTCCTTAAAGACTCAATGTTATTAGAGGAATCTCTGCAATATCAACCCGATCTAGTCGTCTGGTTTTTGACCCTTGCTGGGTTTTATATCGAAGACCAACTCAAACATCAGGTGGTACAAAATAATGCCGACCTTGCCCGTGACTTAATTGAACGCTACGACCTTGCCCTAGATGTAAACCGCCTCCCCGACGACCCTAATTTGTGGGAACGCAGCATCATCGGACAGCGCCGCGAATTAGCCGACCTGCTCCGTCATCAAGTTTATGGCATGGCATGGCTGGCGACGGGTTATGACCACCGCAACCCCAAATTTCATGAACAGCGCGTTGAAAATTTGCTCCCCGGTGACGATCTTTTGGGCAACCCGCGTATCGAAGGTGGCTGGACAGAAGATTTGTTGTCCTTTGACGTGATGCTGGCAGGTATGGACATCGCGCAAAATCACGATTTACCTGTGCTGGTGGTCAATGAACCCATTTTCCGTACCAGCGGCTTTAACAACGAAAACCGCTACAACGACTACTATCCCAAATGGGCCTACGACAGCTATCGAGAGCTACTCGCCAGCATTGCCCAGCGCGAAAATTGGCATTATACCGATCTATGGGATGCCGCCCCGAACGACCAATTTACCAACACGGGCCTACATCTCACCCCCGCCGCAACGTGTGAGTTCGCCCACAAGATCGTGTCGTATATTATGGCGCTGGCGGAGCAACCGTAATTTGCCCATCCATCCCAATACTCACATTTGCCAGTGATATGAAATCGCCGGATGGCCCTTGCAGCCGTTCAAATGTGTTGGGGTCATAGAAGCCAACCCGGATTTGATACTCCCCGGCGGGTACATCCGCCATCGCAAGCACACGAGTTTCGGCAATCACATCGCCCGCCTGCCAGAATCGGGTCGGGTAGCGGCCACCCACCGGAGTCCCATCTGCCTGTCGCAGTGGTGCGGCTTCTCCCATTGGTACAAAATGCAAGAAAATATCATAGTCCCGATTGAAGGATTCCTGCGCTCCCCACATCAGATTAACCATAATTTGCCCCTCGATTGTTGAGAAATCGGCGGCATACAAAATCGCCGGGCCAAGTGTGCCTATTTGTGTTGTTGGTGGTGTCATCACCACACCCTGCAAAAGGACACTGCCAATATTAGCCTGATTGAGTGTGGCGGCTTTGTAATCCAGCGTCACCGAAATATTCAGCAAGCTGGGTTGTGCATCCTCTGGAAGCAACAGAGCATGATAGGTGCTGATGTCCAGCGGCTTCCACGTCACAGGTTCAAAGCGTGGAAAGATGGACACAATCGGATTGCCTGTAATGTCCAACAAGCTGACATACACTCCCATTTGCGTCGTGGGAGGGCGGTCTAATTGCCAATCGAGGCGTAATCGCAGTGTTTCACCGGGGCGCAGTCGCGTATTATCTACCGCATAGCCCACCAGCGTCACATCGGAACTGTAATCAATATCGAGGGTATGTGTCTCCCCCCATTCGCCAATCACCGATTCACGCACCCATAATTCATCGCCATTTCGCATCGGTGCATTTTCATTGATGGGCTGTTGCGTATAATTCAATCCCACCAATCCCGGACTTTGCAACTCTAGTTCCGCCAGTGGGCCATGCTCCCGATTGAAATAAAGCACCTCTGGCGCAAGGGCCACCAGCAGCGATTCCCGATCTTCCCGCCGCAAGAGGGCATCAATAAACGGGGAACGCCGACCATCCAAGCGATAAATCTCATCACCCTCTAATTCTGTCGTCAGCGCATCACCGCGATCATGGGCGTAGCTTTTGGCATCTCCCAGATATTCCGCAAGGCGTTGGTCATTTTGCAGCGATTTTTCGGTTCGGGGTGGCACGACAATCAAGAGAATCCCCATAATCGCTGCTGACCCCACCAGCATGGGTATTTGGAGATTTTTCAGGGCAGACCCTCGGCTGAGATTGACCAAAATTAAGGCCACCACTAATCCCAATGATGTGCTTTCGAAGGCGCGGCTTGAGAAAATAATATGGGCCACGATTTCGCCGATACCCCATCCCACCAAAATCAGCATCGGGCGGGATTCATCCGACCAAGTGAGCCGTGAAATTCCAAGACCGCCAGCAATCAGCAGACCTAACCATAGAATCGCTTGCCATGCCCAATCTGTTTGGGGATATAAATCTAGGGCCAGTCCTGCCAAGCCATCAAAACCATAAACCGCGATGGCAATCCCCGTCCAAAGCGCTCCCGGCAGCCAGACCACTTGCCAGAAGCGCCGCCCCTGTTCGTGCGTCAGGGCAGATACGCCAATCAACGCCGCCCCAATGACTCCGGTAGGTTGTGATAGAACAGCTAACCCTGCTATTAATCCAGCCCATCGCCATTTTGCATGGGTAGCCAGTTCTAACCCGCCCAATATCAACATCGCCGTGAGGCCCGCTGATGAACGTATCCCCGCCCATACCGTCCACGAAGCCAGCCATAAAACGAGGCACAACACGCTTTCAAGGCTACTATAACCCCAGCGACGCAGCAATCGCACCAAGCTACCCCCTGCGATAGCATAGGCCAATGCCGACACGCCCAACGCCGTGCTGTCCAATGGCCGTGCCGCATTGATGACGATAGGTAAGGGGCTGGCCGTCAACAGCGTCTTTTCGCCGGGAGTATAGACCATGCCTCGCCCATCATGGAAATTTCGGGCCAATTGATACGCCAAAAAATCGGCTTCTCGGTGATAGTCTTTGAGGATGACCAAGCCGACAACACAGAGATAGACAAAAATAATCGGGCTAATGAGATGGGATTTTTGGTTCGACATGGGACAGTAGTGTAGCGGAAATCCTCCCCAAACGCATAGGTGTATTCCCTACGACATTCAGGTAAGCTAGAGCGGTTCATCTGTTTTCAAGAGGCAACGGATTGATGATAGCTCTTATTGCGCGAGGCATCAGCATTGGATTTGCAGCGGGCATGACCCCCGGCCCGTTGCAGATTTTTATGCTCATGCACACCCTCCGACACGGGGCACGGTATGCGCTCTGGCTGATCTTAGCCCCACTGATTAGTGATGCCCCTGTGGTGACCATCGTTCTGCTTATTTTGGGTCAGGCCAGCAGCGATTTATTAGATGCCATCGGCCTATTGGGTGGATTCTTTGTCCTGTATATCGCGTGGGGATTGTGGCAGCAACTTCGTAGCGGGGTACATTTACCTTCGGCGGAGGCGGCTGATACGGTTAGTCGGCAACCCATCCCCGTCAATCTGCGTAAAGCCGTCATCATCAATGCGCTGGGGCCGGGGGCATGGTTGTTCTGGGGCACCGTCTTGGGGCCGCTGGTGATTGACGCATGGCGCGATACCCCAACCCATGCCGTTTCATTTGTAGTGGGATTTTACGCGATGTTTTTGCTGACGATGGCTGGTTTGGTCATCCTGTTCCATCAAGCCCGCCGCTTGGGAGCGCAGGCCGTCAAGATTGGCTTATGGATCGGCTTGGTGGTGCTGATAGGTTTTGGGGCATCACTCATTTGGGACTCGTTACACGGACTTTTCTAAGCTGTTATGTCAAATTCACCGATTGCGAACGATGATTTACGCCTTTTGATTGTCGCCGACAATCCATTGGCGCGGACGGGGCTGGTCGCGCTGCTCAATGACCAACCGGGCTTCAATGTCGTTGGGCAGGTCGCCGCCGATGGAGATTTGCTGCACATGCTCGATATTTACCGCCCTGCCGTCATGGTCTGGGATTTAGGATGGGAGCCTGCGGCCACATTGGAACGATTACGGGAAGTCCGCGAGAGCCACTATCGCGTGGTAGCCCTTTTGCCGGATGAAGATTTTGCGGCGAATGCGTGGCGGGCAGGTGCGAATGGCCTGCTGTTCCAAAATGTGCAAACAGAGCCAATGATCGCGGCAATTCAAGCGGTTGCCAATGGACTGACCGTACTTGACCCTGCACTGGCGACCCAAACCTTAGAATCTGCTGCCTCCACCTCCGAATTACCCGCCGAAGCGTTGACTCCGCGTGAATTGGAAGTCCTGCAGCTTTTAGCACAGGGCCTCACCAACAAAGCCATTGCCCAACGCCTCGCCATCAGCGACCACACCGTCAAATTCCACGTCAACGCCATCATGACCAAACTCAACGCCCAAAGCCGCACCGAAGCAGTAGTACGCGCCTCCCGTTTTGGCCTGATTTTGCTCTAACACCCCCCGCCACCTAACCATTTTTCTAGGTGCTACTCACCACAGAGTGGATGTATCATCCCGCCTCACTCAGCTATAACTAAATCATCTTGAGTGATGCAATTCAATTGGGGGAGGAACCCAGCATGACCGTATTAAACGAACTCTCGAATGCGATGGCGGCGGCGGTTGAAAATGTCGGCGCTTCATTGGTGCGTGTCGAAGGCCGCAAACGTATGTCCGCGACCGGCGTGGTCTGGAACAGTGATGGCGTCATCGTCACCGCCAGCCACGTCGTCACCCGCGATGAAGAACTGCATATCGGCCTACCTAATGGCGAAACCGTACCCGCCACCCTAGTCGGACGTGACCCCACTACCGATGTCGCCGTTCTGCGCACCGCCGCCAAAAATCTAAGTGTGCCGCATTGGACTGGTGGTGATGGCCTCAAAGTCGGTCATCTCGTACTAGCGTTGGGTCGTCCGGGCCAAAATGTGCTGGCGACGCTCGGTGTGGTCAGTTCGATTGCCGAAGAATGGCATACCCCGGCGGGTGGCAAGATAGATTATTACTTGCAAACCGATGTGACCATGTACCCCGGTTTTTCCGGTGGGCCATTGGTCGGTGTGGGGGGTGAGATTTATGGCATCAATAGCTCGACCTTGCTGCGTGGCGTCAGTGTAACCATCCCGACCACAACCATCGCCCCGATTGTGGACACCCTTTTGAAACACGGCAAACTGCGTCGTGGGTATCTAGGGGTTGGTTCACAGCCCGTCCGTCTGCCCGCCGCATTGGAGCAGCAGCTTGGGCAAGAAACGGGCCTGTTGTTGGTCGCCGTTGAACCCAACAGCCCCGCCGAAAAAGGTGGTCTGATGTTAGGCGATGTGATTGTGGCCCTCGATGGTCATCCCGTGCGTGTCCCCGATGAGTTATTGGCAGGCTTGACCGGGGATAAGGTCGGTAAGGATGCCAAGATTAAGCTGGTGCGCGGCGGTCAAATCCATGAAGTGAATATCACCGTCGGCGAACGCCAGTAAGGTTCATTTCGAAGCGATGGGGGGCAATGGGCTTTTGTAGGGGTCAGGCTCAGACTGACCCTGCTTGAAATAGGCAGTTTTGCAATCGAGTGGGTCAGCCCACGTTGCGAAAAGGGGAATAGGGACTATGGGTATCGCAGCAGCGGAGTTTGAAGCAGTTGGAGAGATAGAAATCGGCGGGTCGGATCGTCTCCGTCAACTCAATGACGATATTTCCGACGCGATTGATCGGGCCTATCACGCCCTTGTGCAAATCACCAACGGCGAACGCAGCATCGGCGCGGGCACAATCTGGCACTCGGAAGGGCTAATCTTGACCAATGCCCATGTTATCCACGACGAAACACCCAGCATCACCTTGAACGATGGGCGCAAGTTTCCAGCACAGGTGCTGTATTACAATGCCGAACTTGATCTTGCCGCCCTCAGCATTGAAGCCAGCGGCCTACCGACCATCGAACCCGGCGATTCCAAACACCTCAAGCCCGGTCAATGGGTCATGGCGTTGGGACATCCTTGGGGGGTGCGCAATGCAGTCTCCGGCGGCATCGTGATCGGCATGGGAGCGGAGATGCCCGATATTCCATTCAGCAGTCGAGAATGGGTCGTCGTCAGCCTACATATGCGCCCCGGTCATTCTGGCGGCCCATTGATTGACACCGCTGGTCGTCTGATTGGCATCAACACCATGATTAGTGGGCCGGATGTCGGGGTAGCCATTCCCGTCCATGTGGTCAAAAAATTCCTCAAGGATTCAATGGCCTAAATCTATATTTCTGATAGGGAGGAACACGGCTTGGCTCATCCGAGATGGGCAGGCCGTGTTTTTGTTTAGGTTAGAAATCGCCCGATTTTTCGACAATTTATGCTAAAAGAAGTACCATTGAACAAAATTTCAATGCCGAATGTACTACTGTCAGTATCATGCCCCACAAGAGATAGGTAGAGAAGCAAGCATATGACGACACAACATGGTTTTGAACTCGTCAAAGATACTTTTATTCCCGAACTGAACAGCAAAGCCCGGCTCTATCGCCATGTGCAGACCGGCGCGGAACTGCTTTCGATGGAAAATGACGACGAGAATAAATGTTTTGGCATCACCTTCCGCACCCTGCCGGAAGATTCAACAGGCATCGCCCACATTTTGGAACACTCCGTCTTGGACGGGTCGCGTAAATATCCGGTCAAAAGCCCATTTGTGGAGTTACTTAAAGGGTCTCTGCAAACCTTTGTCAACGCCATGACCTATCCCGACAAAACGGTCTATCCCTGTGCCAGCCAAAACCTCCGCGATTTTTATAATCTCGTGGATGTCTATATGGACACGGTGTTTTATCCACGTTTTGGCCCCCAAACCTTGCAGCAAGAAGGTTGGCATTTTGAGCTAGAGAACCCCGACGACCCATTGACCTATAAAGGCGTGGTGTTTAATGAAATGAAGGGGGCCTATTCCGACGCCGATGATTTGCTGCGCCAGCGTATTCAGGCCGCCATGTTCCCCGATAACCTCTATCGCCTCGATTCCGGTGGCGATCCAGCGGTCATGCCTACTCTGACCTTTGCCCAGTTCAAAAAGTTCTATGACACGCACTATCACCCATCCAACTCGATGATTTTCTTCTATGGCGACGACGACCCCGCCGAGCGTCTGCGTTTTACCAATGACTATCTGAAAGACTTTCAGCGGTTGGATATTGACTCGACCATCCCGCTGCAAAAGGCATTTAATGCCCCCAAACACCTGACCTATCCCTATGACGCCGGGGAAGAAGCCAACAGCATGGTTACGGTCAATTGGCTACTGCCCGAATCCGCCAATTCAGAAATCAACATGGCGATGCAGGTCTTGACCCATATTTTGATTGGCACACCCGCCGCCCCCCTCCGCAAAATCCTGATTGAATCCGGCCTCGGTGAAGATTTGGCAGGCAGCGGCTTGGTTAATGAACTGCGTCAGATGTATTTTTCAACCGGGTTGAGGGGCGTCCCACCAGAAAATGGGAGTAAGGTCGAGGCTCTTATTTCCGAAACACTGGAAGCACTCGCTAAGGACGGTATTGACCCTGAAACCGTTGAAGCCTCGCTAAACACGATTGAATTCCAACTGCGTGAACTGAATACGGGTAGTTTCCCACGCGGCCTTGCCTTGCTGATCGCCTCGCTGACCTCATGGGTATATCATGGCGACCCGCTTGGCCCACTCGCCTATGAAGGCCCACTGAACGCCATCAAAAATCACTTCGCCAGCAACCCGCGCTATTTTGAAGGGCTGATTCAAGAATATCTGCTCCAAAATAGTCACCGCACCACCGTCATCTTGGAACATGACCCCGACTATCGTCAGCGGTTGGAAGAGGATGAGGTCGCACGCTTGGCAAAAATCAAGGCCGGGTTGAATGAGGCCGATCTTAAGGCGATTATCGAAAACACCCGTCAATTGAAACTGGCCCAAGAAACACCCGACACCCCCGAAGTCCTTGCCAAGATTCCCGTTCTCCAATTGAGCGACATTGATCGCCAAAACAAGATCGTGCCGCTGGAAATCTTGGAGGAACAGGGCAGCAAAGTCCTATATCACGATATTTTCACCAACGGCATCACTTATCTGGATGTCGGGTTTAATCTATACGCTCTGCCACAAGAGTATTTGCCCTATGTGAGCCTCTTTGGACGCGCCCTGTTTGAGATGGGGACGGCGACTGAAGATTTTGTCAAACTCTCGCAGCGCATTGGTCGCAAAACAGGTGGCATTGACACCGCGACCTATACCTCCGTCGTGCAAGAATCCAATCGCTCAACGGCATGGCTGTTTTTGCGTGGCAAATCCACCGTTGCCCAAACCGATGACCTCTTGGCGATTCTGAGTGATGTCCTACTGACCGTCAATCTCGACAATCCAGAACGTTTCCTCCAGATGGCGTTGGAAGAAAAAGCGGGTCAGGAGGCACAGGTCGTTCCGGCGGGGCATATCGTCGTCAATACCCGTCTGCGTGCCCATTTTGATGAGGCAGCATGGGCAAGCGAGCAGATGAGCGGTGTCAATTATCTATTCTTCCTGCGTGACCTCGCCGAGAAGATTGAAAAAGATTGGCCTGCCGTCCTGAAAACGTTGGAAGACATCCGCCGCCTGCTGGTCAATCGCAATGCGGTCATCTGCAATGTGACGTTGGACGGCGCGAATTGGGCCAAAATCCGACCCAGCCTCAACCACTTCCTATCGGGTTTGCCAGCCGTGCAGTTAAAAGCTCAACAGTGGTCACGTCCCAAAGGTGGCTATCACGAAGGGCTGACTATTCCGGCGCAGGTCAATTATGTCGGTAAAGGCGCGAATCTGTTTGACCTCGGCTATAAACTGCATAACTCGGTAGATGTGATTAACCGTTTCCTCGGCACGACATGGCTGTGGGACAAAATCCGCGTACAGGGCGGGGCCTATGGTGGATTCAGCGTATTCGATTTCCGCTCCGGCGTGTTCACCTATATCTCCTATCGTGACCCCAACCTGATCGGCTCGTTGGAAAATTACGACGCCACTCCCAATTTCCTGCGCCAACTCGATTTGCCACAGGACGAAGTGACCAAAGCGATTATCGGCATCATCGGCGCGATGGATACCTATCTACTGCCCGATGCCAAAGGTTATAACTCCATGCTGCGTTATCTGGCAGGGGATAGTGATGAAAAACGCCAAATCCGCCGTGAACAGGTACTTTCCACCACCGTCGCTGATTTCAAAGCCTTCGCCAATGTGCTGGATAAAGTCGCCGAGGCGGGTGAGGTGGTCGTGTTAGGATCGCAGGAATCTATCGAAGAGGCCAACGAATCCCACGATGGTTTCCTAAAGGTCACACGGGTGCTATAAGAAAAATATTCTTTGGTAAGGTGGGATACCGCTAATCCCTACCTTACCACCCCTTTTGATATATTTTCCTGTAGTTGTTACAATAGAATTATAGATTGTTATTCTATAGGAAATAAAATCATGAACAAACTACTGGTTATATTTCTTAGTTTAAGTTTTCTATTGGTCTTAGACGGTCAAACCAAAACCAGCATTTATGCTCAAGATGACTGTCAACCTGAAGCTGTTGGGGAATGGCTCGTTCAACGCCAAATTGGACGTAATCTTGTTCAGCCAATAATTGATGGCCCAAACGACTTATCTATCATTGACAGCATTTTACTTATTCAGGAAGTTAGGCGAAATCTTGAGGATTTGCCTAGACCCACGTGTGCCGATGAGCTTTATCAACTCACCATTTATCTTTATGACAACCTCGTCGACTTTCTCACATTTAGCTTAGATAATGACAGAGAATTGGCAGTAGAGATTATCTATCCTCGATTAGAAATCTATGGCGAAGAAGTCGAACCACTTTTCAATGAACTACAGGAAATTGCCGGAATTGATGTGGATGCTGCTGTCGCGGATTTTCAACCAACACCAACTTCAGAACCAACAGCAACCGCTGTCCCCCATTTTGATCCCCAAACCCTAACATCTTCCTCATCAACTGAAGTATTTGGACCATTTACTTTGACTGCCGGATTCTACGAGCTTGAATATCAACTCATCAATCCTGAAACTTCATTTCGGCTTGCAGTTAATTGGGAAGTCGGCGGAGACTACTTTTTTACCTATACTGTACCAGTTGGTCGGCAGGTTTATTATTTCAATGATGTAACCACTTTTGCAAATGTCGAGGTTTCTGGTGCTAAGGAATGGAGATTAACCCTGTCTCGGATAGAAGAACAAACATCCAGCAGTGATTTCTCCGCATCTGGCGTTGATTCCGAAATAAATGCGATAGGCCCATTGTATTTGGAAGCGGGACTATATATTTTGGAGTATCAGGTCGCCAATAATGCGTCTGACTTCGTTTTTACAGGCATAGAAACTTCTTGGGAAATGTCCAATCAAGAATTTCTAGATTCGCTTTTGATTAGTGAGGATTCCGATTTGACAGGCAGGAAGATATTCAGCTTGGAAGGCGGAATATATTTTCTCAACTACAGTATTGTAAGTACAAATGATTGGGAAATTACAATTAGTCCCTCCCAACAGTAAGTTTGGCAGGTAGAAAGTACCACCAATGCTGTAATTTTGAGAGGGAGTTGGGAGAATACCTAAACAAATATTCTCCCAAAATTTTGCTCTACAACCCCACAACATCCGGCAGCGATTCTTCGGCCCCTTCTTCAATACCCACGACTTTTTGCTCGCTGGTCTTGAAGATGTCGTATTTGACTTCCAAATCCTTGCGGAACTGACGGGTATACAAATTGTAGTAATGACCGCGCTGGTGGATGAGTTCGGCGTGCGACCCCATCTCGATAATCTTGCCCCCTTCAATCACCAAAATTCGATCCGCCTGCTTGATGGTCGAAAGACGGTGCGCGATGACAAAGCTTGTCCGGTCAGACATCAACTCCTCCATGCCCTTCTGAATGAGATGTTCCGTCAGCGTGTCTACTGAACTGGTCGCCTCGTCCATGATGAAAATATCGGGTTGCGCCAACACCGCCCTTGCCAAACTGATGAGTTGTTTCTGCCCTACTGACAGCAAATTCCCGCCCTCACCCACTTCTTCTTCATAGCCCTTTTCCAGCGCGACGATAAACTCATGCGCCCCGGCTAGTTTGGCAGCATCTTCGATTTCGGCGTCCGTCGCCCCCAAGCGTCCATAGCGGATGTTCTCGCGGATGTTGCCGGAAAACAGATGGGGCGTTTGCAGCACAATCCCCAACCGCGAATGAATGCTGTGCAGCGTAAAATCACGATAGTCCTGCCCATTGATGCGAATTTGCCCCGACTTCGGTTCATAGAAGCGGCACAGCAAGTTCAGAATGGTGGATTTGCCACCCCCTGTCTCGCCAACCAGTGCAATCGTCTCCCCGCCCTTAATTTTGAGCGAGAAATTATTCAGCACAGGTTTGTCTGCTTCATAGTAGAACGTCACATCATCAAACTCGATGTCGCCGCGCAGTGTACCGGGGTCAATCGCGCCTTCCTTGTCGGTCACATCGGGGGCGGCATCAATCAATGAGAAGATACGTTCACCCGACGCGATGGCCCGCTGCAATTCAGCATACACACGCGCCATTTCCTGAATCGGCCACATCATGAACGTGATATACGCCACAAACGCTTGGATACCACCAATGGTCATGCCACCTGTCTTGGCCTGCAATCCACCAAAATAGACCACACACCCAACGGCGACGGCACTGATGACCTGTACGGCGGGCAGGAACAAGGCTGAAAACCACGCGGCGCGATAGCTAGCGTTATACATGCCATCTGTCAGCACTTCAAATTCTTTCAGGTTGGCTTCCTCACGGCGGTTGGATTTCGTCACCCGCACCCCCGTGATGCTCTCGTTATACGACCCCGTGATTTCGGAGTTAAATTTACGTACCTGTCGGAATTCGACCAAGATGCGTTTCTTAAACCACACCGAGGTTCGCATCAATACCGGGATCATTACCAACACCACAATCGCCAGTTTCCAGTTAATCAGGAGCATGAAAACCGAGGCGGTAATGGTATTCACGATACCCCATGTGGTATCCAACAACCCCCATGTCACCAACTGCGCCACACGCTCCGAGTCGGAGGTGACACGCGACATAATCCAGCCAACGGGGGTGCGGTCAAAGTAGGAAAACGCCAATTGTTGAAGGTGTTCAAACATCTTTTTCCGCAGGTCATATTGCACCAAGTGGCCCAAAATCCCTGCCAGATAGATGAACCCAAACACCCCCACCGAAAGCACCAACATAATCCCCATGTAAAGCAGCCCGATTTGCACAAGGGCATCTTTATCACCGGGGACAATGCCTTCGTCAATAATGCGCTTGCCCAGATACGTCAGATATGAGTCGAACATGGCGACGCTCATAATCATGACCAGAAAACCTGTCACCCACTTCCAATGCGGCCTGACCTGCTGCAAAATGCGAATCAGCGTCTGGCCGTTAAACTGGGTATTAAACTCTTCTTCCTCGAAACGATAGTTATCAGACACTAGCTATTTCCTTTTCGAGTTCAGTTTCGATACGTGCCTGCATGTCATAAATCTGGCGATAGATACCGTCTTGTTCAACCAATTCATCGTGGATACCCAGTTGGACAATACGGCCCTTGTCCAGCACGAGAATCAGATCGGCATTCATGACACTCTGGATGCGGTGTGCGATGATAAACGTCGTGCGTGCCTCCATCAAATTTTGCAGTGCTTCTCGAATTTCGCCCTCGGTTTCCGTATCCACCGACGACGTAGCATCATCTAAGAGCAAAAGGCGAGGGTTTTTCAACAACGTGCGTGCAATGGCGACCCGTTGTTTTTGACCACCCGACAGCGTAACCCCGCGCTCCCCCACCAGCGTCTGATAGCCTTTGGGGAAGGTCAAAATCACCTCATGGATGGCGGCGGCACGGGCAGCGGCTTCGACCTCTTCATCCGATACCTCGCGCGAGACGCCATAGGTGATGTTTTCGCGGATGGTACGGGAGAACAAAAAGGGCTGCTGTTCGACAATGCCAATCTGGTCACGCAGGAATTCTTTGGAATACTCTTTTAGCTCAATGCCGTCCAGCGTAATTTTGCCGCTGGTGTATTCATAGAAACGTGGCAGCAAATTGACCACCGATGTCTTGCCCGACCCCGTTGGCCCCATCAAAGCGACGGATTGACCCGGCTTGACCGCAAAACTGATGTTATGCAGTACCGCCACCTCTTTATCGTATTCAAAACTCACGTCATCAAATACGATTTCGCCCTTAACCTCACCATGTGGGGGTTTGTTAATCCCCACAAGCGATTCACGGTCTTCTTTAATCATTTCCATCACACGCCCATACGACACGAGGCCGATGGACATCTGGGTAATCAAACGTCCCAGATTGCGGATGGGCCAAATCAGCCAGACCACCATGCCCGCATAAGCTAGGTATGTGCCGAGTGAGATTTCACCGTCAATCGCTAGGGTCGCGCCATAAATAAACCCGCCCAACATCTGCAAGCTGCAAATGATGTCGGTGGTCGGCCAGAAATAGGCATGGTTGATGGTCAGCTTACGTCCCCGCTTATACTTTTCAAAATTTTCCTTCTCAAACTTATCCATCTCCCACTGTTGACGCGCAAAGGCTTTGACCACGCGCACCCCGGTGAGGTTTTCTTGCAGGATAGTCGAGAGTACCGACTCTTGCTCTTGGAACTTCTCATAGCTTTTTTCAATGCGGCGGAAGAAGAACACCGAGACGACCAGAATCGGCGGGATAACCACAACGGAGGCCAGTGCCAGCTTCCAATTCAGCAGGGCGATAGCGGTAAAATTGACCACAAACAGCAGCACGATACGACCCGCACCAATCGCTTGGTCAGCAAGGAACAAGCGCACCGCGTCCACATCGGAGGTCGAACGCTGCAACAGATCACCCGTCTGATGTTTGTCGTGATACCTAAATGACAGCCGCTGCACATGGTCAAACAAGAAATTACGCAGACGCCGTGTGACTCCCTCAGCGGTGCGGGCGGCCCATTTCCCACTTAGGAAGGTAAACCCACCCTCCATCAGCGCCAATGCGACAAAACCCACCGCCACGAGTCCGATGAATTCAAAGTTGCGCTTTTCAAGTACGTCATCAATGAAATAGGCCAGCAGCAAAAAAGTCAGCGTCTTAAAGATAGCGGCAAACCCCAATGCAAGGGTCGCGCCGCCATAGAGGAGACGGAAGCCGGTCATCATACGCCACAATGCTTTGAGGCGATTGTCCGACACGGTGGTTCTGAAATCAAAGGATGTAGACGAGGGTAATGCGGTTGTAGCCATAGGGCGTGAACACTTTCCTGTTCATGATTGAAAGACAGGGGAAACTGTATTTATTATACTCTAAAAAATTTCAAAGGATAGTCTGATAACAGTTTTTTCTCATTTTTAATCATTTTTAAAAGGTCATAAAAGGTCACTTTGGCGCATTACCACTGTTCATCCTGCTAGTTAAACACAATCCGCAAAATGGCTCTATAATTTGAGAGGACTAGCAACCGATATAGAACAAATATTTCTGATAATTGTACATTTGAGCAATGGATAAGGCAACATGGCAAACGAAACTTGTTTTGCAATCATCCGCCCCGCCGATACAACCGCCACCAGTTTTAACGTCCGAAATGGCCCCGGCACAGGCTACGCAGTTTTATTTTCTGCCCCTGTCAATCAAATTGTCCTCACGATCTTGGATGTCAAAAAAGATGAAGGGGGAACGGCCACCAATGGCAAAGTCCATCAGTGGTTTAATTTGCGCTTTCCCGATAATCGCACCGGTTGGGTACGCGATGACGGCGTAGCGATTTATGGCGATTGTGCCACCTATGGTTATGGCCTCGTGGCGTTTAGTGCCTTCGCCCTAACTCGCAGTGAATCGAGCGAACCCGATAAACCCACACCGCCCCCCAACGACCTTCAGCGTATCCAAAAAGCCGCCTATGCCATCACCGGAGCATTCGAGGGCAGTGGATATGCCGCCTATAACAATTATGATGCCGGGATTGTCAGCTATGGCCTGTTCCAATTTACACTGGCTTCTAGCAGTCTCGAAACCGTGCTGCGGCGCTATTGGGCACTCGCCAATGGCCGGGTTGCCGATTCGTTGAAAGCCTATGAACAGGCCGTCGTCCGCAAAGATCAAGCCCTCCGTAATGATGAGCGATTCAAAAACCTGCTCATCAAAGCCGCCGAAGAAAAAGAGATGCGCGAAGCCCAAAACGCCGTCGCCACCGAAAAATATTGGGATGCGGTCTATGTGGGCTATGTCCAACCGCGTGAATTAAAACTGCCCCTCACGTTGGCCCTGTTGTTTGATATGGGCATTAATTTTGGCCCGAATCATTCTTTTGTGCGCCTTGCCGAGCAGCAATTGGGGGTGCCATCCCGTTCCAAGCCCGGTCAAAATGGCATTACCGAGCAGCAGTTAACGATACGGGTCGCCGAACTCCGCCGTGATTCACATTACAAACAAGCCGCCGCACAAAATTTACCCGGTCTGCGTGTACGGGGCGATTTCTGGTTGAGCCTTTGCACACGCGGGGATTGGAATTTGCAGGGGGATAACAACGGCAATGTCAATGTGAATGGGCGCATTGTGCAGGTACGAAATCCATGACCGATCAACAACCAATCCAAAACATCATCAGCGTTTTGGAATCCATGCTTCTGCGACCCAATATGTATGTCAGTGATGATTTTCCTGCAATAGAGAATTTCCTCAATGGTTTTTCGATTGCTTGCATGGTGTGTCTCGCTGAAATTAAAAACCATTACTACCGCACTGAGGCTCAAGTCCGGGCTGAGGCAGGGTTCTATGGGGCGGCACTCCACCCAGTAACGCTGATGATAGAACAAGGGTTGGAACGAGATGAAATCATCCAGAAGGCGGTAGCCCTAGAACTCGAAACGTGGAAACGCCTACTCGTGGAGTTGCCCGATCATGAATAATAATTCTGAGAGAGGTTTATGATTATTCGCATCTCAAAAATTTTCTTTTGCGTCCTCTCGGTAATACTAATGGCGTTTCTGTGGAGGGGTAACAATCATAACATCGCATTCTCTCAAATTTCGACCCCAACGCCTCCAAGCTTGGATTCGAAACCGCAGGTGCTTTATGATGAAAAAGGGATTCCTATGGTTTTTGTTCCAAGCGGAACATTCCAAATGGGTTTCACTGAGGAACAAGAATTTGAACTTTGCAAAACCTTGAGGCCGGATGGTGCTGATTATCCATGTATCGAAAGACAGCTAGATATTCTGCCACCAAGTACAGTCGCTGTCGAAAGTTTTTATATTGACCAGTTTGAGGTTTCCCTTGAAGCATACTCAGAATGTGTACAGGCAGATGTGTGCATAACTGATCCATCACCTAACCAGCCCCCAGAACCCACGACTCTTCCTATTAGACTCGTGAATTATTATGACGCTGCTGTCTATTGTGCGTGGCGAGGTGGCCGATTGCCCACTGAAGCCGAATGGGAGTATGCGGCGCGTGGGCCTGAAGGGTTAGTATTTCCATGGGGGAATGAATTTGACGGCAATAACGTGAATTTTTGTGACACGAACTGTGCGCCCCCTTCAAACCTTGCCAACTACCTTTGGGACGATGGCTATACCGGGACTGCTCCTATTGATACGTTGCCAGAAGGTCAAAGTTGGGTAGGTGCTTATCACATGGCAGGGAATTTAGCTGAATGGACTTCAACACGTATATGGAGCGATGATCGAAATTTTCGGTTGGTGGATTTTCGAGTGTTAAAAGGTGGGACTTACCTATCGTATGCACATCATACTGCTGGTTGGACAAGACTGGTTGTACAAGCAGAGTTTGGTCAAGAAGCATTCGGTTTTCGCTGCATAAGAACATCAAACCCGCAATCCTAAAACTTGGTAGGTTATTTAGTGTGGTTTCAGAATCTTAGTAAGAAAGTAAATGCCCTTTGCGTGACCAATTTCTCCTCGACCCCACCGTGACCTTTCTCAATCACGGCTCATTTGGGGCGTGTCCAAAACCCGTTTTTGAAACCTATCAACATTGGCAATTGGAACTTGAACGCCAACCTGTCGAATTTTTGGGGCGGCGCTTCGACAATTTAATGGATCAGGCCCGCGCCCGCCTCGCCGATTATCTCCATGCCCCCGCCGACAGCCTAATTTTTGTCCCCAATGCCACCGCCGGGGTCAACACCGTCGCCCGTTCGCTGAATTTGCAGCCGGGGGACGAAATTTTGACCACCGACCACGAATACGGGGCGTGTGATCTGACATGGCAGTTCGTCTCTCGCCAAACCGGGGCGGTCTATATTCACCATCCCGTCCCGCTCCCCGTCACCACCCACGCCGATTTTGTTGAATCCTTTTGGAGTGCTGTCACCCCGCGCACCCGTGTCATTTTCATCAGCCACATCACCTCCCCAACCGCCCTAATTTTTCCGGTTGCCGAAATCTGCTACCGCGCCCGTGCAGCGGGTATCCTGACCATCGTAGACGGCGCACATGCCCCCGGCCAAATTCCGCTGGATTTAGCGGCCATCGGCGCGGATGCCTACACCGGAAATTGTCACAAATGGCTGTGTGCCCCCAAAGGAGCCGCCTTTTTAGTCGTGCGTCCCGAATTGCACGATCAGATTAACCCTCTTATCGTCAGTTGGGGCGATATGAATGAGACCCTAACCTTCGTCAATCGTAATCAATGGCAGGGCACCCGCGAACCCTCCGCCTTTTTATCCGTCCCCGCCGCGATAGATTTTCAGCAAGCACATCATTGGGACGAGGTACGTCTGCGCTGTCACCAAATGGCAAGCGACATGCGAGGCCGCCTAGCCGAATTATTTGACCTGCCCCCCATCTGCCCCGATTCCCCAGAGTGGTTCGCCCAAATGATCGCTGCGCCATTGCCCCCCTGTGATCCAGCCATCCTCAAAACCCGCCTCTATGACGAATTTCGCGTCGAAGTGCCGATTGTGACGTGGGGCGGTAATCATTACGTCCGCGTTTCATTTCAAGGCTACAACACCCCCGCCGACGCCGATGCCCTTGTTGATGCCCTGCAAAAAATTCTATGCTGACGACAGAACCCCTTGAACGTCTCGTCCAAAAAATGGACTCCCAAAACCGCCTCGTGCGTGCATGGCCCTTGACGGGTGGCGTCTCGGCGCAAATCACCGCGTTAGAGATTGTCCATCCCGATGGTCAAACACAAAAAATGATAGCGCGTCTTCATGGGGAAGTGGATCGCCAGCACAACCCACAGGTCGCCGCCGATGAGTTTAAACTGTTGCAGCATCTCAAATTAGCAGGATTGGCTGTGCCTGCCCCCTATTATTTGGATACCTCCTGCGAGATTTTCCCCATCCCCTATCTGGTGATTGAATATGTGGATGGGACAACCGCACCCGAAGATTTTCCGGAATCCGACTACCTGCGCCAATACGCCACCCATCTCGCCCAAATTCATCGCCTGCCCGCCGCCGATTTCGATTTTCTGCCCCGCCAAGCCGACAATAAATTCAAGCAGCGCCCCGCAAAAATGGATGATTCAATCGGTGAGAGCCAGATTCGGGATATTTTGGAATCCGTCTCGCCTTTAACCCAACCCAACCCATTCGTCCTGCTGCACGGCGATTTTTGGCCCGGTAATCTGTTGTGGCGCGGGGGTCAATTGGTGGCAATTATTGATTGGGAAGATGCCCGCACTGGCGATCCATTAGCCGATCTTGCCAACAGCCGCCTCGAAATTTTATGGGCATTTGGCATGGACGCGATGCAGGCGGTTACGAATATATACCAATCCCTGACAAACCTCGACTATACCAATCTGCCCTATTGGGATTTATGCGCCGCCCTCCGACCCGCTTTCAAAATTTCCGAATGGGCCGCCGATGCCATCGCCGAAAAACGGATGCGCGAACGGCATGGCTGGTTTGTCACCCAAGCCTTTGGAAAAATATGAGGTAGTGCTAGATAGCCATTATCTTGGGGGTGGTGGAGGCGGCGTGGGCACAATTGGAATATTTTCCACACACCCCGGTGTCGCCTCGACATCGCCACTGAATACCCATAATCCGGGCGTGTTCACATTTTGAATGGCATTTTCCGCCACAAGCCACCATCTTTGCCCTGTCGAATCGTTGGCCTGCCCCCGAACCGGATAATCATGACCACTTTCTAAAAATGTGATCTGCGGCATTTCGAATCTCAAATCCTGACGCGCAGGCACATCGTCGCGTTCCGTCGAAATCGTACAGGTAGGTAATCCAAGCGTAGCAGGGCGGGTCGGCGTAGCGACTGGAGTGCGGGTTATTGTTGCGCTGGGGCTTGGAGTGGCCGTTCGGGTGGGCCGCGGGGTCACTGTTGAGGTAGAAGTGGCCGTAGCGGTAAAAGTAGCAGTGGCGGAAAGCGCCAGTATCATCTGCGTTTCCTGCGCGATAGCCGCCATCTCAAAGCTGATGGTCGCTTCTTCATTAAGGGTCGCTTGGGCAAGCTGTGTCTCGGTCTGTTGTGAATCTAGCCGGGCCTGTGCGATTTCACGGGCCGTCAAGGTGTTGGTCGGTGAAGGAGTACTACTCGGTGTCTCAGTCGGGGTTGGGGTCGTCGTAGGCGATGGCGGTACGTCAGTAGGCGTCGAACTTGCTGAAATATTCGACTCAGCCTTGCCCCCATTATCATCATTCTGGTTAGATAAAAACCAAATCAGTGCCACAAAAATCAGCAGCATCGCCGCCACCCCCGCCCATGTGAGTTGCGCCGCCAGATGATGCGAAATACGCGCGACTTTGGTCACAGGTGCTTCCATTGGTGTCGTCGCCATCGGACTCGCAGTTTGGGGTATGGGAGGCGGCGTAAAGGTGACAATCGGCATGGAGGGCAGCGAGGAAATATTGATAACAAAAAAGCCCGATGCCTCCATCGGAGGCAGGCTTTGACTTGCTTCCTCCAATTTACGCGCAAACTCCGAGACCGAGGCATAACGATCTGCTGGATTTTTCTCCAATACCTTTGCCAACACGTCCTGTACGGTTTTGGGCAAATCGGCCCGCAAGTTGAGGATCGGCGGTGGCGGGGTATACAAATGCTCGTGCATCAGTTGAAACGGCGTGTCCCCACTGAAAGGCGTTTGTCCCGTCAGCAGCGCATAGACAATCACCCCCAGTGCATATTGGTCGGCGGCGGGTCCAACTTTAGCGCTCTGCCATTGTTCGGGGGCCATATACATCGGCGTTCCAAGCAGGGTGTTTTGGGTGGTCAGACCAACACTCGCCTCACTTAACCGCGCCAAGCCAAAATCTACCAGAAACGACATGCCACTTTCGTTAAACATCACATTATTGGGTTTGATGTCGCGGTGAATGACGTTGCGTTGATGAGCATAATCCAGCGCGTCCGCCAATTCACGGGTGATTTGTGCCACTTCGGTCAGGGTGGGTAACGCGCCGTTGTGTTCGACGCGGTACGCCATGCGATCTGCCAATGACCCGCCCGTCAACAGGCGCATCACAACATAGCTAAGGCCGTTCTGTGTACCATAATCGTATATGGTGACGATATGGGGATGTTCAAGGCTGGCAGCGGTCTGGGCCTCACGCACAAAACGTTCGAGCGCACCGGGCTGCGAGATAATTTGGGGCAGCAGAACCTTGATGGCGACTTCACGTTTGAGCGCAGCATGATACCCCCGGTAGACCGTGCCCATGCCACCTTCACCGAGGAGCGACTTGAGTTCATACTGACCCAGCGTCTGGCCCACCAGATGTTGCATTCTATTGACTCCTGCGTGGTGTGATGATGATGAAATTATAGTGGTTCTGATGTCACGTGCAAGCGGGGAGGGAAACGCCTGTGGGTTGACCTACATTTCCAACTAGATTCAGCACGGCGGCTTATTAAATTCGGTAAACCATCCCCATTGCATAGAGAGAGGCTACGTTTTACTCCCCCTCGCTACGCAGTGGAGAGGGGGTTGGGGGGTGAGGATGAGTTCATTTCTACCGCACCAATCCGCACTAATTCATAGCCGAAGGTGTTGGCAAAAGCCTTTTCAACCGCATCCATCACCTGCAAAGAATTTATGGGATACCCGAAAATTCCCGCCATGCTCGTCACAGGTTTATCGGGGATGCCACAGGGGATAATGCCACGAAAATAATCAAGATCGGTGTTGATATTGAGAGCAAAACCATGTTGCGTGACACGGTGCGCGGTCACCTTTACCCCAATCGCGGCAATCTTGCTGAGGACGCCTTCAACCTTCACCCACACCCCTGTATACCCGGCCAATCGCTCTCCCACAATACCAAACTCAGCCAATGCCTCAATCAGCATGGTTTCCAATTGACGAACATAGGACACTACATCCAACGAGCGTTTTGGGCTAGGGTCGCTGTTAGGCAGGCGCACAATCGGATAACCCACCAACTGCCCCGGTCCGTGATAGGTAATGTCCCCGCCACGATCTACATGATAAACCGATACGCCACGTTGGGTGCGCTCGGCCTCATCCATCAGCAAATTTTCCAATTTGCCGGATGAGCCAAGCGTGTAGGTATGGGGGTGTTCGAGAAGCAGCAAAGCATCGGGTCGTTGTTGATGCGCCCGTTCCTGTGCCATTGATTTTTGCATGGCCCATGCGTCGGTGTATGCTAGAGTGCCGAGCCGGAAAACTTCAAGGAGTTTGTCCATCAATCTATTTGATGTTGTTCATCAATCTATTTGTAGAACAGCTTCAAGACCAACTGTCCCAAGCGCAGTTCATCGCCGTCTCGCACGACCAAAAAGTCGTTTTCCAAAACCCGCTGACCATTCAAAAAAGTGTGGTTGGTGCTGCCGAGGTCAGTCAAATAGAGGCGCGATCCTTCGCGGGTAAGGCTGGCATGACGCCGCGATACACCTTTATTTTCAGCATCATAGGTATCCAAATTGAGCAGAGAGAATTCGGAGGCTTCACCACCAGAGCGCCCAAATACAATTTTTTCATCTACCCGAATCGCCAGTGGATCATCAACGCCGGGAAGGTGAATAATGACAATATGTTCATCGCCCAGTTTTTCACTGCCCGAAGATAAATCATCAGTGCCAAGCTGTTTGGTTCCAACCGAAATTACCCCCAACGCCACCCCACAGCGATCACAAAAGGTTTTCTCATCTGAATTTTGATACCCGCAATTGGTACAAATCATCATAGGCGACCCCCATTGAAAATATGCAAGCTGTTGCTATTTTAGCTTGTCAAAGCTCATTAGTACAAATTAATATACGCGACCTGACCAAAAATTCTGCCCACTCATATCCGGGGCAGGTGGTTTGCCCTGATACGTTTCCAAAAAGGCTAAAACATTAAACCACGCATCTTCGGCGGCTTCGGGAACATAGGTGGGGGTCATATCGTTGAAAAATCCGTGCGGCGCACCGGGATACGTTAACACCTGATGGGGTTTGTTATCTGCCGCCAGTTCAGCCCGCAGTTGTGCCTCGGTACGATGGGTAAGCTCATCCTCAGCCCCATTGATGACCATCACCGGACAGCTTAGGTGCGACAACTGCCCGAAGAAACTGGTCGGATCGCCATAAAACGCGACGGCTGCCATAATATCACGCCGCTGTAGGGCCACTTGCAGTGCCAGTTCAGCCCCTAAATCCCAACCAACCACCGCCATTTTCCGGTTGCATTTGCGGTGGGTCTCCAACGCTTGCAAGGCCGCCGTAACTTTGGGCAGCGCCAAATCTTTAAAATAGATTTCAAGGGCATCTGCTTCTAACTGAGAATTGGCCCGTTGGCCTTCAAACAAATCAGGGGCGATGACATAATAGCCAATTTCGGCAAATCGGTGAACCCGCGCTCGCATATGGGCGTCCATACCCCAATCGTCATGGAGCAAGACGATACCGGGAAATGGCCCGCCATATTGGGGATGCGCCCAAAACGCTGGAACATGGCTGGTCTCGTTGACTACCACCCAAACATGCCCGCTGGTGATGCTGTGTTGAAGGTGTTTGGTTTCCGGCATTAGCGATGACTCCATACCAAAACTTTTTCATAGATTGTGCAGGATTATCGCCAATGGCGCAAGCAGGTTAGAGAATTGGAACGATAGACAGGCGTCCGACAGGTTGGCGACCTTCAAAACTGGTTACGCTATCAAATCCGGCCATCAATGCGGCTTCAAGCGCGAGGTTTGTTCCCGCTGCCACATCCGCAGGCCGATGGGCATCGCTGCCAATGGTCAAGATGTCGCCACCCATTTCTCGATACCAAGTAAGGGCTTCCACCGTTGGGTGCAATTGATTAACATCATGGCGCAAACCCGCCGTGTTGATTTCGATACCGATGTTGTTTTCAATACAGGCCTGCCAGACCTCACGCACTTCGGTTTCAAACTCACGCAGGTCGAAACGGCCATACACTTTATAGGCGCGGCGTTTGGGGAAATCCAGATGGGCCAACAGATCAAATCCACCTTTTCTAACCATCTCGGCCATTTCGCCAAAGTAACGTTTCATGGCTTCTTGGAGGGGATATTTCTGGAAAAATGTGGCGTCCGACATGCTGAGACCCTCGGCAAAATGCAGACTGCCCAGCACCACATCATACGGAGATTGTTCTAATACGGGGCGAACAAGTTCACTATGCAGATGTGGTTCACCAATCTCAACCCCGGCGCGAATGGTGATCCCCCCCGCTTCAAATTCGGCTCGACAAACATTTAGGGTTTCAAAATAGACCGCCGCGTTATATTTGGGCCGGCGCAGACTTTCATCAAAATGGTCAAAATGGTCGGTAAAGGCGATTTCTTTGAGGCCAATATCCATCGCCGCCCGAATCATTTCGGGCATGGGGATACGGCAATCCCAACTATGGTTGGTATGGGTATGGTAATCAATCGGTGAATAGATCATGATGTTTGAACTTTGCCTTATTACCTTAATGCTGCTAATACTGTTGAACGATTACAACACATTCATCATCTGAAAAAGGACCTTGAGGTCGAAACAGGTAGAAGCTGGTGTCGTCATGAAACCCGCCAACTTCTCCGGGAATATCTATTTGACCCACAAAAATCATTGGTTTTCCATTGTGAAAGGGCCAATCCCCTGATTGAATCCAACGAGGGCGCTTTTTATAAGCGATAAATGCCTTTGCCATCTCCGCGTCCAAATAGGCTGTAAGACTCTTCTTCTCCAATGGGCCTTTATATTCTGACAGCAGATTGTAAAAGAAATTTTTGCTGTCTTCGTCTTCACCAGGATAGGCATGATACTTACGACATAGCTTACAAATCAGACGAAAAGTCTCTGGATCTTCATAGCTGAGTGAAATACTCAAGATTCTGCCCCTATCATATTTCCGCACCGCTAACGGTCAATTATGGCTATCCACCATAACCAATGACACCACTTGACAAGTGCATACCGTTTCACTGTCCGGATTAATGGCAATTTAGATGATGTTGTTATATATTGACGCGCCAAGCGAACACAATCTGACTATCGCGTACATCGCTGGCTTCTGGCTCAACCAAGCCGATTGCCGTATCGTCCGCCAAAATCATCAATTCCTGATAACCCAATCGGGCCGCCCGATCCCGCACCGATGACACCAAATGCCCAGTCAGAGGCCGTTCCGACCACAGGGATACATGGGCCAATTCCGCATTAAATCGGTCTTGTTCCAGCATCAAAATCCCCTGCTGCCCGGTCAATGTCACATCAAATCGGGCTACTTCCGGCTCAACCAATTCAGGCACGCTGTTCCAAAAGCCGGGCCAAATATGCTCCCATTCATGGCGGGCATTTTGATACCGCCCCAATGGCATAGACCAGCCATTGATGCGATCAGGGTTAAAATCCGTCATCTCAGTGCCTTTATAAAATACGCGGCCTTCTTTGGCAGGCATGATCGCGGTGCGGCGCGTAATCAGGGGGGTAAAACCCTGCTGGCGATAAAATTCCGGGGCATCTGGCGCAGAAACCAACACCTGCTGATACTTCATCACCTGCGCCATTTGTTTGACATAATCCAACAAGGCGCTGGCTAAACTCTCAAAATCCGCATCAGCATGAATCCGCAGCGAGGCAATTTGCAAATGGCGATTATAGGGGGTGGGTTCATTGCCAATAGCAACTTCAGCCTCGCCCAAGACAATACCATCGGACTGCACCACCAGCGGCATTTCATCGCCATAACGCAGCAGATGCGCCAGCCAGACCGCGCAGGTTTCGACAGACATCCACGCGCCGCCATGCAAATAGCGTTCAAAAATGCTTAACGCTTCATAGGGAACAGGGGTGCGCGTCCCATCAGGATTACGCCGAGTAAAGACGCCCCCCTCGATTGTTGAACAATAAATATCCGTAATCGCGTGTGCATCAGCAAGCGTCGCCTGCCGGACAACGATTTCAGTCACCGCTAAACCCCTAATCGCTGGTTATGAGAAATAACCGTTTTATTATACCAAGAACAGCCTCATTGTTGGTCAGCCAAAGTTGCGGTTGGTGGAATATTTCCAGCAGGCGGATTGCTGGCAGTGGTTGGGCTGGTTGACGATGACCCCGACCCCGGCTTGACCCCACTCCCCGTCGAACCCGATGTATCGGTCACCGGGGCAGGCGTCGTCGCGGCCACATTGGTCGTCACGTTCGTATTGGAACTGGGTGGCACGGTGCTGACTCCACTGGCAGTATCGGCACAGCGGAAACCGACCCATGTGCTGGTCTGGCCGGGTGCCCACAAATCAATACGATGTACGGTGCGGGCAAATAGCGGCACATTACTCCATGAACCACCGCGCACCACCCGTTTATCACCCCCAATTGGGCCAGTTGGATTCATGGTCACCTGACCTGTGTTCGCCAATTGTTGGTAATAGTTGTTTTGATACCAATCCGCCGTCCATTCGGCAACATTTCCCGCCATATTATAGGCGCCAAACTCGCTGGTACCTAAACTTGTACCTGTCCCATACGAATCTACGGGCACTGTGCCATCTTCGGTTGGACGATTCGTCTTAGCCCGATTGACATCCCACTGTGGCCCCCAAGGATAAATCGAGTTGGCAAGACCACGCGCCGCCCGCTCCCACTGTGCTTCGGTTGGCAAGGTACGCCCCAATGCTCGACAATAAGCATCCGCACCATGCCATGTCACTAAAGTAATTGGATAGTTGGAGCGGTCTACTACGGCGGTCCGTACCTCATAGCGCTTGTCCGTAGCATTATAGGAAATATCGCTGCCCTCGCCGCCTGTGTCTTGTGTTGTCAAGACACATGGCCCATTGCAAGCCGTTAAATGGGGGCGAGCATTGTCAGGATTTTGCTGAATCAGGTAGTTTAGGAAGTTCACATATTGAATGACGCTGACTTCATATTGTTCAATTTGGAAATTATCAACCGAGACATCGTGGGCAGGCGTGGAATCCATAATCATGGCAAGTTCACACGTCCCGCCGTCCCGCTGTACACACTCCGCGACGGCTGCCGTTCCTTCATCCACCGTTGTCCCCATACGGAATGTTCCCCCTGTAACAGGAACAAGTGATGTGGCACCAATTGCCAATGCCGCTGAATTATCCTCAGTGGGTGGGCTTGGCAAAAAACCCGTTGGATTGGGAGTTCCTACGCTGCTAGTTGCCTCCGGCCCACCAGCACTGCCCCCTTCCGGCGTCATGCTTGCTACCCCCGGCAAATCCGTCGGGGTAAAGGTCGCAATGGGTTGACTGGGTTGAACCGGTGTTTCAGGCGTCTGACCTTCATTCGTAGGAACATCAATAATGCTGGGTGTGGTTGGGGTTAGGCTTGCCTGCAATGGATCGGAAGTCGGAGTCACCACTTGGATTTCGCGCTCACCATCGGATGTATTGGAACTGAATTCGATCAGGCCAAACACATAACCCGCAAAGCCAACCGTAAATGAACAGGCCATACCCAAGATGACCCCAATTACCAGCCACTGAACGCCTTCATTCCGGTTTCGGCGTCGCCCTATCTTCGTCATAATCTCTTAGAACTCCTCAAGCCTAAATCTTTTATACAGGCGGCCTATAATCTTACCTGTTGAAAACACGGATTTCCAGCATTTAGCTTACGCCAATCTGACGGAAAAGCGGCGTCTAGCTTGCCAAAACAAATCAAAAGGGCGATTTTTGGTAAACCGCCCCTCCGAATTTTGTTGATTATCCAAACGCGGCTAAATAAGTAACCGCATTGGGTTTTCTAGCAGTTCCTTGACCCGCTGCAAATATTGAGCGCCCTCGGCTCCGTCGCTGACACGGTGGTCAACGCTGACGGTAGCTTTCATACGGACGCCGATCTTGATCTCACCATTTTCTACAATCGGCACTTCTTGCGCCGACCCCACCGCCAAAATCGCGGCTTCGGGCGGATTGATGATGGCAAGGAAGTGTTCGACATCATAGGCACCGAGATTGCTGACGGTAAAGGTCGCGCCTTCGACATCATCCGGTTTGACCTTGCCTTCACGCGCCCCTGCAATCATCTCTTTGTTCTTGACCGACATATCCGTCAGCGTGCGGCGATCTGCATCTTTGCAAACGACATTGATGAGGCCGTTTTCTACCGCAACAGCAATCCCGACATTGATACGCTTGTGACGTACCAATTTATCACCATAAAAATGGGTGTTCAGGTTCGGGAACTCACGTAGAGCCAGTGCTGCGGCCTTCACTACAAGGTCATTGACAGTGATTTTCTGTTCATCGGTCAAGCCCGCGTTTAATTGTTTCCGTAGCGCCAAAGCTGGCCCCATATCAATTTCGCTGGTGACAAAGAAGTGTGGCACAAATTGGAAACTGGCCTGCGTCCGTTCACCGACAATCTTCCGCATCCGGGTGAGCGGAATTTCTTCAATATCCCCACCAGTAGGGGCTGTGCCAAAGGTAGGTGCAGGGGCCGGAGTAGGTGCAGCCGCTACCGCTGGAGCAGCAGGCGCTTCAACACCGGGGGTAAAACCTTCAATATCGCGCTTGACGACCCGACCACCGGGGCCAGTGCCAGAAACTTGGGCGAGATTGATACCTTTTTCCTCAGCCATCCGACGCGCTACCGGGCTGGCCTTGACGCCGCCGGGATAACCCTCATCACTGACCGGAGCGGGGGCAGAGGCAGTATGACCGTTCGCAGCTTTCGGTGCAGCCGCTTGGGGAGCGGGTGTGGCTGGAGCAGCCGAAGCAGGAGCAGATGGAGTAGCAGGAGCGGAGCCACCTTCAATCGGTTCATCGGCTGTCCCGATAATCGCAATCGGCGCACCGACTTCAACAATCGTGTTTTCGTTAACCAACCACTTCCGCAGAATACCACTAGCGTAGGCTTCGACTTCAACTGTCGCCTTATCGGTCTCAATTTCGGCAATCACATCGCCCACATTCACTGGGTCATTGACTTGCTTGACCCAGCGAACGAGCGTGCCTTCTTTCATATCAAAGCCCAATTTGGGCATCATCACGGTATCAGCCATCACAAAATCTCCTTGACTGCGGCGATTACTTTATTAGCATCCGGCAGAGCCATCTGTTCAATTTCGCGGGCATACGGCAGCGGGGCGTCAATGGTGGTGACACGCTTAATGGGGGCATCCATCCAATCAAACGCTTTTTCGGTGACTTGGGCGGCGACCTCTGCACCCACCCCAAACAGCGCATGGCCTTCTTCAACCACCACCATACGATTGGTTTTCTTGAAACTCTCAATCAGCAGGTCGGTATCCAAAGGACGCAGCCAGCGGAGGTCAACAACTTCGGCTTCGATGCCCTCTTGGGCCAATTTCTCGGCAGCTTCTAGGCAGATATGCACCCCTTTGGAGAAGCTGACCAATGTCACATGCTTCCCTTCCCGAAGGATATTGCTTTTACCAACAGGCAGGGTGTAGTCGGGGTCATCGGCGGGAACTTCATCACGTTTTTGATAGAGCGTGCTGTGTTCGACAAACAACACGGGGTTGTCATTGCGAATAGCAGTTTTCAATAGGCCATATGCATCGGAAGCCGTTGCGGGGCAGCAGACATAGAGACCGGGGAAATGGGCGAAAATAATTTCAGGGCTGTGTGAATGGGTTGCCCCCAATTGACGCCCTCCACCCGTAGTAGTACGCACCACGAGAGGACAGGAAAATTGCCCACCGAACATATAGTGTACTTTGGCGGCATGGTTGACAATCGCATCCAACGCCAAAAAAGCGAAGTTGATGGTCATGATTTCTGCTATCGGACGCAGACCTGCCATCGCAGCGCCAGCCGCCGCCCCCGCAATCACCATTTCCGCGATGGGGGTATCACGCACACGGCGTTCGCCAAATTCGTCAAAAAATCCGCGCGTGACGGCATAGGTACCACCCCATACGCCGATTTCTTCGCCCATGAGGAAAACGCGGTCATCTCGGTTAAGTTCTTCGCGCAGGGCTTGGCTCAGGGCCTCACGGATGGTCATGCGCTTCGTTGCTGTTGTTGTAATTGCTGGTGTTGCCATCATCCATAGTCCTCACGAACTAGACGTAAATATCGCGGAATAAGTCTTCATAGGTCGGTTCGGGGCTTTCTTCTGCAAAGCGCACCGCAGCCTCAACTTCTTCGGCGGCTTTCTTATCAAGCGCCACCAACTCATCTTTCTTGGCCTTGCGTTTGGCGGTCAAAGATGCACCAAACTTGCCAATTGGGTCGCCCTCTTGATATTCGCGCACTTCGTCTTTGGTACGGTAGCGTTCGGGGTCACCCATGCTGTGACCCACAAAGCGATAGGTCAGGGCTTCCATCAACACAGGGCCAGTTCTGCGGGCATACTCCATTGCTTCTTTGACGGCATCATAGGTCGCCAAAACATCCATACCGTCGGCGCGAGGGCCTTCTTTCATGCCATAGGCAGCGGCCTTCTTGACAATTTCGGTCACGCCGGAAGCGCGTTCAACCGCTGTACCCATCCCATATTGGTTGTTTTCGACCAGCCATACGACGGGTAAATCCCATACCGCGCTGAGGTTGAGGCTTTCATGGAAATAGCCAATGTTGGTGGCCCCATCGCCCATCATGCACAGTACGCCAAAATCCTCATTGTTATAGCGGGCGCGTAGGGCAACCCCGGCGGCAAGGGGCAGATGTCCACCCACAATCGCATAACCGCCCCAGAAGTTATGTTCGCGGCTGGCAAGGTGCATCGAGCCGCCTTTACCTTTGCTGACCCCGGTTGATTTACCCAGCATTTCCGCCATCAACCCTTTGATGTCAATGCCACGTGCAATCGCAACACCGTGATCGCGGTAGGCGGTGAAAAAATGATCTTCGGGACGGAGCGCACGAATCGCACCGACACCTGTGGCTTCTTGACCGATATACAGGTGTAAAAAGCCGCCGATTTTGCCTTGTTGGTACAGTTCTTCGCTTTTTTCTTCAAAGCGACGGATCAGCACCATGTCATAATACATATCAAGGAGTTCATCTTTGCTGAGATCGGCCATCCGACAATATCCCCTTTGCTTTGACTGCCGAATACATAAAAAGATAAGCTGCCGGATATTGCCGCTTATCCATTGCTACCAGAGGGTATAGATGCAGTTAGTTAAAACAGACTGCGCTAAAACGAAAGAATATTAGCACAAGAGGGGCTATTCTAACAAAATCTTTTGTGGCGTTTTAACCAAACTTTAAGGGCGCAGCATGACTTTACCGCTGTTACCACCCGCAAAAGTTTCAAACGCAAGGTCAAAGTCTTCCAACGCAAATTGGTGGGTCAGCATTGGTCCCAAATCCACGACCCCGCTGTGAATGAGGCTTTCCATCTGGAACCACGTTTCCCACAGGCGGCGGCCCGCAATCCCGCGCACCGTTGCGCCCTTAAACGTAATGTGGTTATTGATGTCAAAAGTCATGGGTTGGGCGGTCAATCCCAGCAAGGCCACTTCGCCACCCGGTTTGAGCGCGGCAAAACCTTGATCTATCGCACTGGGGGCACCGGACATTTCCAGAATGACATCCACCCCTTCATCGTGGGTAGCTTCCATCAAGGCCTCAATCACATTTTCTTCCAGTGGGTTGATGATGCGATCCGCCCCCATGCGACGGGCCAATTCAAGCCGATAAGCGCTAATGTCGGTGGCAAAGACCGCCCGTGCACCAGCCGCTTTCGCCACCGCCACCGCCATACATCCAACTGGCCCACAGCCTGTCACCAATACATACTTGGCGGCGCAGTTTTGAGCCATCGTGGTGTGGACACCATTGCCAAAATTTTCCATCAGGACACTAATGGTAATCGGCATCTCCGGCGGATTCACCCACGCATTTTGTTCCGGCACGGCGATATATTCCGCAAAACCACCATCCCGGTCTACGCCAATAATCTGGGTGTTTTCACAGATGTGGCCCTGACCCGTGCGGCAGAATCGGCACACATTACAAACGATGTGGCTTTCCAGCGAGACATGATCCCCTACTTTGACGCGCTTGACATCGGGGGCAACCTGCACAATCCGCCCCGTGATCTCATGACCAATCACCAGCGGCGGGTTGAGTCGGCTGGCGGCCCACTTGTCCCATTTGTAGATATGCAAATCCGTCCCACAGATGGACGCGCCTTCAACCTTGACCAGCACTTCGCCGTTTTTGATGACCGGGGTGGGATAATCATGCACCATTTGCAAGCCGGGGCCAGCGGTGGCTTTGAGTACCGCCCGCATCGTAGTGGGGATAGTGGTTTCATCTTTCACGGCGATATTTTCTTTTGCGAAGGCGCTGGTCATGTTAATTTTCCTGAATCTATAGGGTAGTCATTCTGTCAATATTTTACCGCATGGGCCGATTGACCTTCAAGTTTTTAATTTCAAGAAAAAAGGGGAGAGTTGTCATACCCTCCCCTCGAAAAATCCTATTCGGTAGCGACAGTGACATCAAAGGCGTCCACCGCAACGACACCCCGCACCGGAACAATTTGCAGGGTGTGTGACCCCGGTTCCAGATAGTTGATAACGCTACGGACATTAAAGGCGGGATCGCTGCTGGTAGAGATGACCGTTCGCACTGCCACCTCGTCCACAACAATCGTAAACGTGCCGAGACTTGGCCCTTGTAGATAGATCACTTCCAGCGATGTGCCCTCAAATTCGAGGGTCAGTACATCGTCCAGACTGCCACTGCTGTAGAGATAGCCACCACCGCTGGCAGATGGGGCGGATTGGAACCTCCATTGACCCGTTTGAGCGACGAGTGGGTCATCCGATTCGATCAAGCGATGAACGAGATTGGCGGATGTGATCGGCGTTTCACCTGTCGCCTCACCTGCATTAAAGCCTGTTGCTGTGCCGTTACGCCACGATGCGACCTGAATGCTGCTGGTGCCGATGGGACTGCCTACCCGCTGCAATTGGTAAATTCCGGTGTTCCAACTGACATCATTGCGGCGATAGAAATAGCCGTTTTGATAGAAGAGTCCAAAACTATCTATGCCGTCTCGATTCCAGTCCCCTGAGACGAAATAGCCGTAGTCATTGGCGCTGGGGGCGCCAATATATTGGGCAAGGTCAAAGGCTGACAATAAGGTAGTCGGTGGCGTGTTGGTAAACGCGATAAAAGCACTGCGCCGGATGGCAATGGTGTCCACCCCATCATTGTTAAAATCACCCGCCGCGAATTGGGCCGTACCGGTGTGCCCCTGCGAATCCGGCAGCAGCACACTTAACCATTGGAAGGTTAATGGTGGAGCGCCCCCCGCAAGACTACAGGTGAAATACATGGCATAGGCCGTGCCATAGGGCGGGAAGTTGCCGCTGTCCACGACGCCTAAACAGTCATTGGGGCTGCCTGAACTGAAGCGCCCCACCACGGCTGGACGGCCAAACAAGCCAAACCAAGTGCCTGTCCACGAAGCAAAGGGCGTCGTACTGAGTAGGTTGGTGGTATAGAACACCCCATTGGAGGCATACACACCGGGGGTCTTGATGCCATCGCCGTTCCAGTCGCCCATGACCCACTGCCCATTGATGGTTGGCGCGGGGCCGCCGGAAGCAAACGTATTATAGGTGGTGTTGGCAGGCAAATCTTGGACGGTTTCCAGCAGGCTTACCTGACCATTGGAGGTATTAAACAGCGCCAGCGTGTCTGTATCCTGTGTGCCATACAGGGTAATCTGCCATGAGCCGAATGTGCCGAGGTCTTGGGACGCATTATCCCGCACCGTAATTGTCCATGTGCCGTTTGGGTCTTCGTCCCAGAAATGCACACTCATAAACATCCAATTGACAAAATTATCGCCGCTATCGTTGCGTGAGCCGATTAACTGGCTAACTGTGCCACGTGGTGATGTAAGTGTAACGGATAAATCCCCACGATACGGATGGGTGGCATTAAAAACGACTTCGACATGTTCAAGCCGGGAAATAGTCGAATTTGAGACATTAAAGGTACTCGATACGCCAGTTGGGTTATTGTCTGGAATCGCCACATTGACATTGATCGTCCCGGAAGTTTGGCTGACAGCAGGAGGCATATTTGTCCAACTGTACGCTGTCGAGACCGCTGCCGTCGCATCCACACGCCCAAACCCATAATAATGGCTGTAGTACCGATTGGCACCATTCAACAGCCAACTGCTGTTGGTGGGGTCGTTACGCTCGGCGGTGTTAATTAAAATATGCTGTACATCCCGCCATGTTAGGTTGGGGTTGGCTTGCAGCATTAGCGCCACAATGCCGGACACTAAGGGAGTTGCAGAAGAAGTCCCGCCAAAGTCCGGTGTACAGTTGCCGGGTTCATAACCGGCACTCCCCTGTCGGTCAGTTGTGTAAATACCCAGCGACCCGCCGCTGCTAGGAGCGTTCACAACAATGGCTGACCCCGGTTCACTATAGCTGGAGCGCACCCCGGTATTGGTCGTAGCGGCTACCGCGATGGTATAACGTGAACTGGCATAGCCATCCGCGCCAGCATCGTCCGCATTGCCGCCGTTGCCACCTGCCCACACAAAAATCGTGCCACGTCCGCCGCGACCATTGGTAGTCTGATTTTGCAACGACGCTATCGTCAAGGGACCGGGAGCTTCCAAAACGGTGCCGCTGTCATTTGGCCCCCAGCTATTGCTGGAAATTTGTACCACACCGGGCGTCGTTGCAAGGGCATCCGCCATCGCGTTGGCTTCTTGTGCATCCGTCGAGCCTGCGCTAATCAATCGCAACCCAGCGACTTGGGCATTATAGGCCGAGCCGACCCCGCACGATCCTGCGCTGGAATCATCATTTGCCATTGCCACACCTGCCGCTGATGTCCCGTGTCCATCACCTGACAGGGTATGATTGGGGTCGTGGTCATTAAAATTGTAGTCGTAGCTGGCGTTGGCGTTGTAATTGGGGGCAATATCGGGATGGGTCGTATCAAGGCCATCATCCACCACCCCAATTAACACCCCACTACCATCGAGGCCCAAGTTCCATGCGCCCGTCACATTTGCATCTTCACCAGTCGTGCCGCCGCCTTGCCCCGTGTTAATCAAATGCCACTGATTGCCAAGGCCGGGGTCACTTGGCACGGGACGTTTACTCTGTTGGCGGGCGATTTGCTGTTCAAACCACACGACATTGGGCGAACGAGTCAGGGTGCCAAACGCCTGACCCGCTCGGTCAAGCCGAGTGTCGGTTTGGGAGATACGGAATAAATACATATTGGGTAGATTGGCGATTTGGCCGAGAAATTCATACCCATTGTCACGGGCAAATTTATCGGGATTCACGCCTGCTTGCAACTCGACGGCCCATTGGTCGGTGGCCTGCTTGGGTGTCTCAGAGGCACCCTGTGAACCACCCTTACCGCCGCCTTGTTGCGCCGAACGGCCCATATAGTTTGGGTCATGGGATAATGCCGGAGTTAATGGGCCTAAAACAATGGTCAGGATAATGAATAAGGCCGTCCAGTGACTAAAGCGAACCCGTCCCTGTCTCAAGGTAGACTCTCCTAATAATTACCCGAATTTTGGATCAGTCTTATTGTATAACAGATTTGGGTTTTCGATATTTATTCGCTGTAATACGCGATATGGGTCAATAGCTGTTCATGGGTGGGGGCCGCCGTTGCGCCACCCACTCCGGAGACCGAACACCCCCCACAAATATTGCCATAACGGAGGCATTGATCTAAGGGAGCTTTTTCAATGAGGTAGCCATAGAGAAATCCTGCATTAAAACAATCGCCTGCACCGGTGGTGTCCACGACGGTTCCGGTCTTAAACGCAGGTACATGAATAACCTCATCCGCACGGCCCACCCATGCGCCGTTTGCACCATCTTTGACCACCACGATGTTGACCCATTCCAGTAATCGCCGAATGGCATCACGGGCATCCTCTCGATGGGTAATCATCATGGCCTCACGCATGTTAGGCATAAAGATGTCTACATAGTGCAACAGTTCCCGCCATTCGCAACTGCTTCGATACAACTGCGGCACATCTTGGCAGTCGGTAGACGTGGTGGCGCCCCGTTCTTTAGCAATTTTCAGCAAATCGGGCAACTGCTCAAGGGTATGTAGCCCCCCGACATGTAAATGATCGAAGGTACATCTATCGAGACTGTGCAACCGATGTGCATCGCGTTCTTCGGGTTCCTGATCCACATAGGTCACAAAGGCCCGCTCACCGTGTAGGGGCAATGAGGTCGTTATCCGCCGATAGGGGCACGGGATTTCTTTGATAAGGCTGAGGTCAATTCCTTCCTGCTGTGCCAGTTCTTTAACAAAGTGGCTGTACGAATCCGTCCCAAAAATGGCGGGCCACCCGACCTTGACCCCCAACCGACGCAGCGAAGTGGTGGTGATAAACATTGCGCCACCCGTTGAGGTCACATCTTGGCTGTAGATTTCACGGCCCAACTCAGGAAATTCCGGCAGTCCGGTATAGATCAGGTCGAAAAAATAGTCACCGATGCAGACAATATCAAAATGTGGAAACGCTGTCATTAGCTTTAATGCCAACCCTCAAGTTTGTGTGCTGCGATGTATTCATTTACCAGTGTCTCAGCCAATGGATACGACCCGACCAATGGATGGGCCGCCATTGCTTCCACTGCTATCATCTTATCATGTTTGAGGATGGCTTCCGCCGCCAAACGCTCATAGTGTTTAATTGCCCGCATCAATAAATAATGCGATTCGGGGATGTCGCCAATATAAATCGGGTGAATCCCACTGCCATCTACCTCGCAGGTCACTTCCACCACATCATCGGGCCGCATTCCATTAATCGAAGTTCCATTGGGCACATTGAGGCCGATCCGCAGGGGACGATTTTGCGTTAGGGCCAAACCCGTCCGCAACGCGACTCCCGCATAGCCCCCAACAGTTTGCTGCTGATGCACAGGGGTGACATCTTGACTCGGATTGGAACGGGCTTCGCGCAGGGCTTCGTCCGCTTCGGCAGCCGCCATATAACTGGCACTGCGACGGCGATTATAGGCGTCATACGTCGCAAAAGCGTCTTTGGGAGATAACCCCCGCAGTGATTCAAACAACTGCTGGTTGAGCATCTGTACTTCTTCGCCGCGTGTAATTTCTTCGTCCTGCAAGCGGCTGAGAGCGACATCCCGCAGGTAATAATAAAAGAGGTATTCATTCAAGAACATGCCCATCCGCCGGACGAATGGCCCACCAAAAAATCGCAAATGGGTCGCTTGGACAAAGGCATCCTCGGCCAATACTTCCGGCAAAACGTCCCGTCCATTGACCATTGCCTGCCGTGCCCATGAAAGGTGATTGAGACCAAACACCTCAGTCTTGACGGCATCGTTATCCACCTTCAGCCACGCCGCGACCTCATGTTGGGCAGTATTGGCACTATCGCAAATGCCGACAATACGCCGATACCCTGCCATGTGCAGTGTTTGAGCCACCAGCCCCGCCGGATTGGTAAAATTGAATGTCCACGCGGTTGGGGCTAATACTTCAGCGCGTGCGGCAACATCCATCAGCGCAGGAACGCTCCGCATCGCCATCGCAAAACCACCCGGCCCGGTTGTTTCCTGCCCAATCACATTATGTTTAAGGGCGATCCGCTCATCCAGTACCCGCCCCTGTTCCAATCCGGCTCGAATGGTGGTCACAATCATGGATGCCCCGCGCAGGGCCTCGTCCAAATTTTGGGTAGCGATGACCCGAAAATGACTACCAGCCACTTCTTGGCACAAGGGAGCGATGATGTTCAATCGTTCAGCTTGAATATCCATCAGCCACAGTTCTTGTAAATCCAAATTGGCGGCAAAAGCCAACGCCCCACGCACAAATTCGGGCGCACGGACGCCCCCCCCACCAATCAAGGCCAATTTCATCGCTTCACCCCTGACATCGAAATTCCCTCAATGAAATAGCGTTGCAGCAAGATAAACAAAATCAACATCGGTAGTGTGCCCAAAAACGACCCCATCATCAAAAGGTTAAAGGGGGTGTTGCGCTGTCCGATCAAAAAACTTAACCCGACGGGCAGTACGCGCGTTTCGGGGGAATAGGAGACAATCAACGGCCACAGGAAATCGTTCCATGCCGCCTGCACGGTAATCACCCCGAACGCGGCTAATGCTGGCACAGAAAGTGGTAAGGTAATGTAAATCAAAATTTGCAACGGGTTGGCTCCATCAATCATAGCCGCTTCTTCAAGCTCAATGGGAATTTGCAGAAAGGCTTGACGCAGCAAAAATAGAGCAAACGCGCTAAACGTCCCCGGCACAATCAAGGCATAGAAAGTGTCACGCCACCCCAAGTCATTAATCAAAATAAATTCTTGGATGATGAACGCCTGTAGGGGCACCATCAACAGGGCCAAACACAGCGCGAATAGGATATTTCGGCCCGGAAACTTAAACCGTGCAAACCCATAGGCCGCCAGTGAACACGTGACCAATTGACCGAGTGTGCGTCCGGCTGTCGTCAGCGCCGAATTGAGCAGGTATCGGTTAAACAGCGGCACCCGATCATACAGCCCATCTAAGTTCGCGCGACAGACTTGATTTTCGGGGATGAAGGTCACGGGAATGTGCGTCAGTTCTTGAGGTGGTTTACAGGCCGTCGAGACCATCCACACAAACGGCAGCAGCATAATGGCCGCCCCCAAGAACAAAAGTACGTAACTTATCATTTGGAGCGGAATCGGAACCCGTTCATACGAAGGGGGAATATCGCGGGCAGCTTTGGACATGATTATCCCGACTCCGTTTCGTAATACACCCAGCGGCGTTGGGCAATCAACTGCAAAACAGTGATACCCAAAATAATCATAAATAGGATAAAGGCAATCGCAGAAGCATAGCCATAATCAGAACTTTGCCCGAAACCGCTTTCATATAAATAGAGCGACAAGGTGCGGGCACTTCCTCCAACCCCTCCGCGAATGGTGCGGGAGGTCATGATATAGACCTGATCGAAAATCTGGAAACTGCTAATCGTTGCCAATGTCAAAATCAAGAAGGTGGTCGGCGAAAGCATAGGCAGGGTAACATGCCTGAAACGCTGCCAACGATTCGCCCCATCAATCATGGCAGCTTCATGCAGCACACGCGGTACATTTTGTAGACCCGCCAAGAACAGCACCATATCAAAACCAATGCGCTGCCAAACCGTGACGACTACGATTGGGAAAAGCACTAAATCTGGGTCTACCAACCAGTTAAGATCGCCGTACCCGAACGGCTCCAGTGCGGCTGCCATCAAACCATAGCGCCGCTGAAACACAAATGTCCACACAATCGAAGCGGCAACGGTAGAGGTCACGACTGGTAAAAAATAAATGGTGCGGAAAAGGATACGTCCACGCAATCGCTGATTCAGCAAAAGCGCGAGACTCAATGACAGCCCCATCTCCAACGGCACGACAAAACCGACCAATTTGAGCGTATTGGTGAGAGCTTTACGGAACATGGGGTCGTCATAGAGCCGCTGGAAATTTTCAATATCCACAAAACGGGGCGTATTGAAGGCGTTCCACTCATAAAAGGAAATGCGGAAGGATTGCAGAATCGGCCAGCCAAAAAATAGAAAGAGGCCGATGGTATTAGGCGCAATCAGCAGCAGGCCCCACAGCGCACGGCGGCGGGTCAGCGGGGTCTTACCAAAAAGATTGAGAAGTGATGACATAGCTTGATAGGATGATAAAGGGGACGGTGTAACCACTGTCCCCTCGCCAATGGCTGCGTTACGAAAGGTTATTCGGGTAGCTGCGTGTCAATGAATTCGCACGCCAGTTGGGTGGCCTCTTCAACACTTAGGCCCAAATCAAAAATATTGAGGACGATTTCGGTATTGATCGCGTCCCAAATTTCACCAAAAACGGTGACACCCTGCGAATCAACAGTAGCATCTACAAATGTGTGTACGTTAACGTCGGTGTCGCCAAAGGAGTCAATCCACATTTGCTGCAATTCAGGGCTGGGATTGGCTGGCGCGACACCGCCCGCTTCGGCAAAGAATTTCTGACCTTCATCGCTGACCAGATATAGAATCAAGTTAGCGGCCAAATCGGGATTGGCGGTCTGACGATTGGCGACATACCCAACCGCGTGCAAAATGGAACGGCTGCGGCCTGTTTCGGGGTGCTTGGGTAGTTGTACCACGTCCCAACCAAAGTCTTCAATCTTCAGCGCATCTGGCAGTTTCCACGAGCCACCGGTAATCATGGCAACGCGACCCGAAGCCCAATAATTGAACACGTCATCCGCCGAGCTACCGCCGACAATGGAAACACTTGGCATTACCCCTTCATCATAGAGGCCCTTGAGGAAATTGAGCGCCTCGACACTGCCCTCATCTTGCAAGGTGCAGCGCGTTTGGCCTGCTTCAACATCTGGGGTTGTTCCTGTTGCGGCGATCCAATTGGGATAACCTGCTTGGTATTCCATGTAGACCGCAGCGCCATACACGTCTTCATCGGGGTTCGTCAGGGCGCGGGCGGCTTCAGCAAAATCATCCCATGTCCAATCGGCAGTGGGCAGTTCCAAACCAGCGGCCTCAAACATATCCTTGTTGTAGAAAACGGCAACCGTGTCCCAGTTGACGGGGCCAGCATATAAATCACCATTGTCACCCCAGCGATAGGGATCAACCAAACCTGTGCCCCACACCGTCGTATCTACCTCTGCGGCATCCCAATAGGGTTGCAGATTGAGTAATACATCATTCTTGGCGTAAAAATAGAAGCGGTCTTGGGCCATGTTAAAAACATCGGGCAGTTCACCAGTAGGAGCATTGGCGGTTAGCACGTCCCAATATTCACCCCAAGGTACCACCTGTAGATCAACTTCTGCGCCGGGACAATAGGTTTCTTCCCACACACTTATCGAATCGCCGATAATCTTGCCCCAGTTTTCATCCCACACCCACATGGTGAGTTCGCCGGGTTCAGCACAGGCGACAGGGGTAATAACCGCTTCGCCGCTATCTTGGGCTTTGGCCGGGGTAGAAATGGAAGAAAGCGATACGCCAGAAATCACTAGTGCGCCCAACAGGAGGACTACTAGGTATTTAGATTTTGACATCAAATCATCTCCTCAAATCTGAATTGAATATTTGAAAACTTCCACAAATCAGCCGACTCTTTTCTTTTCTAACGCGACTACCTTGCTTTTGCAAGTTATAGAAGTCATCAAAAAGAGTCAACCTCGCTAGGTAGATTGCTCTTGAAGTGCGTTTATACTATTCAGCTTAGGGCCATAGACTGGCTTGTATACCCATATATCCCCGTCGCAAGATACGCCGACGAGTTTCAACGGGATAGCCAAACCGCTGGTGTAAAAAATGCGCGGCTAACTGCCATTGTTGGCGTTGTCCGGTTTGGCCCATACCTTTTGCCAAGACAAGGGCTTGCTGCCACGCCTCAAAAAAACCAGCGGGGCCTTCATCTTGCATATGGTGAATTAGGCGCTTGGGCAAAATGGCTTGAAAATGCACAGGTGTGACCAACTGGCGAAAGTTCGTTCCGAATACCAATTCTCGATGCACCAGTGCATCATTGGACACTTTTTCATACACATCAAACGCGACGATATTGCCACTGGGGGTAGAAGTGCCTTCAATCAATATCCCTCCGCTGGCTAACCCCTGCGCCATTTTGTAAAGTGCATCGGTAACGGCCTCTTCCTCATATTGGCGCAGCACATTATAGGCGCGAATGATCGTTGCCTTTTCACTACCCAACACATCGGTTAGATTAAACCCGCCTAGACGAAAATCAAGGATACCGGGTTGGGAATAGGGTTGCGCCGCTGCCACCCGTTCGGGGTCAATCTCAAGCCCTAAAAGGCGTAAATTGGGATTAAAAGGCAGCCAGCGCTCCCACATTTCAATGGCTGTCCATGCTTGCGCCCCATAGCCGACATCTACCACCAACGGGGATGGACCGGTCAGATATGCGGAACGAGTTAGGGCGATATAGACATCCACTTGACGCAGACGATTGAGAGCGGTCTTGCCACGAGTGGGTTGTCCAATGGGGCGAATACGTTTCGAGGGCGACATAGGCCCCATTGTACAGAGTCCTCCACGTGCAAGACAACCCGGTTTTAGGATTCAAGCAACTCTTGAAGCGCCTCAAAAATATCGGCATAGACATTGCCACCCAGAGGTTTCATCAGCATAAAGGAGTCATTCGGATTCCCCATAAAAGGACTTATCGTCCACGCCATCTGACTCCCCACAAACCCATAGACCAGCACCCACAGATAAAAGATCATGCGGCGTGTTTGGATGCCTTCGTCGCCCTCCAACTCGGTAACAACGTGCATTCCCTGTCGGAGAAAGACCGCCCCCAATGACCCTGCGATCACAAAAAACACCACATTCAGCAGTTTATAAAACTGATAACCGCTGTTGGTCAGCAGGAAAAACAGCGTAATGGGGGCAAGGCTAAACAATAGCACGGAAGAGGTGGAAATGGCCGTCAGAATAAGAGCGATGGTCTGCAAAATGGTCTGTTTGGAGCCAAAGAGGATATTGAAAAAATGAAGCGATGGGGCACAAATAGCTAAAGTGAGCAGAAAGAGGATAGGGAGTTTCAGCATCGCCGAGAGGGCTTGTGGAATGCTATGCGAGGCCCCCATCACAAAGCCATAGGCGGCCAAAAACACAAAACACGACAGCAGCATCGCCTGAATTTTGGAGGAGATGGTTCTCCCCTCGCGGATTTCAGCAAAAAATCGCCCCCGGTCACGCAGAATGGTCTCGACAATAGTCAAATTACTCATGAGTCATCACACTCCTTTTTCCTGACAGTAACTCGAATGGGAAATGGAATGCGATGACTCAAGTACGGCAGTTTAAGCACTCAAGTGTAGGATGCGGCTAGTGTTCGGCCTCACGGGTCATACGATAGGCCAGCAAAATGGGGATAAAGGTCACGGTAATGACAAAAACTGCCGCCACATTCGTTACTGGGCGATCACGTGGGCGGAACAACTGGGTATAAATCCAGATGGGTAGGGTCGTTTGGTCATCGCCAGCCGTGAAGTTCGTGACCACAATTTCGTCGAACGATAGGGCAAACGCCAGCATCCCACCTGCCAATAATGCGCTGGCAATATGCGGCAGCACGACAAATCGAAACGTTTGGAACACGGATGCACCCAAATCCATTGACGCCTCAATTTGCGAATGCGCGGTGCGGCGAAATCGCGCGATGACATTGTTATAGACAATCACGATACAGAATGTGGCGTGACCGATGACGATGGTCAAGAAGCCATATTCGATGTGGATGGTACGCACGGCAGAACGGAGCGCAATAGCCGTCACAATACCGGGAAGCGCGATAGGCAGTACCACCAGCAGCGAAATGACATCTTTGCCAAAAAACCGACTGCGATAGACCCCCGCCGCGCACAATGTCCCCAAAACCAGTGCGATGCCGGAAGAAGCCGCTGCTACTTTGACCGATAGGATTAGTGCATCCCAAAAATCTTGGCGTTCATAGGCCACCTTGAACCATTCAGTGGTCAGTCCCGGTGGGGGAAATTTATAGGTACGTTCTTCTGTTGTAAAGGCATACAGCACGATAATCCCGATGGGGAAATGCAAAAACAGCAGGGCCGCAAAGGTGGCAACTTTCAAAAAAAGCGGCGAACGACCTGCCCTCTGAGCGAACGGGTTTCGTAAAAAAGCTAGGTTGTTAGAGCGCATCGAACGCTCCTAATCTCTTGGCTACGGACAGATAGACCATCATAATAACCACTGGCACAAGGGTCAGCACCGCCGCCAGAGGCCAGTTCCCTACCGTGCCGCGATGGGTAAAAACCAACGTGCCGAGGAAATAACTGGATGTGCCAATTACGCTGGGAATGATATAGTCACCGAGGGTTAGGGAGAATGTAAAAATTGACCCAGCAACCACCCCCGGAAACGACAGCGGTAAAATGACCCGCAAAAAGGTATACCAAGGGCGTGCCCCCAAATCGCTAGAAGCCTCCGTCAATGATTTTGGCACACGTTCAAGGGCGGCATTGATCGGCAGCACCATGTAGGGCATCCACACATACAAGAAAACCAAAAACACGCCAATATAGGAGGTGGATAACGAATTTCCACCGATGCCTTCAATGTCTAACAGCCAATCCAAAACGGGCATCAGCCCTAGTTTTTCGAGGAACCATGTCATCACCCCATCTTTGGCGAGGATGAGTTTCCACGCATAGACCCGCACCAGATAGCTCGACCACAGGGGCAGCATGACCCCCAAATACAACGCGCCTTTCATCTTGGGGCCAGCATATCGCGCCATATAATAGGCCAATGGAAACGCAAGGATGGCAGCAGCGATAGTCACGGCGGCGGCCATACGAACGGTGCGTTTAATCGCGTCTTTATTGGGTGGCGACAAATTGGGGTCGGTGAAGGCTTCTTTATAAGCCTCCAACGAAAATTCTTCAATGATCTGTGCAGTATTACGATTATAGGTATAAAAACTTTGGAGCATCATTGTGCCAAGTGAGCCGAGATAAATCACCACCAACCACAGCATTGGCAGCAGCAGTAGTAAGGCAGTCGCAAGGCACGAGTGACGATAGAGGAAATTGGAAATCAGTCGAATTGGAGATTTCGACCTCAATGGCGGGTTTGTCGCTGGGACAGCCGGATCAGTTGACATGGCCTATTCCTCCACAACCCGATTATGCACTTTTTGCCATAGCACCTTAACGGGGCGTTTCCGTGCGGCGAACACATCCGATGAGGTAGATTCCAAATTCTGCACTACCACCGTCAAATCTATGCCTGCTTCGGTATCCACCAGATAGCGGGTATACATTCCCAAATAGATCACATCCCGAATTGTGCCATTCAGTCCATAACAATCGCCGGGGGTAGCGCTATCGGGCGTGGTCAGGCGGATTTTTTCGGGTCGGAGGGTAAAAGATTTGCCTTCGCCCGTAATCTTAAAGGCCTGATCCGACTCGACAAAATTCGAGACCCCGACGAAACTAGCGACAAAACTGGTGGCAGGGCGTTCATAGACTTCGGCAGGCGTGCCCACTTGTTCAATCTTGCCGTGATTAAACACCGCCAAACGATCACTCATGGTCAGGGCTTCTTCTTGGTCGTGGGTCACATATATAAATGTGATGCCGACCCGCTGCTGAATGGCCTTGAGTTCAATTTGCATCTGCTGGCGGAGTTTGAGATCAAGCGCCCCCAATGGCTCATCCAGCAGCAGTACACGGGGATGATTGACCAATGCCCGCGCCAACGCCACCCGCTGACGCTGACCACCGGAAAGCTGCGAGGGTTTACGCTTGCCTAGCGTGGTTAGCTGCACCATATCTAATATTTCGTTGACGCGCCGTTCGCGTTCTTTGCGCGGCACTCGTTTGACCATCAACCCATAGGCGATATTCTTCTGGACATTCATATGCGGGAATAGCGCATAATCTTGGAAAACCGTGTTGACATCGCGCTCATAGGGCGGCATCTTGGAGACTTCTTCACCGTATAGCTGGATGCTGCCGGATGAAGGCGATTCAAAACCCGCAATCATCCGCAGGCAAGTCGTTTTCCCTGACCCAGACGGGCCGAGCAGGGAAAAGAATTCACCATCATAGATATCCAGCGAGACGTGATCTACCGCTTTCACATTCCCAAAATGGCGGGCTACATCGGTAAATCGAATGGCAACCTGCCGGGGATCACTTTCTGTCATAAAGCACTCTCGTTCCGGTTAGGCGTTCTTAATCATGACATGCTTGGTAATCTGATAGTCGCCCACTGCTTCAGCCGAGAGGTCTTTCCCAAAACCAGACTGCTTGAAACCGCCGTGTGGGGTTTCAGACGTTAGCGGAATATGGTCGTTAATCCAAACCGTGCCAAACTCCAAATCACGGGATAGGCGCATAGCTCGACCAATATCGCGTGTCCAAACTGACGCAGCCAAGCCATATAGCACATCATTGCCCAAATAGAGCGCTTCTTCTTCAGTCCTAAAAGTATTGACGGTCAGCACTGGCCCAAATACTTCACTTTGGATGATTTCAGATTTTTGATCGGCGTCGCTGATGACGGTTGGCGCATAATAATAGCCACTTCCCGGCGCATCTTTCGGAACAGCCCCACCCAACAACACTTTGGCACCATTGGCCCGCGCCCGATCTACATAGCCTATAACCCGTTCGCGCTGTACACCCGAAATGAGCGGCCCCATCTGCACACCGTCCTCAAAGGGCAGGCCCACTTTGACGCCCCGCATCGCTTCGACCACCGCTTCTTTCACCTGCTCAACCCGGCTGGATTCGACATAGAGGCGGGTGGCAGCAGTGCAGTCTTGCCCAGTGTTGATAGTCGCAGTCATAGAGGCAATGGCGGCGACGGTTTCCACATCGGCGTCATCAAACACGATAAACGGCGCTTTGCCCCCTAATTCCAAATGAACCCGCTTAAGGGTATCGGCGGCGGTACGCATAATCTTTTTGCCTGTTGCGGTTGACCCAGTGAGGCTCACCATACGAATATCGGGATGTTCAACAATCGCCTGCCCGGTATCGTTGCCACCAGAGACAATATTGACCACACCGTCGGGAATACCCGCTTCGGCAATTAATTCGCCTAACATCAAAGTGGTCAACGGTGTACCGGGGGCAGGTTTCAGAACAATCGTGCAACCAGCCGCCAGTGCAGGGCCAATCTTCCACACCGCCATCATGACCGGATAATTCCAAGGGGCAATTTGGCCGACCACACCGACGGGTTCGCGGCGGAAAATGGAGGTCAGGCCGCTCATATATTCCCCCGCATGATTGCCGTGTGTGTCACGAGCAGCGGCGGCAAAAAAGCGCAGGTTATCAATCGCAAAGGGCAAATCACCACCCAAGCTAACCATCGCATAGGGCTTGCCCGTGTTTTCGGATTCGACCCGCGCAAATTCTTCGATATGGTCTTGCAATAAATCCGCCAGTTTCCATAGGGCATAGGAACGTTCGGCGGGGGTCTTCTTTGACCAGCGGCCATCATAAAAGGCTTGATGGGCGGCTTTGACCGCACGATCTACATCGGCGCGATTGGCATCTACCACTTCGGCGATTTTGTTGCCCGTCGCCGGGTCTTCAATGGGCATCGTCCCGCCGCTGCCATCTACCCACTGACCATTAATCCAGAGTTTATGTTTTTGCATCTCAAAAATCCTTTAAATGGTTGCACTTAAAAATAGGGACACCATGCGATGATTTTGCAGGCGTCCCTATTAACTAAATTCAGACGATGGAGGGTTTAACGACCACCCAATACCCCGATATAATTGGTGACCCATTCATAGTAGGGAACACAGACCTCACCGCGATCATCCCCGCAATCTTCGGTGGGGGTGCGCCAGAAATAAATCTTGTCGAAGTTCTCGAAACCGTTGATGGTGCAGCCATCTTCGCCTAACAGTTCATTGCCTTCGCAGGCAGCAGGTACGGCAGGCACTGAACCGAACCAAGCTGCCAGATCGCCTTGCAGTTTGGGATTGAGCGAGTGCTCCAACCACAGGTAGGCGCAATTGGGATGGGGAGCATCACTCGCCATCATAGTCGTATCCGCCCAGCCCGTCGCCCCTTCTTCGGGAACAACACTGTCAATCGGTGCGCCACCCGCTTTGAGAAGATTCACTTGGAACGGCCAAGAGCTAGAGGCCACCACACCTTCATTGGTGAAGTCGTCCATTTGAATGACCACGTCATGCCAATAACGGAAGACGAGTTCGTGCTGTTGACGCAGCAAATCTAGCGCGGCATTAAATTGATCACGATCCAGTGAGTAGGGGTCGGTAATTCCCAAATCAGGATTATGGACCATTAAGTAGAGGGCGGCGTCAGCAATGTAGATTGGGCCGTCATAGGCTTCGACACGCCCCGCATTGGAATCGCCATCGGGGAGTTCCATCTCTTCAAAAACGACATTCCAACTGGTGGGGGGTTCCGGGAAAACCTCGGTATTGTACATCAGGACATTGGCACCCCATTGATAGGGCACACCGTAGTGTTTGCCATCTACAAAATGCCAAGGGGCTTCCTTGAGGCGGTCATCAATGGTGTCCCAGCTTGGGATGCGCGTGATGTCCACTTCCTGAACACGATTACCCGCCACCAAACGTAGGCTGGCATCACCAGAGGCGGTCACGAGATCAAAGCCGCCTTCGTTCATCAAGGCGACCATTTCATCGGAGGTAGCCGCGACTTTGACTTTGACACTGCAACCAGTGGCGGCTTCAAATTCTGTCACCCAGTCATAGGCAGGATCAGTTTCACCACTTTCAATGTAACCTGCCCATGCCACAATCGAGACTTCGCCTTCAGCATCTTGGCGGTTGGAGAATTGATTGGAGGGGACTTTATTACCGCTGTAAACGGTTCCTAATGGCAACGATGCCAGCAAAACCACTACTAAAAGCCAAAAAAATCTCTTTTTCATATATTTTGACGCAACAAATGTCGCGTCTTGCTCCTTTCACGTAGCGCCTTAAGATAATGGGTAATAAATATTTAAACGAATCCTACAAAAATTGCAAATTTCCCTTGCTGTGATAGCTAGAGGCAGGCGAATAAACCTGCCTCATACCGAATTCGCCATGCTAGTTTTTGGATTGAATCCACTTCATCGTCTTGGACGCCAAACGATCTAACGCCTCGACGCATAATGCCAAATGTTCCTCTTTAGTATCTTCTTCTTTGGCGTGCGACAGACCGCGCAGGCTTTGCACAAACAGCATAATGGTCGGAACCCCGGCCCGCGCCACCTCCGCCGCGTCATGCAAAGGGCCGCTGGGGAGACGATGTACCACCCCGCACGTTTCACGGATGGACTCATCACATAGTTCAATCAGGTCGGGATTAAACAGAATCGGATGAATTTGCCAGATACGATTCCATTCCACGCTAACGTTTTCTTCTTTGGCAAAACGTTCGCTGGCGTCTTTGGCTTCTTGCAACATCCGGGCCAACGCCGCCGCATCCATATGGCGCTGATCGAGCGTGATGTCGCACTGCCCCACGACAGCCGTCACGATACCGGGTTTGGTAACGACACTGCCAACGGTGCAAACCCCACCATTCCGTTTGGCGATTTCACGGATTTCGAGGCCGAGTTTGGCGGCGGCCCCAAATGCGTCCCGACGTTGATTCATGGGAGTCGAACCTGCGTGGGCCGATTGTCCGATAAAGCGAATGGCATGACGCTCAACGCCGAATGTCCCCAAGACCACCCCCAATGGCAAATTCTTACTTTCCAAAACTGGGCCTTGTTCAATATGGAGTTCGAGATAGGCCGCCGCGTTTTTTAACTGCTTGTGTGACTGCTTGGCGGTATCCAGATTGACGCCAAAATTGGCGATAGCATCCACTAACTTGATGCCCTGTTTATCTACGAGGCCGCGCAAATCATCAGGGTTCATTGTGCCGGAACAGGCGCTAGAACCAAATAGACTACGCCCAAAACGTGCGCCTTCTTCATCGGCCCAATCTACCAAACGGACGGTGACAGGCGGTATACCTTCGGAGGCGATACGGCGCAGCACTTCCAAACCTGCCATCACATTTAAGCACCCATCGAGCCAGCCACCATTGGGGACAGAATCCATATGTCCGCCGATAAGCATCTCACGATCTGATTTGCCGCGCAGCGTTACCCAAACATTCCCGGCCTCATCTATTTCGTATTCAACTGGTAAACCCGCCAATTTTTCTTTCATCCATGCACGGGCCGTCGCCCATGTATCCGTCCACGCGACTCGCTGTGCTCCATCGGCATCGCCGGTCAGCGCCCGAAGTTCTTTAAGTTCATCAATCGTGCGTTGTGGTTGTAAAGATGACATAAACCCATCCTCTTTAGAAAAATTTCAAAAAATTATCTAGGGTTTCAGTATAGCGCAGATAGGGACAACTAATATAACAGGCGTGCCCCAATGCTTTTTAGATAACGTACCGTCTCACGGCGAATCGGTGTACGTTCTTGGCGCAATAATTTACGCTCGTGCCATACCTCTCGCCACACACTCCAAACAATGCCGGGTTTCTTAGTTTTATAGAGGGTTCGGAAGCTCCACGCTGCGATTGTTGTGAGCGGATAGGGCATGGGCAGCAAACGCCATGCCACCCGTGATTTATTGAGGGTATTGACCCGCCAAAAATGTTCACCCTGCACAGGTCGCCCTAAATTCGATCTGTGGTGATAGACCGCCAGTTGCGGATCATACACAATCGTATAACCAGCCTCGATAATCCGCAGACTTAAATCCACTTCCTCGGCGTATGACCCAAATCTTTCCGGATAAGCGCCCGTGATTTTCAGTACATCGGCTCGCAAAGCATGACCATAACCATAAAAATAAGGGGTTTCGGTAGGGGTGCTGGCATTAAGCAAAGCGGTTTTATTAGGGTGAGGAAATTCATCCATGATGGGTTGATCCGTTCCCGGATGGAGGCTGTGCATTGCAATAGCACCATATTTCGGATTAGCATCCATTAATTGAAGAATCCGTGTGACATCATTCAACTCGTGCCACACAGCATCATCATCAATGAACACCAATATTTCCCCCTGAGCTAACTCAACGCCACGATTTCGACCCCCTACCACGCGCAAATTCTGTGTGGGTCGCTCTAGGCGAATTTGAATAGAGGAATCAGATGGAGGGAGGATTACCGCGTCACCTCCATTATCCACCACAATAATTTCGTAGGGGCGCGGCAAATTTTCCTGCTGGTAAATCGAGTCAAGGCACTTTTGCAGCAAATCACCGCGTTTATAGGTCAGAACAATAAATGAAAGTTTCATCTTATATAGGTCGTCTCCTGAATAACGCAAAATAGTACCCTATCTTGATGACACCCTACACTGTCCCACTGTCCCCTTTCATGTCATGCTACCTTCTAGCGCCGCTCCTTAATCCAATCTGGGGCAATTTCAGGAGTAAATAAGAATGACAGAACGACAGGTCAGCACTTTAGATGCGAATGAGGCAGTTGCTCGCGTAGCCTATGCGTTAAGCGAAGTAATTGCAATTTATCCCATCACCCCCTCCTCAGCAATGGGTGAATGGGTAGATGAATGGGCTGCTCATCAACAGCCAAATCTGTGGTGTACGATTCCACAGGTTGTAGAAATGCAAAGCGAAGGGGGCGCAGCCGGAGCTATTCACGGGGCGTTACAAGCCGGGGCGCTGGCGACGACATTTACCGCCTCGCAAGGTCTCCTTCTGATGATTCCAAATATGTACAAAATCGCGGGGGAATTAACAGCAACGGTGTTCCATATCGCAGCACGTTCGCTGGCGGCGCAGGCCCTTTCGATTTTTGGCGATCACAGTGACGTGATGGCGGTACGGCAGACCGGGTGGGCACTGCTAAATTCCGCGTCGGTGCAAGAAGCGCATGACATGGCACTGATCGCCCACGCCTCAACACTCACCGCCCATATTCCGTTCCTCCACTTTTTTGACGGTTTCCGCACTTCACACGAAATCGCCAAGATTGAACTGCTGGGTGATGACGATTTGAAGGCGATGATTAATGAAGAACTGATTACCCAGCACCGGGATCGCGCCCTCACCCCCGACAAACCAGTAGTACGTGGTACGGCCCACAACCCGGATGTCTATTTTCAGGGGCGTGAAACGGTCAATAGCTTCTATGATAACTGCCCAGACATCGTGCAAGATGCGATGGACAAATTTGCCAAGCTGACCGGACGCCAATATCACCTATTTGATTATCATGGTGCGCCAGACGCCGAACGAGTGATTGTGTTGATGGGGTCGGGTGCCGAAGCCACTCACGAAACGGTGGATTATCTGGTAGCCAAGGGCGAAAAAGTTGGCGTTTTGAAAGTGCGCCTCTACCGCCCATTTGATATGCCGCGATTTGTAGCAGCCCTGCCCAAGACGGTTAAATTCATTGCGGTGTTAGATCGCACCAAAGAACCCGGTAGCGGGGGCGAACCGCTCTATCTGGACTGTGTAAACGCCCTGCATGAAGAATGGGTCAATGGCCCGATGCCCAAAATCGTCGGTGGGCGTTATGGATTATCCTCGAAAGAGTTCACCCCAGCGATGGTCAAGGCCGTTTTTGACAATCTCAAACAGGCCAAGCCCAAGAATCATTTCACCGTTGGGATCAATGATGATGTGACCTTCACCAGCCTTGATTACGACAAAGAATTCTCGATTGAACCCGATTCTGTTGTGCGAGCGTTGTTTTATGGCTTGGGGTCAGACGGTACGGTTGGCGCGAACAAAAACTCCATCAAGATTATCGGCGAAAATACCGATTTTTATGCACAGGGGTATTTTGTACTCGACTCCAAGAAATCTGGTTCGACGACCACCTCGCATCTGCGGTTTGGGCCAAACCCGATTCGCTCTACTTACCTTATCAGCAAGGCTAACTTTATCGGTTGCCATCACCCCAACTTCTTGGAGCAGTATGACATCCTAACCGATATGCTGCCGGGCGGAACGTTCCTGCTGAATACCTATTGGGGGCCGGACGAAATTTGGGATCATCTGCCCACGATGGTGCAAACCCAACTGATCGAGAAGCGTGTCAAACTGTATGTGATTGACGCCAACAAGGTCGCCAAAGAAGCAGGCTTACCGGGACGTATCAACACGGTCATGCAGGTCTGTTTCTTCGCGCTGGCGGGTGTGTTGCCCCGTGATGAATCTATCGCAGCCATCAAACATGCTATCGAAAAGACCTATGCCAAGAAGGGCGAGTATGTTGTCGAAGTGAACCTCGCCGCGGTGGATCGCACGCTTGAAAATCTGTTTGAGGTGCAAATCCCCAACAAGATCACCAGTGGCATCGGCCTGCGGAGCAACGTAGCTGTCGGGGCGCCAGAGTTTGTTCAAAACGTCATCGGGGCGATGATTGCCCGTCGTGGTGATGATATTCCTGTGAGCGCTATGCCGATTGACGGGACGTTCCCAAGCGGCACAAGCCAATTTGAAAAACGCAATCTGGCCCAAGAAATTCCAGTGTGGGACCCAGAAGTCTGCATTCAATGTGGTAAATGCGCGATGGTTTGCCCACATGCGGTTATACGCATTAAGGTATTTGACCCAGCAACAGCCGGTGCAGCACCAGAAATGTTTAAAGCCGTTCCCGCACGTGACAACGAATTTGCGGGTATGAGCTATAACATTCAGGTCTCCCCCGAAGACTGCACGGGTTGTAAGATTTGCGTGGATGTCTGCCCAGCCAAGAACAAGTCGGCAGCAGGCCTCAAAGCCCTAAATATGGGGGCACAACCGCCCATTCTTGAACAAGAACGCAAGAATTGGGACTACTTCCTGACCATTCCCGAACTGGATCGGCGACTCATCAAGGTCTCCAGCATCCGCCAACAGCAAATTCAACAGCCCTTGTTTGAATTCTCCGGTGCTTGCTCTGGCTGTGGTGAAACCCCCTATCTCAAACTGATTAGTCAGTTGTTTGGGGATCGCACCGTAGTTGCCAACGCAACGGGCTGCTCCTCCATCTATGGTGGCAATCTCCCCACGACGCCTTGGGCACACAATAGTGAGGGCCGGGGGCCAGCGTGGTCTAACTCCTTGTTTGAAGATAATGCCGAATTTGGTCTTGGTATGCGCGTGGCGCTCGACAAACAAACTGAATATGCCCGCGAGTTGGTGGCAAAGATGGGAGCGGAGGTCGGTGATGAATTAGTCAACGCCATTCTGCAAAACCCACAACGTGATGAAGCGGCGATCTACGAACAACGCCAGAATGTAGCTCTGCTGAAAGAGCGGTTGCAAAATGCGAGAAATCCTGAAGCGCCTCGCCTGTTGGATCTCGCCGATATGCTGGTTCGCAAAGACGTGTGGATTGTCGGCGGCGATGGTTGGGCCTATGACATCGGGTTCGGTGGCCTCGACCATGTTCTCGCCAGCGGACGCAACGTCAATATCTTGGTCTTAGATACCGAAGTATACTCCAACACGGGTGGTCAGATGTCCAAATCCACCCCGCGCGGTGCTGTTGCGAAATTTGCATCCGGTGGTAAGCCGGGAGCCAAGAAAGACCTCGGCATGATTGCGATGAGCTATGGCAGTGTTTACGTCGCCCGCGTCGCCCTCGGCGCAAAGGATGAACAAACACTCAAAGCCTTCCTTGAGGCCGAAGCCTATGATGGCCCATCGTTGATTATCGCCTACAGTCACTGTATCGCGCATGGCATCGAAATGAGTACAGCCCTCAAGAATCAAAAGGCGGCGGTAGATACGGGTCAATGGTTGCTGTATCGCTATAACCCCGAACGCGCCCTAAACAACGAGAACCCACTGGTACTCGATTCTCGCGCACCCAAAGTGCCCGTCAAAGAATATCTCCATATGGAAAATCGCTTCCGTATGTTGGAATTGAGCAATCCAGAAGTCGCACGGCAGCTATTCGAACTGGCACAGGAAGACGTGCATCAACGCTGGGCCTTGTACGAATATCTGGCCTCACGCGACTACAGTCAAAATGGAAACGGGAGTCACTAAATCATGGTCGAACTAAAAACCACCTACTTGGGGCTTAATCTGCGCTCACCGCTGGTCGCCTCAGCTTCGCCGCTGTCGGAAAAGATTGACAACATCAAGAAATTGGAGGCTGCTGGAGCCAGCGCGGTTGTGATGTACTCCCTGTTTGAAGAACAACTCCGCATGGAACAGTTCGCACTGGAACATCACCTCACCTACGGCGCAGAGAGTTTTTCCGAAGCCCTCTCCTATTTCCCGCGTCCTGCAGAATACTTCATGGGGCCAGATGGCTATTTGGAGCATATCCGCAAAGCCAAAGCCGCTGTGAATATTCCGGTGATTGCCAGTTTAAACGGGATCACCGTCGGGAAATGGGTGAAATATGCTAAACAAATTCAGGAAGCCGGGGCCGATGCCCTTGAACTGAATATGTATTACATCCCTACTGACCCCTACATGACGGGGGCACAGGTGGAAGAGCAGGTCGTCGAAACGGTGAAAGCGGTCAAATCGGCGCTCAATATTCCGATTGCCATCAAACTCAGCCCGTTCTATAGCAACATGGCGTACATGGCGCGGCGCTTGAGCGAATATGCCGATGGGCTGGTGCTGTTTAACCGCTTCTATCAACCCGATATTGACCTTGAAGCCCTCGAAGTCAAACCACATGTGTTGTTAAGCACCCCACAGGCGCTTCGATTGCCTCTACGCTGGATCGCCATCCTATACGGACGAGTGGATGCCGACCTTGCCGCAACGGGCGGTGTTCATGAAGCCGAAGATGTATTGAAGATGGTTATGGCTGGCGCGAACGTCACCATGATGGCTTCGGCCCTCTTGAAAAACGGCATTAATCACCTGCAAAAGATCGAAACGGATTTGGTGCATTGGATGGAAGTTCACGAATATAAATCCATTCAGCAAATGCGTGGCAGCATGAGCCAGCAAAACACGGCCAATCCGGAAGCCTTTGAACGTGCCCAATACATGCAGGCGATTACCCACTATCGTCACCCCGTTGGATAGTTCATCATGCAAGGGTGGGTCAAAAACTACCCTTGCTCCCCCTAAAAACAAAAAAAGAGAGGGCAGGTCTCGGTGACCTGCCCCCTTGCAAGGTTTGAAAGGTGATTGAAAGGATGGAGGAATCAGAACCCGCCGCGTCCGAAGAGCATCACCAGTGGGGTCTTCACAATCAGCTTGAGGTCGGTCATCAGCGACTGGCTTTGGATGTATTCAATGTCCAGCTTGCACATCCCATCAAAATCCGCCGCACTCCGCGCACTCACCTGCCACAGACCGGTGATTCCACCTGTCGCCTGTAGCCGTTGCTTGTGCCATGCCTCATACTCTTCCACTTCGTAAGGAATGCAGGGACGGGGGCCAACCAGTGTCATCTCGCCTTTGAGCACGTTGATGAATTGGGGCAGTTCGTCTAAAGAAGTCTTGCGCAGGAACTTGCCAATCAAGGTGACACGTGGGTCTTTGATGATCTTCTTGATCTCAGCGTTCTCCGTACCATTAATGGCCGCCATCGCCGCCGCATCATTTTTGATGAAGGCCTTCATGAAGGCTTGGTGCATCTCGCTGGAGGCATCCTTGTACATGGTGCGGAACTTGTAGCAGGTGAAGGTCACTACATCAAACTCCGCCTTGCCATTCACAATACGACGACGACGAGCAGTGACCCGTTCTTGAGCAAAGATGGCCGAGCCGGGGGTTTCGATTTCGATCAACATGGCAATGATGAGCATCGGGATACCGAGCACGAGCAGGACAAGACTGGCAGCGACAACATCAATCGCGCGTTTGATTACGAAATAGGCCAGTATCCGCAAATTAACAGCAGCAGCTTTTATTTGGCTTTGCGCCGCGTTTTTGTTATATACCCGTTTCGTTTGTGAGAGTTGCATGATCTTGATCCCCCGAAAACATTTTTTTCGGCCTTCAAACCTTTATGCCATTTATCATAGGGGACGGCCCTTGCAGGCGTGCTTACGAATGTAACCGCAAACTTACAGTTGCCTTTCGGTTAAGGCGAAATTTTTGTGAAGGGGATTGGGGGAATAATAGGAAAAAGATAGGGTGGCTTTTCAATCAACCACCCTAATGATCTGAGATTATCGTGTGAGGAGGGGTTTTACAGCACATTCCATCCCACGCTCTAATGCCTTGAAGTTGGCTTGGAGCAGATCGCGTCGGTGGGCTGGCAGATGTTCTTCAAGAGCGTGTTTTATATCCTCTAGGGCGAGAACAGGCCGAGATGAAATTGCCGCCCCAAGCATCACCATGTTGGTTAGCCGCATACTGCCTAACTCATCTGCAATGGCACTGGCCGGAACGGGTAGAAATTCAACCGTGTCGCGGGTTGGCGATAGCGTAATCAGCGACGAGTTATAGACCAATAAACCACCTGTGGCGACATTTGATTCATATTTTTCAAATGATGGGTTGTTAAATACGACTGCGACTTGGGGATTGCGCACGACGGGTGAACCGATGGGGCGATCCGCCAACACTACGCAGCAGTTGGCTGTGCCGCCGCGCATTTCTGGCCCATAGGACGGAATCCATGTAGATTCCAAACCCGCGTCCATCCCGGCGTAGGCCAAAACCTGTCCGGCGAACATAATCCCTTGCCCACCAAAACCGGCAAAAATAAATTCCGTTTGCATATTCAATAGCCTCCTAAACTCCACCCAGTTTAAAGTGACCGAACCTCCTCAATCACTTTATAATCTCCCAGCGGGAAAGCCGGAATCATGTTGTTCTCAATCCAATGTAATGCCTCAACGGGTTCCAGTCCCCAATTGGTGGGGCAGCTTGAAAGCAGTTCGACCATGCTAAAACCCATGCCATTCATCTGGACTTTGAGAGCAGTCAAAATGGCTTTTTTGGCTTTGCGGATATTCGCTATGTCGTGCAGCGAACGGCGCACAATATAGGTTGCTCCGTCGAGGGTGGAGAGCAGTTCACTCATCCGCACCGGATAACCTGTCAGAATGGTATCCCGTCCGAATGGGGAGGAAGTCGTTTTTTGACCGGGGAGTGATGTGGGGGCCATCTGCCCGCCTGTCATTCCATAAATCGCGTTGTTCACAAAAATCGTCGTAATATTTTCACCACGCGCGGCAGCATGAACAATCTCGGCCATACCAATCGAGGCAAGATCACCATCGCCCTGATAGGTAATAACCATCTTGTCGGGTTGCACCCGTTTGACGCCTGTTGCCATTGCTGGGGCGCGACCATGTGCGGCCTCGCAACCATCCATGTTGAAATATTTGTAGGCAAAGACCGAGCAGCCCACCGGAGCAACCAATATCGTCCTTTCACGCAGCCCTAATTCATCAATGGCTTCGGCCAATAAGCGATGCGCGACCCCATGTGTACAGCCGGGACAATAATTGGTATTGCAGGCGGCAAGGCTGTGGGGGCGCTCATAAACCAGCGTACTCGTTTCATTAAGCGTAGTCGTCATCATGAATTCACTCTCTCCAATGGGGTGAATGCCCCCTCACAATGTTTCAACTGCCGACAATGTGTGGTAATCGCTTGTAAAATTTCATCTGGCATGGGGATAACGCCACCCATCCGGCCATAGAAGCCGACGGGGATTTGACCACCCGTTGCCAATCGCACATCTTCGATCATTTGCCCGGCGCTCATCTCGACCACCAAACAGGCCCCGACCATATCTGTTAATTCAGAAAGGCGTTTTTCAGGGAAAGGCCACAACGTCAGTGGACGGAAAAGGCCAACTTTCATCCCATTGTCACGAGCGGTCTCGACAGCACTCAACGCGATACGTCCGGCGCTGCCATAGCCCACCACCAACAATTCGCAGTCGTCGGTGTAGTATTCAATAAATCGCTGTTCAGCATCCCGAATTTCATGTAGGCGATTCTGAATCTTTTGATTAAATGCTTCCTCTTCTTCGGCCTTGAGATAGAACGAGGCGATGGAATTGGGTTGGCGACCATCAGCCCCTGTCAAAGCCCAATCGGGACGGTTCGTCCTTACAGACTGCATGGGGGGAAGTTCGGCAGGTTCCATCATCTGACCAATCAAGCCATCAGCCGCAACAATAACAATATGGCGATATTGGTCGGCCAAGTCAAAAGCCAGTGTCGTTAAATCTATCGCCTCTTGCACGGACGATGGGGCTAATACGATGGGGTGATAATCCCCATGTCCAGCCGAGCGCGTGATTTGGAAATAATCGCCTTGCGAGGGGAGGATATTGCCCAAACCCGGGCCTCCACGCATCACATCTACCACGACGCAGGGTAAGTCCGACCCTGCAATATAGGATAGCCCTTCTTGCATCAAACTAAAACCGGGGCTGGATGAAGAAGTCATGACGCGCACACCGGTACATGCCGCGCCATATACCATGTTGATTGCGGCCACTTCGCTTTCGGCTTGCAAGAAGACCCGTTGGAGTTCAACCATCCGCCTAGACATATGCTCGAGCAGTTCGGTCTGCGGGGTAATGGGATACCCGAAATAGGCTTCAACGCCAGCACGGACAGCCGCCTCAGCTATGGCGATGTTTCCCTTTAACATTTCTTTTGCCATTTGTGGATTCCTTCAGTTAGCAGGTAACCGCAGCGCGTGCCGCCTTGACGGGCGCTTCACGATAGACGGTAATGCAGACATCCGGGCAGATCACCGCGCATACCCCGCACCCTGTACAGAGTTGTGTGTCGGTTTCATTGAGCGATGCTGGGTGATACCCCTTCATATTGAGGCGATTGTCTTGCATGGCGATGACTTCTTGGGGACAGACCGTCACGCAGAGACTACAACCCTTGCATCGTTCTTGGTCAATAATTATAGTTCCTTTGGTCATTAAACGGCCTCTTTTCTCGGCTCTAGCTATATTCTTACCATACCGAAGGGGCAAGGAGGGGCATAGTACAACACGTCATATATTTAATGGACAAGTGCAATTTTTATTTTTTAAGGCAGGGTTTCCAAATCTCTAAAAATCATGGATTGTTTTAGCAATATACTTAATTTTTTTTAGCAGATAGGGGTGTCTGTTTTTATTGTTTTTGAAAACGCCATGAGGAATGATGAGAGTATGACGTTCCATCATCAGTTTTCCTATCTAAAATGATTACCTCTTGATAACGCACATTATCACGAGTAATTTCATTTAGATTTTTCGCCCCCGCATCTAGTATAATTTTGCCTTGCAGTTCTGTCTGACTCAGAGGGGTTAATAAGCGCGTGTATCGCTTCATACACGCTTCAAGGAGAACATTGCATGGCAAAGGAATATGATGTCATCGTATTAGGTGCGGGGCCGGGGGGCTATACCGCAGCGATTCGGGCCACTCAATTGGGCCTCAAAACAGCCATCATCGAAAAACAATGGTGGGGTGGGGTCTGCTTAAACGTGGGGTGTATCCCGTCCAAAGCCCTGCTCCGTAATGCAGAATTGGCCCATATCGTCCGAGATCGGGCGAAGGAATTTGGCTTTATCTATGAAGGTGAGGTCAAGGTAGATTATAAAGTCGCGTTTGACCGCAGTCGCCGCGTTGCCACTGGTCGGGTCAAGGGTGTGCAATTCCTCATGCGAGCCAACAAAATTGACACCTACGAGGGCTGGGGGACGATCAAAGACAAATCCACCATCGAAGTCGCGCTCAATGCAGGTGGCACGGAAACCCTCAAGACCAAAAATCTGATTATCGCGGCGGGCAGTGAAACCATGCTGCTACCCAACACCCAAGTCAGCAAGCGCGTTTTGACTTATTTGGAGGTGATTCAACGCGACCACCTACCCAAATCGGCGATTGTAGTGGGCGCGGGTGCGATTGGCTGTGAATTTGCCTATGTCATGCACAACTATGGCACCAAGGTGACAATGGTTGAATTCATGCCCCGGATGCTGCCGCGTGAAGATGTGGATGTCTCCACCGAACTCGAAAAGCAGTATAAGAAAATGGGCGTCAAGGTCATGACGGGGACAAAGGTCGAGAAAATCGAAGAACTCCCCGACAAGGTGCGTGTCACCGTGACCACCCCTGACGGCAAGCAGGAAGTGTTAGAAGCGGAAGAAGTGTTGCAATCCATTGGTTTCCGACCTCGCACCAAAGGCTATGGCCTTGAGAATATTAAAGGCCTCAATGTTTCAGAAAAAGGTGGCGCGATTGAAATTGACGAGCGCATGGCAACCAATATCCCCGGCGTTTGGGCGATTGGCGACGTAACAGGCAAGTTGATGTTGGCGCATGTGGCCGAAGCGATGGCGATGATCTGCTGCGAGAACATCGCGGGGGTCGAAACGATTACGCTGGATTACGCTATGTTGCCACGTGCCACCTACTGCCAGCCACAGGTTGCCAGTTTTGGCTATACTGAAGCGGAGGCGAAAGAAAAAGGCTATGACATCACTGTGTACAGTTTCCCCTTCCAAGCCAATGCCAAAGCACACGGACTTGGTGAAAACATCGGCTTCATAAAACTCATCTCCGATAAACGCTATGGCGAAATTTTGGGGGCACACTTGATTGGCCCGGATGTGACTGAACTGCTGCCAGAATTGACCCTCGCCCACTACGCTGAATTGACCGCCGAGGAAATTGGCCGAAATGTTCATGCCCACCCGACATTAAGCGAAGTGCTAAAAGAGGCGGCACATGGCATTTTGGGCCACTCCATCAATATGGCCTAGACCGGAAAACCAACAGGGCGGGTGATGAACCTGCCCTTTTTGTTCATTTAACAGTTTAAAAAATCAAACCCTATTCTTTTTTCATTGCGAATGCTTTAGTTCTTTGGGACAATTAAGGATATTTAAAGTTGAGATTTCGATCCCGCTGGCAACCATCAAGCATAAGAGGCAACCTGTGTTAACGAGTAGCGACTCACTGGACGACTTATTCATTTTTTCGGGGGAGTCCAATCTCCCACTGGCTGAAGACATTTGCCGTTTGCTGGGGGTGCCACTGCGACCTACCCACTACAAACGCTTTAGCAATGACAATTTGTGGATTCAACTGGGCGAAAGTGTACGCGGCAAGGATGTCTATATTATCCAGTCACTTTCTGAACCCGCCCAAGACCACCTCATGCAGTTGTTGATGATGTTGAATGTCGCCAAAACCGGCGCTGCCAGCCGTGTGACAGCAGTCATCCCTCATTTTTCCTACAGCCGCTCCGACAAAAAAGATGCCCCCCGTATTTGCATCACAGCCCGATTAGTGGCCGATTTAATTACACAGTCCGGGGCAGATCGGGTGATTACGATGGCGCTCCATGCCAGTCAAGTACATGGATTTTTCAGTATTCCGCTTGACCATCTCACCAGCACCTACATTTTGTCGCAATATTTCCGTCGCCGTGACCTGAGCGAGACAGTATTGGTATCCCCCGACACAGGGTATGCCAAAAATGCCGCACGTTTTGCCAAACTACTCAATCTGCCACTGGCGATTGGGACAAAGGTACGACATGGCGATTCGGAAGTCGAAGTAGATGATGTGCTGTGGAGTGGGCAGTTTGGACGCAAGGCCATCATTATTGATGATGAAATTGCGACGGGCGGCACAATGGTTAAGATGTCCGAGACCCTGCGGGATCGTTATGGCGTCGAGGAAATCTTTCTTGCCTGCACGCATGGCATCTTTTCGGGCAGCGCTGTCCAGAAAATTAATGAGGTAGACATAGTGACCGAGGTGGTCTGCACCGATACGGTCTATGCACCCCGCGCCCATCAGCTTAAAAAGCTGCATGTGGAAACCATCGCCCCCGTCTTGGCTGAAGGGATTCGTTGCAACCATCTTGGGCAGTCAGTGGGTAGTCTCTTTACCTTTTGGCAGGAAGGCACTCCTAAAGAACTCGCTGGCGGAGACTAAACTCGGCTGACACTTCGAAAATTGTATAAGCCCATCCGCCCTACGACAGCATTCGTTCGCTGTGAAACTCTACCTAGCAGTTTTGCGTATGACAGTGATGTGTGGTGGTTGCATCAGCATGGGTGGATGGAAAGTTTGCACGAACTTCAGGGTTTCCTTGTATTTATTAACATCCAATGACATGGCCGCATCACCCGGAGTATTTGCACTCACTTTTTGACTAGGACGCTAAGTCCATAGATCGTAGGTCAACAAAACCCGGCAAATTCTTTGCAAGGAGTGAAATCTGATGTCCAAAACCCATCTGCGGAAAATCTTTAGGGATATTCTTTCGCGCAAAGGGCGTACAGCACTGGTGGTCCTCAGTATTATGATTGGTGTCTTTGGTGTAACCACCCTTGCGGGAATGGGTGATCTCTTGATTTCTCAGTTGAACGAAGACCTCGACGAAAATGAAATAGCGATGACCCATGTCTATGTGGTGTCAAGTGGAGGACAGCTTTCACTGGATGACAATCAAGCCTTTATAGACAGTCTACGGGCGCTACCGGGCGTGCAACAGGTCGAAGGACAGGCCATCTATCCGATAGACTGGCATTCGCTTGGCGATGATGATTTTGAGCCGGGATCAGTTATTGCTTTTAGCAAGCCTTTTGAGGAAGTGCAGCTAGAGCCAATTTCGCGCGTGGTAGAAGGGCGTTTCCCGGTAGAAGGGCAGCACGAAATTGCGGTAGAACAGCGGTTTGCTGACAAACACAAAACCGAAATTGGCGATCAAATCGTTTTTCGTGGGTCAGAGGATACGGTTTGGACCATTGTCGGAATTGTATTTCAGCCCTATCAGACGATGACTCCACACTCTACTGATGTGACCAACCCAGCAACCCGCCCGGTGACCAATATCTATGCCACTTATGCGGATGCCCAGTCCATTGTTGGCTTCCCCGGTTTCAGTTCGTTCTCGGCGCGTTATACCGATGTGGAAACCGCACGCGATGACCTAAACGAATTTATCAGTGTCATTGCATCCGAAACACCCTATATCACCGTTTTCAGCTTCATTGATGACCCTGAAGAAAATGTGTTGGTGGAGGGGACTGCGACGATCACCAATATCCTCAATATTTTAGGGATACTGGCGATGATCGTATCAGCATTCTTGGTGGTCAATGTCATCAATACCATTGTGGTCGAACAAAAGCGCCAAATTGGGGTCATGAAATCGCTTGGCGTGTCCCGTTCAGGCAACTTTGTCATTTATGCAGGGCAGGCGTTCATTTACGGGGTAATGGGAACGATTTTGGGAGTGATGCTGGCGATTCCAGCCGCCTCATTTATGGCACAGGCCATCGCCCCATTGTCTGGTACATACATTCAAGGGTTCAACGTTTCGGTGACGGGGGTAGTAATTGGGGTCATTCTTGGACTGCTGATTCCGGTACTTGCCTCGCTGATTCCAGTCTTCAACGGCACACGGGTCACCATTTTGGAGGCTATGACTGACCTCGGCATCGGTGTTACCACCGGAACACGCACCAAAATGAGCGTGCCGAGTAAAATCGGGGTGGGTTTGCTGGCGCTGGTCTTGTTTCCCCTGTTGATTATTTTTGGTGTTATATGGGGGTTGATGGCAGCCATTTTATGGCTCATGCGAAAGTTGCCTATGCCGCTCAATTTCCAGCATGGCATTAACAACGTCAATACCAAAAAACGCCGTTTGGTGCTGACGGTACTCACCCTGACCTTAGCCTCAGCAGCGTTTATGGGGGTGACAGCGCTTTTCGCCTCGTTGGATGAAGCGATTGAAACCATCTTTGATACGTTCGATACCGAAATTCAGATGACGACCCAAAAAGCCGAAGACCCGGCCCGTGTCCAACAGATTTTGATGGAAAACGTGGACAGCATTGCCAGTATTACGCCGGGTTATTCGGTATCCGTTGGACTAGAGGGCTATACGGCTCCGGAAAACAGCTTTAGCGCAGGCGACCAAGTACAAGCGTTCGGGGTTGACCCAACGGCTGGCCTGATCCATTTCCGTCTGACCAGTGGCACGGGCTGGGAAGATGACCCGACCCGCAAAGGTGTCATCCTCAATCGCTCAGTCGCAGAGAATATCGGTAAAAAGGCAGGTGATACGGTACGCATTTCGATTGGTGGACAGACCTATGAATATGAGGTTATTGGGGTTGATCGCTGGCCCTTTGATACCATCTTTTTTGAGTGGTCGGAACTTGCCCGCATCGCTGGTTATACCAATGCAGAGGGCAATCCAACCCCCGGCGTCTTTAATATTGACCTCAAGGGCAATCCTGATGCGGACGAAGTGGCGGATATTATTGACGAAATCAAAGCGGTGGCAGCGGCAAATGGTATTCAGGCTGTCTACGCCAACCAGCCCCAAAACGAAGAGGATATTTCGCAGTTCGTTTCTACTTTTGGGATGGTGTTCAATCTGACCTCAGTCGTGATGGCAATGGTTGGGGCCATCGGTCTACTGGCAACACTCTCAATGGCAGTCTTGGAACGCCGTAAAGAAATCGGGGTGATGCGTTCGCTGGGTGCCAGATCAACGACGATTATGGTGCAGTTTCTCGTCGAGGGTATCCTCGTGGCGATTATCGCGTGGCTGATAGGGCTTCCATTAAGCTACCTGCTCGGCATAGGCATCAACACCGCGTTGGAACTTGAGGACTTTTTCACCTTTGAATACCCCATCCTCGTCGCCCTACAAGGATTATTCGGCATCATTGTATTGGCTACGATTGCCAGTGCGTGGCCTTCTATCGCGGCGGCACGCGAAACCGTCTCGGACATTCTACGGTATCAATAGACCGGACACTCTCGGTACTTTGATCGGCATGATGAGACCTATATCATGCCGATTTTTATTTTCCTTAAGGCATGAATATTTTGATGAGGGCCGTAATCTCGGCTAGATGGTGGTCGTCGTGTTCGGCGACAAAATAGGCGTGGTCAATTAGCCGCATGGACGCGTCAAGGCGGGGATGGAGGGCGGATTGTTTCACAAAATCCTCATTGGCGTTCTCTAAACGCTGTACCAATTGGAGGCGCTGTGCCCGAAAATTAGCCAAAATTGTTGGGAGATTTTGCGCATTATGATCGGCCTCATAGGTTTTGCGATTATCAAGGTCAGCCGCACGTAATCTCGGTAATTTTTGCTCAAAGTCCTCCACCCGCCCTAGCCACAATTCCTCCAAGTCAAGCAGGTGCCCAGCGTTTTCTTGAATTGACCAGCGATCCCCTAAACGTCGTGTCAAAGTATTTTTAGGAAGTCCGGCTACACGGGTTTCCAAACGCGCTGGTGTTCCCCGCAGGCGCTCGATGATGTTGGGGTACATCCACAAAGGTAAGTTGAAATCAAAGGGTCGGCTAAACCAATCTACCGGATGTAGCATAAAATAACTCTCCTGTTTAGGAAATTACCATTTTTGAACATCAAATGTTGCCCTGTACGCGAAAAACTTATTTTAGACCAAGCGCATCCTCACGCGACCAGTGCTGGCGGCGTGCTTCGATTTCGGCATAACTGGGCAGATGGCTTACCCCTTGATGCTCAATAATAATGGACGCCGCCACTGTGCCAAAAATCGCCGCCTCAATCGGATCGCCTGTCTCGTAATAGCGGACAAAAAAGGCCACCGCGATGACATCGCCCGCGCCTGTTGGGTCAGATACTTCTGCCGGAGCCGCTTTGATGGAAATTTCCTGTCCGCCGTGCATCAAAATCGCCCCCTGCGGCCCGCGTGTATATAAGACGGTTGGGCCTGCTGCTGCCCATAAACGCACGGTATCAATATCGCCGTGAATATCCTCTTCACTGAGACAGAGGGCTTTCAGATAGGGCAGCATCTTATCAGCATCATGCCATGCGACCTTGTGGACGTGGTAATTTTCATCCACTTGGCGCATCCACCCCTGCGGTGTTGCCACCACCCACGCATTTAGGAACTGGGCCGCGATTTCGGGGCTGACTTCATTGCCTAGCGGGGCAAGATGCACAATATCTTGGGTCGGGTCTAATTTTTGCACCATCTCAACCGGAATATCCCCGGCGCGGGCAGGCATCAATTGATGGCGCTTGCCGGTCACTTTGTCATATTGATTATCAAAAGTGGTGGTTTGGGCTGTTGGATGGATATGCCATTTCACACGCGGGTCAAGATCAGCTGGAGAGGGATGGGGTTCGCCGATGGTCAGCACGGTGACATCCACGCCCAATTCCGCAGCGACAAGCCCACTGTAGGTAACTGTACCCCCCCAGACATAACCTTCCGGCACATTTGGGGCAATATCTTTGGTGAAATAGCCAATTAAGGTATAGCGCATTTTTTAGCCTTTTGATGAGTAAATATAAAATGAGGGCGGCTATCAAAAAACCGCCCCCAATTATTAATTGAAAGGATGGGTACGGGCAAATTTCGTGTTACACGTTGTATATCTGAGTAAACACCATCGGGCGGCGTTTGGTTTCGGTATACAGATGTTTTTTCACCGCTTCTTGAATGACCTGTTCACGATTGCCATTCTTATATTCGCGGGTCAGTTGGCGTACCAATCCACGCACGCCATTAAAGAGTTCATCGGAATCTTGCATGAACACAAAACCGCGTGACGTAATATCCGGGCCGTTGATGACCTCGCCTGTGCGGTTGTTGACCAGTGCAGTGACCATCACAAAGCCATCTTGCCCCAGCGCCTCGCGGTCCCGCATTACAGCCGGGCCAATATCACCAACACCTGCCCCATCCACAAAAATATAGCCGCCGGGGTAGCGATCACCAATGCTCATTTCAGTCTTGGTAAACTCCAAAATCGTGCCATTTTCCACGACGGCGATATTGTCCGCTGGAATGCCGAGGCTGTAGGCAATATCGGCATGGGCGTGCAGTTGACGCAGTTCCCCATGAATGGGCACAAAGAAACGTGGACGCAGCAGGTTAATCAGCAACTTCATTTCTTCTTGGCTGGCGTGACCAGAAACATGCACCTGCGCTTTGGGATCATAAATGACATGCGCCCCTTTTTGCAGCAGTTTATTCATGGTACGTGATACGACTTCTTCGTTGCCGGGGATGGGATGGGCCGACATCACAACGGTATCTCCCGGCACTATTTCGAGTTGGCGATGATTGCCAAAAGCCAACCTACTCAATACGGCGGTAGGTTCACCTTGTGCGCCTGTCGCCATAATTACCACTTCTTCGGGTGGTAGCTTCATACTCTCTTCAATTGAGATCAACTGCTCATCCGCAATTTGCAGATACCCCAAGCGACGGGCGATTTTGACATTCTCCGTCATCGAATGACCCGCGATGGCAATTTTGCGTCCATAGAATTCGGCTACCGTCGCCACCTGCTGCACACGCGAAATGAGCGATGCAAACGTCGCTACAATAATGCGACCACGCGCCTCACGGAAAACGCTGTCAAACGCGGCGTCAATCACGCTCTCGGAAGGTGTCCAACCGGGACGCTCCGAATTGGTGCTGTCGGCAAAGAGCGCCAACACGCCTTTTTCGGAAAGTAGCGCCATTTTTGCGAAATCGGTAGGCCAGCCGTCTACAGGCGTTTGGTCAAATTTATAGTCGCCAGAATGCACCACCATACCCACCGGAGTTTCGATGCCGAAGCCGACGCAATCCGGGATGCTGTGGCTGACATGGAATGATTCGACCTTAAACACGCCAAATTGCAGCGTTTCACCCGCCTTAAAGACGTGCATAGGGTGGTCTTTCATACCCCCGTTTTTGAGTTTGATGCCCGCCAAACCACACGTCAGCGGTGTGCCATATACGGGCACAGGAATCTTTTGCAAAATGTGGGTGATCGCGCCAATATGATCTTCATGCCCATGTGTCAGCAGCAAGGCGTGAATTTTGAGGCGGTCACGATTCTGAATGAGATAGTTGAAATCGGGGATGATATAGTCAATGCCGAGCATGTCGTTTTCGGGGAACATAAGTCCGGCATCTACAATAATGACCTCATTGTTATACTCGAAGGCCGTCATGTTTTTGCCGACTTCGCCGAGTCCACCCAATGGGATGACCCGCAGTTTTTGAATATTTGCCATAAAACGCAATTTCCTTTTTTACATTACGTATATGATAGTCACCAGCAAACCATTTTGAAAATGGTATTGAAGCCAAACAGAAAACAAACGCAAAATCTGAGGAGATGACGGGGAAATCGTAATAGGCAAAAGCGGTAATACGACATGCCAAAACGAAGCAAACCGATTTGGCTGCCTATCATCTCTGGTTATAACTCCAATACAAAACAAGCCCACTATCGGACAAACACGATTAGTAGGCTTGTCTTGCAGCTGAGGCGACGATCGGAATCGAACCGATGATCAGGCTTTTGCAGAGCCTTGCCTTGTCCACTTGGCCACGTCGCCATATCTCATACACAACTAAACTATAGCCCAAAATAGCTCAACTGTCCAGATAAAATTTCTATTAGAAGCGTTAGCCTAGGTACGCCGAAATAATCTGCGGGTCATTTTGGAGTTCGGCGGCTGGCCCTTGATGTGAAATTGTGCCCCGCTCCAAAACATAGGCATAATCCGCAACCTTCAAGGCCTTACGCGCATTTTGCTCCACCAGCAAAATCGTCGTGCCATGCGCCTTAATATCTTGAATAATGCGAAATACCTCATTTACCAACAACGGGGCAAGTCCCATACTCGGCTCATCTAGCATCAACAAACGTGGACGCATCATCAGCGCACGCCCAACGGCTAACATTTGCTGTTCGCCCCCACTCAGCGACCCGGCTTTTTGGCGGCGGCGTTCTTTTAGACGGGGGAAACGGGCAAAAATAGCTTCGATGTCGTGTTGAACCTCGCGGTCACGCCGTTTATAGGCACCCATCTGCAAATTTTCGAGGACGGTCATTGGCGCGATGATTTGACGACCCTCTGGTACTTGGACAAGCCCCAAACGACTCACTCGGTCAGGGCGCATCCCACTGATGTCCTGTCCATCAAACCCAATTTGCCCGGAACGACGTTTGACAATCCCACTTAGCGCGTTAAGGGTTGTGCTTTTACCTGCTCCATTCGCCCCAATCAAGGTGACAACCTGTCCTGCCTCGACCTTAAACGAAATCCCGCGCAGGGCCACAATCGCGCCATAACTGACATTTAACTCTTTAACCTCGAGGAGTGGTGTGGTCATTCCCCCTCCTCCTGACCCAGATAGGCTTCAACCACCACAGGATTATTTTTGATTTCTTGATGGGTGCCATGTGCGATGATTTGCCCGAAATTCAGCACGTAGATTTCATCACAAACTTGGGCAATGAGCGACATATCGTGTTCCACTACCATCAGCGTTTTGCCCTCGGCTTTCATGCGTAGAATCTGCTCTCCTAATTCGGCGGTTTCGACGGGGTTCATGCCTGCGGTGGGTTCATCCAGCAAGATTAACTTTGGATTAGTCGCCAACGCGCGGGCCATTTCCAAGCGCCGCTGATCGCCATAGGGCAAATTTCCGGCCAACACTTCGGCATTTTGTTCGAGATGAAAACGTCGCAAAAGCTGTAGGCCATTTTCACGCAGGCGTTCATTTTCACGGCGATGGCGGGGCGACTGGATGAGCGAGTCTATCAAGTTAGCCTTCCCCAAACCGTGCTGGGCGACCACCAAATTTTCGAGGACGGTCATTTCGCCAAACAAGCGAATATTCTGATAGGTGCGGGCCATGCCGAGCGCAGTAATCCGGTGGGCAGGTTTTTTTTGGATGGGCGTACCACCAAACTCGATTTCGCCAGCGGTAGGATGATCGAGGCCCGTCATGCAATTAATCAATGTGGTCTTACCTGCGCCGTTTGGCCCAATTAGGCCCACAATTTGACCCGCCGGGATGTGCATGGCAACATTTTGTAGGGCCATCAAACCGCCAAATTGTCGAGAGATGTGTTTAAGCACCAGCATCGGCGGTCTTGCCTTTGTTGATGAGATGAACCATACGACTCATATTTCTACGGACGCTGCGCCACAGGGCCGGATCACCCAAGCCACCGGGAAGATAGGCGATAAAAATGAGCAGCACCACGCCATTGATGAGGCCAGTATATTCTTTAAGGGGACGCAGCACTTCAGGAAGGGCTGTGAGGGCCAATCCACCGAGAATTGGGCCATACCAACTGGAGATTCCACCCAAAACGGAATAGGCCAGAATATCTACTGCCGTCCCGAAGCCATAACTACCCGGTTGGATAATGCGTGAAAGGTGTCCGCTAAAACCACCCCCCAAACCAGCCATCATCGCCCCAAGAATGAATGCGGCATTTTTATAGTAAACCACGTTGATGCCCTGACTAGCCGCCACATTTTCATCTTGACGGATAGCCGCCAGTGCTCGGCCAAAACGCGAACGGTGCATTCGTATCATAAAGTAACTGAGAATGATGACCGTCACGACTAGATATTCCAACTTCGTCTCTACTGGAATCCCGGTGATACCTAGCGGCCCATTGGTGATTTTGGGCGGTTCGGATTCCATGTGCAGGCGGGTATAGGCTTCGGCAATGATTTTGTCAAAGTTGAGAATCATAATGCGGGTGATCTCAACAAAGCCGATGGTGGCAATCGCCAAATAAATATCACGTAAGCGCAATACAGGCAGGCCAATGGGAATAGCGATTAATCCAGCCGCGACCATGCCCGCCAAAATTGCCGGGAGAAAAGGCCAGTCATGATTCTGCGTCAAGATGACCGAGACATACGAGCCGATTGCCATAAATCCCGCATTTGCCAGCGAAAACATCCCGCCATAGAGCGTTAGATAGATGCTCATCGCAAGAATCGCATTCACAAACATTAAGGTGATGACAAACTCGTTGAGGCCAATCGAAGCGAGGGTATCTGAAATAAAGCCCATATTCCCCCCTAAGCGCGTTTGACCGTTGCTTCGCCCAAGAGACCTTGAGGTCGAAACAACAAAATCAGAAATAAAGCGACAAACGGCAGGGCATCCTTGAGCCAGCTATAGCCAATCGCGGTGGCGTAGACTTCAAAGGCGGCCACCAACAATCCGCCCAAAACCGCCCCACGTATACTCCCCAAGCCACCTAAGACAATCACGGTCAATCCCTTGAGGGCCATTTCATCCCCGGTGAAGGGGGTGAGGGAGGGATAGGCCAGCGCATACAACACGCCTGCTGCCCCAGCCAATGCCCCTGCGAGGAAAAAGGTCAGCCGGAAAATGCCGCCGACACTAATGCTCAAGAGGCCTGCCACTTTTTGGTTAAAGGCGACGACACGCATGGCCTTACCCGTTTTGGTGCGGGCCACCAAATATTGCAGCAGAAACATCAGGGCAAACGCAATCACCACAATCGAGACTTGCAGCGGGGTAATCCGAAACTCCGCCCCCAACCAATCAATCGTATAGGGACGGGCGACAGTGGCTTCATAGGGTAGTTCTTTGAGCGTGGTACGCGGAAAACGCTCCGGGGATGTGCCAAATTCGAGTTGGGCCAGATTGACCAACACCGCCGACGCGCCGAGGCTGCTGATTAACTGCGAGATACGCGGGGCATTGCGCCGACGGAGCGGGGCAAAAGCGATTAAATCTACTAAAACACCGATAATCCCTCCACCCAACATCGCCAATGGCAAGGTGTAATAAATGGGTATATCGTAGCGAATGACCGACATGACCCCAATGTAGCCACCCCACATAAACACCGCGCTATGGGAGAGATTCAACACACCCAAGATACTAAATACTAGGGCATAGCCCAACGCAAACAGGCTATAAACACTGCCAACCCAGATGACGGTGGTGAGGTGCTGCTCTGGACTTAGCACTTTTTTGTCGAGAATATCCGGCAGTTCATAGGCCAAAAGTGCAATACCGAGCATCACCAGCACAGTAATTGCCACAGATTTAAGTTTCAAAACGGGATTTGATGCTTGCATAAGATTTTTTGACAGTCAGTACAATCTATTCATAAAAAAGAGGCAGGCCCCTTACAACCTGCCCTCTTTTGGATTCCTACCTAAACTCGGTTGAAGGGATGCCTCTAGTTACATCCCACAACCATTATTCACCGAATACTTCTGCCGCCGATTCTTCGGTCAACAGCAGATATTGTCCATCTTTGATGATCTGGGCAACTGGTTCGTGCTCCGGTAGGCCCTCTTCGTCGAAAGAGAACGTTCCCAGCGGAGTCTCAAAATCAGCAGTGGAGGCAAGTGCTTCTAACACCGCAGTCGGGTCAGCGGAGTCGGCGCAACGAATAGCTGTCGCAACAACCCATGTGCCCGTATAGGCCTGTACCGCGAATTGGTCAGCGGGGGTGCCGTATTCTTCTTCATATTTGGCTGTAAAGGCCGTGCTGATTTCGTTCTGGCGGGCCACATTCCACGCACCACCCACAACCACGCCATTGGCATCTGTGCCAGCACCGCGATCTTCGGAGGCGATGCCGGGAGTATTGAAACCATTACCGCCAATGATCGGGCCGGTGTAGCCGAGTTGGCTGCGAGCCTGTTCCAGCAGCGGCACGATTTCGGCAGCCAGCGCGGAAACGATAATCGCATCCGGTTCGGCGGCGATGATATTGGTCAACTGCGCGGTGAAATCCACGTCACCTGTCGCAAAGGTTTCAGTCGCCACGATTTCAACGCCAATTTCTTCCAACGCGGAAACGAATACTTCATAAGCACTGGCGGTAAATTGGTCGTTGTCGCTGTACATGATGCCGACGGTCTCAATACCGAGAATATCCACGACTTGTTCAACCGTGCCGGGGATAACTTTCGATTCGGGTAAACTGACGCGGCGGAAATACGCCCCACCGTCACCATAGCTGGCGGCAAAATCAGTTTCCATACCCGTGCGGGTGTTGCTTACCCCGACCACTGGAATGAGAGGATCACCGGATTCTTGGCGCTCCGTCCCAAAAGCCACCGGGTCAGCCGCCATCGCTTGATTGGAGAGGGTTGGCCCGATGATGGCTGAAACATCTTCGGCCACCAAGTTGGTGAAAGCCGAAATCGCGGTTTCGGGCGTGCTGCCTGCATCTTCGGTCACGGCTACAAGGGTTGCCTCACCCAGATACCCGCTTTCATTAATTTCAGCAATCGCCAGTTCAACCGCTTGTTGTTGGGGAACGCCATAAATCGCGGCGGCTTCGCTTTGGGCAAAGGCAACCCCAATTTTCACTTCACCGGAGAGGCTCATTGGATCGGCGCAGGTATCCCATGCACCAATGAGGGGGCGCTCCCCATCATCTTGCGCCATCGCGCCGAGTGGCAAGGCAAGTGTCGCAATGAGGACAAAAACGAACAACAAATTTTTACTTCGCATCAGGGAAAAACTCTCCTTTTAAAAGAATCTAGCGTCCACGCATAATGGATGGATATTCATTATAGTTTCGGCGGGGCAGGGATGCAAAAATTTCCCTACGCAAGCCTGTCCCATTCCTGCATCGTCGCATCGAGGGCGGCTTCAGTCTCGGTATAGCGTTGACCCAAACGGGATACCTCTTGCACTTTTCCGGCGGCGCTGGCAATTTCGAGATTATCCAGAATAGTCTGCAATTCGACCTCTAATTTATGGATTTGGGCTTCGAGTTCGGCAAGGCGTTTGGTGCGTTGAAATTGGGAAAGGCCACTGGGGTGTTTTTCGGCGACGGGCTTGGCTTGGCGACCATTATTTTTAGTGGATGGATTCGTAGCCTCGGCCCATTTTGCCGCCTCTTGTTCACGCAGGGTCACATAGTCATGATACGCCCCCTGAAAAATCGTCATCCCGTCTTGGCGTACCGCCCAAATCTGCGTGGCAAGGGCATCAATTAGATAACGGTCATGGCTCACCAGCAAAATCGTGCCCTCAAAGTCCACCAGTACATTTTGCAAAATCTCTTGTGAAGCAATATCGAGATGATTGGTCGGTTCGTCCAGTAACAATACATTCGCCCCCGCCAGCGATAATTTTGCCAATGCCAACCGTCCGCGCTCCCCGCCCGACAAGGTGCTGATTTGGCGGTAAACGTCATCCCCAGTGAACAAATAGGCCGCCAGATAATTGCGGGCTTGGCTAATAGGCATATCTTTAGTTTGCAGGATTTCTTCGAGCAGCGTGTTTTCGGCATTCAGACCCTCGTGAGCCTGCGCGAAATAGCCGATTTCGACCCGCGCCCCCCACTGATATTGACCTTGCAGGGGTTGAAGGGCGCCCAAAATTGTTTTCAAAAAGGTGGATTTGCCCGACCCATTTGGCCCGATAATCGCCGCGACCTCGCCGCGCATCAGCAGAATTTCGGAGACGTCAAACAAGGGCTTATCGGCATCGGGGTAGCCAATCGCCATGCCCTTTGTCTTGAATACTTCATTGCCTGTACGGGAGGCCTCCAAACGCATATGCAGCTTGTGTTTGGTCTGGGGGCGCTTTTTGACCCACTCTCCCTCTTTAATCAGGCGTTCCAAGCGGCGGCGGCGACCTTTGGCTTGATTGGTATTCTGCCCCGCGATATTCCGGGCGATGTAGTCCTGCTCTTTTTTGATAAATTCTTGTTGGGATTCATACTCCTTCAACATACGCTCATGGCGTTCTTGGCGCTGCTGGACATAATGACTGTAATTGCCGTGATAGGTGTCCAGTTCACCAAATTCGAGTTCCCAGATGACATTGACCACCTTATCCATAAAATAGCGGTCATGGCTGACGAGGAGTAAGGCACCCTGCCATGTCCGCAGATATCCCTCCAGCCATTCGACGGCATTGATGTCGAGATGGTTGGTGGGTTCGTCCAGCACCAGCAGTTCAGGATTTTCGAGTAGTAAACGGGCCAACAGTGCGCGGGTAACTTGTCCGCCGGAAAGCAGAGTCAGGGGGCGCGAAAATTCATCGGGTTTAAACCCCAACCCCATCAAAACGCGCTTGATTTCGGTCTCGTAGGTATAGCCGCCCGCCTCTTGAAAGGCTTCTTGGGCCACACCATACCGTCGCAATAGTTCATCGTGGTCGCCATTGTTGGCGCTCTCGCCAAGGGCATGTTCCAATTCGGTCAATTTGGCTTGTTGGGCCAAGAGGGGTTCAAACGCGGTCAGCATCTCTTCCCAGATGCTACGATTACCCATTAATTTGGGGCGCTGTGGCAGAAAGCCAATTCTTAAACCCCGCTTCGTTTCCACTTTGCCTGTGGTGGGTTCATCGTTGCCAATCAGAATATTGAGAAGGGTGGTTTTGCCTGCCCCATTTGGCCCGACCAATGCAATTTTGGCATGATTAGGAATCGAAACCGAGATGCCGCCAAAAAGCTCATCGGGACCAAATGCTTTGCTGACATGAATTGCGGTGAGTACGGACATGCTGCTGAGAAGTCCTAACCTCTGTAATACAATAGATAGTGACTACGAGTTTTGCAGAAATTATGGATTTGTTCAAGCCACTTCATATACAAATTTGTGAGGTCAATCAGACGATGGATGAAATCCGTTTCTGGCAATTGATAGATGAGGTTCGAGAAAGTGGCACTGCTGGGGTGCAAACGCTTATTGCCAAACTATCACAACTGCCCCCTGATGAAATTCTGGCCTATGAGAAACATTTTGATGACGCCATGAATGTAAGCTACACCTCAACCCTTTGGGCAGCGGCCTATATCATTAATAGTGGCTGCTCTGATGATGCGTTTGATTATTTTCGGGCATGGTTGATTATGCAGGGGCAAACGACTTTTCGGCGGGTAGTAGCTGACCCTGAAGTATTGGTAGAGTTTGTTGAATCGGATGATATTTTCTGGGAAGAAATTATGTATGCGCCATCGAAAGCCTACAAACTGGTTACTGGAAACGACAATTTTGTAGCGATGTATGTTCAAAAATATGGATACAACAGTGGGCCGGATATTGTACTGGATTGGGTTGAGGATGAGGACAAATTACAAACTCTCTTACCAAAACTCTCTGAGAAGTTTGGGGATTCATAAAATAAACACTAAACCCCCATCTTTGGGGGTTCAGCGATTAGGGAGCAACCGGATGGTTAGGGGGGCATTTTAACCACCACAGTATGCCTGTTAGGATAGCCCACCTAAACGGGGATAACTTGACGGGTAATCGCCGCCAAACCCACTACTGCCTTACAGATCAATGGCCTTAGATCGAGTTTGCCCAGTCAATATGCCGATTTCGGAAGATTAGACCAAACCCTCGCCGCGTCGTAATATATTCATGTTCGGGGTCCACTTCCTCAAGGCGCTTCCGCAGCCGACTGACCAGCGCATCAAGGGCTTGGTCGGTGATTTCTTTGCCGTGCCACACAAAATCGCGGATGTCCTCACGGGTGACAACCGCCCCTTCATTTCGCATCAAGAGTTGCAGCAATAAAATTTGGCTGGGGCTTAAGGGCGGGTCAAGGCGCTGATTCATCACAAACACCTGCGCGGTGGTCTCATCCAAACGCAACCCCTCAATACGAGCATGGCGGGGGTCTACTTGGGCCGTTGTCGCGGGGTCATCAAACACGAGGATACACGCATTGCCCAAATTCAGCACATCATTGGCTTTCAGGCGATATTCGCGGTTGGGCAGTAAGCGTACATCATTTAAAAATGAGCCGTTGGTGCTGCCGGGGTCAATCGCCACGACCTGATCGTGCGAAAATTCTAGTTTGAGATGCACCCGCGAAATCTCGGTGGTATCAATCACAAAGTCACATTCCCTAGCCCGTCCAATGGTGAATGGGAAATGGGCCAAGTCGAGCTGACCCACAATTCTGTTCTCTTCTTTTATATAGAAACATGGCGGGGTTGACATAAATAAAACCTCAACCTATCTATTCCGAGTTAATATAGAAACGCCCTGCTGAAAGTATGGGGTATAACTCAGAATTCGGCTCTACGCAAGCATGACGCATTACCAACGTTTGCTCATCAGCAGTTAAGCAGCTTTTAAACAATAGGCGTTTAAACTAGAGGCATTATAGCGAATCAAAAGGAGAGTTCCTATGCGTGTGATTATTACAGGCGGCACGGGCCTGATTGGAAGCGCCCTTGCCAAGAGCCTTCTCGCCGACGGGCATGAAGTCATTGTGCTAAGTCGAAACCCCGGCAGTGCCAAGATTGAACCCGGAGTACGGATTGAAAATTGGACAGCACGATCTGGTGATGGTTGGAGCAGCCTTATCAACAGCGACACCGCGATTGTCAACCTTGCCGGGACAGGTATCGGTGACAAGCGATGGTCAGAAGGCCGCAAAAAGTTGATTTTGGAGAGCCGCGTTAATGCCGGGGCAGCCGTCGTGGATGCCATCGAAAAAGCGTCCGAAAAACCGCGTGTCGTCATTCAATCTTCGGCGGTTGGTTATTATGGCACTCCCGGCGACCAACTATTGACGGAAGATAGCCCGGCAGGGGAAGATTTCTTAGCGGATGTCTGCAAGCAATGGGAAGACTCCACCAAAGCCGTCGAGAGCATGGGCGTGCGGCGGGTCATCATCCGCAGCGGGGTCGTCTTGAGTATGGACGGCGGTGCATTCCCGCGAATGCTGCTGCCTTTTAAGTTAATGGTGGGTGGGCCAATTGGTAACGGCAGTCATTGGTTCCCTTGGATCCATATTGACGACGAAATCAAAGCCATCCGCTTTTTGATTGAAAATGAAGGCGCAAAGGGGGTATTTAACGTCATGGCCCCCAACCCGCTGACCAATGGCGATTTCACGCACGAGGTCGGCAAGGTCATGCAAAAGCCCGCTGTGATCCCTGTGCCCAAATTGGCCCTGCAAATGATGTTTGGTGAAATGGCGATTATTCTGATAGAGGGTCAGCGTGCCGTCCCGAAGCGCTTGCAGGAACACCACTTCGAATTTGCCTATCCCACCGTCGAACCGGCCTTAAAGAACCTATTCAAGAAATAGGCGGATATGTTTCAGGGGCGATTGTTCTTCAACCGCCCCTTCAGTCCAACCTTATATATTGGATGAATCTTTGTGATGGGTCTTGTTGTTGGGGATGTTACAGACTAACAGACAAATTCACGCACCAACCCTAGCGCAGCATCTGTCTTGGCAATGGATTTCATGCCGTCTTTCTCGATACCTGTCAGGGCGCGGATTGCATCTATCGTTTCCGGCACAACAATGGCCTGATTGTAAACCTGATAGTTGTAGAATAATTCATTCCCTGAGACGGCGAGATTGTCTTCCCACAGACCGACCTCCCACATATCGCCACGTGGACGCCCCAAATCCGCCATGAGTTCCAATGTCGTGTTCAAAGCCACTATGCCCTCTGACATCCTCAAAAAGGCAATTCGCGGCGCGGCACTAAAGGCATCCAATATCTCCTGCCGGGTAGCGGAGCGGGTCAATTCAACCGTCCACGCATGGAGATGGCTCGTCGTATGGGAAGCCACCAGCGCAATTGTGACCACATCTAAATCAGGCAGCACCGTTTGAGCATCCGGGCCTTGATGCGAGGGGATATGCGATTCTGGGACAACCGTGTTCATCACACCCGAATGGTCAGATTCCCAAGGATCGGTGGCGCGGCGTACCAGCACGCCCCGCGCTTTTTTCAATAATCCGGCACTTTTGAGTGCGCCTAACGTGCGGACAATACTAGTGGTATTGCAGGACACCACACGGGTAGTTTCTCGACCCAGCGCCGTCTCATAATTGGCTTGGGCGACAAATGAGTGCCCCGTTAGGCTGTGTTTCTCCCCACCTTGAAAGATGGATTTGACACCCGCCGCACGATATTTTTCGAGATTTGCTGCTGCGATTTTCTTGGGAGTGGCATCGGCGACAACATCTACATGTCCCAATACCTCCTCCAGTGTACCCGCGACGTTGATACCTGCTGCCCGCATTGCAGTTTGGGCGTCAGAAGTGGCCGCAAACACAGGATAGCGTTTTTCAGTCGCCACCTTGATGCGCCAATCACTCACAACATCAATCACACCAACGAGTTCCATATCCTCTTGCACGACAACGGCATCTGCGATGCGTTTGCCGATGACGCCATAGCCGTTGACTGCCACACGTACTTTACCAGTAGCCATTGATTCCATCCTTTGGATTTTCATCAAATGAGAACGAGTCAACCCCTTGAGTGTATTTTGCACCCATATTTCTTATAAGACCAAATCGCTCAAAATTTAGGTGATAAAAATAACTATCTGGGTCTATAGGCTATTTCCACATCGGTGACCATCGCTTACCGATCTTCCAAATTTACCCATATGCGGTCATTTTCGCCGATGTAGAGGGCTTCGGGGTGAATTAGCCGGTTTTCGAGCCGCTGTTCCAATACATGCGTGACCCAGCCTGCCATACGCCCTATTGCAAACACCAGCGGCATTAGATTCGGCTCAATCCCCAACATATAGAGCAGAACCGAACTATAGTAATCCACATTGGCATAGATGCGACGTTCGGTGAAATAGGGGTCAGCCAGAGCCAGATTTTCCAGACCTGCCGCAATGTCGAACCAGTGCGTGTTTCCTAAACTTTTGGCGAGAGCTTCGGTGTGGTGACGTAAAATGACACTGCGCGGGTCGGTGGTGCGATAGACTCGATGCCCAAATCCCATAATTTTGCGCCCGTTGCCTTTGACCTGCTCGGTAAAAAATGACGATACATTTTCAGGGTTGCCGATCTCCATAAACATTTCCATCGTAGCCTCATTCGCGCCACCGTGTTTTGGCCCTTTCAGCGCACCGAGGGCCGCTGTAATCGCGCTGTAAATATCGCTGTCGGTGCTGGCGACGACCCGGCTCGTAAAGGTGCTAGGGTTTAAGCTATGATCCGCCATCAAAATGAGATAAACATTCAGAGCCGCTATTTCCGCCGGGGTTGGATTTACGCCTGTGTGCATATGCAAAAAGCTGGCGGCGAGACTCAGATGTTTATCGGGTGGGATAGGGGCTAATCCCTGTCGAATGCGTGCCCATGCCGCTGTAAAAATTGGGGTATAGGCAATGAGACGGTAGGCTTTGCGTAACTCGGCTTCCAATGAATTATCATTCGCAGTGGCATCGTAAACCCCAGTAATGGAAATCAGTGTGCGAAGAATGGTCAACGGATGAGAATTTTTGGGGAAACGCTGCATCACCTCGACAAAATACGGTTCCAACGTCATTTCAGCGGCGAGGCCCTCTTGAAATTCGGTCAATTCTCGACGATTGGGCAGACGCTGATGGAGCAATAAATAAGCCACTTCTTCATAACTGGCATGTGCGGTCAAATCTTCAATGGCATACCCACGATAGGTCAGGTGTCCAGCTGAACCATCTACCATGCTGGCGGTGGTTTCGGTCACAATTACGCCCACCAAGCCTTTTGCCACTTCGTGCATCTTTTTTCTGCTCTCCGGTGTATACATGTGAAAATTCAAAATCTCAAGTTACATTGAAAGAATTTTAAGCAGTTTTGAACTGAATAAAAACCTTGAAGGTAGATTGTGTGACGATGCACACCCGATCATGAGTCCCGAAAAATGGAGTTGCCATGTTCCTCAACAAGAATAACCTTTCACCTACCTGTTTGTACCGTTAAAATGATAAGGCGTTTTTCCTCATCGGGAGTTCGAACTTTTACGGTTAGCGTTTGGTCACCCCTCCGGATTCAGTTGAGGAGTGTTTTAGAAAAACCTTTGGACAAGAACCTATGCCATTGATCTTGCCTCTTTTTCAATTATTCGTTCAGTCTATCGGCGCACGCTATATCCGACCCGCCGTCTCCACTACGACCAACTTTATCAGTTGGGCACCACGTTTGGCAGTGGCACGCCTGATTGCCAAATGGCGTTCGCTGCTCACGATTATCGTAGGGGTAATTTTGGGATCGGGCATCGGCGCATTAGTGCCTCTCTACACCACTGCCGTCGCCCAAGTGGGCATGGTCCAGCGGTTGGAGCAAGAACCTGCCCGCGACAGCAATAGTCAGCTTCGCATCTCACTCAAACCAACCGACTTTGCTAATGCTGAAGGTGGCAATATTGTTGACCGTGCCGCAGTATTAGATACCTATGTCCGTGATACCATCAACGCCCATGTCAACAGTGGGTCGGTTGAGGACTGGGTTGGTCAAATCGCTGGGTATGTAGAATCTACCCGCATGGGGGTCATTGTAAATGATGAAGCCCTTGTCGGCACACGGACTAGCCTAATTTATCTCGACAAGTGGGAAAATCAGGTGCGTATCGTGGATGGGGAAACACCCTCCCGCGCCGCCATTCCAGAGGGTGCGGATTTTAATGTGGCCGTCAGTTTGAATGTGGCAAACGAGCTAAATCTGGAAGCGGGTAGCCTTATTACTCTTGACCAGCGGTTGGATGAACGGGGTAATCAGCGCTCCGGTGCCTATGCCACCAGCCGCCCCTTAGTCGTCCATATAGCAGCAGTGGTCGCCCCACGTGACGAAAGCTCTTCCTATTGGATGGAGCCGAATCCGCTTGGGTTGACTTCCGAAGGGGTATGGAACAACCAATTCTATTTCTTGACAGATAAGGCGACTGTCGAAACCATCATGCTGGATTACGTGCCTGAAACCGACACAACATTTGGCTGGCGCATTGTGTTCGACCATGACCGTCTACCCTATTCCCGCATTTCCCAAGCCCGCACCGCCCTGCATACCCTCGATAACGAGTTATATCAAACGCTCAAGCTGAACACCGATCGGGATTTGAAATATAACTACTACACCCGCCTGATTGATTTCAGCGATACTCGTGCCGATGTTGACCGAGGTATCCTGTTGGATTACGACGAGAAACAGGAACTGAATAATGTGCCGTTTGCGTTGCTGCTGCTTGAGGTAGGGGCGCTGGTCATATTCTTCTTGGTCGTGACGGCGGCATTGGTACGGCGCGGTGAACGGCGTGAAATCTCGATGTTCCAAAGTCGTGGGGCATGGGATGGTCATATTCTGGCCCTACGCGGCATCGAAGCCTTACTCATCTGTATTTTTGGGGCCATCGTCGCCCCCTTCATCGCCCAACAGGTGTTGATTGTCTTAGGGCCAACCGTCGCCAATACCGATGAATTCCCCCTGCCGTTGACCACCAATGTATTCTTGTTTAGTGCGATGGCCGCCGGGGTTACATTGGTAGCACTGACCCTGACGCTGATTCCGGTGCTGCGGATGCCATTGATTTCAGCGGGGGGTGCGGCGCTGCGGAGTTCAGCCAAGCAGTGGTGGCAAAAATATTATGTAGATGTCATTGTGGCGGCTTTGGCGCTCGGTGGCTTGATTTTGCTGATCCAACGTGACTCCCCATTGATCGAAACCAATACAGGGGAAAAACAGGTTGACCCATTGATGGTCTTGGCTCCGGCCCTTGCATTCTTCGGATTTGGCAGTTTGGCCCTGCGTGTTTTCCCCGGCGTAGCCCATTTCACCTCAACGATTAGTGCGCGGCGGCGGGGTTTGCTCAATACACTGGCAAGTTGGCAGTTGGCCCGTGAACCGCTGCATTATGGACGCATCACATTCTTACTGGCCCTAGCGATTGGGATTGGTTGGTTTGCCACCTCATTCCAAGCCACTGTGCGGCGTAGTCAGGGCGACCAAGCGAATTACCTTGTCGGGGCGGATGTACGGCTGTATGAACGGGATACTCGTCTCAATGTTGACCGTGCCCGTCAGCCGGAGTTTTATAATGACAACGCCAGTGTGGAAGCCAGCAGCATTGGTTATCGCGTCAACGGGGTCAATGTTGCCACCAGCTTTAATCAATTGCTGACAGGCAATGTCTTGGCAGTTGATTCCCGGAATTTTGGCGATGTCACCCTCGAAAAATGGCGTTCTGACCTCGGCAACATCTTGATTCCGTTTAATCCCGATGACGAAGTAACCATGCCAACGGTGGGTGAAGAGATGCCTTTCAATCCTGCCAAAATCGGTATGTGGGCACGCATCAGTCTGACGGGGTTTGCCTTTAGTGACCAAGATATTTTCCAACCCAATCTTCAGCGGCTGAGACGCCAAGTGATTTTGCGGGTACGGCTGCAAGACGAAGCCGGAACATGGATGATTGTGCCACTACAAGAAGTACGGGTGGAATATCTGCGACAGGGCTTGGATGAACCGGGCATGGAAAGCGCCGCACATGTTACTAGCGGCTGGGTCTATTATGAAGCCGATTTCTCACGCCTAAACTACTCTCCGGTGGGCAAAGTGCGCCTTGTCTCCATCTTTTGGGATCATCGCAGCAATAGCAGTTTTGGCGAAGCGAATGTGCGGTTGTCTTTGGCCCAAATGACCTTGATTGACGATCAACAAAACGTGACTCCTCACGAGATTTTTAATCGCGGGAATTGGGATTATGTCTATGATTCAGGCGCGGGGTCGGAAGGTGATGTAACCCTCGGCAGCGATCTCGACAATCTTCATACCGACGTAATTTATGTGACTTTTGACCAATTGGCGCTGCGAACACGAGCCGGGATCAATCTCAATTATCCCGACCCGCAACCGATGCAGGCCATTGTCAGTGAGTCTATGGCGGAGGAAAATGATCTCCAAGTAGGTGGCGAAGACGCCCAAATCGTAACACTGCCAAATGTCGCCCGCACCGCCGTTCAATTTGTGCCGCAGCGCACGACGGAGTATTTCCCATCGCTCTACAATGAACGCCCCTTCGTCATTGTAGATGTGCGTGAAATGATGTATTGGATTAACCAGCGCCCCTCCGCCCAGTTTTATCCCAACGAAGTCTGGCTAAATCTTAATGAGGAAGCGGCCTCGGTGGATGATGTCAATGCGGTATTGGCAGATTTACAAGGCGGTGATGATACCGGGGTGGTCAATGTTCGTGAAGTGACCTATGCCCGTGAATTTGACCGCTTGGAAACCGACCCGCTGGCGCTTGGGCTGTTGGGGTTGATGTTCCTCGCCTTTATCATCGGGCTGGCCTTGAGCATCGTAGGGTTGCTAACCTATGCCTCGTTGACTTCACAAGCGCGGCGCAGTGAATTTGGCGTGCTGCGTGCTTTGGGGATGTCCTCTGGCCGCGTTGTGTGGAGCTTGATTTTGGAGCAACTCTTTGTCGTGGCGGTGGCGGGTATTCTGGGGTCGGTACTCGGTTATCTCCTCAGCATATTTGTCGTGCCGACCTTAGCGATTGGCACGACGGGCGAAGGCGTTGTACCACCCTTTATTACCGAGACGGAATGGGCAGCGGTTGGTAATTTCTGGTTAATTATGGGAATCGTGCTGGCAGTGGTATTCGCCTTCTCGTTCCTACTGGTGCGCCAACTCTCACTGTCGCGGACACTGCGGCTCGGTGACGAGTAGGAAGGAAGCATAAAAAGTCATGACCCTTAACTTGATTTTTAAACGGATGCGCCGTGAATGGCGTGTCCTCTCCATTTTATTATTGGCGGTCTGCCTCGTGACCGGGTTCTTAGCGCTGGGGCCGCTCTACATTCGCGCCGTTACTGAAGTAGATATTCGAAGCGCATTGGATAGTGCGAACCCCGAAGAACTGAAGATTACAGTAGTCAGTGATTTCCCAGTTGACCAAAACGCTGAAAACATCATGAAGGAAGAACTGGGGACGCTGGCGGTGGGCGTGGATCGTTATATCCGTGCCCAATATACCGCACCAGAAGCCCCCTCCGGTCAGGGCGATCCGGGTACACCCCAGATTGCTGTGTGTGGGTTTGTGATGGTCTTGGGGGCTAACCCCGATGATGGTCTACCGGGTGCAAATGAGTGTTATCAGCCATTTGCATTTGAACGGCTTGACCAGTTGGTGAATGTGGTCGAAGGCCGCTTGCCCGAACGTTTGGCAACACCGGATATGGTGAATGCTGCCGGCCTCTCAGAAGAACAACAGGCGGCTCAACAAATCGGCATCTACAATCGCGGCCAAACGGAAGCGGTAATTACCCCAGAAGTGGCGGAAACAGCAAGATTAGAACTCGGTAGCCGCTTCTATATGGGACAGGTTTTTACCGATGTCACCTCGCGGGTCACATCCGTTGTAATTGTGGGGATTGTCGAACCTAAAAATCCATCCGACCCGATTTGGACAGGGAACCAGATGTTTTTAAGGGGTGCTGAGGTGGAAGTGAACCTAACGACAACCCGTTATGACTGGGGCATGGCGTTTAACCCGGCGGCCTATCAGGACTGGGTTGCTCCGGTTGTGCCCGGCACCAGTTATATCTGGCGGATTCACACCAATCCAGATGTGATTAACTCCAATAACGCTGGGGAGTACAGTGCCGCCTATAGCTCACTGCAAAACCGACTAGGCACTGCGTTGAATGGCGCCCAAACTTTTTCGGGACTGGCCCCGCTTATTTCAGGATATGATGACCGCGTAAAAGAGGCCGAAGGGCCAATTATCTTGCTGTCGGGTGCGGTTTTGTTCATTATGCTGTACCACCTAGTCACGACAGTGAGCCTGATTTTGCAGCAGCAAGGCACTGAATGGAGTTCGATTAGTTCGCGGGGTGGCAGCACCTTCCAACTGATGAAACTCCAATTTATAACAGTGTTTTTGTTGGGGTTCATCGGGTTTGTGGTCGGGCCATACTTAAGCCGCATCTTCCTGTTTTTTATGGAGCGCTTTGGCCCATTAGCCCAAGCCCTCGACGGCGCATCATTTGGCAATTTGGAGACACCTATCACCTCTTACCTTCTGAGCATTGCGGCGGGTGCTGCCTGTGTTACATTTTTGAGCCTACCTGCTTATCCAGCCGCCAAAAAGAGCCTCCTGCGTCTAAAACAAGCTGCCTCTCGCCCCCCTACCAAACCTTTTTGGACAAGTTTCTTCCTAGACTTTGTACTCATATTGGCGGGTATCGGCTTTGTGATCCGCATGTACTGGATTGCCGATGGCCGTATCAAAGATTTGTATCGCTATCTGATTAACCCGGCCAAGATGGTGCAGTTTGTGGCGGATCACCCCTCCCAAACAGGCGGTCTAAAAGACCCCGGCAACTTGCTTTCAATGGCCCTGCTAGTTACAGGGATTGCTTTGTTCTGGCTGCGCATTTTCCCAATGTTGATGGGCTTTGTTTCCAAAATCACCTCCCGCCGCAAAGCCTTGACTGGCCCGCTGGCGGTGTGGAATATTGAACGCAATCCGGGTCACTATGCCCAGTTAATTTTGCTGCTGATTGGCACATTGGCACTCGGTACCGCGAGCCTCGGCTTAACGGCAACCCGTGAGGCGGGCGGCTGGCGACAGGCCCAAAAAGAGATTGGTGGCTCGGCGCGGGTCGAAATTAATCCAACACAAGGCGATATTACCAATATCGCATGGGATAGGTTTGACGGAGTTGCCGACTCAGCGAATGTGCTTCGCGTGACTGGGACGGCATTGGGACGCGAGAGTTTTATCCTTATTGGGGTAAACCCGGAAGAATTTGCCACCGCCTTCCCCGATTATGCCGATGAAGTAGCAACCCTGCGCGATGTTCCCGCGTTAACACAACCCGGCATTGTTTTGCCCGATGACGCGAATCAATTGACCGTGCAAGTATGGTCGCAATCGTTGGCAACCGAGGAAGTACCGGAGCCAAGTGTCATTATCAGCGTCTATCTTGTAGATGCGGTGGGGACGCCTTATTTGGTGCAACTTAGCCGCGATGCGGGTACGAATGTAACCGGGCCAACGGGTGAGACCAGTGAGCCGAATGCTGGCCCGCCGCCAACCCCACCAGAACAATGGGTAACGCTATCAGGTTATCTGCCGGTGTCGGGCCGTTTGCCCTATCGTATGTGGCGTATTGGCATGGCCTCTCGACAGGGAAATCTCGACAGTTTTACGCACAAGGTCTATCTGGACTACTGGCAAACGATAGACGCCAATGGTATTGCTACCCCATTGGAAAGCTATGAAACGCAACCCGCCGGATGGCAGCCTGCGACGTTTGTATCGCCATTTTCGGGGACATGGGTGCCATTAGATATTGCCCAACGGCAAATTGGCGGCGCTCAAATTCAATATGTTCAAAACGAGGTTGACCCGGTTGCCCAAGACGATGCCACTGCACTAAAGATTGAATATAACATCCGGCGTGTGTCGGGGCGTTCGACAGAACCCAGTGTCATGATTGACACCTTACCTGTAGACCGCATCCCGGCCATCATCTCTGGCAAATTTGCGGATGTGTTTCGTGGCACAGGGCAGGGGTCGGCCAATCGAGGCATCCCGCCGTTGGAAGTGGGCAGCGAACGTGATCTCAATGTTGATGTCGGCCCCGGTACGGTACCGTTTGGCTTCCGTGTTGTGGGGATCACCAATGAAGGCTTCCCGACCATTGACCGTCGTGTAACCGATGCCGGAACGATTGAAGCAGCCTTCATCATTGTGCCGCTAGATGTGGCCCGCGCGTTGATGAACCAACAAACAGGAGGGCCATCCTCATTTTTTGATACCAATCAGGTTTGGCTCAATTTGCCAGAACGTGAACCGACGGATAAGCTCAAGCAAGAAATCGCACAGGTATCGGGCGTGACGGTGACCCGTTTTGCATGGGATCGTTTTGGACAGATTCAGCGTGAACCGCTGCCAAGTGCCGTTGCGGGGTTGTTGTATGTAGGGTTCATTGTCAGCCTCATTCTCAGCCTGCTCGACTTCGCCTTCTACATCATCGTCACAGCCAAACAGCGTTCCTTCACCTTTGGCGTGTTGCGCTCATTGGGTTGGGACACCAACAATATTTGGCGGCTGTTGTTGTTTGAAAACCTCGCATTGGTTGTGCCCGCCTTGATTATTGGCACCTTGCTTGGTGCAGGACTAGCCTACCTGCTGCTACCATTCTTGATACTGGCAGGGAATGAAACATTGCAATTTAAGCCGCTGGAAGTCGTGCTGATGTTGGTCAGTTTGGTCGGTGGATTTGGTGTGCTGTTGACTTTGACGGCGACATGGTTACGGAGCATGAGTGTGAATCAAGTGCTGCGTTTGGGTGAAGAATAAAAGAAAGCGAACATCGGGAAAGAGAAGAGGGACATATTCAATGAAACCCTATATCAAATGTGACGACCTCGTAAAAATCTATAAAATAGCCGATCTTGAGGTTGTCGCGCTGCGCGGCCTTGATCTGGAAGTAGACAAAGGGGAGATGCTGGCACTCGTTGGAGCTTCTGGCTCCGGCAAGTCCACCCTGATGAACATTCTCGGTGCGCTGGATACCCCTACCACTGGACAGGTGGGAGTCGGTGATTACAACCTACTAGAAATGACCCGCCCCCAACAAACGCTTTATCGGCGGACACAGGTCGGTTTTGTATGGCAGCAAACGGCGCGTAACCTGCTGCCCTATCTGACGGCCCGTGAAAATGTTGAACTGCCGATGGCGCTGGCAAAGGTTGGACGCCGCGAACGGCATAAACGTGCCCAAGAATTATTGGAGATGGTTGGACTTGGTGAACGCCTCAACCACCGCCCGGATCGCCTTTCCGGGGGTGAACAGCAGCGTGTAGCGATTGCGGTGGCAATGGCAAATCGGCCCGGCCTGCTCCTCGCCGACGAACCGACTGGGGAAGTCGACAGCGAAGCCGCTGGCATCATCTTCAATACCATGCACACCCTCAAAGATGAATATGGCGTGACCATCATCATCGTGACCCACGACGTGAGTGTCGCCAATCGGGTTGACCGTGTGATTGGGATGCGCGACGGACGTACAGTGACTGAAATTCTGCGTCGGCGTGATGGGGACATATTGGTCAGCGACGAAGAATACGCCATTCTTGACCGTGCTGGTCGTCTACAATTGCCGGAAGCGTACATCGAAACACTTAGCTTGGAAGACCGGGTACGACTGAAACTGCGCGACGACCATATCGGGGTGTATGCACAACACCATTCTGAAGAAACTGATGAAGAAGAAGAAACGACTGTCGGGGCCTAATTACTGGAGCAGCTATTTTATGAGCAACGGTTATTCAAGTGGGATTGAACCTACGATCAGCATCAACAACCTACACCGAATTTATCATCTTGAAGGTGAAGATATTCACGCGGTAAATGGCATCTCTCTGGATATTTGGCCCAACTATATGACGGCGATTGTCGGACGTTCAGGGTCGGGTAAAACGACCCTGCTCAATCTAGTCGCGGGATTGGACAATTCCACACAGGGGGATATTCACATTTTAGGGCGCAATTTGAGCGCGATGAATGAGCCGGAACGTCTCAATATGCGTTTGCACGAAATCGGCTTCGTCTTCCAAAGTTTTGGGCTTATGCCACTATTGAGCGCCTTTGAAAATGTCAGTATTCCACTGCGGATGCGTGCAGCTTCGCCCCGTGAACGGGATGCCCAAGTCCGCGAAGCATTGGAATGGGTCGGGTTAGCCGAACGTGCCAAACATCGTCCCTACGAGCTATCCGGTGGGGAGCAACAGCGTGTGGCAATCGCCCGTGCATTGGCGGCTCACCCCAAACTGATCCTCGCCGACGAGCCAACGGGCCAATTGGATACACGCACAGGCCGCCGTATTCTAGACTTGCTGCGCCGTTTGGTTGTGGAACGTGAAATTACGGTCGTGATTGTCAGCCATGACCCCCAAGTGATGCAGGAAGCCGATGTCGTCCATGAAATGCGGGACGGCAAATTGATGGAGACGCGCATCAAGCCGGGAATTATTCTGCCAGACGGCGCTAAGGGGCACACTGCCTATATGGAAGACCCACGCAGCGCCTATGCGGTATAGTTTTGGGTGGGGGCGGTAACAGATTGTCGCCCCCTATCCTTAAGCCACTCTGAATATTCCGTGAATCCACTTAAAGTAACCGCTCTTCTACTTGTCATAAAATTAAATTCGCCATACACTACAACAGTCAAGACAAGTCAAAATTTATGTAAGGGTATGTCATGGGTTCACGACTCTCCAAACTTTCCGGCCCTCCACCCAAAAAAGACCGCCGCGAACAGCCTGATTTTAATGCGGATGAGATATTTGCCATAAATGAGGCACCACGACCCGGCACGTCACCATTTACGACGGCAGTACCGGCTGGCCCAATTAATCAGGCAGATACCCTGCTTCACGATAGCAGCGCGTATGGGCCACCGACCAAAAAACGTAGCAGCCCTCGTGTTGCCGAACTACGCAAAATGCTGCGTGTCAAATTGATGGCAACGGCTGAAGAATTTGACAAGCTAGAATCCATCAATCCTGAACACTGTAAATTGGTCGTTGATCGCCTCCAAACACTTATTCAGCGGGCCAATCTGCAACTTAGTTCACAAGAATACCAAGACCTTGAAACTGGCCTCATTTATGATTTACTTGGTTTTGGGGCGATTGAGCCACTGGTACGCGACAAAAGTGTCAGCGAAATTATGGTCAATGGCCCAGAAATTATCTTTGCTGAGCGTAAAGGCAAGTTGATCGAAACCGACATCGTTTTTGACGACGATGAGCATGTACAGTGGACAGCCCAACGCATCGTGCGCCCCATGCAGCGTGAATTGAGCCGCAAACAAGCGATGGTAGATGCCCGCTTGCCCGATGGCAGTCGCGTCCATGTTATTATGCCCCCTTCAGCGTTGCAGGGCACGACCATCACCATCCGTAAATTCCCCGAAAAACGTCTGACATGGCAAGATTTGGTAAGTTTCGGTTCATTGACAGAAGAAGTGGCAATGTTCCTTGCTGCCTGTGTCAAGGTACGCCTAAACATCGTCGTCTCCGGTGGTACTGGTTCGGGCAAGACCACCCTGCTAAATGTGATTAGCTCATTTATCCCCGAAGATGAACGTATCGTCACCATTGAGGACTCCGCCGAACTGCAATTGGCGCAGCGGCATGTAGTCCGGCTTGAAACAATCCCCAATGTGCAAGGTACTAAAGAAGGGGCACTGACCATCCGCGATCTGGTCAAGGGGTCGCTGCGTATGCGACCTGATCGGATTGTCGTTGGTGAAATTCGTGACGGTGCGGCATTGGACATGCTCCAAGCGATGAACACCGGACATGACGGCTCATTGACCACTGTTCACTCCAACAGCCCCCGTGATGCGGTCTCCCGCTTGGAAACCTTGTGCTTGATGGCAGGCATGGATTTGCCCGTTCAGGTCGTGCGCAACCAGATTGCCAGCGCAGTGGACTTGTTTGTCCAGCAGGCTCGACTAAAGGATGGTAGCCGTAAAATCGTCCAAATCAGCGAAATTCAGGGGATGGAAGGACAAAACGTCACTCTGCAAGACGTATTTGTCTATAAGACCCCCGGTCACACCGGATCAGGCCCCAGCCATGAAGGTGGTGGAACACTAGAACCTACTGGGATGCGTCCGAGATTTGCTGAACGCTTTGAACATGCCGGAATTCGCTTGAGTGCGGATGTATTTGGGGCGCGTTCCAAGAAATTCGGTTAATCCTGCGAAAACAAAAAGGGGCGATTCCCAAATTACGGTATCACCCCCTTGCTTTTTATCACTGCCAATTAACCCTTCAAACCTGTCGTCGCAATCCCCTCGGTAAATTGTTTTTGGGCCATAAAGTACATCAACATCACCGGGAAAAGCGCGATAAACGCCCCTGCCATCAATAGATTGGGTCGTGAACCACCTTCCTCGCGGAAGCTGTACAGCGCATAGGCAATCGGACGCCATTCATCGGTACTCGTCACCAAAATAGGCCAATCCAGTGCGTTCCATGTGGCGATAAAAGTAAACAAGACCACTGTTGTAATCGCCGCCCGTGAAATGGGTAGAACAATTTGGAACAGGAAACGCACATGACCCGCCCCGTCAATTTGCGCCGCATCAAAAAGCTCGGTAGGAATTTGCATAAAAAATTGCCGCAGCAGGAAAATCCCAAAAGTGCTGGCGAGGAATGGCACGACCAACGCCGGCCAGTTATCCAACCAGCGGGCACTTTCGGCAGTGATAATTCTAAAACCCAGCAGGGAATTGGAAAAATCACCGATACTGTCAAAAATCGGGCCGACATTTTCGACTGACCAGCGGCTAATGGAGGTCACAATCAGCAGACGGGGAATGAGGACAACGACGGACGGGATGAACAATGTCATCAGGAAAATACTAAACACCAGATTTCGTCCGGGCCAGTTCATACGGGCAAAGGCATACGCCGCAAGAATCGAGAACAAGGTTTGCCCCGTAACCGTCAGCAGTGTGATGATGGTCGAATTGATAAAATACTCCGAGAAGTTTTCGTCAATCCAGACCTTCACGTAATGCGACACCCCACCTGACAAAACGAGATCGGCTTTGTACAACCCAAAAGGCAAATTCACCTTGAGGATAGCCAGACCGCCGTTTTGACGCTCCTTGATATATTGTTCTTGTGGGGTGCGTTGCAGGGCAGGTGTCCGTTCAATGGATCCTCGACAGCAGGACTCCATATATTCAGGAAAACCAAGATTGGTGGCTTGGAGGATGGCGCTACCATCAGCGTCGGTTTCCATTGCCCAGTATCCCACCGCGATGTTGAAGGTATCCAGTGAAGCGGGGATAAATTCCTCCGTCCCGTCAGCTTTTTGGACATTCAGTCCACGAAATGCCAGTATATCCCCTTGGCTGGCGCGTTCGTTCTGCATCAGGCGAATAGTATGGTTGCCCTCCGGCAGCATCACCCGTAACTCTTGGCTGAGGGCCGTCACATTGGGATAACCATCTACGAGGAAAGATTGAGCAGTCTGTGGCTGATCGCTGAAGGTATCTATCTGGCCTACCCGCTGTCCATCCACATACACGTCCACTGCGCCACCCTTGCGGCTGGTATCATACACCAACGACGCGGCGACCCCATCAAATTGAACTTCGGCCTCTGGAATCAGGAATTCCCCCAGTGGGCGATTTAATTCAGCGTCGGTGGCTTTATAGACGCCCAGCAACCGTGATTGGGGTACCAAGACTCCCCGCGACACCTCACTAATCGTCATCAATGAGGTAGACACCATCCACAAAAAGGGCAGCACAAACAAGATCGCCCCAAGCGTAAGCAGCAGATAGGCAAAAAGCGTGCCCACTGGCAAATGCAGTGGCGGACGCTGGGGCGCCACTCTCTTTTGCTCACTGGATTTTTCGGCAAGCGGCGTTGTAGAAGTTGCTGACGTGGTACTAGCCATAAAACACCCGATCCTTCGAAAGTTGGTTTTGAATGAGGGTGAGAATCAAAATCACCATAAATAATATAAACGCGAGGGCCGTTGCATAGCCGGGGTCATTTTGTTTATAGAAGACCTCAAAGATGCGAACCGTTAGGGTATCTACTTCCTGACCAATCGCCCCACTTCGCATGACGTAAATACTGTCAAATGAACTAAACGTCCCAATGATGCCCAACATTGAGAGGAAAAAAGTCACTGGTGAAAGCAGTGGAAGGGTAATATTGCGGAACGCTGACCAGCGACCTGCCCCATCCACCCTTGCGGCTTCATAGAGTTCACCCGGAATAGACCCCAACCCCGCTAGAAAAATGACTGCGTAATAGCCCGAATAAACCCAAATATTAAACAAAATCACTGTTGTAAGGGCCATGCTGGGGCCTTCGAAGGCCGAGGGGATTTGATTGGGGTTGCCGTTAAAAACCTCTCTAAAGATGACTCGAATAAGACCATTGGGTTCCATTAGCCACTTTTGCGGCTCGATGCCCACGACAGAGAGGAATTTATTCGCTAGGCCGCCGGGGTCAAGGCTAAATACAACTGTAAAGACGGTAGCAGTTGCAATTCTGGGCGCGATATAGGGCATAAAGTAGACAAGGCGGAACATGCCTTTGCCCAGATTGATCTCATAGAACATCACATAGGCCAATAGAAGTCCAAACACTAGTTGGGCAGGCACACTGACTATACTGAAAATGACAGTGCGAGTCAGCGCCTCTCGAACTTCAAGGGCAGGTGCGCCTGCTCGCATCATCGTACCGGGAAGCTCACTAATACACAGCCATCCCCCCACCATCAGTAGCAGGGCCAAGAGGAACATGCCGGATAATCCAAATGTAGTCTCGCGCTTTTGGGCATCTTTCCAGACCAAATAGGCAATGCCGATTAAGAACATGCCTGTGCCAATCAAAATAAGCTGAGGAACAAACAATATCTCAGCAGCCAAATCCTCCGGACGGAGAGATGGGGAAGTGCGGGGTGGCATCCCTGTCGCATATTCATAAGCGGCGCTAAACTGCTGATCGGAAAGGTTATCAAACCCATGTGCCGTCTCTCGATAAAGCTGGATGGTCATAAGCAGGTAGATAAATAGGCCCAATACCAAAACCCCCAACGCCGCACGGGCCAGCCCCAACCAACCATGTAGAGGCGCGTCCACCAACATTTTTTCACGATAGCTGCCAATGAGGAAAATCAACCCAATGGCAATGGCAATAACCAGCGCCAATATCATTGGACGACTAATGGGAGGGGTATAACCGCCGCGTGTCACCAGCGCCAACCCCACATCTTGGGCTTGGTACAAATCGAAGGGTGCCAAAACCTCCGTGTTTTCGCTCAACAAGATGGTCGCGTCGAGCGTTTCGGTTGTCCCCAATAAATTATTGGTTTCAAGCTGAACAGTGGCTTCGGTGGTATAGGACGCGGGTTGAAAGCCAAGTCCTACCGTCAACGGGAGGAGAATCTGTACTTTTTGATTGTTGGCAAAGGTGATAGCCCCATCCGTAAAATTATCTACGGGGACATTTTGATAGGCTTGGGGTGCAAGAAAAGCCTCATAGGTGGTATCGCCAATAGTTGCCTTGAGCGGAATATCGCCATCCAGCGAAACATTGACCACCCGCGCTCCCTCAATCGGTAAGTCCGGCACGGCGTTGGAAACATCGGTAGTAAAGAGCAACTGAGCGATTTCACGGGATTCTTCAACATCTTTTTCCATCTGGCCGTAGGCATAACGCACAATCAAAACAGCCAGCACCGTCAAGACCATCAAGAGCACGGTGTTGCCAATATAATTGCCGACTCGCCCCTCGGTACGCCGTCGCAAAAAGGCATAAACACCGATGCTCACAGCAACAAGCACTATGCCCACCAACCACGGGCCAAATTTAAAATATTCGGTGATGCCGAGAAAAACGAGCCAGATGATCGCCAGTGCGAGGACAAAACTAGGAACGAGATAGAACCACAGATGATCGCTGAGGTGTTCGTGCTGATGGTCACGGGCACGTTGCCATGCTTTGGAGGCTAAATAGCAAAAAACAACCGCCAAGAGCATAAGAACGATATAGATCAGGCTACCGATTCCCTTGACGTAGTTATCTAAGCCCACATAACTGTTGGTGATGGGGCGTCCATATTTCAGACTCTCCCATGTGGCCGAAATGACCGGATAGATAGCAAATATGAGGGTGATGATAAAGGCAGGGGCGACCAGCAGATAGGCCAGTGCCGATTCGCGCAAGCGCCGTTTAAAATGACCTATCGCCAAATCACGCTGATATGACTTATTGCCAGATGTGTTTTCCATCAAAAATAAAATTCCCTAGTTGCAAGAGTTTTTATAGCCTGTATTTAATCGCCTGATGCGGAAAACTGCAAGCAAATGGATGGGTCAAAAAACAAATTCTACGTAAAAGTTTCTTAAATCCATATACAATATGATGGGAAAACCTTCTGGACATGCCAGCGATGCTCTGCTACAATGCTTCCCTTGTATTTGAACAGATAGGCAACTTTTTTCGGAGATTAACGGTGGCAAACACGAAATCCTCACAGAAACGCATCCGTAGTTCGGAGCGCAAGCGTGAGCGGAACCGCATTTATCGGTCACGTACCCGCACTGAATTGAAGCAGGCACGTACCGCGATTAGCTCGGGCAACCTTGAAGAAGCGATTGCACAAACACGCCATGCCATTCAAATTTTGGATAAGGCTGTGAACAAAGGGATACTGCACAAAAATAACGCTGCTCGTCGTAAGAGCCGCCTGATGCAGCACCTGAACGAATTGCAAGCGCAAAAGCAAAAATAACCGTCTGTTATTTGTTTGCCGGGTTTGCCCCTTGGCCCCACATGGGGCTTTTTGCGTTCTTTAAAGCCTTATGAAATACGATCTAATCACCAGCCGCACCAATCCCAAGATCAAACAAGTCCGCGCCCTCCAAAATCGCAAAGAGCGTGAAGTATCGCATTTGTTTGTAGTAGAGGGTATACGGCATGTAGGGGATGCCGTCGCCGCCAACGCCGACCTCGCATTTATCTGTTACGCCCCCGATTTGCTGATTAGCGACTTTGCCCTCCATCTGATTCAGCAGCAGGCCCAACGAGGAATTGCGTGTTACCCGGTCAGCGCCGATGTTTTTGAATCGTTGGCCTCACGCGAAGGGCCGCAGGGGATTTTGGCGGTAGTACGTCAGCCCAAAACCAACCTGAGTGATCTAAACCCGGCCAATTTTGGGTGGGGGGTGGCCCTCGTCGCACCACAAGACCCCGGCAATGTCGGCACGATTTTGCGGACGATTAACGCGGTTGGTGCAAGCGGCTTGTTATTATTGGAGAGCGGCACGGATGCCTTTCACCCTACCGCGATTCGGGCCAGTATGGGGGCGAGTTTTTGGCATCCCATCGTCCAAACCTCGTATGCCGATTTTGCAGCATGGGCAAATCAACACAACTACCCTATCGTGGGGACATCGGCACACGGCAGCGTGGATTACCGCACCGTAACCCATTATTCAAAGCCGCTCATTTTGTTGATGGGGAGTGAACGCGAAGGACTGACACCAGAACAAGTCGCTATTTGCCATCAATTGGTACGTTTACCAATGGTCGGCCAAGTCAGTTCGCTCAACCTCTCGGTGGCGACAGGAGTTATGCTCTACGCGATGTTTGAGAAACTGGGTGGTTAGCTAATATCAGTCAATTGATAGACCATCACCGGGGTATTATCGCCACGCAACCGCCGTTCGGTGGGTTGGGCGACCACATGCTCCTTCACCGCCTGATAGGTTTCTGCGCTGATAATGACCTCACCCGGCTGGGCAATTTCCTGTAATTTCTTGGCGAAGGTAACAGCATAACCTAGTGCCGTAAATTCCTTGCGGCTGGGGCTGCCTACGTTGCCTACAATGGCCGTTCCGGTATGAATACCAATGCCATAAAATAGGCGTTGTTCAGGCGGCATCACTTCATGGAGAGCCTGCACATCACTCACCAATGCCATTACTGCTCGAACGGCCCGCAGGGCATGGTCATCGGTTTGGGGGTTTAATTGGGTGTTATACAACCCAACAATGGCGTCCCCCATGTATTTATCAATGATACCTTCCATTAATTGGATAGCTGAACTCCCTGCCGACAAATATTGATTGATAATCTGCATCAATTCTTCGGGGGCAAGCCGCTCACTGAAGGTGGTAAAACCACGCACATCGGCAAAGACCACTGTGATTTCACGTTCTTCGCCGCCAAGCCCCAAGCTGTCAATACTTTGAATGTTGCGTACCATCGCAGGCGGCAAATAGGTGCGAATCACATTAATGGTTTCATCGCGTTCCTTGATAGCGGTCAAGTCATCCAACACGATAGCGACGCCCTGCGTTTCGTTTTGTTCGCCGCGCAGGGGGCTAAGTTTGAGGCTAAGGCTGGTCGGGCCGCGATGGGCTAAGACGGTGTTGACTTCGATAATTTCTTGATGCCCCTGCTGCTGCACCTCGATTAAAACCTTCTCAAATCCCTCATATAAAGCAGGAAGGACTTGAGTCACGGGCTGTCCAACACATTCAGTAGCCGTTACCCCCAAAATTTGCTCGGCGACGGGGGAGCAGGTGCGGATATTGCCATTGACATCCGTCGTAATGACAGCGCTGGCAATGGAAGCGAAGATGCTATCCAAAAATTGGCGGATGGAGGTGATTTCTTCTAACCGCGCCTTGACTCGTTCGAATAAGCGGGCATTTTGAATGGCGATGGCGGCTTGATTGGCAAAGGCGACCAGCAGATTTAATTCACTTTCGCCAAATAGTCCTTCCCGAATACGATTATCGGCATACACCACACCGGAAAGCTGGTCACGATAGATAATTGGTACACACAGGATACTACGCAGGTCATATTTCAAAACACTCTCGGTCAATTGAAAGCGCTCATCATCTTGGACATCGGTGGTCAAGATTGGCTGACGAGTCCGCATGACCTCATCCACAATTGTCCGGCTAATCATCAACTCAGCCTCATCGGTAGACCCATCTTCCAAATTGACGCTGATGACGTTTTCTGTTTCACCCGTATTTGGATCAAGCAGCATCACATAACCATGTACTGCCCCGGTGAGGCCGATGACGGTATCCATTGCACGGCGCAGCACGGTATCAAGATCAAGTGAAGAATTAATCAAGCCCCCCGTATGGGCAAGAGCACGCAACTGGGCAAGTTCAACTTGTTCCGAAGCCAACTGCTCGGATAATGACTTAACGGATTCACTAAATCCCTGAGTATCTTCCAACACGGGCGCAGGTAGGCTCATATTGCGGATACGAAGAAGATTGGACTGTTCTTGCAGCATATGGCTAACTTCCTGCGCCATATAATTGAGCCGCATGATTTCAGTAGTCAGGTTGTCAATCTGTTGGGTAATGAGTGTCATGCGCTAACTTCCGCCGTGTCAAAAACTTCATAGATATAGGCAGGTTGTACCCGGCCCTTGACCTTGAGGGGTTCTAGTTCTTTATACCCAATCCAGTCGGTTTGGTTCAACTGATTTTGACACAGGGCCAATGTTTCACGGCTGACAATCAATTGACCATAGACAGCATTTTCCTGCAAGCGTTTGGCAAGATTGACCGTATCGCCAATCGCTGTGAATTCACGACGGTCAGTGCTGCCAACATTGCCTAATGTCGCCTCGCCCGAATGAATCCCGATGCGGAAATAGGCTTTACCTTCAGTGGTAGCGTCCCCATAGGCCGCCAACGTCCGCAAGTCAGCAGCCATCCGCATCGCTGCGGATAGGGCATCCCACGCATGTTGGTCAGATGGATTTAGCTGGGTATTGAACAAGGCCATGATGTCACTACCCATAAATTTATCAATCAAACCCGCATGGTGATGAATCGCCTCGGAACTGATGGTGAGATAGGTATTGAGCAGTTCCATCACGTCGCGCGGGGGCATGGCATCTGGGAAGGTGTCAAACGAACGTACCTCTACAAACAAAACCGTCACCATGCGCCGTTCGCCACCCAGCGCCAATCGTTCGATGCTGCGAATATTGTCCACCATCGCAGGTGGCAAATACCGACGCACCGCGGCTATGGTGGCATCGCGCTTTTTCAATTCGGTAACGTCATCCACCACAATAGCGACCCCTTGCGTAATACGCTCGGCATCCTTAAAGGGGCTAAGTTTGAAATTTAGAGACAGTGGGCCACGTTGATCGAGGGTTGGCGAGGCTTCAACCGTTAAGTTTTCAGATAGGCTCCGAACCAACTGCGCCTCACGCTGAATCTGTTCGTAAATCTGGGGCAGCTTGACATCAAAGCGTTGATTTAAGATGCTTTCGGCGGTTAGACCAAAAATAGTTTCGGAGGCAAGGTTATAGCTGGTAATGACGTCTTGCCCGTCTAAGGTCATCACACCGCTGGCAATAGAAGCCAGAATATTATCAAGCAGCACTTTAATCGCCGTGATTTCACGGAGGGTCTGCTGAATTTGCTCGAACAGTTGGGCGTTTTCAATAGCGATGGCGGCTTGGTCACCAAAAGCATTCAACAGGCGGCGCTCACGTTTACCAAACAGCCCATCTTTGATACGGTTGTCGCAATAGACCGTACCTAAGATACGATCCCTAAAGATAAGCGGCACACAAATGATGCTACGGAGGGCAAGGCTGATAATACTGTCTTGTTCTTTAAAGCGCGAGTCCTCTTGGGCATTGGTGGTGACAATGGCCTCACCCGTCCGCGCCACATTTTCCACAATCGTTCGGCTAAAGATAAATTCTTCATCTTGGCTGGAAGTCGGGTCGAGTTTGCGGTTGACCACAATTTCCATCTCATTGGTCACGCGGTTGTGCAGCATGATGTAGCCACGTTCCGCCCCGACTAGCTGAATCACCCGATCCATCACGCCATTCAACACTTCATCCAGATCGAGACTAGAGTTTACAAATTCGGTAGTATTTGCCAACATCCGCAACTGGCTGAGTTCGGTTTGCTGCTCCTGAATTTTTTGGGCCAGTCCTTCAAGGTCAACATGGATCGCTTCCAATTTTTGCAGCGAACCTGCCGGCAGTGCCATGCCCTGTTTGCGCAGTTGGCGCTCTTGCTGGCGAAGCTTTTCTGCCAACTGAATTGCGTCGCGGCTCAGTTGATGAATGCGTTGAATACTATCATGAATAAGCGTGCCATTGTTGAACATTTGCTGCTGCCCTCAAAAAATTATGGGGAACGCCGATTGATTTCCGCCAACCGACGCCGGGCTTCTTTATGATTGGGGTCAATTGCTAACACATTTTCGAGCGCGACGCGGCGATCTTCTTCAATATCTACCACTTTCGCTAGCCACAACCACACGTTGGTACTCAGTGGGAAGATTTTGATGGCCTCCCGGAAATACAAATGGGCATCATGGTTTCTTCCGGCAACCGTTGCAGCGTGGGCGGCCTGACAAAGCCGAATAAATTCTTCACGCTCTTCATTGGAAAGATCATTCATCGTGTGCCCCGGATTTCCCTAATGCACCCAATCATTGGCTTCGTCTTGACTGCGTGGATCATTGGTCACAGCATAGGTCGTTTGGGTTTCTAGATCATAGATATAGACATCCGTGCCAATGCCCCCCAAAATGTCGGAATTGAACACGATATAGCGGCCATCGGGTGACCAACGTGGTTGGGTGTCGTGGGGGCCAAAATCCACCAATACTGAGGGTGGGACTGACCCATCTGCTGGCATCATATAAATATCACTCGTATTCGCGCCCGCAGCCGTCCCGCTAAAAACAATTTGCGTCCCGTCTGGACTCCAATCCGGCTGTGACTCGACCAATTCATTCACATCTGTGGTCAATTGGGCAATCGAGCCATCCCCGACATTGATGATATACAAATCAATTCCATTGGGTTGGGCTAGGCTCTCATCAACAAAATCGGCCACATACACAATCCGCGAACCGTCAGGCGACCACGCGGGCCAAGATTCGGCTGAATCGTCATTGGTCAGACGGCGCAAGAGTTCAGGGTTGCCGCCTTCAACAGGGGGGGTATCTCCGATGGTGAGTACATATAAATCGGTGGCTAGTTTGCCACTTTCCTTACCAATGAAGGCGATTTGGGGGCCAACAGGTGACCATGCAGGCATATCCTGTTCAAAGATAATCGTTCTCGCCCCACCCCAGTATTGGCTGGCTGTACGGGTTTCTGATCCGTTCAAATTGGAAATCGTCAGTGCGATGTCCTGTGTCCCAGACAAGTATTGGATAAAGACGTAACGTGTGCCATCCGCTGACACCGATGGATTTCGTCCACGTACTCCCTCGGCAGATGCGGGAATTCGGCTTAGGTCGGCGATACTGATAAAAAAGATGGGCTGATTTTCACGGTCGAGGGCTTCATTACCTGACCGCAGGATAATCCTGCCCTGAATCTCGACTGGTGGCGTTGGGATAGATTCTATCAAGTTCGGAGTGGGTGAAAACATGGGGCTAGGTGTCCACGTTGGCGGCAGGCTGCGCGGATCAATCGTCGGAATCAAAGTTGCCGTTGCGGTTGGGGTTCCAGTCGGTGTATGGCTGGCTGTTGGCGTTCTGGATGGAGTGGCCTGTGTCTCTTTTTCGTCACCATCATCTCCTGAAAACACCAAAAATAGAATGCACGCAAAAAAGATGATGACCAGCGCTACAACTGCCCCGATCATCGCTTTGCGTGGATTCAGCGGGGGTTTGGGAGCAGCTTCGCCACTGCTGGCCTCATCCATCCGATCTAGCATTTCTTGGGCACGGGCGTTGTTGGGGTTAATCAAAACGACATTGTGCAAGCAGGTACGCCGTTCGTCATCGGTTTCGACCACACTGGCTAACCAGAACCACGCCCGTTCACTATATTCATCTAATTCGACAGCTTTTTGGAGAAGTAGACGGGCTGTAGCTTTGTCCCCAGCCCGTGCCTTTGCAATACCGTCGCGTATCAAATTCTCGACTTGGGAATTGGGCGATTGCTGATCCACCCGGTCACCCTCACTTTACCTACCAATAAATTATCTAGCACAATTGAATATGTAATCTGGAGCAGGACCAACCGCTAACGAGTTGGTCAACCACTGAGCATCACGGGCCTCCCCGCTGCTCTCCGAAACACGCTGCCATGTTCCACCGTCGGCTGACACCAACCACAAATTCGAGGTGTCGCTCCCTTCACGGTTGGAACTGACCACTAACCACAACCCATCGGGTGACCAAGCCGGATCACGTTCTTCTGCATCGCCATCATTAACCGACAAAACTCGTTCGGTTGCACCATCCGAGCGCATCACAAAAAGGTCGTTATCGGTGTTGCGATTGGTGATAAATGCAATGCGTGTGCCGTCTGGTGACCACGCTGGCGCAAAACTGCTGTTGCTGGAATCGGTCATCTGGCAGACCTCACCCCCTTGCAACGGGGTAACGAAGATTTCCAACTGGCCTTTTGCAGCACGATCCGAAGCAAACGCAAATGCCCTGCCATCCGGCGACCATGCTGGGTCACGATCATCAAAGTCTTCGTCGTTCGTCCAATTAAACGGGTCATCGCCCGTCGTGAGGTCTAACATATAGACATCAAAATCCCCGGTGGCATTCGAGGCAAACAGAATGTTTACTCCATCAGGTGACCATGCGGCCCCAAAAGTCTGTTCGGCCCCCAAATGGGTTAATTGGCGCGGTGTGCCACTGGGATAGTCCATAATGAATAGCTCTTGAATCGCTCCCTCTTGGGCCGTAAAGACCAGTTGAGTCCCATCAGGCGACAGTGCCGGATCGAGAATTTCAACTTCCCCAGAGGATTCAGGTGCTTCTGTCGGCACATCGGTTGGGGATTCTTCAGCAGGTTCGTCTTCCTCAGTAGGAGCTTCAGTGGGTTCTTGGGCGGGTTCCTCATCGGACGTTATTTCTAACGGAGGCAAGCTAATTCGCACCTCTTGAAGCTGTGTTCCATCGGCGACAATGCTGTACAGAACAAACGGATCACCCGCTGTTTCATTACCCGCATAGACAATCGTATATTGGTCGAGCCCGGGTGGCTGTGGTGTCCATGTCGGCGAGGGCAGTGGTGTCCATGTGGGTGAAGGTGTCCACGTTGGCGGCAGATCAACGGTGCGCTGTGTCACCGTAATAGCTGGCACAATACGTCCCTGCGTGGGGGTCGGCGTTGGAATGGTCGCGGTTGGGCTAAAGATAATCACCGGGGTTGGGGTATCCGTTTCGGTGGCGGCTTCTTCATCCCCCGTGACGCGCAAGATAATAAGCAGCACGGCTAACCCAATCAGCCCTACGGCGACTGCCCCTGTTAGATAGAACCCCAAGCGACTGTTTTCGCGCCGAGAATTGGCCCAAATATTGCCGGGTAACTCATGCCGCTGGACAGGTCGGAGATAATTCGGGGGTTCCGATGCACCGCCCGATTGAGGGGAACTCGTAGGTCGCCGTAACCCGGCCTCACTAGGTCGGGATGGTGGCGTGCTGGCAGGACGAAGCGAGCTGGTTCCGGTTTGCAGCTTATCCAATGCCAAGCGTGCTTTTTCGTTGTTCGGGTTAATGGACAGGACTTCTTCAAGCGCCTGACGCCGATGCTCGGTATTGTCAGACACCTGAGCCAGCCACATCCATGCCAGTTCGTTGCGCGGGTCAGCATCTATGACCTGCTGAAATATACTGCGGGCGATTATCAGGTTATTGCCTCGCGCCGCATCAATACCTGCCTTCAAAAGTGCTTTGATCTCTTCGGGATCCAAGATTTTATCCTGCCCCTCGTCGAATAGCGGATTAAATTAGCGAGCTACTATAACAACCAAACAAGCTGCCGCAATGATAAACACCAAAATCGCCAGCACCAAGATACCAAACTGCTGAGTACGTGCTTCGGATTTTTGGCGCTGATGCTGCATTTTGTCGAGCGCTTGGCGGGCAGCCTTATTACTCGGATTGAGTTGCAGCACAGTACGGAGATAGCGACGGCGGTCAATATCGTTTGTGCTGGTGTAGGCCATCCACAACCATGCCCGATCATTGTGTTTATCGGCAGCTAAAACCTGTTCCAAAAGCACCCGTGCCCCTTGCTTATTCCCTTGTCGCGCTTGGGTAATGGCAAGTTGCAAAAGGTCTTCTAGATTGGCAGCCTCGTCGGATGAAGACATCCCCATATTACGCATACAAATCTCTATCCCTTGTAGTGGTCAATCGTAGTTCTAGTATACTCAGTTAAAAAGCCGCTGCAATTCAACCCTAGAACTATTATCCGAAAAACAGTGCCAGCAATAATTGTACAAAATTGTACAAAAAATGGGCGGTGATAGCAGCATAGAGATTATAACGACGCCGTAACCATCCTAGGGCGATTGCCACACCAAATATAATCACAGTAGCAGGTGTCAGTGTGTATTGTATATGGGCAAACGTGAAAATGATAGCCGTCCACCAAAAACCAAAAATGGGTTGGAGCGCCCCTCTAAATGCGATTTCTTCCCCAACCGAGGATGTAATAGCCACAGCAAGAACTAACCAAATAGTATTTATGCTCTCGCTAATGGCTTCACTGGCTTCTGTCTGCTCTTCGAGAACATCGGGCGGAACAAGTTGAGACCAAATGATTGCCACGATAAACAACCAGACAAATGCCCCAACTGCTACCACAACACCCACACCAATAGATTCAACCGTAAGGCGATGGAAACCCAAGCGTTCCAATATCTCGCCCAGACTGCGACGGGTCAATAAACCTACCCCAACAATGGGAACAAGGGTCATGAGGATAAATTGAATTCCTAGACTACCCCATGAGATTCCTGCATCCTCCGCATAGCCGGATAAGCCACCACCTGCTGCGAAACCAGCGATTTGAGTGCCAATAAACAGGAAGCTAATGACCATTGCCAACATATGTACCGTATTGTGGGGGTCAAAACCGCGCAGTTCCCCTCGGTACACCACCCGGCTCGGTAGTTCTGGCAAGGTTGAAGGCATCTCAAAAGGATTGTCGGCCTGCCTTTCAAGAGAACTGGTTGTGGGCACGGTTGCAATAAATTGCTCTGGTTGGCGCAGGCGTGGAAACCACCCCGCGATGGCGACACGCACTCTGTCGAATAATAATAGGGAAGAGACTATACCTGTTATAAGAAACAACACCCCGCCCACGAGCGCATAACCACGATCTATATCGGTTTCTAGCATACCCTCGGCAAGGTCTGGTGAAATACCAATCACCATATACAACAACCCAAATGTTGCAACAATGGCGTTCAGCAAGGCCAGCGCGACGACCACAAGATAATGCAGATTGCGTTCACGTTCACGTAGCGCCATATTCGCGGCGATAGCGAGGGCCAACAAAACACCAATCAAAATCAGGTAGAGAATCGCATCCATGCAAATTATCCCAGTGCTATTGCTCCGCGTAACGCAAAAATTATATCACAAAGGCATAGGCGCTGATTGAGGCGTAAAAATACGCATTCCGTCGGCTTCATCTCGAATGAGCGTAGAGGGAGGATAGCGTAGGGCAAATTTGACCATCCAGAGGTCGCCGATTGCCCCCGCCGCGTTCATTGCACCAACCAGCATCAACCACAAACCGAGGGTCTGCGACACAAATAGGCTACCCAACAACACCAGCAGGGTAATTCCAATGAGCGGGGCAAGACATACCCCGATATATTGATTGCGCCAAAACAAGCTGCCCTCAGCGGTGGCGTAAACCACGCCTTTGTGCAGCTTCATGCCATAACGGGCCTGATGCCCATAATACGTGATAGCGAGGCCGTGCAATAATTCATGCAGCACCACCATGCCCAACATCAAGAACAGGCCCATAACGATACTGATACCCCCACGCGGCCAATCCGTCGCCAGTGGAGCGCCCAAAATGCCATGATAAAAAATCATCCACCCCCACAGAAATACCCCTGCAATGACCAATGGGACAAAGGACGCCACATTCAACCAGAGGATATTTTTGGTCGAGGTCAAATGCAGAAAATCTACCTCTTGATAATCGTCTGGTAGGTTATGAACCGTCCGCGGGCTTAGAGTGGTCATAGATCAATAGGGCGGTCAATCCATACAGGTTTCGGGGTAATTTGTTTTTCGGGTCGAGCGCCGGGAGATTTGACATCGGCATTTGATAAACGGATGACGGGTTCAACCTCCATATCGCGGTCACACACAATTTGACAGGCCAAGCGTGTCTGCCCCAACAAATCCGGCGTATTTTTAAGGCGGTCAAACTCGGCTTGGGTCATGCGGGTGGGTTCACCTTCGATGAATTTCACACGACAGGTGGTACATTTGGCAAAACCCCCACAGCGGTGCATGACATCAAGACCACTATCCTCCAATGCCAAAATCAACCGTTTACCGTCTTCCACTTCAAATACTTGACCCTCTACTTTGAGCAGGGGCATAACTCGTCTCCTTTTGATGAAGCCCTAACAGCCGAACTGTACCGACAATTTAGGACAGGCGGCAAGGGTCAAAAGGATACTCACGGCTTACTCATACGCTTCACTTGGCCTAATTGCCAAAATTAATCGCTTGGCCGCCGACGGTAAACGTAGATTGGGTTTGGCCGGAGCCATCGGTGAGGGTCGCTACTTCACCATTTTCCCAGGCCGCCGTCGTCAGATTCCAATAGAGGGCGGCGGGGGTATTTTGTCCGACACGGGTAAAGATACGGATAATTTGCCCGGATTGGAGCAGCAAATCAGGGAAGGTAAATACATTATTTTCGCTGTCGGTCAGCGTCCAGCCTTGCAAACTGACGACTGCCTCCCCTGTATTTTGAATATCTACCTGCTCACTCGAAGTCACGCCCGCATTGAGAATCTGCAAAATCTGCACATCTGCTTCGGTTGCGGTTGGCGCAGGGGTATTGGTCACCGAAAATGTACCAAAAACAAAGGGGGTATTGGTCGCGGTGGGAGTGCCAGTTGGTGGTTCAGGTGGCTTGCAGCCTTCACCGGGGATACGCAGTACATCATCCACATTCAAAAGGCAGGCATTATCCAACCCATTAATCTGAATGAGGTCATTTACGCTGACATCAAAACGATCCGCAATGGCACTGCACGAATCCCCCGGAACGACGACATAACGCTGACAGCCATCGGCAGGGGTCGGTTGGTCTCCGCCTGTAGATTGACCGGGTGTACTTAAATTCAGACTAGGAACATTTGCCAACGATACTATGGTCGGGTCTAAAGTTGGAATACCCGACGGCACATTATCAGTATTCGGTTGGGGAGTTTCTTGCCCGCCATTGTTCGGCGGCAAAATCGGGCCACCATTGCCGATTTGTGAATTAAGGGCTTGAATCGTAGAGTTTAGGGCGAAGATCGTGCCCTCCAACGCCGCCGGAGGTAATACGCCGGGTTGCGAAGTAGCCGTATAGACCACTACACGCCTAGTCACCTGAGGTTGGTTATTGTCATCATCAGAGGGAGAGGCAATCATGATGATGAGTAAAGCCGCCGCAATTGATACCACAATATTGATTAAGACAAATCCGCCCAATGCCCGACGTGTCATGAATCATTTCCTTAAACAAACGAATATCCCTATCGCGCATCTTAACATAGGCTGGCATTGCAGGCAATTGTGAAAGGGCTTGGCAACTCAAGCGGAGGTGTTCAGGCGGTTTTCTACCAAGCGGATCAACTGCTCGGCGGTGACATCGGCGACATCACTCAGGGGTATAGTAGCGGGCAGAACAGCCGCAAACCGCCGAGCCGTCTCCCAAGCATGGGCGGCACGTGGCAGATCGCCTTCGGTCTTAAATAAGTCCCCACTCACCAGATAGGCCAATGGAAAATCAGGTCGGCAGTAGATTGCGGCCCGTAATGAAGCCCGTGCAGATAGGTAATCGCCAGCCTCCAACTGCATCAATCCGATCAGATAATGGGCATCCGCAAAAAGGGTATCAAGTTCGAGCGCCTGCTTGAGATGGGTATGGGCACGCTCTGCCTCTCCCCAACTTGCCAAAATACTCCCCATGAGGGTATGCACCGCTGGTGAATGGGGGCGATCTTCAAGGGCTTGTTGCGCAAGCCGCATCGCAATTTCTAAACGTCCGGCCTGCATTGCCGTCACCGCCACCCGATAGCGATTCTCAATCTCTTGGGTGGTCAATTTGGGGTCAATAGTCGGTGGTACGACAATAGGCGCAAAGCTCATTGTATAATGCTTGGTGAGATTTGTTCCATTATTCTTTTGGTGTGCCAAAGCACCGTTGAAATAGCGAGTACCATAGTACGGGCGGGTCTGAGACAAAAATTCGGCAGGACTTAACAGCAGCCACCCCCCTTCACGAACCGCGTGTAACAAACGCTGTTCCATTTTTTCGCGCTGATCTTGAGTGAAATACATCAAGACATTGCGACACAGCACGACATCCTGCTGGGTGGGAAAAAGAGCATCCCCCAAAAGATTACCATGCTGAAAACTGACAAGCCGTTTAATTTCAGGCCGAATTTCAAACACAGGCAGGATATGATTGGGCGGTTCATGTTGCTCAAGGGTAGAAAAGAATCGCTGGCGCAGGCTTGAAGATGTTCCCCGCAATGACCACTCCCGATAACGGCCTATCCGTGCAATTTCAAGCGCCGCTTCATTGATGTCCGTGCCGATGATTTGGATATGCCAGCGGTCTATATCCGGCAGCAAATCAGTCAGCAAAATCGCAAGGGTATAGGGTTCTTCGCCTGTCGCGCACCCCGCGCTCCAAATATGCAGCTTAAAATTGCGTTGACGTCGTTTCTCTTGAATGAGAGTGGGTAAAATTTCTTCACGCAGGGCCGCAATCTGTGCTTCATCACGCATGAAATACGTCTCGCCGATGGTAAGTTCCGCTAGAAGAGCCTGCCAAAGGGGGTGTTCATCCGGCAATAGCCACAATCGCTCTAAGAAACTGGCGGGATAACATTGGGCCTCGGGGTGAAGTTGGAGAATTTCGACCAGCCGATCCCGCCGATGCTCATAGGTATTGAGGCCCGTGCGTATGGCAATCAAATCCGAAACTTGATGGAGATAGTCGGTGCTAAAGGGTGTCATTCAGATTGCAAGAGTGCCCGATTAAAAAACTCAATGACCCGCCGTTCATATTCTTCCGGTTCAGTCGGTAAATACCCACCATGATCCGCTCCAACCACTACCCACAGATCTGCATTGTCGCCCGCCGCTTCCTGCTGGTCATAGGCCCCAGCAAGCGACGGTTCTTTTGTACCATAAATGAGTAGAATTGGGCGTGGATAGATATTGTGTATTGCATCCAATGGGCTGAGTTTCTCGATGTTTGTTCCCGCAATTACCCGATACGTAAAACGAATCGAGATTCGCATCAACGTCTCAGGATATCGCAGTTTAGCGTCCCCTTCGACCAAACCACCCATATCGGCGTATCCCCCCTCGGCGACAACAGCCTTGATTTCAGGATACCGGGCGGCTGCCATAATCGAGGTCGCACCCGCCGATGAAAAGCCTAGAATACCAATTTTATCAGGGTCAACATCGGGTCGGGATTGAAGATAATGCAAGGCGTCACCCACTTCGCTGACTTCTTTATAACCCAAACTAAGGCTACCCATATCTGCGCAACGCCGCGATTCAAACCCCAAGACACCATACCCATGTCGGATCAATACATCGGCCTCATCAAGGCGATTATTGAGTCCGCCCCGGTGGGCAGGCGGGATGATAATCGTTGCGCCATTCGCTCCCGCGACAAAATAGGCTCGGAATTTACCCCCTACACTGGCATTGATGGTAATTGCTTCCCATTGATGCCCAAAATCGTCAGGTCGCACACCGTCATCTCCACATTTGCCGTGTAAAATAGCATAGGTCGGGATCGCTCCGGCCAATAAGGGCAGTAATATTGCCAACAAAACAATCGGGAACATGAGTAACCGAAACATCCGCAGCCAATAACGGCGACTGAAGCGGCGTGGGCGAGTGGTTATCGGAATCAGCTTTTCGTTAGTGGGTATCATAGGTGAATTATAACCCGAAAAACATCCGTCTAAACAAATAGGGCGAATCCTGCGACCCGCCCCATTGTATATTCGTGTTTTTCAGTCTCGACTCAGGGAGCGACGGTGATCCCCATCGCCAATGCAAGGTTAGGGTCAACACGCACGCCGGGTCCCATGGTGCTGGTCACCACCAAGCGCTTGAGGTAAATCCCTTTGGCGCTGGCGGGCTTGTTACGACGCAGCGAATCCATCAACGCGGCCAAGTTTTCGACCAGTTGCTGTTCTTCAAAGCGGATTTTGCCGAAGGGGGCATGGATGTTGCCGGTCTTGTCATTACGATAAGCCAGCTTGCCTGCGCGAGCTTCTTGAATCGCACCTGCTAGGTCTTCTGGCCCAACCACCGTACCAGATTTGGGGCTGGGCATCAAATTGCGGCGGCCCAACACCTTGCCGAGTTTACCAATTTTACGCATAACGGCGGGAATAGCGATAGCGGTGTCAAATTCGACCCACCCATCGCGCTCAATTTGGGTGATGATGTCATCATCCGCAATGATGTCCGCACCTGCGTCTTTGGCGATTTGGACGGCCTCACCCTCAGCAAACACGAGGATGCGGACGGTCTTGCCCAAGCCGTGTGGTAGCAAAACAGTGCTGCGCACTTGTTGGTCACTTTGGCGGGGGTCAATGCCGAGGCGGGCATGGACTTCAACCGTTTCATCAAATTTGGCGAAGGCCACTTGTTTAATCAGGGCAATCGCTTCTTCGGGGTTGTAATTCTTGTCCCGATCTACTTTGGCAAGAGCACCAGCATAATTCTTTCCGTGAGACATTGATTTTCCTCCGGTGGTACACGAGCCGAAAGAGGCTCTCCCACTCTCTATGATTTAGAACAAAATTCGATTGATACGACTAGCTAGTCCACAACTTCAATACCCATGCTGCGGGCCGTACCTGCGATTTGCAGCATCGCCCCTTCAACATCTACCGCGTTCAGGTCTTCGCGTTTGATCTCAGCGATTTCCTTGACTTGGGCGCGGCTAATCTTGCCAACCTTATCCCGATTCGGTGTGCTGGAGCCTTTATCCACACCAGCGGCGCGGCGAATCAGGAACGCGGTAGGCGGACTCTTGAGACGGAATTTGAATGACCCATCGGTAAAAATCGTGATTTCCGCCGGAATGATCTCACCAATCCGGCTGGCGGTCTTGGCGTTATATTCCTTAACGAAGTTCATCAAGTTAATACCATGTTGGGCCAATGCGGGACCAACGGGCGGTGCGGGGCTTGCCTTCCCGGCTGGCAATTGCAGGGTGACAATTGCTTTGAGTTTCTTAGCCATTTGAAAATTATCCTTGGGTTACTTCTTGACTTGACTTATCTCAACATGAGGCGGGTTTTGTGACCCGCCCGAACGTTATCTACTCAATTTGGGATGGAGGGGTTGATGTGCCTCCATCGTGTCACATCCGGCTAAACTTTTTCGACCTGTAAGAAGTCGAGTTCGACAGGCGTATCACGCCCAAAGAACGATACCATGACCCGTACTTTAGATTTTTCTTGGTCAATATCGCTGACGATACCGACAAATTCGTTGAATGGGCCATCAATGATACGCACTTTTTGGCCGGGTTTATAGGTCACTTTAATCTTCGGTGTATCAGCTTCCATCCGGCGCATAATCTGATTGACTTCTTCCGGACGCAGCGGGGTTGGATCGTTACCCATACCCACAAAGCCCGTGACGCCGGGAGTATTACGCACCACGTACCACGAGTCTTCATCCATAATCATCTGGACAAGGATATAGCCGGGGAAAACTCGGCGCTCAACAGTACGGCGTTTGCCCTCTTTGACTTCAATTTCCTCTTCGGTGGGGACAACAACATCAAAAATCTTGTCTTGCATCCCCATTGTTTCAATACGCTGTTCAATAGCGTGGCAGACTTTGTTTTCCTGACCGGAATAGCAGTGAACAACATACCAGTGTTTGCCACCCAAGTCATCGGATTCATCACCGATGCCAAGTTTGAAATCGTCACTGAGAGCAACTTCAATATTGTCGCCGATGCGCTTGCCACGTTCACTGGGCAGAATATCTTCTTTTAGACGAGGATTTTCATCCGCTTCATCGCCTTCGTCATCCATATAAATGGGTTCTGGATCGAAGTCGAAGTCGTCATCATATTGCTCTTGACGTTTTTTTGTCACGACCTAAGCCTTTTTACTTATCCGGCTTGTGCTAATAAGGTAATGTCTCATCTTTACGATAAAACAAATACCAACTGGTGACACCCAGAAGCGCCACATAGACCGCCGCAATTGCGAGGAACCCGCCAGTATTGCTTAACAGCTCGTTGTGCATCCACCACGAATAGAAAATATCGAGCGCACCAAGTGCCATAGAGAATCCAACCGTGACACTTAGCACGATGCGGGTCAATCGAACCGTTTCCTCGCGGGTCGGCCAAGTCACTTTTTGCATTTCCAAATAGACATTGCGGAAATAGCTTACAAGCCCACCAATGACGGGTAAATTCTCAAGACGATTACCAGTAGCAACTTTGGCATCACGGCGACTGGGGGTTGGGCGATTTTTCTTTTCCGTCGTCGCAGAGCCGGGGGTGGCGGTCTCAAAAACCTCACCACGATTACGCTTGCGACGCGCACGGCTGTCGGAAACGACTACCTGCGACCCAGACGCCTTCCCAACTTCTACTTCGTCTGGTTCATCCCCATATTCATCATCGTCGTATTCTTCGCCCTCTAGTTCGTCGTAGGTTTCTTCCAATTCCTCTTCACCGAGGACGTCATTTTTACGGGCGTTTACTTTCGACACAGTGTGTACTCCTCAAAAATAGTAAATTCGACATACTAAGACACCGCCTTTAGGGGGCGGTGTCCGCGAACTTCACATGAATTGGCAGGGGAGGAGGGCCTCGAACCCCCAACCGACGGTTTTGGAGACCGTTACTCTGCCAATTGAGCTACTCCCCTATTTACAAAAATCCTTAGAAATTCCAGCACGGGTGCAGGGATTCGAACCCCGAACCAACGGTTTTGGAGACCGCTACTCTGCCAATTGAGCTACACCCGTATATCAGGGGTATTGCTACCCCTGTCGTATTCTATTCAATAATCTCAGTGATGACACCGGCCCCGACGGTGAGACCACCTTCGCGGATGGCGAACTTGGAGCCTTGTTCAAGGGCAATCGGTTTTTCCAACTTGACAATCAGGTTGACATTGTCACCGGGCAGCACCATCTCG
>JAIOHL010000257.1 GCA_019913005.1 Anaerolineae bacterium | reverse complement strand
GCTGAGGGGGCGACAGTAGCAAAAAGAGGTGGCATCGGTCAAACTCGGAGGTGAACAAAACCAAGGAGGATGACCGATGCACCTAAGGCAACTATACCAGTGGATTAACAAAGAGGCCAAACAATGGAGCGGGCTGACGCGGCATGAGGTAGCCAATATCGAGGTATTCAGTCGGGGGGTGGTGCGAGCCGAGAGCAGTCATCTGCGGCGGATCGCCGGGCATGTGGGTGGGCAAGCCAATAGTCAACGGCGGCGGTTGCAGCGCTTTGTGCGCAAAGGGGGGCCAAACACGGCCTTTTTCCAAGCATGGAGTGGGAGTGTGGTGCGAGCGCTCGGCCAGTCAAGGGTGGTCTTGGTGGTAGATGAGACCAAGTTGTTGGATCGGATCGGGGTGATGGTGGTGGGTATCGTGGTGGCCCAACGCTGTATTCCACTGGCGTGGCGGTGTTATGTCGCCAACGATGCGGCGGCGTATCCGCGCGAAGGTCAAGTCGGCATGCTTGAGCAGTTATTGCTCGCCATTCGGGCTGGTTTGCCAGCGGGCTGTCCCGTGCGGGTCTTGGCCGATCGGGGCATCGGCTGTTCTCCGCCCTTGATGCGGGTGGTGATGGGCTTAGGCTGGACGTTTCTGTTCCGGGTCACCAAACAAAGCAAACTCGTCCTAGCCGATGGCAGCGATCTGACCTTCTATGAGCAAGTCCACGCGCCCGGTCAAACCTATGCCGCCAGTGGCACGGTCTTCAAAAAACGCGGCCACATTCCCGGCCATGTGCGCGTCGTCTGGCTGGAAAACGCCCAAAGCCCATGGGCACTCGTCACCAATGACCCGACGCGCTCCGGCTGGGAGTATGCCCAACGCATGTGGATTGAGGAGGCTTTTCGTGATCTCAAATCGCATGGCTGGGACTGTGAAGACGCCGCCCTTGACCAACCTCAGCGCGTCGAACGCCTCTGGATCCTGCTGGTGGTCGCCTATGCTTGGATGTTGCTCATCGGCATTCACCTCGAACAACTAGGCCGGACTCAACCCCGCAAACGGCACAAGGATGGCTCGCGCGTTCGTTCCATCAGCCTGTTCCGCGAAGGCCGCCAAGCCTTCCTTACTCCCTAGTGTCGCCCCCTCAGCCCGTAAATGGTGAGGGGTTTGGGGTGGGGATAGTTCGCCCGATATAATTATAAAAAAGCATAAACCCCTTGTTGGTCGGGATACACCATCAAACACTCGCCTCACAGATCATCGCCTCCAAAATCGCATCCTCATCTACCCGATTGGCTTGGCTCAATTCGGCAAGTTGAGAAGGGCCAAAAGATGGGCGGTTTCGCTTATCCCGATTTTTGGTAGCATAGAGTTCAGCAAAACCTTGCGGGTCCTGTTTGCAGAATGCCAACCATCCCGCGTGACGCACCCCAAATTCCATGACCCAGTTACGATTTTGGCGGTGATGGGCCAAAAAGCGCGGCCACACCGTCGGCAGATATTCGGCAACGCGAATCGGCTCCCCGTCTTGTCCCGGGCCATACATAAACCACCACAGGCGGAAATCTACCTCGAACAATTCGCTGCTAATCGGCACGTCGGCGGGGGTCATGGCTTCGATCTCGTTCAAAACTTTGCGCAACCGTTTCCATTCACGTGGCCCCGGTTTGACCCCGGATAGCTCTGGCATCAAACAGAAATTCACCAATCCACGCAGCGGGCCATAATTGTAAATCTCGCGGGCCATTTCTTTGGCTTCGTCATGTGAAATTTCAGAAGAAGATTGAATTTCAGATTGCCCCTCACTGCGGCTCGAAGTACCTTCGGTTGCCACCGAGGAAATTTCAGTAGGGTGGGGGGTGGGTGATGAAGTTCCATCCATTTTTTTAGAGTTTATTGGGTGAGTCTCATTCGGTGAGTCTGGTAAGTGATTTTCAATCTGTAAATTCTTCTTCTTAGATCGGGTAGATGCCAACCGCTCGACAGGTAATGTCGTACCAACCGATGGGTCTGGATTCACCGACGATGGGGGAGGGGTCTCCACTCGATAGGGGGATTTTGGATCACTCGATTGGCGATTTTCATCCAATCGGTTGGTGGGTAAATTGCCATCGAAAAACAATTTGCTATCCGCCGAGGGGATAAATTCATTCAGGCGGGCATAATCAATGCGATACCACTTGCCCTTGTCGAATTTATTGTTCGAAAGCTGTGCCCCGACCAAAATTCCGGCCTTTTCAAGTTTGGAGATTGCCAGCTTAAACGTGGCGGCACTCCAAAAGGGATAGTCGGCGTGCCAATCGGCATAGGCGTGGCGATACCAAAAATGACCATTGATGCGGTTGTTTTCTTTGCTGGCAAACACCCCGGTCATGTAATGGGTCTGCTGCAAGACCAGCGCGGCTTCCGGGCCAAAAACATTGGCAAGGGCTTTGGAAAATACCACTGGAATATCGGGTTTGTTGGGTTCATTTTCAAAAGAAGCTGGCTTATTCATGAGATTATCCCTGCAAATTATTCTCACTTAGCTTGTAAATAACTAACAGAACATGATAGTGAGTCTTAAAGAACCGGATAAGCTCTGACGCTTACAGCCAAACTAGTCAATTTTTAAATTTGGCTTAAATTTGCCAAAAAACACTTGACTTTTTGGCTCTATAGAGCGATAATCCAAGTTATGAGTATATGATAACCACATCATCTACCCATGCAGTAGACTCATTTGAATCTCAAACAGGACTTCACCCCACCCCTTCCCAAGTCGGGGTTTTCCTGTCTCTAAAATTTAGAACATTTGTCCTAAACTAGAGACTTCTGTGGATGATACTTCTCAAAAACATGATCTTCAAGTTGGCTACTTTCTATAAATTGTCCTTGTTATCAAGTTCCTGATTGAAGTAAGCGAAGTCCCACTTCAGGATACACCACTTGGTTTGGGGTGCATGTATCTCTCGGAGCAGGGGAGAAAATGACGATTGTTTGGGAGACTTGTCTATTTTCTCAGGTGTGATACAATCGTTTATAGCGTTTTTGGTGATCCCCTGCACTTTCACCACGACGCACGTAACGGTGCGGCGCTACAGGCTCCTCAAAATCAACCTGAGTAGCGCAAACCGCAGGCCCCCAAGGTGGCTCAGGCGTTCTGACCTTGAGATACTCTTTGGGGCCTGTGCCCGTTTTCCTCGTCCAGCCGGTCTTCGGCAATGCCTTCATCCAGCACAAAGAATTCGGTCACACTGCACCCAAAAAACTCTAGAAAGGTTTCGACTATGCGCGCATCATACCGCCGCACTTTATTTGTCACGTATGCGGATATGGTGCTTTGGGCGACTTTGGTTTCTTGCGACAAATCGTCCTGAGTCAGGCGGTTCCCTGTTTTACGACCATATTCAGCCATCAGTTCCGCCAGACGATTTTTAAGGATCATCGAAACCTATCTCCTCGTGACATGCTTCAGTATACAAACTTCTACCTAACTTGTCAATTACCTGAGTCAAAGATCACTATGGCTCATCGGTGAAGGCAGGTAATAGGCAAAGCAATAGCCTTCACAGCAGGTTAGTGCTGCTGCTTATACGCAACTCATATAGTTTTACCGGACGAAGGCCCAATGCGCTAGTGGGAATTTTGTGGGAACGGCCTGTTTAGGGAAAGTAAGACCGTTTTGATGGCACCGAGTTTCCCTAAATTTTGTTTCGATTGTGGTTGCCTATCAGACGCGCGACCTGCCCATTTTGGTTTGAACATGACACCTGTCACACAAGTTCGTGGACTCTGGTACTATATCTTATGCAAGCCTTGCCTTAATAATTAGATTAATCTGGCCGTACAAGTGATGGGGAAATAAAACATGGTCGCACAACTGCTGGCAAAGCACATTGGCATCCCTGTTGAACGAGTCGAAGCCTTCCTACAAATGCCTCACGCCCAAATCTACGCCAGCCCGGACTACTATGAATTGGTAAAATCACTGGATTACGACCTATTGGTCGAATCGCTCAACGATGTGCGCCGGGTCTATGAACAGCACCTCCCCGGTCTCGCCAGCCACCTGCGTGACCAGCACGGCTATCTGGGTAGACCCATGACCGCCTATACATTGGGCAATTGGTTAATCGGCTTTCTTAATCAACCTCATCTGTTGTTCAAAATCGTGGATATTCACCGCCCACTCTCGCCGGAAATGATCGAAACAAGTCTCCCCGCCATTTTGGAGATATTGGGCAAGATGCCAAATGGCGCTCATGAGTGGCAGCGGGCGACGGCACTATTATCACTCCCTCTCTGCATACAAGACTAAAAAATCTCCCGACTGGTAGGGGAGATTTCTTTAAGAATCAGCGAATCGAACACCGTAGCTGGGGTGGGGAACTAGCCCTTTACTCCCACTTGATGTGAATAACGGTATGCGTGCCCCCGTGTTCCCGACGTGGGGTGTTTTCATCATACGTCACTGCGAAATTGGTGCCGGGGGGTAAAAACCGTCGTGCGATGCCCCAATAGACTCCGTATTCCAAATCATCGGGGAAGGGGATACGGATTTTCATCTGGATATGCTTGTCACTGACTTTGCTATATTCCATGCCGCCAATGTCGGTGCCACGATGGTTGGTTTGATAGACGTTATTCCAAATGGAAAGCAGGGTATGAATATCCATATTGCTGATTTCAGCAGGGAATTTGGCGGTTTCGATGACCTTCATGCCGATGGAAATAAACATCTGCGACGCATTCCCGGCTTCGCTGGCGGCAATATCATTGAGCACATCCAGCCAGTTCTGCTGGGGATACCATTTTTCTAGTTCTACCTGTTTTAAGCCATGTTTTGCCATAATGCCTTCAAACTCATCCAACGTGATGGCACTCATAAACATCATCATGCCCTGACCGATGGATTCACAATCCGGACTAAACGATTGAAATTTGGACATGGTTCCCTCCAAAGCCCACTTGTTTGTTTTTTGAAACGATATTACTAATTATAATCGGTACGTAAAAAATACTAAAATCTCCGAACGAGGTAGTTTTGGAGAAGATGCAACCTTTCGCTGCAAATCCGGTACTAATGCAGATATGAGCGAAAGGAACAGACATCCGGCATGGCACATTCGGCCAACCAATCACACCAAGAGAGGTGGTTCATGCAAAACCGATCCACCGACCCAGATCAAGGACTGATCGCGGCGATGGCACACGGGGACGTGGCGGCTTTGCATGAGTTGTATGCGCGGCACGGCATGGCCCTGCTCAATGTGCTCATCCATGAAGTAGGCGAACGACATCTGGCCGAAGAAGTGCTGCAAGATGTGATGTTGGCGGCATGGCGATCAGCCGGGCGATTTCGGGGTGAAAGCCAAGTCCGGACTTGGTTAATCGCCATTGCCAAACGCCAAGCCAACAAAGCCCGTGAACGCCGTCGTCCTCCCGACCATGCCCCGCTTGATGATGACCGCCCTGATCCCGCCGACCAATCGAATCCGGCTGCCGTCTTTGACCAAGCCGCCGAACAGGATGCACTGCAACAGGCCATTCGCCAACTGCCCCTCGAACAACAGGAGGCCCTCGAATTGGTCTTTTTTCGCGGGATGTCCGGGCCAGACGCCGCCAGTCAATTGGGGGTGCCGCTGAACACCCTGAAAAGCCGCCTGCATCGTGCCCGCCAAAGCCTCCGCCAACTGTTAGGAGATGTACCCCATGCTGAATAATCACCCACGTGACCTGCTGCCGTTTTACATTAATGGCACGTTGACTGAAGCCGAGCAGACCGTGATCGTGGCGCATTTGGCTATTTGCCCTGCCTGCCAAGCCGATCTGAAAGAATGGCAAGCTATTGCACAGGCCGTGCAAGCCGCCGCCGAAGATTCTGCCGCCACGCTGCCGCCCCTAAAACTGCCTGCGCCATCCACCAGCCGCCGGATTGTGCCGATTGCTCCCCTTACTTCTACCAAGACCCTACCAGAACCGGAGAACCCATCCATGTTAAATCATGCTTATCCGTCCTTGCTGAAAATCCGCTATCTACGTGGCTCATTGGCGTTGGTGGCCGCCCTAATTTTGGTGCTGTTTGGCGCATTCGTTTTGGGGCAGGGCATTGATGGGCTGCTCCCAACCGATGATTCTGACCCAATCGTTTATCATACTGGGCAGGCGACTCTGCTCGGCCAGACCGGGACGCCGCGTCCCACTTTGCCGACAGCCTATGACGTGTTGCAAAACGATCCTGATCTCAGTCAATTTGCCGCCGCGATTGCCGCCAGCGGGTGGCTAACCAACGTTACCCAAAGCGAACCCATCACGATTTTTGTCCTCCCGAATCGTATTTTTGAGCCGATTCAAGCTGAGATCACGCCGATCATTGCGGACGGGTCGTCGGATTGGGAGGGCTATCTATTCAGCTATGTCGTGAATGATGCGTGGTCGCGTGACCAATTGGCGGCCCTGCCCCCGAATGTACGCGGCTATTTTGAACGCGGCGGCTACAGCTATGGCAGCAAACTCCAACTGGGCTATGATGCCAACGGTGCGTTATTGCTCAATGGACTGGCACATATCACGGAAAGCATTGAAGCCGCCAACGGGTACGTGCATATTTTGGATGCCCCGCTGGTGACGGCCAGATCATTCCTAACGGCCTATCAGGGCATAGACAGTATCGAAACGCTTCCAACAGGATGTGATTTGCTGGCGGAGAACCCTGATGCGAGTTACTTCAAGCGGGTGGTGGACAGTCTTGAAGGCAAAGCAGGGGCGTGGATTCAGTATACCATTTGTGAGAACATGGGAACATTTACCCTGTTTGTTCCTAGTGATGCCTCTATGGGTGCTATAATCGGAGACTTGGATTCATTTCTTCCAGAGGCCCATGAAGCGGCTGTAAATTTTGTGTTGGCTCACCTTTTGAACGGATTGTGGCCGCAGGAGCAGTTAGCCAAGCATGAGGTTGTTCGTAGTTTGTGGGGGGCAGAGGGGCACGAATTCGTCAATACCATCAACGCCCGTTGGAATGATGCTGACCCGCATGAACTAGTTGTCAATAATCGGGCGAAAGTCACCAAAGGCGATGTGATTGCCTCCAATGGGATTATCCATTATGTGGATATGCCCATAGTTCCATGGGAATATACCCCTAGAGATGACACCACAAGTGGCCTTCCACCTATCCCAATTGAAGTTGCTCCCGCAGATATACCCACTACCTTAGCCGATCAGCTAAACACACTCATGACAATTGCTGACTTCTATGAACGTCAGGCTCAATTGGACAATCTATGGGCAGAATGGCAGGCTGCCGATCAAATTCCTTATATACAGGGTGACACAGTGGTATTTTTGTACCGGGGAGAGGGATCATACGTAGAATGGCGTACTGAATTTAATGGTTGGTCGGAGGATGCTGCAATTCAAGGCCAACTTCTGCTAGGTACGGATTTGTGGATTGCGGTTGCCCACTTCCCAACCGATTTTCGTTTTGGTTATAGAATTTATCTGAACCATACAGATTCGTGGATTTTTGACCCTGCTAACCGAGAACGCAATATTATGTACCGTGAAGATTTACCTGCCTCTGAACTGAGAATGCCCGACTTTGATTTATCGGACTGGACATGGTACCGAGGAGTTACCGAAACAGGGCAACGAGACGTGCTCAGGATCGATTCTGTGAACTTGGGCTATTCTGTTCCATGTTCCGTCAGTACTCCGGCAAACTATGCAGAACTGAATAAATTGCCCATAGTGGTAGTATTAGCGGGACAAGGTTATAGTGCTTTGGATTTTGAGACCACCTTAGATAATCTAGTTGCGGCTGGCGAAATTGAACCAGTAATATTGGTTAGTGTAGGTACCGTCAACCCCTACGATCAAACGGATAACCGAGCTATTGAGGAGTATTCAAATAATGAGGCGTTTGCGGACTTCCTATCCTTTGAATTAGTCCCATACATAGATCAGCACTACTCTACAGATGCCCGTCCTGAAAGGCGCTTGATTTTGGGGGGAGGATTAGGTGGACAGGCTGCACTTTTTACAGCGGTCCAAAATCTACCCGACTCCGTTCAATTTGGTTTGGTTGGAGCGCAGTCACCGTCTTTCGACGAGACCCTTCTGGATTTGTATAGCCAAGAGCCTATCCGTCCGCTCAATATCTGGTTGAGTTCGGGCATACCGGAATGGGATATTGATTTATCCCCGCTCCGAACTGTGATGGAGCAACATGGCTATCAATTTACGACCGCACAAGCCAACGAGGGGCGGTCGTGGAACAACTGGCGCAACCTGCTGGATGATCTACTCATTCATTTCTTCGGCACGGAGGAACGCGAATAATTTCTACACCCCCTCATTCAAATCTACGTGGGTGAGGGGGTTGCTTTTACACCCGTTGCAAATGCGTCTCTTTAAAGGCGGTGGCATATTTGAGACCGTAGCCGAGTGTCCGGTCTATGCCGATGTGTGCCGCCAAAATTAACCCCAATTGTAGTAGCAGGTCATATTCCAAGCTCCACCCCAAGCCAAGCAAAATGCCCGCCGTCACGAAGGTGTGGATGGCATTGTAGGCCGTCGCGCCGATCTGTGGATTTTTCAGATACCCCACCATCGAGAGGTCGGGCGCAAACAATAGCAGCGCAAATAACCACCCGCTAAATCCCTCTGTCCAATACAATGCGACTGCCCCGATGAAAATGGCGAGACCTTCCAAATGCAGCAGTAGACGAGGTTGCGAGAGTGAAGGAGCGGTGTTGACGATGGAGGCAGTTTGGTTGGACATGGAATTACTCCTGATGACTACTAGTGTTAGTTTTCAAAACTAATATTATAAGGGATGGCTTCGGTTGTCAAGCAGGAATTTTGGGGGACAATAAAGATGGCGATCTGACTGACTCGCGGCTTTTGCCATGTTCGAAAATGGGACTATTCAACCTATGAACACATTGGTTTTGGATATTGGCAGTTCATCGGCACGGGCCTTGCTATTTGATGACCAGCTAACTGTCTTAGCTGAAACAAGCGCCGCGTATCAATTTTCGACCACCCCGCATGGTGCATCGGAAATAGATGCTGAGTTCCTGCGCCAGATGACCGAGCGCTGCATAGATGAGATTTTACGTCACCCCGCCGCTGAAAATATTGAGGTGGTCGGTCTCACTAGTTTTGGCGGCAACCTGTTAGGCATGGACGCTCAGGGCCGGGCGCTCACGCCGATTTACACCTATGCCGATACACGCAGTGCCGACGATGTGGACTATTTGCGCCGCTTGATTGACCCCGCCGAAACCCACCATCGCACCGGGGTGGTGCATCACACCGCCTATTGGCCGGGTCGCATCGCATGGATTGAGCGCACCCAGCCCACCGTCTATCAACAGGCGGCGACTTGGCTGGATTTCGGCGCGTATCTGATGCGGCATTGGTTTGGTCAGGCCATCAGCAGTTATTCGGCGGCGGCGTGGAATGGGGTACTCAATCGGGCCAAACTGACATGGGATGATGCGTGGCTGGAAATCTTGGAATTGAATCGCGCCCACCTGCCGGAATTGGCTGATTATGATCGTCTGCGGGTCGGCTTAACGCCCTATTATGCGGCACGCTGGCCCTCCCTACGGAATATCCCTTTTACCCTAACCGTTGGGGATGGCGCGGCGGCCAACATTGGCGTCGGGGCGATTGGGCAAAATCGGTTAGCCCTCACTATTGGCACAACCGCAGCCTTGCGTATAGTCATTAACCAGATAGAGCAAATCCCCCCTGTGCCGTCGGGCCTTTGGAGCTATCGAGTCAATTCACCCCATCACCTCATCGGTGGCGCTACCAGTGAGGGTGGCAATATTTTCCAGTGGGCACGCGACACCCTAAAGCTCGACCCCGCCATGCTCGAAACCGATTTGAGGGGCCGCGAAGCCGATGCACATGGCCTCACCTTTCTGCCTCTGCTCAACGGGGAACGTAGTCCGGGTTGGTGGGCCAATGCGACGGGTGGGGTCATCGGGCTGCATCTTTCGACTACCCCTCTCGACATCGTGCAGGCTGCGTTGGAAGGGGTTGCGATTCGCCTCAGCTTGATTGCCGACCAACTGAAACCTTTGCTTGACCCTGATGCAGAGGTCATCGGTGGGGGTGGGGCGCTGGTGGCATCCCCGACATGGACACAGATGATTTGCAACGCGCTGAATCGGTCTCTACATCTAACCGCCGAAAAAGAAGTCACAGCACGCGGCATGGCGATTTTGGCACGTGCCGCACTAGGCATCGGTACGCTAGAGGACTTTCCGCCGACCATCACCCATACCCTGCTGCCCCAACCCGAAGCCGTCCCACGTCTGCACGCTGCCCGTGAACGACAGGTGGCCCTGTATCACTATCTGAAAGGAACATCCGCATGAATCTGGCTGAATATTGGCAGCAGCCCTTGAGCGGGATCATCAATCGGCGCGGCACACAAACCGATTGGCTGGAAGTGGCAGAGATTGAGGTCACCACCGGGACACTGGCGATAGGCGATACGATGGTTTTTCCCCACGATCAGGTACAGGTCAATGTGCCAAACGGAGTTTATCACATACAGGCCATCGTGCGTGATTATGGGGTGGAGCGCCGCATTGCCCGACTTCGAGCACTACTGAAAAATCAAAATGTCACCCGCCAGTCTGACCCCATCGGTGAATTCCCAGTAGATGTCGCCGGGGTCGGGGTGTGCGATTATCCAGCCTTTAGCGAGGCCTTTGAGACGACCTTTACCTGCCAAGATGAGAAGCAGGCCCATTACATCAGTCATCTCTGGGGCGATTACGGCGTAGTACGGGTGGCCGGGCTACCAATGGTCTATACAAAGGCGGGTTGGGGCAGTGGCATCTATGAGGTGTTCCCATATGTTGACGAAAGCAATAGGCTAGTGGGCATTGAAGCGGTGTTTATCGAAGATGACCCCTACTTGATGGAAGATGTTGAGAAATTTGAAATCAATACGCTGCGAGAATTGCGTGATAGGGCCAATGAACGCCTTGATGATCGGGATTGATAAGTATTTGCTGGCTCACTTGATAGGGGCTATCATTAATCGCAGTTTATAGACTATTTTCTTTAGGATACACCCATGAATTATTCCCTCCGACGCTGGTCAAGGTTTGTGTTGGTCGGTTTTTTGATGACCTTACTTTCCCTAAATTTTAGGGAAACCGGATTTGCCAACACCCCCTATTCACAATCTGCAACATCACAGCGGGTAATTGCCAATCCTGTCGCTTCGATCATCAATCCGCAAGAGGCCGATGAGGAATTAGCGGCATTTTTGAGCGAGCATCCCGCTGGACGGGTCAATTTAATGGTGGAATTGGAGGGCAATCCGGCGCTACTGGCTGGATTAGACACGGATAGGACTTATGTTGCAGCCGACCTCATCACACGCCTAAACCAGCAAATCGCCAATCTTCAGATGCAGGCCGATTTGTCTAATACCTTGCAGGCGATGGGAGTGACAATCCTCGGTACAACCCAACTGGTCTTTAACGGCATGGTCATTGAAGCCGATGTTAGTCAAATCGAGGCCATCCGCGCCCTGCCAAACGTGCGGGCCGTTTTTCCCGACGTTGTTTCCCCAACCGACAATGTAACCACTGTGCAGTACATCGGTAGCGCCCAATTTTGGCAAAACACAGGCGGACAGACGGGGCAGGGCATTCGCATTGGCATTATTGACACAGGTATTGATTATCGCCATCCCAATTTCGGCGGAATTGCGAATTATGCTGGCACGGATACGACTACCTTAGCCGACGGGGGTTTTCCAAGCGCTAAAGTCGTCGGTGGGACGGATTTCGCTGGCGATGTTTTCCCCAACCTCGTGCCCGACCCCGACCCGATGGAATGTGTCGGTGGTAGTGGGCATGGGACACACGTCGCTGGAACAGCCGCCGGATTCGGAGTCACCACCGCTGGGGCGACCTATGCCGGGCCATATAACACCTCCATCTCTGGCAACACCTTTCGCATTGGGCCGGGGGTGGCACCAAACGCCTCCCTCTATGCGCTCAAAGTCGGCTGGTGTGATGCTTTTGTTTCCAATATCGCCACCACCCAAGCGTTGGAATGGGCCGTCACAAACGGGCTGCATGTGGTCAATTTGTCGCTAGGGGCTTCTTATGGTGCGGCGGCGGATATGACCTCAATGGCGGCGGACGCGGCCTCCGTCGGCGGGGTGGTCGTCGTTGCAGCGGCGGGCAATTCTGGCGACACCTTTTACATCCATGACTCACCGGGGGTCTCCTCGCGGGCCATTAGCGTTGGGGGTAGCCGCGAAGTTGAAGGTGTGGATATGGTCACGCCAACGACCACCGCCAGCTTTGGGGCACTGCCCGCCACTTTTGGGCCACATCTCAACAATACTGGCCCGATTACTGCAACGCTGATTTATGTTGCCACGCCTGCCTTTGGCTGTGGGGTCATTACCCCCGTTGCCACTCCTTGGATCGCGCTGATTGATCGTGGGGGGACGTGCAATTTCGTTCAGAAAGTCCAAAACGCACAGACGGCGGGGGCGGTTGGTGTGATTGTTGCCAACAGCATGACAGGCGTTCTGGGGCGTATGACGGGCACCACCACCACCGTGACTATTCCGTCGGTGATGGTCTCCAACGCCGATGGACAGACACTTGCTGCTCAATCCGGTGTCGCCACCGTCACCCTGCGCGGCACCAGCGGCGGCGAAACGATTTTTGCTAACACCTCACGCGGGCCAGCCATAGGCATCAATGGGGCGATTCTGCTGAAACCCGATCTGGTTGCGCCGGGGGTGGGGGTAGTATCCAGTCGAGCCTATGGGACAGGGGCTAATCAATCCCTGACCTTGAGTGGTTCGTCCATGTCCACACCACACGTCACCGGGGTAATTGCCCTGCTACGTCAGCGCTATCCGGGGTTAAGTGTGGCCCAATTGAAGGCGCTCGTCATGAACACCGCCACCAACGACATCTTCACGGGTTTTGGCGGGACGGGCAATCGTTATCCTCCCAGTCGTGTCGGGGCAGGGCGGGTGGATTTGTTGAATGTGGTTGCGGCTTTCAATAATGAAGTGATTGCATTTAATGCCCTCAACCCTGAACAGGTCAGTGTCTCATTCGGCGTGGTCGAGGTCGTTGGCGCGACGGCGGTCTCCCGCACGATCACCCTGCAAAATCTGTCGAATAATGATCGCTCCTATGCCGTCAGTTTTGATACCCTCGCGGATTTGAACGGCGCGACGATTACGGTATCCCCGGCGAGTGTTACCGTGCCTGCGGGTGGGACGGCTTCCGTCACCGTGACCCTGAGCGCCAACGCCGCCGCCATGACCCAAACCAATACGCCCCATCCCACCCTAGCAACCACCCAAGTCGGCCAGACGCGCAGTTTTGTGGCGGAGGAATCGGGTTATGTCGAATTGGTGCCGATTCAAGTCCCCGGCCCATCCTTGCGTGTTCCGGTCTATTCCGCGCCCCGTCCGGTGTCGGGGATGCTGGTCGCCAATAATCCGCTGGTGATTGGTAATCTCAACACGGGCACGATGCCGCTACAATTGACGGGTGCGGGTGTCAATACGGGCGCGACGTATCCCACTGATGTGATTTCGCTGGTTGCCCCCTTTGAATTGGTGCAGGAAAGCGGCGACGAACCCGATGCCCAAGCCTATGAAAACCACGCCGATATTCAATACATCGGCATCACCAGCGATTACCAGACGGTGGGGTCGGTCAACGGGTCAACCCTCTATTTCGCCATCTCGACATGGGCCGAATGGAGTACACTCGGCGGCGGGTCATATCTCAATGGGGTATTTCCGAACAACACCCCCGCTGGCAATCCTTTCCGTTTTCAGGGCACGCCGGGGGATGTGTCGTTTGAGGTGCAGTTTGATACCAATAACGACAATGTATCCGATTACGCCCTGATAACATGGGACTTGGGCGATTTTCAACGCACGGTCAATGGCACAACCGACCCCAACAGCGATGTGTTTATTGCCGTGCTGGTCAACCTCAATACGGGGGCGATTAACGGCATCAATGAGGGCGCGGTCAATGTCCTGCCAGCCAGCAATCGCGCCACCTATCCCTTTAATACCAATGTCCTCATCTTGCCTGTAGATGCGGTGGATCTGGGCCTGAGTGATGCTAATGCCGTCGTGCGCTATCGGGTGGCGGGTTACAGTGTGCCGACAGGTCGTGTCAATGAACCCGCCGGGTATATTGATTTCGCCCCTGCGACGGGTTTCGCCCCCTATAATGTCGCCGACCCGGTCTACAGCTTCACCGATGCCAACGCGATTGCCAGTGGGCCGTTTGCCAATTCCTTGACCTATGAAGATTTGCCGGGGCAGATTGTTCCGGTGGATTTTGATGTGACGGGCCTCACCGATCCGCTGCCCTGTATCCTGTTGATTCACCATCACAATGCACGCGGTTTCCGTCCCGAACGGGTATGTGTGTCACGCACGGGTACAACGCCGCAGACAAATGATCTGGTGATTAGCAAAGTCGGCGCGTTGGAAGCAGGCGGGTTGGGCTTGCCGGGTGAATCGCTGACATGGGTCATTACGCTGACCAATGTCACCACCCAAACATTTAACAATCTGACCGTCACCGACACCATCAGCCCGGATTTGCGGGTGGTCAATGCGACGACGGCCTCCGGTACGGCTGCGGTAAGCGGGCAAACCGTGACCTTCACCATTCCAAGCCTTGCACCGGGCCAGACGATTCAAATGCAAATCGTGACGACGGTTGCCACCAGTCCGGCGAGTGGCGTGTTTGTCAATGATGCCATTGTGACCGCCAATGGCATTACCCGCACCGCCCATGCCGAAGTGCTGGCTGCGACGGGCCTCCCCGCGACGGGTTATCCGCCAGCGAAAACCGAACAACCGAGGGACTGGGGACTGCCTCTGGGGATCATTGCGGTTGGCGTCGTGGTATTGATGTTGAGTCGGCGGGTCGTCCGAAGATTGTCCTAAAAAGGACAGGCCCATCTAGCACCTGTCCTCGTGGAGACACCTCATTCAGATTGTCGGAATGGGGTGTTTTTTATTCTGATGTGCCCATGCCACCCATCATCTCATCCAATGCGCCGCTGGCAACCAAGCCGATTAACCCAGCATAGACGCTACTGTTGGCAATTGCTCCGGTATACACGGGGGTCACTTCGCCTGTCGCAATGTTGACCTGCACCACCGATGGCGGAACGACATTGCCCTCTACACTAGCTTCCGGGGTGCTTTCCGTATCCGTCGAGAAGCTAAACGACGCGGTGAAGCCGGTGATCATCTGTGAGATCACGCTGGTGGATGTGACCAGAATGGATTGACCATCGGGCATCCACACCGGGACATCCGGCAGGGCGTTCAGCGGTAGTTCGGCCAGCAGGGTCACATTGCCAAAATTGCCGTCCGCGATATACACCAAGCCGGGGAGTTGCTCTTCACCGCCATCGTTATCTTGGGTCTCGGCCCATACCACTTTTGTACCATCGGGGGAGGGGGCGATCCCTGTGATGGTGTTCGTGGTAGAGTATGGGATGCCCTCGGTGCTCATGATGCCAATTTGCTCGGTAGCCATATCCGCGCCGACCCAATACAGAACGTCGCCAACAAAGGTTGGGGCATAGTCAAAGCCGCCGCTTGAAACTTGGGATAGGCTATTGCCCGCCACATCATAGACGAACACGTTGGTGCCGTCACCCACCACCCCTTCTTCGGTGTCAGTCGTTGGGAAAATGACAATCTTGCCATCGGCGTTGCTGTCCGTCCAGCCATTTAGGGCGACCTGCGTACCGGAGGCATTCCAACTCAGGGTATTAAAGGCGGTTGGCGCACCTGGCACAATTTCGGTCAGCGATGCGCCCGCCACGTCCACCACATAGGCCCGATACGTAATGGCGGCGATTTGCTCATCGGTCAGTTCGCTCTCTTCAGCGTTTAGCGATTCGGGTGTAACGTCTGGCGGCAATGCCAGCAAGGTCAGGGCGAGATGGCTGCCGTCGGGCGAATATTGCATCATCGTGCCAATTCCGACGAGGCCAAACGCTTCCGGGCCGATCAAGGTGCGCGTGCTGCCGTCCGCCGGGTTGAAAATCTCGATCAGCGTACCGCCTGCCTCTGCCCCGGATCGTATAAAAGCCACTTCGCCTGTTGCCGGACTAACGGCATAGGCGCTGGCGGCATTATCGTCCGTGCCTTCAAACAGGGTCTGGTCTACTGTTCCACCCAACGGGGCACTTACGAGCTTGCCAGAAGAACCGGACTCCGTATCTCCTTCGAGGAAATAAATCCGCGATCCGTCGGGCGAGACCGCGACCCCCGGTACATGAAACAGGTCAATACAGCCGCTGGTCGTGATGGAAAGCGTCACTGCAAGGAAAATGAAAACCAACGATTTCTTGCGCAATTTTAGCCTCCAATTATGTTGATCCAATACCCATCCATTGTACTGGAAATAACTGGAGGATACCTAGACGGTAATTCGGTATAACTGATGATCGCCCTCAAAGCCACGCAAGGCCGTGCGGAAGGCTTGGGGCTGAATCTGGCGCTCGGTCAGCACTTTTTGCACCTCGCTGTCATTCAAATAATCCCCCGTGATGACGACATCTCCGCCCGTGCTTTGACCCTGTACCCGCGCCGCAATGTTGACTGTGCTGCCAAAATAGTCAAGGCGGTCATTTAGATTGACGGCGATACACGGGCCGGAATGGAGGCCGATTTTCAACACTAGGGGTCGCGTTGGGTAGACCTCAGTATAGGCGGCGACACTGTTCTGCATATCGAGTGCCGCCCGAATAGCATCCGCCGGATTGCGAAAAACCGCCATCACTGCGTCGCCAATCGTTTTCACAACGGCCCCACGATGCACGTCCACGACCTCATGCAGCAGTTCAAAATGGTCAATCACATGGGCGAAGGCGGTCGCGTCTCCCAGTTGCCGATACAAAAAGGTTGAGCCTTTCAGGTCGGTAAACAAAATGGTCAAGTTCTCAATTTTGATCGAATAGCCGGGGCGCAGCGCTTCGGATGAGAATAAATCACGGAAGGTTTGCAGCGCAGTAATGTCGGCGGCGGTGGCGGCCTGATTGCTCCATCGTCCATCCTCCAAAACCAACAACTGCTCACGTCCGGTGGTGTTGCGCATCGCTACCGTGACTTGCCCAACCCCGACCTGATCTGGGGCGGCCTGCAAGTTCGCCGGAGTCATTTCGACGGTGAGTTCAGGCGCTTGTCCGGCACTGGCAGTCAACCACGGCTGGTTGGGCAGGGGGGTCAGCAGGGCCGCCGGAACGACCATTTCCCGATTGGCAAGACGGGGGGCACGTAGCCGATAGATGCCGGGGTCTAGGCGCAGGGTGGTGGTGCGTGATTCATTGGCCTCCAACTGCTGCTGCATCAAGATATGCGGGGTGGCGTGTGGCCCGCCGATGCAATAATCATGGTGTTCAATCTCCGCAATCGCCTGCCCTAAAGTAAAGGTCGCCTCCACCGAGCGTTCAAAATCGGCGGTGTAGTCAATGTTGCACGAGGGGCAATGGACAGTTTCCGGTAAATCGTACAAGCGGCGGACTTGGGCTTTTGCACCACGACATTCGGGGCATAACACATCCCAACTCAAATCAATGAGGCCAATTTGGGCGGCGTGCAGGAATACTTTTAGGGTGGCTTCGCGGTCAGTTGTCCATTTATCGGCCAAGGCATAGGGGCGCATCCGGGCCAACTGCGATTCCGGCGAATTCAGGAGGTGATACTCAAAATGCACCAAGAGGGCCGGGTCGTGTTTGGCGGCACGGAGTTCCTTCATCATGCGGTCAAATCGCTGGCGAGCATCCCCGCTGATTTTGACCATCGGCGCGACATAGGGACGTTCTTGATGACCCTGCACGTAGGCATCCATACGCTTAAAAGCCCGGCCAAACAGGACGCGACTTTGCACGCCGACCCCGAACGGCACACTCAGCAGACCGAATAGACCATTGGCCTCGGCCCACACCTCATAGCGTAAATCCGTGCCGCCTTCTCTGGTTGGGGGTAGATGGGTCAAGACGCGCATGGTTTTCATTGGGAACAGGGGGTAATCGTAGCGCCTGAAGACACCGAAGCGCTGCGGCTTGATCCACTCAAAGGCCGATTCTTCGCCATACATTGGGAAAAAGCCGTATAACTTGCCGCGAAACCGCCGATGGACTTCATTGTCCTGTCCGGCGACTTCTTCAAAAGTCAGGCTTGGCAGTCCGGTCACGCGATTAAAATTTTGGGTGTCGGAAACATACGGCCACAAGGCCTCCGGAGAAGATTGCAGCTTCCAGTGCCAGTCGTAATAATAAACTTTGCCCATATTTCACCCAGCTAGATATGATTCGGATTTGGATCAAGGGCGGGTCTGAGACCACGTCCCTACAAAATGGCGTAATCGTGCGTTTGGTAGAGATCAGGCTCAGAAGGTGTCGCAAAAGTCCAACCTCACCCCCCGGCCCCCTCTCCATCTGGCGAGGGGGAGGCGAATCTGGCGGATTGAAGCCCCTCTCTAAATGGAGAGGGGTTTGGGGTGAGGTCAAATTTCTGCTTTTTAGACACCCTCTGAACCTGACCCTACGTTACCCACAATCGTATCATCAATATTTTTCCCCGCGCAAACGCCCATCTTGTGTACCCACAGCGGCGCATGAGAGATGGGCAAACGTGGGGTGGATTAGGCCCAAGAGTATGCTAAGATGACACGCCAGCAGGAAAGGTTCTTTCTAAAACTCAGGGAATATTCATCATGCGACTGATTTTTATCTTGATAACCCTTGTGGTGCTGATCGGTGGTCTGCTGCCCAGCCACGCCGCCGCCCAAAGCACCCCCGTTGCACAAGGAATTACGCTCGATTTTGTGAATTTGCGTTCCGGGCCGGGTGTCACCTTTGAAACTATCGCGGTTATTGACCCGGATGTGGTCGTGGATGTTTTTGGGCGCAGTGCCGATGCCGCATGGTATCAAGTGACCACCAACGGCCAATCGGGATGGATGGCACGCACCTATGTAGCACTCTTGAGTGGCACACCCACCGGGCTACCGATAGTAGACGCTACCACAATCCCGCAAAACAATACAACATCCGCCACCGCTACTGCCACCCCGCCAACCGTCACGACGAATAGCAGCAATACCAATGGCATCACCGTTTCGTGGGCCAATTTACGCTCCGGGCCGGATGTAACGTTTCCACGTGTTGCCGTACTGAGCCGGAATACCCCTCTGTCCATCACAGGTCGTACCGCCAACAGTGTGTGGTTAAAGGTGATTGCTAAAGGCCAAGAAGGGTGGGTTTTCCGTACATTGGTGCGGGTGGATGCCGCTGTCTTAGCTGGTTTGCCGATTGCCAGCGGAACGGTCTCCACCGCCGGGACAACCTCCACGACGCCCAATGCACCCACTAACAATACCCGTCCCAGTGGTACCAACACCCAAAACGGCATGACGGTCTATCCGTTCGGGGTGGGGGGATCGGGCGCGAATAATGAAAATGGCGATAACGACACCGATGGGCGTATCAGCCAATTTCTCTTTACCACCGATGCGATTATCTATTGCCGCGATTGGAATGGCTGGACGGATACCCGCACCTATGCTGGTGGTGGGATTATCGTCTATCTCTGGCAGGGGCCAGTCACCGGGGTGGTGTTTTATGCTACCGAAGCCATGATTAACGCTACTGGAATCCCTGCCGCGCAGCCCGCGCTGATCCGGTCAGAATCTGGTTTCGCCTTATACCGACTGCCGGGGGGTGATTTCCAGATGAACGGCCCCAACCGGGATGGCAGTACGTTTAATCTACGCTGGAGTGGGTGCAACGCCAGTTATCAAACGCAGTAAGCGGAGACCATTAGCGATTTCCAAGTAGGTTGACCCATTGGAACACGGGGCTAAAGCCGCCGTGCTGAATTTAGCTGGAAATGCGGGTCACTCAACATGAGAACCACTGATGATTTGATATTCAAGAGGACGGCTTAAGGGTCGTCCTTTTCATTTTATACCAGATTCGGGTGAACAGAAGCGGTATCTCGCCAACAATGGGTTTAAACCCATTGTTCTGAAAAACGATAGATCATCCGAAATTGGTATTATAACATCTCAACGGAGTAGATTTAGAACTTATGAGCTATATTTATATAAACCACAAGGGAATCCGTAACCATGGTTACGGATTTATGAGTGATGGTCATATTGGAGAGGTCGAGAGTGTCCGCTAGAGGGGCAAAAGTGTGTTAGGTAGTATTCGTTACATCAGACATCTTTCGTAATCTTGAAGAACGACGTACACTCATGCGTGTATAGATTGAGCAAACAGCGAAGGGAAAAATCACGATGATTAGTTTACTGATTACCTTGCTTATCGGCGCTTTTTGCGGTTGGCTGGCAGGTCGGATTATGGGCGCAAGCAAACAAGGCCCGATTGTGGACATCATCTTGGGTTTGTTGGGGTCAGTGGTCGGCGGCTGGGTCGTCGCACTGGCAAGCGGTGACAGCTTGACCGATGATAACGGGCTGCTGGGCCGCATCATTGTGGGGACGCTCGGCGCGGTCATCCTCATCGCAGTGGGGCGTGCGCTGATGGGTCGCAAGTAAAATCCGAAAAAGGGCTACTAGGGGAATCGAAAGATTCCCCCTGATTGAATGATGAGAGGCGGCAGTCAGCTATGCGAAGCCATTCACCATCAAATTCGAAAATTCCTGCGTGGCGGGGTTGTAATGGAACTGGAAAAAGCAATCGCCGCCATCGTCTACCATGACCAATTGGTTAGGATAATCCTGCAAAAGGTCACGATCACACAAGAAATTGCCGTAGATATAGCGTTCCCCGTCGCGCTCAAAGCCAAAATATTGACGGGCGTAAGCGGGTAGCCATGCCTCAACGGGTGGCTGATGCTGGTAAAAATCCTCGATGTGTTCGGTCAAAAAATCCTCGATATGCGCCTCAAGCGTTAGAATATCTGATTCACTGGGCGTCCAATAGCTGGTTGGGTTTGGAAAAATGCTATAATGCCCTACGTCTTGCGCCCTGTCGGTGTTGAAGACCATCGCTTCAAAATCCTCCCCTGTCACGACAAAAACGGTGGGTAAAGCCGTTGTCGGGGTTCCAGCAGGACTGCCATCGGGCACGGCGTAAAAATAATTGCAGGCCAGCAGTGGGATCATGAGAATTATCAATTGCAGAGGCAATCTTTGGGCCATACGGAATACCTCGAATGGGTATAGAGGTGAGTTTGCACCCACCTCTAACAAGTGGGGGACTTTCCATGCTCCAAGACGCCAGTCGCCAGAGGATTGTTCCCGGTGGCATCCTTTTGTGAAAAATTCTTTACAAAACATCCCCTCCAACAGTTATTACAATACCCTGACATTGCAATCGGCAACTTTTTTTCGAGCCGAACGGTAACAGGATTAAGGACAGCGTGGCGAATCCCCATCTCCCTGAGGATGCAGAACTAGTTCGGGCTGCTCAACAAGGTGATCAGCAGGCAATTTCGACGCTCTACCAGCGCCATGTCGGTCAGGTCTATCGTTACGTCTATCTGCGGGTGTCGAATACGGCCCTCGCTGAGGACTTGACCAGTGAAGTGTTTATTCGAGCAATTGAAACGCTGCCCAAATATGAGGAACGTGGTGTCCCATTTTTGGGGTGGCTTTATCATATTGCGCGTGGTCTGATTATTGACCACTACCGACGAGAAAAACGACGCGGTCCCACCACCTCATTTGACCAGTTGACCCTGCACGCAGCAGGTGATTCAACGGAAGAAGCGGTGATGGCAGACATTGAAAAAAGTACCATTTTGCAGGCGTTGGAGCACTTGACCGAGGAACAACAGCAGGTCTTGATGCTGCGGTTTATACAGGGACATAATCTGGATGAGACAGCCGCATTGATGGGCAAACAAGAGGGTGCAATCAAGGCCCTACAGTTTCGGGCGCTGAGGCGACTCGCCCGATTTTTAAACAGGGATTCGGATGAATCAGCATGAACCCAGTAAATTTGGAAATCCAGTTGGAGGCGTGTCTACGGCGACTTGCAAAAGGGGCCACCCTTGAAGAATGCCTCGCAGCCTATCCGCACAATCGGGCCGCTCTTGAACCACTCTTGCGGGCGGCAGTGGAATTGTCGGCGGCTGCCCCGGCCTCATCGCTGCCTACCCCTGACCAAATTGCACGGATGCAGACCAGAGTCCTAAACGGCGTAGCAGCCCAATCAAAAATTACCCGTTTCCCAAGCCGTATGGTTGTCCGTATGGGATTAATGGCAGCGGGCATGATGTTGATTTTGAGCGGCTACGTGGTATTGGCTGGCGGGCAGGATGACCCTGACCAGCACGGTGAGGCCGCGATCTCGACAGCAACGGATGCTGCCACTGAAATTGTGACATCACCCGTCCCGACGATTGTCGCCATTGCACCGACGCAGACCGCTACCGACCAGCCATTGGCAACGGCGACCCTACGTCCATCAGAAACAGTTTCTCCTGTCCCATCGGCTACGGCATCCTCTACCACGCTCCCAAGTGAGACACCGCCGCCCATCGTAACCGATACTGTAACTGTGCCACCCCAAGCGAGTGAGACACCGGTTGAGGTCGGGGATGCGACTGAATTAGCGGTTTATATGGACATCACCGGGTCAGTCGCGCAGGGTGAACAGGTGACGGTTGCTGGCGTACCAATTGTGGAAGAGAACGCTGGTGATTTTGGGTTTGCCAGCGGGGATGTCGTCACGGTCAGCGGTTTGTTGTTGGATGAGGGTCAAATTTTGGTGGAAACAGCCCGGTTTGCGACCCCCGATGAACAGGCCAACGCACCGCAGTGCCCGATTGAGACACCCAAATGCGACCCGGTGCTGTTGGTATTAGGCGACGCCCTCGGTATCGCGTATACGGAATTGGAGGCCCTCAGCACGACCCAACTCGGCAACGGCGAAATTGCCCGGATTTACCTCTTGGCCCAAGCAGGGGCGGGGGATGTCGCGTCACTGATTGCCCAACGCACTGCTGGCGCCAGTTGGCGTGATTTGATGCCTGCCGATGCCAGCCCGTTAAATAATGGCGTCAATCTGGGTAACGGCAAAGGCCAAAGTATCCGTGAAAACGACTCGACCCCAATCCATCCCGGCAACAGCGGCAATGCCCCCGGCCAAACCCACCGTCCCACCAAGCAGCCTTCGAATAATGGTCAGGGCAATAACGGTAACGGAAACAATGGCAACAATGGGCAGGGGAATCAGGGCAATAACGGGAACAACGGGCAGGGGAATCAGAGCAACAGCGGGAATAATGGAAATAACGGTCAAGGCAATCAGGGTAACAACAAAAACGATTGATGGTTGTCCTGCATTGTCACGGGAAACAAAAAGGACGGCTTCGTGGCCGTCCTTCCTGTTATGGAAGGGAGGAGGAACTAACAAGATGCAAACTCCATACTAGGGAGAATAAAGAGTCTGCATGAGGTTTAGCTAGTTTCTTGTATCCAAAATACCGCCCCTGTGACTAAAAAGTTACGGGTCGTTCCTCAAGATTATGGCGATTTCCAAGTAATGTTGACCCATTAGAATACGGGACTAAAGCCGCTGTACTGAATCTAGCTGGAAATGCGGATCGCTCAACATTAGAGCCGCTGTAGAAATTGCAACCCCCGTCCCTCCTCCAGCGTACTACCACCAAATCCAAGTGAGTTCGAATATGGGGGATAGTTCCCGATGTTACTGCGCAAAATGATGGTGATAACTGTCGGGATGGTGCTGCTGTTTGTGGCATCACCATCAACTTTGCAGGCCCAAGACAGCGCCTGTTCCGTCTCACTCGATGGGGAAAACGCTCAAGACTATTTGGCACGCGGTCAGCAGTATGACCATGATACCCCCTGTGCGTTGGCGGACTTCAGCGCGGCCATTGAACTGGATGCGAGTTTGGTGGAGGCGTATGTGGGACGTGCCCGGCTGTACATGGAAACGGACGCCTACGACCTCGCGCTGGCCGATTTGGATGCGGCCTATCAACTTGACCCCCAAAATGCGACGGTCTTGGCGCTGCGGGGGCGGGTCTATGCTGGGCCGAATGCAGTAGATACTTTGGGGGGGCCATTCCTCAATCTTTATCTTGGCTATACGGGGTATGGCGACGACTATCTTTCGGCGATCAATGACCTTGACCAAGCCGTTGGCCTTGACCCCAATAATATAGAGGTTATCTTGGCCTATGGGGATTTTTATGGCATCAACGAGGATTATGAAAGTGCCATCAGTCAATATTCCATAGCCATTGACCTCTATCCCGATGACCCGCGTGGGTATTATTATCGGGCCTTTGCCTATCTCAAGATTGCCCGTGCGATTTCTTCTGACCGCACCCTGACCCCTGAGGTATCGGACGACCTTACCCGCGTGGTCGAGCTTGCACCCGACAGCCGATGGGGAATCTATGCACAGGGCTTCCTGTTGGATATGCACGGCGATTTTCCGGCGGCGATTGATGAATATGAGCGGGGCACGCAGCTTTATCCCAATGACGCGGCGATGCACTATCGCATGGCCTATGCCATCACTGCAATGATTTTTGGGCGGCCATTGGAACGCGGCAGCAATGAACGCGGCCTTGCGGCAATGGCACGGGCGGTTGAATTGGCCCCATTCAGTACGCTGTATTGGGTGCGGCAGGGGTTCATGGTGGTGACGCTCGATATTGATTTTACGCTGGCCCTCGCTGACCACCAGCACGCGCTCGAAATCAGCCCCGATTTTCCGCCTGCCTTGTTGAATTTGGCGGGACTGCACACCTTGTCGCAGCAGTATCGGGACTGCGAGCAGTCTGCCGCTTATCTCGATGATGTGTTGTTTATCTATGGGTCGGAACGTGTGCGGGCTGTGCAAGAATTTAAGGATTTTGAAGCTACCTATGCCCAACGCTGTATCGAAACCGCCGGGCCAGAGATGGTAGATGTCAGTAGCCCGCTTTATCCGGCTGGGTCAATCTACACACTTGGGATACGCCCCCTGATGCTCGAAAATGTGCCCGGCAACCCGTCTGGCATGGTCGTCTGTTCCCCCGCCACAGAATCTACTGTGGTTCGCACCGCCCAAAACCCCAACGATGGCCTGACTTATATCTATCTGCAATGTGATGGTGGCGAAGGCTGGATTTTGGAGACGCTCTTGCAGTGAACGACTTTTGCTGGTGTCCACTCACCGCGCTATAGTCTAATTACGTTTCAACAAGGTTATACGGCTTCTCTCATTTTCGGATGGGCAGAAGCCTTTTACATTCTTTGTAAAAGAGGGCCAGCCGCATGAATCAATGGCGACAACTGCCGCGTAATGTGTGGGTTACGACGTTGACCAGTTTTCTGACCGATGTGTCCAGTGAGATGATTTTGAATCTCGTGCCGCTGTTCCTCTCGAATGTTTTAGGAGTCTCAACGGCGGTCATCGGGTTAATTGAGGGGGTCGCTGAAACAACCTCCAGTATATTAAAAGCGGTATCAGGGTGGTGGTCGGATAAAATTCAGGGGCGCAAATGGTTAGCCGTCGCGGGGTATAGCCTCTCCGCGATTGCCAAACCGTTCCTCTATATCGTGACGGGGTGGGGGGGTGTTCTGGCGGTACGTTTTGCTGATCGAGTCGGCAAGGGGATTCGCACGGCCCCGCGTGACGCTCTCATCGCAGGCAGCATTGATGAACAGCATCGCGGCTTGGCCTTCGGGTTGCATCGGGCAGGTGATACGGCAGGCGCGTTGCTCGGCCTAACCATCGCATTGGGGGTCGTGCTTGCCAGCCAATCGGATGCGCTGGATTTAAGCCGTGACACCTTTCGCACCCTAGTTTTGATTGGCATCATCCCCGGATTGTTGGCCGTACTGGTGTTGGCGATTGGAGCGCGGGAGGTGGCATCCAAGCCAAAAGCGGGTCAGGCCGCCGTCGAAAAAATGCCCCTCAGCCGTGATTTTAAGTTTTTCTTGGTGGTGGTTGCCATTTTTACACTTGGCAACTCATCGGATGGCTTTTTGGTGCTGTTGGCCCAACGGCGCGGCCTGCATGTCGCTGAGATTTTGGGCATGTTGATGACGTTCAATCTGGTCTATACCCTGTTTTCCGGCCCATTGGGGGCATTGTCGGATCGGGTAGGGCGGCGTAAATTGATTCTCGGTGGGTGGAGCATCTACAGTCTCATCTATTTGCTGTTTGCCCTGACGGCGACGGGGTGGCAGGTGTGGCTGGTCTATGCCTTTTATGGCCTGTATTATGCCTCGGTGGAGGGCACAGCAAAGGCGTTGGTGGCGGATTTAGTGCCGAAAATCCAACACGGCACGGCGTATGGCATCTACAACGCCACGATTGGCCTCATGGCGTTTCCGGCAAGCCTACTTGCAGGGGTGTTGTGGCAAGGTATCGGGGGATGGGATGGGTTTGGCCCGCGTGCGCCCTTTATCACCGGGGCAGCATTGGCGATGGTCGCGGTGGGGTTGTTGGCATGGCATAATCCGGTCAAACCAGCCGAGCCGATTCAATCAGCATGATAGGTCGCCACAATCGCTTGCATTTCGGCGACAAACGCCTCGCGCCACGTATGGGGTTCGATGAGTTCAGCCCCATGCCCCAACCAGCGCACCAATTCAAATACCCACGCCTGATTGCCCTCGCCAAATCGCATCAATACCGCGTCGGGGGCGATGTTTTCAAATTGGGCGTGACCATAATACCAATCGCGCTGCAATCGTTCGGCTTGGGCGGGGGTCATACGGATGACCACAGGCGACATTTCAGCCCAATTGCTGATCGCGTCATCTAGCCATTTCCGCCCTAGCCAATCCACCACATAAAATGGAGTGGTGTCTCGAATTGGGTGGGAATGGCGCGTGATGCCCATCACCCGATCGGCCCGCCAAAGCGACGGCGATGTACTCTGTCGTTGCCCGACCAGATACCAATGATTACGATCCCAGAGGATGCCATTTGGAGATAGCACGTAATTGCGCCGGGTCTTGCTGTAGGGCGAAAAATAGGCAATTTCTACCGCGTGCCGTTCCAAAATCCCCTGCAAAAACACCGTAATCACCTGCGCCTCGCTCAATTCAGATAGGCTGATTTCAGAGGGTTCGGGGTGAAAAACGTCGTGGGGCAGGTCTTCAAAGCCAATCAATTGCTCGGCCTGTCGTAGAATATCGTGCAGATGATCAGGCACAACCGCCAACAATTTCTGACGGGCCATCTCTAATTCATTGGCAAAGGGTTTGGCACGGAGACGATCTAAGAGAGCCAGCCCGATGAGCAACGAGGTCGCCTCACCGACTGAAAAGGCAATTGGCGAGATGAAATAGCCCTCCATCAATTTAAAGCCGCCGTCGCGTCCCGGTTCGGCATACACTGGCACACCGACCTCAGCCAGCGCCTCGACATCGCGGTAAATGGTGCGTTTGGAGACCTCCAAGCGCCGTGCCAGTTCCGCTGCCGAAAGGGGCAGCTTGCTGTTTCGCAGTAGCAATAAAATCGCCATTGCCCGATCAAAACGATTCATGGTTATCTTCCTAAATGATGTTTTCGAATATGCGATAGGTTGCCGTGCCCGCCCGTTTTTGGGATGACACAGGGTCATCCCCTACGAAAACATCCATATTTAATCGTCAAAAAATCGTTCGTTTTGGATGCCATCAAATCTATGATGTCTCAAATAAATGCTGACATACTGGTGGCAACATTGACCCATATCCTAATGAGTAGATGTTTATATTCTACTGAGGAAAGGGAATTGCAGATGTCGTCTGAGGCAAAACACTTGGCGGAAGCACTTGAGGGCTTATTCACGACCAGCGCACATGGGTGGTTTAGTTCCTTCGTATCGGCGATGGATGGCTTGACCGCCAAACAAGCTGCTAGCGTGCCCGCCGAAAAATTTAACAGTGTGTGGGGCGTGGTCAATCATGTGCGTTTTTGGCAAGAAGTGGCCCTATTGGAACTGCAAAAGCGTCCGGTGGACTTTGAGGCCCTCGGTGCGCCCGATGGCTGGCCCAAAGTGATTGACCCATCCGAGGCGGCATGGCAAGCGGCCAAAACGCGCGTCATTGAGGCCAATGCGAAATTGGCGGCTTATGTTGCACCCTTGAGTGATGCCGATTTGAATGAAAAAATCAAAGACAGCGATAGTTGGAACACGCGGCAGCATGTTATCCAGAGTATGATTGCCCACAACAGCTATCACACCTGCGAACTTATCAGCATCCGCAATATGCAGGGGTGGTTCTTCGATTCGCTATAGCTAAAAAGAACCCCATCCCCAACCCTTCCCCTAACAAAGGGAAGGGCTTAAAAACAAGGATTTCTCCCCTCCCTGTGCTTTGGGGAGGACCGGCGGTGGGGTTAAGCATTATCCCATTCAGACCCAATCTTGACGACCCTTTTGCGAATAGGCTAGACTAGGAGATGGATTGAATACAATCCCGCGATGAAGCTCGCGTAACACCGTGAGGTTAATGGCTTCTACCGAACATTGGTAGAGGCTTTTTTTGTTTATGACACGGGGCTAAAGCCGCCGTGCTGAATTTAGCTGGATATCCCATAAGTCAACATACGAATCATCTTAATTGAGGGTCTATGTCCATTTATCGAACTCGGCTCATCGGTTTTTTTGAGGAACTATTTCACCTCCATCCCCAAGATTTTCGGGATTTTTTGCAGCTACTTGGCAAATGGTCGCTGTTGGGTGGGGTGATCGGCATTATGGCAGGCATCGCATCGGCAGTCTTTTTGATTAGCCTCAAATGGGCCACTGAGTTTCGTATCGCCCATACGCCGATTATTTATTTGCTGCCTGTTGCCGGATTCGCGGTGGGGTGGATTTATCACCATTTTGGCAGCACGGCATCACAGGGCAACAATCTGGTGATCGAGGAAGTCAATGCTAATGCTACTCGCATCCCCCGTCGCATGGCCCCCATGATTTTAATCGGCACGGTCATCACGCATTTGTTTGGTGGGTCGGCGGGACGCGAAGGCACAGCGATTCAGATGGGGGCGAGTCTGGCGGATGGTTTGCGGCGGATGCTGAAAATCAATGGGGATGACCGACGGCTGATGATTATGGCGGGGATTAGCGGGGGCTTTGGGTCGGTGTTTGGCACACCCGTTGCCGGATTTGTCTTTGGCATGGAAGTCCAGAGTATGGGCCGGATTCGCTACGATGGCCTTGTGCCGTGTTTGGCGGCGGCGGTGGTGGGTGATCTGACCACCCGTGCGCTCGGCGTCGAACATTCGCATTATCCGCACCTGCCCAATGTCGAAATTGACCCCTTGCTGCTGATTAAAGTCCTGATTGCGGGGGTACTGTTCGGTCTGACGAGTATGCTATTTGTCGAATTGACCCACGCCGTCAAGGCGCTGCATTTTCGCAACGTCAGCTATCCACCCCTACGGCCCTTTTTCGGTGGGGCGGTGGTCGTCGGTTTGGCCCTCCTGCTGGACACCCGCGATTATCTGGGGTTGAGCTTGCCCCTGATTCAAAATAGTCTAAATGGGGAAGGGGTTGTCACATTCGCGTTTTTGCTGAAACTGATTTTCACGGCGATTACGTTGGGGTCGGGATTTTTGGGTGGGGAGGTCACACCGCTGTTTGTAATTGGCTCGACGCTTGGTTATACGTTGGGGCGATTGCTCGGCGTTGACCCGATATTTATGGCCTCGATTGGGTTTGTGGCGGTGTTCGCCGGGTCAAGCAATACACCGATTGCCTGCACCCTGATGGCGATTGAATTATTCGGAGGCGCACCCCTTTATTTGATGCTCGGTTGCGTGGTGGCCTATCTCGCGTCAGGGCATCGCGGGATTTATGTGACCCAACGCATCAGCGCCCCGAAGACGTTTCAATTGGAGGTGCTGCCCGAAGACAGCCTGAAGTCGTTGGCAGAACGACGGCGCTAATCTTCCTCAAACTGGGCCAGCGCCTTTTCGATCCAGCGTTCTTGCATCTGGATATCCATCAAGGTCGCCTCCCAGATCAGCCGTTGATGCGGGGTGGCTTGGGCAATGGTGACATCAAAAAAGGCTTCGCGGGCGGCTTTATATTTGGCTGTGCCTTCCTGATAGGCCTTTAACCACACCGCAATCTGTTGTTTCGATAGGCGATTTTCGGCAAAGAGGAATTTTAAGAGGGTGATGTCGCGCTCTTCCAAGAGTTCGCGGTTGGTTAATGGGGCCAGCAGCCATTCATCCAACATCGCCGTGCCCTGTTGGGATAACTGATACATTTTTCGCGCCCGTGCCTCATTGGGGATTTCCAGTTCACCCTCAATCAAGCCCAACTGCTCCAAACGTTTGAGAATCGGGTAGATTGCGCCGGGGCTGGCACTCCACCGATGCACACCTGTCTCCAACGTGCTGATAATGCTGTAGCCCGACTGCGGCTCGACTGAAATGAACCCCAGCACCACGTATTCCAGCGTGGTGAGTTCCCGCTCCAATTGAATTTTGGTCATATCCCCGCCCAAACAGTACCAACGTACTACGCATCTTCTTACGAATCGTACTATACTGAGATTACGAAACGTAATATATCGTCAGCGATGTATAACGTAACGTATTATATCGTGACGTAGTATAGCATGAGTGAGCTATGGGACACAAACTCGCCTTCGATTTCGGCACGACCAACAGCCTCATCGCCCATTGGGACACCGATCACCCCGACTTGGTGCATCTGCCTGATTTGAGCCTTGCGCCGGATGCCATCGTGCCGTCATTGGTTTACATGGGGCAGGGGGCGGCATTGGATAGCACGCCGATGGGGGGACAGGTCGTCGCGGCGGGATTAAATCAGCGGCCCGATCACCGCCTGTTCCGCAATTTCAAACGGGGCATTGTCGTCCGGCCCGCGCCCGAACCGCGCTATCTGGATAATCAACTCTGGTCAGACAAGACCATCGGCAGCGCGTTTATCCAGCGCATTTTAGGGAATGTGCCTTTCCCTAAACATGAGATTGATGAAATCGTGCTGACTGTGCCCGTTATCGCCTTTCAGGAATACTTGGATTGGCTGCGGCAGACGGTGAAAGAGGGGGTCAATGGACTGCCCCTCGAAAAAATCCGCGTCGTAGATGAATCCACCGCGGCGGCGCTTGGATATGCCGTGACCGAACCGGACGCGCTGGTGCTGGTATTTGATTTTGGCGGCGGCACGTTAGATGTCTCACTGGTGCAATTGCCCAAAGACAAGGCCAGCACAGGTGGATGGTTGAGCCGATTACGACGCGGCGGGGAGGCCAAACTCATCGCCAAAGCGGGTGGGGCGCTCGGTGGTAGCGATGTTGACCGCTGGATTGCCGCGAGTGTTTTGCGCGAATTGGGCTTGGATGAAACCGCCGAAGAGTATCAAAGCCTGCTGACCGCCTGCGAAAGCGCCAAGATTGCCCTGTCTGACAGCGAATCGGCCTTGATGGAATTTACGTTGGCGGGGGTCGAACATCAACGCACCCTGACACGGCGCGATTTGGAAACCGTGCTGCTCGAAAATGGCTTGGATGCTGCCGTTAGCCGGGTTATGGAACGTACTTTGTATGCGGCTCGTCAGCAGGAAATTTTCGCCGAACACCTCAAGGATGTGTTGATGGTGGGGGGTATGTCGCTGATGCCTGCCGTCCAAGCCATTTTGCGTCGTTATTTTCCCACTGCCAGCCTGCATACAGGCAAGGTATTTACGGCGATTGTTGAAGGGGCGCTGCAAATCGCGGTGGGGTCGGGCATTGATGACACGCTGATTCACAGCTATGGCCTGCGTCATCTGGAAAACGGCCAACATCGTTACGACGAAATTTTGCCCGCCGGATGGAAAATTCCGACTACCCGCCCGATTGAGTTGATTTTAGGAGCGGCTCATCCCGAACAAAAACAGCTTGAGTTGGTCATTGGCGAAATTGACCCCGAACAATCCTCCGGCGTGACCATTGATGTGCAAGACGGCGAATTGGTGGCGCGGGTGGAGGAATTGGCGGTGGTGCCGCTGGACCATCCTGTGACCATCCCGCTTAAACCCGTTGGGCAGATGGGCGAGGAGCGCATCAAAGCGGCATTTTCGGTGGATGCGGAACGGCGGTTGCATGTCACCGTAACGGATATGCAGCGGCGCAAGGTGGTAATTAAAGATCAGGTGTTGGGTTTGGTGCGTTGATAACCCCATCCCCAACCCTTCCCCTAACAAAGGGAAGGGCTTAAAACAGAAAGGAGCGTGCAGAAATGACGACAGGTTCTGAACCCATGTTGATGCGGCGTGACCGGGGACGGGCGTGGCGACTTTCTCCGCGACGGCTGGCGACCCTATTGACCAATCTGCCCCCCGGCGCGATTTCGTTGGAGGCGGCGGCGGAAATGTTGCAGCACGAAAATTTCAATCTGCGCTATCATGCCGCGACCATGCTCAGTCAGCGGGGGGATCGGGAAGCGCGGTTGATTATGGAGCAGGCCCTACATCACAGGGATGCGCCTGTCCGAACCAGCGTGGCCCGTCATCTGGATGGTTTTTCGTGGTTTGTCGCCGAGCCGATGCTGCGAAAAGCCTTGCAGGATGCCGATGCCCGTGTGCGTGAAGGGGCGGTCTATACCCTGTGTAATATCGGTAGCGCCCCGGCCCTGCAACTGCTGACCGAGGTGCTGGTGGATGAGGAAGATGATGTGTTGCAAGCGGCGGCGATTGGTCTCCGCAAACGCACCACGCCCGATGCTGTGCCCGTTTTGGAATTGACGCTCAACGCGATTGACCCGATGGTGCGCGGACGGGCATTGGAGTCGTTGGGGGCGAACCAGACCCATGAGGCGGCGGCAGTCGTGCGGAAGGCCTTATTAAACGACCCCGACCCCGATGTGCAATATGATGCCATGCAGAGTTTGGTAGAATTATTGGCGGACGGCGTATTGAGGGAAGTGCCCGATTTGATTGATGGCAGCAGCGGCCTCTATCGCCATGCCCGATTACGCGGCTTGTTCCATGCCTGCAATTATGTTGGCGTCAGTATCGAAACCAGCCCACATTGCGAAAAAATCTTGGAGGCCCTTGCCGATTGCAGCCATGATGAATCGGAGAGGGTACGTTTGCAAACGACGTATCTGCTGGCGTGGATTAAACACCCCCGCGCCACCGATATTTTGGAGCAGGCCGTCGCCGCCGAAGCTGATGAGGTCTTAAGGGCGCAGATGATGAGTATTGGGGTAAGTTTGGGGGCGATTGCGGTGGGTTGCTAGGCCGGGGCCACACGAAGATTAAATAGGAGACAGAAATGTCAAACTGGACAGAAAATCCGTTTATAGATCGGTTGCTTAATTCCCTTCGAATCCGTGAGGACTCACGCTTGCTGTCTGTAGAAGAAGCAAAAGAGATCCGGAAACGAATGGGTGATAAATACGCAAATGGCGCTAAAATCTTTCTTCAAGAATATCTTACAGAAGATAATTTCACCATATACCACAGGAAATCTTGGACATGCTTTATAGATTTTCTAAGCGGCCAGGAAACCATCATGTTTTTTTATCACTATCCCGAGGCGCTGATTTCAAATGTTATACCACATGCTGCAATAAACTTCTGTATCAGTGAAATGGAATCATTTTACTTAACAAACCGTACAGCTGATTTTTTGATTATTTATTTTGAAAATGCCTATTACGTATTGGGAACGGCTTATCAGTGGTGGATAAAACGAACCTCGGAAATTTTCGACCTATTGCAATTGGAACCCAGTCCAATGAGCATTGTACAGGTACCCATGCACAGTCTTGATGCTGATGAATTGACCTTTGATATTAAACCCGAGAATCTTCAGAACACCAAGATTACCATTTACTTAAAATGCTGGCGAATAGAATGGGAGACTGATAATCCATATCGACATGATGATGACCATCTAGTGTTTCTCTATTTTTCCAATATTCGGAATAGCACACATGGTGAAATAATAATTTGGGATAAATTTTATGTCAAAATTCATTATTATCAACTTGATATTAGATTGATAGAAGCATAAATGTGGAAGCTAAATGGTAGGCATCCCCAAAAATCGAACGATGAAAAATAGAGCATCAAGCGATGGACACAAAATCCCCCAGTATCGCTAACGTGGCAGCAAAAACCGTAGCGCATCCGGCAGGCGTCTGGTGAGTATCGGGGTGAGTTTGGGGCGATATTGCGGTGGGTTGAATCGCACACCCAGTCCGTAACAGGTCGCCACGCCGTCGCCATGAGGTAAAATTGAGTTTTGTGCAAGTTTTCCTCTAGTTCCCTTTGACTCGACTTTCGGGAGGGCTACCGAGTGCGCCTAATGAGATTCAAAATTAGTAACATTTTAGGTGGAATTATTCTCCTTATATGGTTGACGATAATAATAATTTACTTTGATGTCGAAGATTGGATCAGATTTATACTAAAAATTTTTGTAGTATTGCTTGTTGTTTTAGTCGGCATGATTGTTGTAATCCTTAGAGATCGTAACCTCTCCAAAAGAAAATAAGGAAGCAACCATCCCCAAAAATCAAGCCGATGAAAAATAGAGCATCAAACGATGGGCACAAAACCCCATCATCGCTAACGTGGCAGCCACACCAGCACATCACGCCGATTATCTAATTAGTGATACCCCGATTGTACCGCGCATGTGGATACAACACCCGCTGTATCCCCGATGAAAAATGTCAGGCGTTTTCCAGATGCGGCAGGACTTTGGCCTCAATCCGTTCGCGGGGCACAAACCCGACAATGCGCTCAACAGGTGCGCCATTTTCAAACAGAATCAGGGTAGGCAGACCCATTACCCCGTACTGCTGCACAATCGTCTGGTTGGCATCGCTATCCAACAGACCGACGCGCAGTTTGCCTTCGTATTTATGAGCGATTTCATGCACGATGGGGGCCAGCATCTTACAGGGTGGACACCAATCCGCCGTAAATTCAATCAGCACAGGCAGGCTGGATTCTAATACCTGCGGCCCAAAATTATGCTCGGTGGCTTCAAATGTGAGGTGGCCCATGATTCCTATTCCTTTCGACAACGAATGATTTTGCGATTTGGAACCATCTATTAGGGTAGCAACTCAAGTCCACTTGAAGTCAAGGGGTCAATTTTCAATGGCGGAAATCAGCATCAGTGAGGTCACACGGCAGACGGGCCTTCCCCCATCCACTCTGCGCTATTACGAAGAAATTGGGCTGATCCACCCGACTCGGCGTGTGGGGGGACGGCGGCAGTATGATGAAACGGTGCTGCAACGCTTGGCGCTGATTCAGACCGGACAGCAGGCGGGTTTCTCGCTGGCAGAGGTAGGGGTACTGCTCAATAATGTCCTTGATGGCGCGGCGGGGTGGCATGACTTGGTGAATCGTAAACTCAAAGAAATGGACGCCCTGCTGCACAATATCCAGAATATGAAACGGCTGTTGGAGGACATCATGGATTGTGATGATGCCAGCCTTGCCGAATGTATTGTGCTGACCGCCCAGCGCCACCCTATCACGCAGCCATAATCGGCTAGGCCCGCAGCAGCAGAATTTGGGTGAACAGCAGCGCCAATATCAGCAGGGCCAGCGTGAAAGCCAGTTTATATCGGTTGGTCAAATGACGACTTTGAATCATCTCAAAATCCTCTTGGCTGTGGTCTTCTAATATCTCTACGTATTTTCGGCAAAAAGGTTTGGCGGGGTGAGCCAACGGCGATTTTTCGTCGCCCACCCGTCAGCTATTTATGTCGTTAGCAACGCCAAATCCGAGTTGACCATAAGCCGAATGAGTTCATCAAAGTTGGTGCGCGGCTCCCAGCCCAATTCGCGTTTGGCGCGACTGTAATCCCCCCGCGAGGCGGCGATTTCGGTGGGGCGCATAAACCGCTGATCGCACTCGACATGTTCTTCCCAATTCAGGCCGACCTGCTCAAAGGCCACACGACACAAATCCCGCACGGTGTAGATGGTATTCGTGCCGATGACATAATCACGCGGTTGGTCATTTTGAAGCATCAGCCACATGGCCTCGACATATTCTTTGGCATAACCCCAATCGCGCACGGCGTCCAGATTGCCGATCTTCAACTTACCATTTTGCACCAGCGGTTCGCCCAATTCATTGAGTGGGGGGTTTTTGATGCCGAGTTTGATGCAGGCCGCCGCCATCGTTACCTTGCGCGTCACAAAATGCAGGCTGCGACGTTCGCTCTCGTGGTTGAACAAAATCCCGCCACATGCGAACAGGCCATACGATTCGCGGTAGTTTATGGTCATCAGGTGGGCATATTGTTTGGCGATGCCATAGGGGTTGTTGGCGGAGAAGGGGGTATCTTCATCGCAGACCTCATAGGGCACACCGCCAAAAATTTCGCGGCTGGTGGCTTGATAAAATCGCGCATCCGGTTTGTGGCGCAGCACGGCCTCCAACATGCGCACGACGGCAACGGCGGTAATCTCGGCGGTCACAATCGGCTGCGTCCAGCTATCGGCGGGGACGGATTGGGCCGCGATATTGTACACCTCGTCGGGTTGATATTTTTGGACGAGCGAACACAGCCGATCCCCATCCATCAAATCGCCATATTCGAGGGTAATTTTGCCGATCAGGTGGTCAATATTGGGATAGCGGTAGTTGGTCGAACGCCGCGCCAAGCCAATCACACGGTAGCCTTTTTCCAGCAGCAAGTCCGCCAGATAGGAGCCGTCCTGCCCAGTGATGCCTGTCACAAGGGCCGTTTTTTGGGGTGCCATAAAATGCCTCTCTTGGAAGATGCAAAAAGTGTGTAGTCAAAGGTGGATTGTAAACAGAGATAGCTGAATTGCCGAGAGGGGCGGTGGGTTTTCGTAAAATAGGTAGGGCGGGCGATGCAGAATCGCCCATCAGCCGTAATATTTTTGCGTGACTAAATCACCACCCGCCCCCAGTTGAGTTAATCACCTGTCCGGTGATCCAGCGTGCATCATCAGTACACAGCCATGCGATCATGCGGGCGGCGTCATCCGGTTCACCCCAACGACCCTGCGGTGAGTGTTCCTTGACCAATTCATAGAGGGCGGCATCGGCATAACCCGTATCCGTCGCGCCGGGGTTGACCGTGTTGACGGTAATCCCACGCCGCACCAGATAGTCGGACAGGCTGAGGGTCAATTGATGAATCGCCCCTTTCGACGCGATATAAGCCAATTCACCCGACATCGGCCCCAAGTGCTGGCCGGAGGTCATCATAATCACCCGCCCGCCCGAATCTTTCTGAAACTGCGCCGCGAACGCCTTGACCAATAACAGTGTGCCGCGTACATTGGCCTGAAGATGGGCGTCAATATGTTCGGCGGTCAAATCCTCCAATTTGCCCATCAAGCTGTAGGCGTGGTTGGCGATTAGCAACTCCACATGCCCGAAGGCTTGCACCGCCGCCGACACGACCTGTTCCGCCGCGTTGGGGTCACGAAAATCGGCCTCCAAATGTTCGACACGCGGGCCAATTGTGCGGAGTTCCGCCAACACGGTTTCGATGTTATCCGCGCCCCATGTCATTTGGGCATCATAGCGGGTGAGCGATTGCACAAAAACATCCGCGCCCATTTCGAGCAGGCGTTTGGCGATGGCATAGCCAATCCCGATGCGACGGCTGACCCCCGTCACAATGGCGACCCGTCCGGTTAACATCACTGTGCGACCCCGCTGGCCCGTACCGTCGCCCACGTATTGACATCTTGAATGCCTTCTGGGTCGAAGGGATTACCGGGTGGGCCAGACAGGGCATGTTGATTCAGTCGGATACACTCGCGCAGTTGCAAGCCCAGCGTTTTGAGTATCCCCTCGATTTCATTGAAGTTATCCGCCGACACCTGTTTTTCGAGGGTGGTTTGGAAGCGGCGAAAATCGAGGCCGGGGTATTGGGCGACCACATCCTTTGAGGCATCCCGTAGCGCGTCATTGATAAATAAATCCGGCGCACGGATGGCCCAATCGAGTGCCCACCATTTCGTAACCGGATTGGCGGCTTTGCGATAGGCGTCGGCTGGCAGATAGCCCGTGCCGAACGAAAACAGGGTTACGTTGTTCGGATCAACGTGTTGGTCGGCGTAGGGGTGCATCAATTCCCGCGCCACGACCTCCGCCGGATTGCCAAAATTACCGACCCCGCCATCTACCAAAAAGCGTTTGCCATCGCCCGTTGGCACCGGGATGGGATCCCAAAAAGTTGGAATACACGAGGAGGCCAAGACCGCCTCGACCAATTTCATATCGGCAAATTCGTCGGTGCTGGTAGACTTGATGAACCGGGTCTGCCGTTCCGCCACTTCCACTGCCGTCATCACAATACGCGGCTGATGGGGTTTGCCATTCAGATATTGCCCCAATTCGCGCAGGGTCGGGTGGGTGTTGGGGGCAGGGTGCTTGGCAAGCTGTTTCAACATCACTTCACGCAGGGGGTCAAATGAATAACGGGCAGGCAGGAGCATGTAGAGGAAAAATTCGCCAATATCGAGGGGCAGCTTATCCAAAAAGCGCACTAAGCCAATCGGCAGATGCAGCCGACTCAGCAGAGGGATGGTCGCGCCAAAGGGACGAAACCGCCCGCCTTTGGAAAAAACATGCTGGCCCAACTGCTCATATAAATCCAAAATCTCTTGCCCGGTCATGCCAATCGCCAATGACGCCGCGATGACGGCCCCGGTGCTGGTTCCGGCGATGACCTTCACACGCGGGTCATCAATGAGTGGGCGTGTTCCCAATTGATCTTCGAGTTCAATCAGTCCGTGCGCCACAATCGCCCCTTTGACGCCACCGCCGTCTACCGCAATGCCGATATTTTCGCGGACAGGTGCAAACGAATTGTTGGTCATACCCCCGAACTCCCTTACATAATGCGGTTAAAGTAGTTCTATTGTATCCGGTCTAAGATTTCTTTGCGGTCATCGTCGGTAATGGAAAATTCACTACTACAAATGAGGCCGAGTGAATCACATTGATATAATACTCGTGCACTATCACGATGCCAGCCCCCCCACCAATCTGGCATTTCAAAATCGGCAAGATAGTAGATGTGACCCTCATAACGTGTGCTACCGCGATGGTGCATTCTTAAAATACCGTCTGATGAAGCCCCTGCTCCTAGAATCATATCCCAAAAGATGATAGCACCTACCAAAAACATCAATACAATCTTGACCATTATATTTTCGGGGGTAATCACCCCCACTAGAAGTGCCACGATGGGCAACAGAGTCCAGAGCATGTCTAGCATATCGCTGTGGAATAGGTACCAGTGATAGAAAACATGCTTACCCACGTATCCTCTATAGAAGTGAACAGCCAGCGCGACAAAAATGTGATGCGAAATACTGTAAACGCAAATTCCAACTAACGTTGACGCGAGGATGTATAGTCGGAGTTTTCGAAACCTAGACATGGTTAATTCTCTTTAGACGGCGGGGATCGGTCAAATCAGTACCAAGATAATCAACAGGGCATAGGCTACGATGACCCCGCGCGAAAAATTGAGCATTCCTTTGGTGCTTTGACCCGCTTCGGTGTAACCTGTGGTCGTCAAAAACCGCTGTTTGATGATCTCCCCGATGATATACGCCGCGCCGAACAATATCACATAGATTTCTTGGTCGGGCTGGCGCAATAAGCCAATCAGCAGGGCCGCGTGCCCTAGAAAATTAAAGACAGCATAGGCCATCGAAACGACCTCTTTTTGGATATACCGCAAGCCAAGCGGGGCGACCATGCCAAGTGTCAACAATCCCAAGAGGATGACGGCGGCGAGATGGGGATTATCCCCGATGATGAATTGATCAGCACTGAGGCTGTCCAAAAAGGCGACGAACCCCAAGAGGATACCGATTCCTTTGACTGCCGTTTCCAGCCAGCCCAATAGACCCCAATTGGCGACATGCCATTGCTTCGATGATTCGGTTGATGTTTGCATGGTGGCTCCCTTTTGATCTGAATCAAATTTATCGCATAGATTCTATCAAGGTTTTGAGGGATTCCACATCCGCGACCCACCAGCCAATCGAATCGGCTTGACCCTGCTCATTGGTGAAATTGAGTTTAATCAGTGGGCTGCCGATGGATTTACCCATATATTTGTCGGGGGTTTCAATGGACTGGATGCTGCTCATTGGGATGTGAAATTCGGCTTTGGGCAGATAACGTTCAAAATAAACTTCGCTGTCCGTCACCACCAACATGCCCGTCCCACCGATTTGACCCACCCCTTTGGATTCCTGCCCGAATAGATTAGCATCGGTGATAATCGTTTTGGCATCGGGAAAACGTGTACGGGCGGTGGCCTCGCTTTGGTGGCTTATACTGGCGGGTGGGGTGGAAGGCTGACGGAGGCTCTCAATCGTCCGTATCACCTCTGCAACATCCCGCACCCACCATGCGACCGTATCTATGCGGCCTTCGGGATTGATATACCGAATTTTGAGCAAGGGCCTGCCGATGGATTTGCCCAGATGCGATTTGGCCGTCTCCACCTCTTGGATACTGCCGAACGCGATGTGCCATTCCTTATTGGTGACCAACTGCTGAAAATAGACCTCACTGCTAGTAATGACCATGATTCCATTGCCGCGCAGTTGGGTCACGCCTTTAGATTCTTGCCCGAAAAAATTCGCCATCGGCACAATCAATTTGGTATTTGGAAATCGCTCGGCGATGAGGGCGGCACGTTTTCGGGTAACGCGACCCAATACCCAAAATACAACAAACAGTGTGATCCCGATGACCACGCCTACCATCAATACAATAATTAGAGCATCCATATGGGGTGTTTATCCTTTAGCCTTGATTGGAAAGTACACTCTGAATTCCGATCCCTTGCCTTCTTCGCTTTCGACCTCAATTCTGCCGCCGTGCAGTTCCACGATTTTTTTGACAATCGGCAGACCTAAGCCTGTGCCAGCGGTTTTGCGGCGGGCCGATGGCGTGCGATAGAAGCGGTCAAATATGCGGGTTAATTCGATGGGTGAGATGCCAATCCCTGTATCTTTGACAGAAAAAAGGATTTCACTTTGCTGCCGACTTACCTGCACATGCACTTGTCCACCGTCGGGCGTATAGGTCAGTGCATTGGCGACCAAATTGACAATGACCCGCTCAATTGCCTGCACGTCTCCTATGAGGGGCGGGGTGTCGTCTGGTAAATCCGCCGTCAGATGAATTTGCTTTTGTGAGGCCAACAACTGCTGCCCCTGCACAATTTGAGCCACCAGTTGAACAAACGGAACGTAGGAAGCATCTACCAACTCAACTTCACGGTCAAGCTGCGAGATGGTCAGCAAATCTTTAACCAGCGCATCCAACCGCTTGACTTGATATTCTAGGATGGGCAGGCGTTGTTCAAGCTGGGCAGGCGCGTGGCGCAGCATATATAGGCTGGTGTTAAGTACCGCTACTGGATTCCCTAGATCATGCGCGGCATCGGCTACAAAGCGTTCCTTTAGCGCATCCAATTCGCGCAGGGTCGTCACATCACGCTGTACCCCGACATAATGTTGGATGTTGCCCTCGGCGGAATGCACCGGAACAATTACCAGTTCTGCAACATACAAACTGCCGTCTTTGCGCCGATTCTTCAAATCGCCTTTCCACGTTTTGCCACTGGTGATGGTATTCCACATGGCTTGATAGACGGCCAAAGGTGTCTCGCCACTTTGGATCAGGTTTGATCGGCGTCCCTGTACTTCGTCTAAGGTATAGCCGTTTAGTTTTTCCCACGCCGGGTTGACGTACAGGATATAACCCTTATCGTCAGTGAAGACAATGGCGTCGGCGATATAACGCAGCATGATGTCGGAGCGTTCTTGTTCGACGGCTAATTCTTGGGTGCGGGTGCGTACCAACTCCTCCAAATTTTCGAAAAGCTGGGCGTTGGCGATGGCAATACCCGCTTGTTGAGCCACCGCATAGGCGAGTTGGGCGTAATCCTCCGTAAAAAAGCCGACATCCCGATGATCCAAATTTAGCACTCCCAGCAACACATCCCGATATATCAGCGGAATCCCAAGCCAACTGTGGATAAGTTCATCGCCGGGGATGTGGATTTTCCAATCCTCGGTTGCCTTCGTATCATGGACGATGACGGGCCGACCTTGATTTATCAGGTACTCCTGTGGTGAAATCAGCGTCTCGATTGCTTGCCACGAGCCATCGTCTGGCAGGCCGCGCCATTTAGTGAATTTCAACCGACCCGCTTCCATCAACATGATGCTGGCCCGATTGTAAGGGATCAGGTTTGCCAGTTGGTCGAGTAAGAGATCGAGCACCTCGTCCAATTTAATTGACCCACCAACAGCTACGGCGATGCGCTGCATAGCCTCCAGTTTGCGGACATGTTGTTCGAGGCGGTCTTGGTCTTCTTTTTGCGCGGTGATGTCCCGCACAATGCCGCCATAATAAATTTGCTTGCCAGCCACAATCGAGAAGATGACATTATCTATATACCGAATGGTGCCGTCTGGTCGTTGAATACGGCGCGATGAGATATAGCGAGGTGGTTTCGGCTCTTTTGCGGGGAAATATTCGCTCAGGTCTCGTTCCATCTGGGCAAAGACTTCGGGTGAATGGGTCGCCCCGGGTATCAGCCGTTTTTGAATCTCAACGAGAGGCTTGCCAATGGCGTCGTCCGCTGAAATGCCAGTAATGCGTTCGCTGCTGGGGTTCCATTCTTGGATAATACCATTTTGATCTACCAAGCGAATCCCTTCAAAGGCTTGTTCAACAAAACTGCGATATTTTTGCTCACTGGTTGCAAGGGCGGATTCCGTTGCCTCAAGATGTTGAATCCGATCTTCAAGACTGGCAATCAACTCTTGGATTTTGTGACGCATCTGGATAAAGGCGAGTGTCAGATGACCTACCTCATCCAAATTACGCGGTGGCGCAATATCCACCGTCCATACATCGGACTGTAGAGCCGTGACACTCCGTGTGAGGTGGTAGATCGGGCGCGTCACACGCGATGTCACCCACAATGCAAACAGCGACGCCAACACCATCAGCACTGCCGAGAGTGCCACACTGGTCTGCCATGCCTTGTTGATGGGGCGCATGACGACATCCAAAGGCTGACGATGAATGAGCGTCCAAGCCTCCTGTTGCCCTAGCCCTTTTACCTTATGAAACGAAAATAGATCGTCGGGCGCGGGAGGGGCACCAAACAACACCCCACTTGTGCCTGTCACTCGTAAATCGGCTTGTTCTGGATTGGCCTCCGATAGGTTAACTTCTCCATAATCCGGGTTGGAATGATACAGATAATTCCCCTCGGCATCCAATACATAGATCGTCTCACTGTCATCGTGTGTGACTGCTTGCTGAAACAAGGGGGTCAGTCGAAGGTCAAGTACCAGCACGCCTACCAATCGGCCACTGTCGGACAGCAGGCGGGTCGCGTAATGGGAGACGAGTTCAATGGAAACACTACCGGAATGGACATGCCACTCCGCCTCGGAAACAAAGACCAGCGGCTGACCTGTCGAAATACCCCCGTGCATGGTCGTGCCATAAAAATAGCTGCTGTCACTGCGATCAAGCAGTTCTTCGACTGGAACGCTATAAATGTACTGATCTTCGTTATTGACACACAAGGTTTCATGCCCAATGGCGTCAATTAGGCACGCACTTTTATAACGCCCACCGTATTGCAGGAGAAACAATCGAAACAGGATTTTGGCGTCGGGAAGGGAGTCGAGCCGATTTTCGGGGAGGGCATTGGCATAGCGCCGGATTTCGACACTTTGGCTTAAAAACAATACATCGGCGTTGGCTTCATTAAGGGTCGTCTCGATCTCAGCCGCTTCCGCCTCCAAAATCCGTGATTGCTTCAGCCGCACTTCTTCCCGAAGGGCAGCCGAAAATTCACGACTATGATTGAAGGTCAGCAGGATGGTGGGCACAATAAGCACAACAATAAAGGCCACCCACAAGCGGACGCGCATATTTTCTCGAAACAGTTTCAGCATAAGCATGACCTTTGAAACTGATGTCGATTGACTGCCTGACCACCCCAACCCGTTATATTTATATAAATATCATACCCAAAAATGAATTTTTGAATTTCTAATTTCATACGAAATTCCAGTAATGCCAAGTGATTTCTTCCACTTTACCCTACTTCGGTTTTGTCTGCATACTGGTTGAAGATAGGCTGTTAGAGGAAAAGAGGAAATTGAAGGGGAGGGCGGAAAACGATCACCCGCCCTTTGGTTAGCTTTGGATTTACAAATGAGGGTCTAGCGTTTTGCCGTGTTCACCAATTGATACCCAAAGCGGAACATCAATTCGGGGTCATACTGATTTTTCAGGGCTACGAGCCGCTGATATGTCTCTGGTGAATAGGCGTCTTTGGCGCGGGTACTGGCTTCATGCCCCTTAATGAAGTTCAGATAAACGTTGCCGCGCAGATGGGGCTTCATATCCTGCTTATACTGCTGAATCGCTGCTTCGACGGCTGATTGTGTTTCCGGGGTGGGGGCGAGACCGACCATTTGCATGTACAACAGTGCGTCTCGATTGCCAATCGCGCTGGGGTGAGCCGGTACGCGGTTAATTGCACCTCCGGCGTGACGCAGTTCAGTTGCCATCAAAGGTGAAACGGGACTGGTCATCGTCTGCACGATGATGTCAATCGCGGCATCGCTTAGGCTGTCGAGCAGTTCATTGGAATATGCTGACGCAACCGGATCAACCGGGTCGTTGCTAATAGTGGCGATTTCCGCAAAGGGCAAGGTGTGGAATGTACTGGCAATCGGCGGATTCCAGTCCAACCATGCTTGGATGTACCGTTCGCCGTGTACAGCCTCGCCGATATAGGCGGCTCGCATCATGACAAAAACCTTGCCGCGCATCGCATCTGGTACTTGCGGGAAGTTGGGGAATTTCACTACTGTGATGGAAGAAGTCAGTTCGTTCGGCACGGCCTCTATCCAATCACGGTAAAAGCGCAGGGCCGATGCTGCCAAATCGCCTGCATACATCAGATGACCACCGTACAGCGACGCCACCGGAAACAGATTGACCTCAAGTGCCGTCACGACGCCGAAATTACCACCGCCGCCGCGTAGCCCCCAAAATAACTCGCTGTTTTCGGCTGGGCTGGTATGGCGCAGGACACCATCGGGGGTTACGAGATCAATCGAACGCACGCTGTCCGCCGCGAGACCATATTTGCGAGCCAGCCAGCCAATGCCACCGCCGAGGGTATAGCCAACCACACCCACATGCGGGGATGACCCCAGCAGCGGCGCGAGGCCATGCGGTACGGCTTTTTCGACGACTTCACCCCAGACTGTCCCGGCTTGCATACGGGCGGTACGGGCTTCGGGGTCAATTTCGACCCCTTTCAGGTGTGAGGTGACGATGAGTAAGCTGTCATTGGCGGGCAGTTGTAGGCCATGTCCGGTGGATTGCACCGCGACGCTGAGACCTGTTTCGCGGGCATAACGTACCGCAGCCACGACATCCTCCACGTCCTCAGCCACAATGATAACCGCCGGATATTGATTGATGGTCAAGTTCCAGCCGCGCCGCTTTTGTTCATAATTGGCATCGTCTGGAATAATGACCTGTCCCTTGATTTGCTGCTGCAAAAGGCTGGCACTGGTTGCATGTACGACCATGTTACACCCTCCCTGTGGTGTCAAAGATAAGCATCAGTGTGTTGCATAAATAACATACTGTTGGATACAATAGGGGTCAACCAGCAAAGGTTGGCGAGTTGTTGTGTATGCAACAGAAAGCAAAAAAGTGACGCAAAAATCGGATAGGGCAGGCGAGGACTTACGGGTGCGCCGTACCCGCAAAATGCTGATAGAAGCCTTGATCGCGCTCACCGTTGAAAAGGGCTATGCCGCCGTCACCGTCAGCGACATTACCGAGCGGGCAATGGTCAATCGTTCGACCTTCTATCGCCACTTTTTGGATAAATTTGACTTGCTCGACCAGTATATGGATGAAGTAAATGACTTGATTTCCCGCGAAGAATTTGTCGAGGAGAAAGTAGCGCGGCACAAGGAATTTGCCCCGCAAGGTCTTGTCAACCTGCTGAAACATATCCAGCAATTCGCCGATTTTTATCGGGTGATGTTGGGGCCACACGGCGACCCAACCTTCATTCATCGGTTTCGTCAAAACAGTGAAAACCGTTTCCGCTATTTGTTGGAATACGTCGGCAGCAATGATCCCAATGCGTCGCCGCTGGAACTCCGCCTAAGTTATGTGTCGTGTGCGGGTATTGGGGTGATTTTGTGGTGGTTGGAAAATAATCAACCGTGTACTGCTGAACAACTTGCCATGTGGATGAGCCAACTCAGCACCACCAGCGTCGGCCTGACGATTATGCCGTCCCTGCCTAAGCGATAATGCAAAAGAGATTGGGACATCTAAAAGCTCCCAATCCCTTTGATAATCGGTTCATTGCACCACCCCATCCATTGCTTGCACGGTAGCAACGGTTTGATCCATCACGCGGTTGTGTCCATTGCTGCGCTGCGTTTCAATCAGGCGGACGGTGGCGCTTAATTCCTGCCGACGGGCCGCGACGAGGGCGTTCACCAGACGGGTCTGCATCGCCATGCCCTCAATCATTGCGTCCACTTTGCGGTGCATGTCGGCGATTTCCAATTCGTTTTTCAAATTGACTTGATAATCGTTTTTGGCGACGGCGCGGTCTTTTTCGCCCTGCCGATTTTGGGCCATCAAAATGACCGGGGCTTGCAGGGCTGCCAATGTGCTGAGGGTCAGGTTTAGCAGGATAAACGGAAAGGGGTCAAATGCTTTGCCACCCATTAGGCCGTTAATGCCAATCCAGACCGCCATCAGGAAGCCGAACGACAAAATAAACGTCCAACTCCCGGCAAACAGGGCCATCTTGTCGGCGACCCGTTCGCCAAAGGTCGCGGTTTCATCAATTTCTTCATACACGTCATCGGTAACGGGGCGGGGACGTAGATCACGGATCAGGTCCTGCGCGGCGGGTGAGAGGAGGCTTTCCAGTTCCTCAATTTCGTCAATCAATACCTGAATACGCGCATCATCATCGTCGTCTACAGGCACAGTGAGACGGTCAATCAAGAGATCGTTGTACATGCTGGTTATTCCTTTCGGCTCAAGGCTCAGGCCGCGTATCACCCTCATAGCCGCCACATACGGCAGGGCATGTCGTCCTGAATTTGAAAACGTATAGAGTTGTGGGTTTTCCTTGATCGAAAGTGGCCGGGTTTGCCTCACTCGCGCTTAGACTTGCGCCTTGGCGGTGGGGCGGGCAGCAGGCTTCTCATGCTGACCCTCCGGCAAAACTAGGGGGATCAGTCGAGGGCGCTGCTGCCACCAGATAAGGGCGGCACGCTTTCGGTTATGGGACTACTACCCTCTGACATTTCATTCCTTCTTACTTGATCGGACAGATGTAATGGGGCAAAAAATCTCCCTATCACATCGGTCATTATACATCCGTTTTAGAAATTTGCACCCACTAAAGATGTGAATTTTGCACGAAGTTTTCACCCCATTTTGATCGAACTTTTTTGTCAAATAGTAGATAATATGTTCTATGTAAAAGAAAGCACCACCAACATGGAAAATCGGCTCATTACACAGGAGCAGGGGGATGACCACAAAACCAGCAACCGTACTTAATAGCGAAATACACATGATGGACTCCCAGCATACTGGCAGGACATATCGAATCACTATCGCCCTGCCGCTGGGCTATTACGCCCCGCTTGGTACCGATTGGCCGTTTCATGATATGCCTGCAAAATGGCCGGTGGTTTATGTGCTTGATGGCAATTGGTACTTCGGGATGGTCACAGACGTCATTCGTCCGATGGCGTGGTGTGGCAGTACAACCGACGCCATTGTAGTCGGGATCGGCTATGCGGAAAGCGAAAACCCGATGGAAGCGTTCCGTGAGTCTTTCACCCGCCGCGACCATGATCTGACGCCTCTTCGGGACGCAGAAGTTGAAAAATCAATGGAACAAGCCCATAAGCGTCCGTCGCCGAATGGGGATGCTGGAAACTTTCACAAATTCATCCGAGACGAGCTAATCCCCTTCATTGAGAGAGACTATCGGGCCGACCCTGCCAAACGGATTCTCGTGGGGCATTCGTATGGCGGCCTATTCGCGCTATTTGGATTATTCGAGACGCCTGACCTATTTGAGACTTTGGTGATCGGCAGCCCGACCCTCTCTTATGGCAACCGCTTTATATTTCAACAGGAGGAAGCCTTTGCAAAGGGACACCGGAAACTTCCAGCCAAAGTGTATCTTTTCGTGGGCGAACTTGAAGAAAGTCTCAATGATCAGACCGTCACCGATACTCTGCGTTTGGCTGTCATCTTGCAGGGCCGAAACTATGAGGGACTTTCATTGGTCAAGCACGTTTTTCCAGATCAGAACCATTGTGAAGTGGCCGCGCCGGGTTTTCAGGCAGGATTGAAGTTCGCACTTAGAAAGTAGCCCGGATTTGACTGAATCTAAAAAATAGGGGAGCGTTGGTAGGTTGCTCCCCTATAGATAGATGAGGATTATTCGGAGGCGTCTGGTGCTTTGGAGCAGTCGGTACAGGAGACACTATCAACGGGTTCACCATTGGCAAGGCTCATTACCCAATCCACCACACGCACGCCTTCCACTTCATACGTATAGAATTCGGGCATCCGCAAAATGGTGTGTAGTGTGCCCCCAGCAATATAGCTATCGAAATTGGGCACGGCGGCGGCGATGTCGGCGTTGTTGAGTTGAATGCGTTCCAACAGGGGCATACTGCCTGCGCCCAAGACCGCGAGGAACAGATTTTGGGTGGAATCATTCGCCGTGTTATAGGTCGCCATTGTCATGTCGGGGAAGCGGTCTGCTGTAGCCAGATAGTACGATTCAAAGACCATCGTTTCAGGCGTGGCATTAGCATATTGTTTCCAATCCGGCCAAGTGCTGGCGACCCCCCACGCTTCATTCACCAATGCAGCCCCCTCGGGCGCACGGTAGCCACCGGAACCATCCCCCAGTTGGGTAATTCGCACGTCGGGATACTGTTCAGCGACCAATCCGGCATAAAACGGTGAGGCGATTGAACCCGCGCTGCTGCCTGCCACAAAAATCGTATCCGGCGCGGTGAAATTTTCAAATGTCCAATTGAGGACACTCATGGCGTTTTTATAACCATAGTGATAAATGGTAATTTCCTGAGCGCCAGAGCCACCCGACGCCTCGACCTCATAGATGGCCTCGCGGTTGCCAATATGCACGTCGCCGGTGCAGTAGGGCACAAAGACCATGTTGTAATCGGCAAAAGGATTTTCGGGGTTTTCGAGGTCAAAAATCCCACCCGGCAGGGCAGTAGGATTATTGGAGTCATTGTCGGCGGCGGGGTTATAGGTGGATGACCCCTCGTTGCATATCCGCCCAAACCAGCACGCCCCACCCCCATTAAAGAAAATGAGCAAGTGACTGCTTTCGGTTTTGCGGACGTGGAAGGAATATTCCGTGCCGTGTGCGCACTTGGTATCCCCGCCGGGAAACAGGGTATTCCATCCGGCATTCAGTTGATCAAGGGTTGGTAGGCTGCCATCTTGGGCTTTGATAGACGGGGGCTGTGTCCCCAACGCGGAAACGAGTAATGCAAAGGCAAGCATCAAGGCTGAAAAAGATTTTTTCATGGGTATGTTTATTCTCCTAAATCTCTAGTAGCGGCGTGAATGATACTCTAAGCGTTTGGAGATTGCGACAATAATCCAAAAGTACGGAAAGGGTAGGGCAAGCTGGCGGGATGTCTATAGCGATGCGGCGCGGGTTGTGTTACTATCCCTTCGACTAGATTTACAAATTTTGGAGCCTCGAACCATGCGAAAACATCAATACCATTTTTTGGTCATGCTGTTGATATTGGCCGTGACCGTGACTGGGTTGGCGATTAAAGGCCAGAACGTCAGCGCCCAGACCTCGACTGCACGCGGCATTACCCGTGATTTTGTCAATCTCCGCAGTGGGCCGGGTCTCAGTTTCCCGACTCTTGTGATTATCCCACCCGAACGCTCAGTCGATATTATCGGGCGCAACGCTGAAGGGAATTGGCTGCAAGTCACGGTAGATGGGCAGAATGGCTGGCTGTTCCGCTCATATGTTAGCCTCACCTCTGGCTCGATTGCAGCCCTGCCTGTGACCAGCGGTGAAACCACACCACCGCCGACCACCAATACCGGGACAGGCACGACTACTACCACAACAACCACAACGACCACCCCTATTACGGGATCGGTGACGGGGGTCACGACCACGTTTGTCAATTTGCGGAACAACGCGGCCTCAACCTCGGCGGTGATTGCCGTCATTGACCCCAACACCAATGTCGAAATTGTGGGGCGCAGCGGCAACAATCGCTGGCTGAAGGTCATTGCCAATGGGCAAGAAGGCTGGATGTTTAAGTCACTGGTGCGGTTTAACTCGACTGTTTTGAGCAGCCTGCCCGTTCTGTCGGGTGCGACATCCACGACAACGAGCACTACTGGCACGACCTCGACAGGGACAACTCCCTCAACGGGTACGACCAGCACAGGAGTTGCGACCTATCCGTTTGGGGTAGGGGGCGCTCCCGGCTGGACAGGCGATGATGGGCGCATCAATCCCTATACCTATAATACGGATGCCATTATCTACTGCCGCGACTTTAATGGGCATACCACCTCCCGGACGTATCAGGGCGGGGGGATTATGGTGTATCTGTATCAAGGCGCGGTGACAGGTGTGGTCTTTTATGCCACAGAAGCGCAGATTAATGCGGCGGGGATTCCCTCTGGCAACCCGGTTTTGATCCGGGCGGAATCGGGATTTTCGCTGTTCCGGCTGTCTACAGGGGCGTTCCAGATGATTGGCCCCAATCGTGGCGGCGGGAGTTTTAATATCTCGTGGGAGTATTGCTTCTCCACGAGTGAAGGCGAATAGCGCGTCAAACCGCCGTTTCCAACACATTGAAGAATTGAATACCCCTCTCGGCGATGGTTGTTGGGAGGGGTATTTTTTGTGGTGGCGGTGGTTGTGTTTGGGTGTGATGAGGGTTCAGGAAGGGTTAGTAGGTTTCATAGTGGGTAATAGACAGGGGTGTGAGTGGGCGGTGCGAAACGGGATGCACTTGTCAAGTGGTGTCACTTGATATGGGGGTGGGTTATATTTGGCCGTAAAGGGGCGGAAAATATGATAGAGACTGTTATGCTATTGACGCCAAATGTGAGCAAAAGTTGTCCCCATCCCAAACCCTTCCCCGTCGCAACAGGGAAGAGCTTCAAGACAGGACTTTCGTCCGAATAAGCACTTGTAGGGGGGCTAGGTGAATCATGACAAGCAACGTGGATTATACAGACGAAGAAAAGCGGCGGATTCTGTTGGAAGTGCGGTATTTCTATACAGAAGCCGAGTTGTGTCAGAAGTGGAATTTAACGCGCTATCGGGTGAAGCAGTGGAAAAAAGCGGCGAATTATACTTATCTGATCGGGACCTTACGCGAAATGGTGATTGTGGCGCTGCATAATGGAGCCAGCAGCATTTCGGCCATCATCGGGTACGTGGATTATTTGAATCATGCGGTCTATACGGAAGCCGAAATTGAAATAATCCTAAATGGTCTGCGTGCGGAGGGCATTGCACAGGAGCAGGCGGGGGTGTGGTCGTATAATCGGGCCTATTCCAAAGACGATACCTCGTTTATTTTTTAGAGACCCCTCCCCCAGCCCCTCCCCAAACATAGGGAGGGCAGAAAGCTCATTTGTTATTATGTCGCGGTTAACGAAGGGTTATCTCATTGCGCTTACGGCCATCACCATTTGGTCTACGACGGGTATTCTGATTGATTATTTGATTTCCCATTATGACATGCCCGCGCTGCTGCTCTCCTTTTGGCGGAATGTGTTGGTGTGCGTGGCGCTTGTACCTCCCTTAGCCATCATCCGGCGTTCGCTGCTGCGCATTGAACGGGCACACATCCGGTTTTTTGTGTTCTATGGGGTGGTGCTGGCCCTGTTTAATTCCATCTGGACGCTCTCGGTACAAGAAAATGGGGCGGGGGTGGCGACGGTGCTGGGGTATAGCTCGGCGGGATTTACGGCTATTTTCGCGTGGTGGATTTTTAAAGAGCGATTGGGGGCTTTTAAAATCACGGCGATTAGTCTGAGCTTGACGGGGTGTGTGCTGGTCGCCAATGCCTATGACCCGGAGATGTGGAATCTCAAATTGTTGGGGGTCACGACAGGGTTGTTATCGGGGGTGTTGTTTGCCAGTTACAACATGATGGCGAAAGAGGCCACCAAGCGCGGCATTAGTGCTTGGACATCCTTGTTGTATTCGTTTGCGTTTGGGGCGGTTTTTATTCTGATCTTTAATCTGCTGCCATTGCCCGGTGCGGCAGGGTCACTTGCTGCCATTCCGCCGACATTGCCGATAGATGGGTGGCTCGTCCTCATTATTCTATCGTTTATTCCGACGCTGCTCGGTTATGGCCTCTACAATACGTCTATGCACTATTTGCCCGCGAGTGTTGCCAGCCTGCTTGCCACGATTGAACCCTTGATGACGTCGGTAGAAGCCTATCTGCTCTTGGGTGAACGCATGACGATGATACAGGTTATCGGCAGTGTGCTCATCGTACTGGGGGTCATCGTGATGCGATTTGAGAAGGAGGAGCGATCTGTTTTGGTGGCAAGTGCGGCGTAAAGATGCCGAATAGGATAAAAAATTATCGTACAATAGAAGGGAACACAATGCTAGGAAATTCATATGATAAATGAGCAACTGTTGAATGAATGTATTGAAGAATTTGAGATACTAAAGAGGCTCGAGGGGTTAACTGAACAACGAAGGGGGCAGAAATTTAATGCGTTGATTGCTAAGATTCTGAATGCTCATCAGATTGATGCAATCTCAGACCAAAGGAACAAGGGCGAAATAGACGTCTGTTTTAGGGTCAAAGACAAGAGATTTATACTTGAAGCTAAATGGGAAAAAACCCCTATCGGCATTGATCCTATCGCAAAATTAGGCTTAAGAATCAATCAAAGGATACCTTATACCTTTGGGGTAATAATTTCAGCGAGTGGCTATACTAAGGATGTCCTTCGGCAGATGGATCAGGTTGGTCGCCCTTCCATCCTATTATTGGAACAGGACATATTCAATGTATTATTACATGCCAACATTGACGCAGAAGTCTTATTCGATGCTTGTGTCGATGTTGCGGCGTTTGAAGGCAAGGTGCATGTAACGTTATCGGACCTTTTTAAATACATGCCTGTAAAAAATGTGCATGTCGAAGTCAGCTCTGATATTGAAACAGAATCAGATAAAGAAGCTGCTCCGCTCTTAGCACCCAAAGGAAATGTGAGTGAATTTAGAGTCGTCAAGACTAACCTGCCGTTTGGTCAAAATGGAATAAGTGTCTCCGATAAAGCAGTCTTCGTCACGTTGAGCGACGGATTATATAAACTTGACAAAGAAAGTTTCATAAAACATTACAATATTGACAACCCACAAAATAGGTGTGTTTTTGATAGCAACAAGAAAATGATGTTTTTTGTAATAAATAATAGCGTTATGGCTATGGACAGCAAAGGTATACCTATCTCCATTGGTAAAAGGTATCCGGGGCACGTCAGAATTTTCAAGAGTAATGGTGTAATACACTTAATTTCAAATGGAAATGATTTTTCGTCTCCCAAACAATCAGCGAGGGTAGTAGAAGATATAGCAGGTATCCAAAGGGAAACGGTGCTTGACTATCCCATTAGCTGCTGCGTGGATGCCTGTTTTACAGAAGATGGTAGTTGCGCCGTGATTGGTTCATCGGGGTTAATATATTATAAAGATATGAGACGAATTTGGTCGGTTGATGTTCTTAATGGTGCTTCGGTTTCATATTTCAACGGCCAAATCTATTTTTTGGAAAATGGCGTATCACTGAAATCCATAGGGTTAGATGGAAAGACTGTTAATAACATTTGCAAATTTGACTTGTCTGGTAGTGTTGGAGACTTTGCAGTTGTAGAAGAAAAGGAATATGTTTTTCATCTTTGTTATGATGATGGGAATACAACAAAAACGGCGATTGTGTATGTAAAAGCAGGCTAACAATGCGTGGATCTGACGGATCGCTGCGCGTTGTTGAACCTTTTCAGTCCTGTCCAAATCGACTATGTATTTCTTCGTCATTGCCATCTTCTTCTGGGCTTTTGGCGAATTTTAACTATCAAAACTTTTTTGATGCCACTACTACGTGAATTACTGCAAAAACATCAGACTCCATGCCTGACCGCCGCCCGTGCGATAAATCCCGCCGGAGCCTGCGGTGAAATAGACCCGTTCGCCGCTGGTATCAATGGCCCGCTGCAGAATCCCGGTATACTGTACGACATCGGAGGTGGCCCAACCGAGGGCATTCCGTACCTCTTCATTGACACGCCACGCATAATAAAATGAGCCGCTGGGTTGGTGCACCCCCGGTGGGACGGCGGCATCTAGCCCAACATCTTTGAGGGGCATCCCCGGCAAATAGCTATCACCGATTTTAATGGCAGGTTGGCCGTCAATCAGCAGATAATTCACACCCAGTGTTGGTAGATAGACAATGCGTCCACGTTCAAAGGTCTGTTCCTGAAAGGTCGTGACCAGCGACGGGGTGGGGCAGCCAGATGG
>JAIOHL010000256.1 GCA_019913005.1 Anaerolineae bacterium | reverse complement strand
GGTTTGGGGTGGGGATTCCAAAAGGTCGTCCTCACCCCATCAACGCCCACTCCTCATAATGGGCCTGCATCCGCTCCAAATAATCGAAATTCGGCTGGATGACCCCCGCCACCCATTGATCCGGTGCATCCCGATAGGCCGTCAAGCGAATGGCCCACCAGACGACCATCAACTGCCGATAGACCCTCGCACGTTGGGGCAGGGTGGAGTCATGCAATCGTTCGCCATGTTCGCCCGCCGCCTGCCGAAAATCATCCTCACTCAAATCACTGCCAAAACCGGGCTTGGCCGCCATGTCCGCCACCTCAAACGCCGGGTCGCCCCACCCGGAATTTTCCCAATCCACCAAATACAGCCGTGTGCCATCGTCCAGCACATTCGCGGGCCACGCATCACATTGCACCAGCCCCAAACATGGCGCGACGGTCCAATAGGGGGAGGTGAATTTTACGGCGCGGTTAATCAGCGTGCGTAGGTAGGGGTAATCATGGGGCAGGAGGGCATAACGGCGCTCCAGATCGGCCAGAATATCGGCGGGGTGTTGCACAAATAACGCGGCCTGCATCACCGTCAGTGGGGTGGTGGTCATTTGATGCGCAACGGTCAGCGCTTGTTGGATGCGAATATGACCCATCAGCGAGTCCGGCGGCTCATACGGTTTGGCGTCAATCCACTCGGTTACGATCACGCTGGAATCGGGCAAGTCTGGTACATCAGGATAGACGGCAATCGGGCGGGCAGTGATCCCGGATTCTTGCAGGAGCGTCAATGCAGTGAATTCACGTTGGGCACGATGACGATGGTCGCGGCGCGTGACCTTGACGGCATAATCCCGCCCATCGGCATGGCTGGCGTGAAACACCAAGCCGTTCATGCCGCGTGCCGCCAATTCGATTTGCCAATCATCCCGATAGAGGGTTTCAAGGGCGTGTTGACGCATCTCGACAATCAGGGGCAGCATGGCGGCGGACTCCTCTAGGTGAATATACGGCGGTTCTTATGTTGCCTGATCTGTTTTTCCAACTAAGTTCAGCACGGTGGCTTTAGCCCCGTGTTCCAATAGGCCTGAAAACCGCTGAGGCCGATAATCGCGTCGATTATGGCCCATACGCGGTCAAAATCCCCATTCGCCTACCCACTCCATACACCCCTGAACCCCGCCGTTTGGCTGACGACACAGCCCCACTTGTATGGTGTGATGACCGGTTAGATCATCTGTCACACGGTTGACGTTACTATTTGCCTATTGCTCATGCCAAACTCCCCATTATCCTAAATAGCAACCATGGGGAGGTCGCCAATGGCAAAATCCAAATTCTCGCTGGCCCGCTATAAAGATAAGGTCATGCTTGAACTGATGGCAAAAACCGACCACACGACATTGGCGGTCTGGGCCATTGATTGCGCCGAGCGTGTCCTGCCCTATTTTGAGGAACAGTTCCCGGACGACCCCCGCCCACGCAAGGCTATCGAAACGCTGCAAACATGGATCGAGACCGGGGTGTTTAAGATGGCAACCATCCGCCATGCCTCGCTTGATTCCCATGCGGCGGCACGGGAGGTCGGCGAGGACAATCCGGCACGTTCGGCGGCACGGGCAGCAGGGCAAGCAGTCGCTACGGCCCATGTCCCCACCCATGCGCTTGGGGCAGCGAATTACGCATTACAGGCCATCCATCGCGCCACCCCTGCGGCTGAGGCCGATGCCGCCGTCGCCCAAGAACGCGCTTGGCAAACCCAGCATTTATTGGAATTGGGACGGAATTATGCTAGTTGACTGAATCATTCGGATAGCTTTTCACCTCACCCCAACCCCTCTCCCTTGTGAGAGGGGCTTCAATACAGGGTTTTCGACTCCCCCTCGCCAGATGGAGAGGGGGTTAGGGGGGTGAGGTTGGATTACTGAAATTTATCTGCGAGGCGTCATCATTCGCCTAAGAACAAGGAACAACTAATGGATTTACAGACATGGCGTGAATTTTTGCAGGCGTGGAGTCATCAGATGGTGGAGGAAATCCTCAACAACCCTGATCTCGCCCTCCATTTTCGCCTCCCCTCGCACGTCATCGAATCGCGCTGGTTGGGCTATCCGCCCGCGACAGAAGGCGAAATTGAAGCCACCGAACGCCACTTGGGGGTATGGTTTCCCCCCTCCTATCGCACCTTTTTGCAGGTGAGCAATGGCTTTCGGCACGTCGGTAATTTCCATCTGCGCCTGTGGTCAGCCGATAAAATTGGTTGGCATTATCATCGGCATCCCGATTTGGTAGATGCGTGGAATGAGGCCGCCGGGGTCGCCGAAACGGATGAGGCCGGGGAGGACATCATCTTGCCCCATCATTTCCGCGCTACACTCGAAATCAGTGACATCGGTGATGAAGAAGTCTATTTGCTGAATCCCGAAATCCAGACCCCTAATGGCGAATGGCAGGCATGGTTTTTTGCCAGTTGGCTGCCCGGCGCGACCCAATATCCGTCGTTTGAGGCGATGATGCTGGGTGAATACGAAAAATATGAGACGCTTCAGGATTATCAGGAAGAACCCGCGACTTATGTTGGTTTTCAAGAGGCGATGGAAACCGTCACCAGCTACGAGGATTTTTTTGATCGCAGCATCGTGGGCAACCTGATTGAACAATTTGTGCAATTGGGGGTCGCGGTGGTACGCAGCGCTGATCCGACTATGCGCCCGTATTATGAGGGCATGGAGGCGGCCTATCTGTTGGCGGCGGATAAACTAAAACGCATCGCGTCGCTCCAATTGACGGGCGATTTTCTGAAAAAAGCGCTCCAAACGATGGCGGATGAAATGGAGGCCGAACGCACCCTTGCTCAGATGCGCCCATCCGACGCCAAAAGCATGAAGGACTTGCTGCGTGGTCAGGTGGCCCAGCGGCAGGGGGGTCACGCCGAAGGTTGTCGCATTGTGGTGATGCGTGTTAAGCAGGTGTTGGCGAGTTTGGGGTGATGGTATAATTTGAAACTCGTCACCGCCCTTTGGAACAATGGGTTTAAACCCATTGTTGGGACAATACCGCCATAATTCAGCTAAATTCCGTATAATTGAGAAATGACGCGGAAAGATGAATGAGGGTCAACGATGAATACGGTGCTGACCATTGACTTGATTGTAAAAAACCCCGATATACGTGGTGGACGCCCCCTTATTGACGGCACAACCATCACCGTCGAAGATGTTGCCATCGCCATGATTTATCATCAGCAGGACGCGGACGGCATCGCGGAGTGGTACAACCTCAGTTTGGCGCAGGTACACGCGGCTCTGGCGTATTATTATCAGCACCAAGCCGAAATTGACGAGAATTTGAAGCGCCGCCGCGAACTGATTGAGGATTATAAGGAGAAGCGGGTTGGCAGCCGACATAAGCCTCTATTTGCATAGTTACCACTTCTAAAAAATGGTCAAAATCAACCCCATCCCAAACATATGGAATGGCTTAAATACGGGCTTTTCTCCCCTCCCTATGCTTGGGGAGGGGTCGGGGGTGGGGTTAAAGTATCACTTGGCTCTCCCGTATCCATGAGAAAGGCCACCACCATTGATCCACACCGCCATCTATCAACTCCCATTTGACCAATTTGCCGTCGCGCGTCCCCTATTCGCCAATGCCGACTACGAAGAACCCTTTTTGGATTCGGTGTTTGATGGCCTCATGCCCGGTCAGATTTTCACCGACGACCCCCACCACCCTACCGCTGCCCTGATGTGCCGCACCTACGATTATTTTGTGGCGGGTGACGCGACCTCCCTCCTACGCCAATTCATCAAGGATGCCCCTTCCGAAGCCAGTGTCTTTCAAGATTTCTATGGCTATGTGGCCCTCAATGAAGCGTGGCAGGACGCACTGATTGAAGATCACGGCTTCACCAAAATTCCCCGCCACAATTACATTTACCCCTCGACCATCCCGCCGACGATTGACCCAAGCCAAATTCCCGAAGGTGGGGCGATAGTCGAAATAGATGGCCCATTGGCCGAACGCATTGACCGCGAATTGAACGAAACCATCGGCGTGTTCTGGTCAGGGTATCCCAATTTTGTGCGGCAGGGTTTTGGGGTCGCGTTGCTCATCGGGCAAGAAATTATCAGCGTTGCGTTTACCTGTTCCGTCAGCCACACCATGAGCAACATCGGCATTGCGACGGCAGAATCGCATCGGCGGCGGGGTTATGCGGTGCTGGTCGCCAAAGCCTATTTTGCCGAAAGCCTGCGACGGGGCCTGATGCCGACATGGGACTGCGACGAATGGAACACCGGGTCGGTCATGACGGCCCGCCATCTCCGACTCAAGCCACGCACGCCTTTTACGGAACTCGGTCTCGGCCCCTACCCCCGACAAGGCTTGACTCTCAGCACAGGGGTATGGGATTCCGCGACGGGCGAAGGCGGTATGATCGTCTGGCGGAAAAAATGAGCGACCTGCCAGAATACTTGGGACACGTGATAGACGGGTTCATATTGCCGAAATCCAGTTAGTTAGATAAAATAACTAACTGACATATTTCGTGCCATTCCGCAAAAGGAGTCCACCCCTTGAAAACCCGTCTGATCGCATCCGGCCTATTTTCGATCTGCCTGATCCTGCTCACCATCGGCATCCACCACCCCCCTGCCCTTCTCGCCCAAGACGATACTCCCGGCTTGTTTTTTGACGATTTCGCCTACGACACGGTTGAAGACGAGGCCTTTACCCAAAATGGCTGGATCGTCCGTACCGCCGATGGCTGGCCCGGTGTGCCCGGCGCGATCTGGCAGGGCGTCAGCGTCGTAGATGACTTTTCGGATGAACCCGCCATCAAAAACAATCGGTTGATGGAACTGCGCAGCACCACCGATGGCACGACGACCACGCAGGCCCAATTTTGCCAGCAGCGCAAATTCCTAGAGGGGACGTATGCCGCGCGGGTCTACTTTACCGATGAACCGGAAAGCGGCCCGGATGGTGACCAAATTGTGCAGACGTTTTATGCCATCACCCCACTGGAATATGACCTCGCCCCGTCGTACAGCGAAATGGATTTTGAATATCTGCCCAACGGTGGCTGGGGCGAACCCGCCAATGTCTTTTTCTCGACCACATGGGAAACCTTTCGCCCCGAACCGAATTGGCAGGCCGTCAATGAATCCAGTAGTCTACATGGCAGCTTTGCAGGGTGGCACAACTTAGTTGTGCAGGTGGCGGATGGCAGCGTGACCTATTGGGTAGATGAGGAAGAAATCGGCACCCACACCGATGAGTATTATCCCGAAACGCCGATGTCCATCAATTTCAACCTGTGGTTTATTCGCGGTGGCTTGGCTGATGACGACGAACTGCGCGAATGGGTTGAATATGTGGATTGGGTCTATTTCACCGAAGCCGCGCTAGAACCCGCCGATGTCGTGACTGAAATTGAAGCCCTCCGCGCCGACGAAATTCTGTTTAACGACACCGTGCCCGAATTGGAATCGCCGCTCGAATCGCCCTGTAATTTTTAGCCTTGACGTCTTTTAAAGCCCCTGTCCATGCAATGGGGTTCAGAGGTCGACAGTTTTTACGGACAGGGCATCAGCAAGGGACTTTCAGACGTGTTGACCTCACCCCCCCTGCCCCCTCTCCATCTGGCGAGGGAAGTCGAATCTGGCGTATTCAAGCCACTCTCACGTGGGAGAGGGGTTGGGGTGAGGTCAACTTTTTTTGGACACCCCCCACGACCTGCCCGAATTCCATAGCCTCTTATACCAGATTCGGATAATTCATGTC
>JAIOHL010000255.1 GCA_019913005.1 Anaerolineae bacterium | reverse complement strand
GCATTGGGGAGGGGCTGGGGGTGGGGATGTTGATTACCCGAATAAATTGCCAAACGTCATAAACCCATTGTTCTGAAAAGCGACTGATTATCCGAATTTCGTACTAGACGGTTTCCGCAATGGGGGTGCTGATCCGCAGCCACAATCGGCGCAGATCCCAGATCGTCACGAGGGCGACAAGGCTGAGGCCGCCGAACTGCTCGAAATCTTGCAGGAAGCCGAACGCGATAAAAAACGCCAGCACGCCCGCAATGAAGGCCAATTTATGCCGATCATCCCACGCATAGCCATTACCCGACCAGCGCAAAATTAGGCCAAACATCAGCGCATCCAACAGCACGATGCCGACCAGCATGACGGGCCAGCCGGGAAGCCAAGACGACTCGGTTTCGGGCAAGACAAACACGGCCAGAAATATGACGGTCATGTTGACGGCGGCCAATACGCCATACCACAGGGGTCGGGTGGACGTGCCAGCGCGTTGGGGAAACACGGATTCCGGCCAATATCGCGCCAGATACACCAACCCGCCAATAGCGCCACATGAAAATGCTAGGGCAGGGATAGTCGGGACGAATGGATTCAACAGCCACAACGCAGGCATCCACAGCGCCAGCCCGATGAAACACCACGTCAACTGGCGGTTATTGACCCACGATTCATGACGCCGACTGGGATATATCAAATGAGCCAAACCGATGCTGGCGAGGATGCTGATGAGCACATGAAAATGGAGCAGCACGGCGGCATATGTCCACGTCACCCCCTCCCAATACGAATAATCGCGGATTGCCCCCAGTTCAGCCCAATCCGGGTCCCACACCGAACGCGCCACGATAAATTCTTCATAGACCCCATAGGCCAGACCGAGCAGAATCAGACTGGGCCAGCGTTTGTGCCAGCGAATCATGAATTCACGGCAGATAATCGCGCCGAATCCATAGGGTAAAGAGGTTAAGAGGAACGCGAGGGGGTTGATGAACTCGAATAGGGTTTGATGCCCGGAGATGAGTTCGCCGCAAATTGGCCCCAAAAACAACAACGCCATCGCTGGTGATATACGTTTCATGATTTCTGCCTCCCCACCCCTAACCGCTTTATATAGGATACGCAGCAAGGGTGGGGCGGTTGCGATTGGGCTATTTCGGCTTCGCCCGTGCCCGCATCTCGGCGAGATGGCTTTGAGCATCGGTGGCCCGTCGCCTGACATCGGCATTGGTAGCCGCGATTTCGTCATCAATCTGGGTTTGATGCTCGTAATAATAAGCCAGCGCCGCATGAATCTGGGCACGGGTGAGGTTGAAATTCTCCAAAATCCATTCGATGGTCGCGCCGCCGTGCCCCACCATTTCGGCAATTTCGTGTACCGTGATTTTTGTGCCCGCTATGACCAATTTAGGTCGCCCAAACTCGTTTTCGATTTGCTCTAGCAGGTTAATTGTAATAGGTCTCGCCATAGATCACCTTTGATCTATTTTCCTTCAAAAATCAACCTCACCCCAAACCCCTCTCCATCTAGCGAGGGGCTTCAATACAGCAGATTCTCCCATCACCAGATGCAGAGGGGATCAGGGGGTGAGGCTGAATTCTGTGAAGAATCCCTTTACACCTCAAACGCCCATTCGCCATTACGCAGCACGGGTTCGACACGCCCATCGGTGGTGATGCCGTCTACATCCATCTTGTCGGAGCCGATCATGAAATCAATATGGATCAGGCTGGTGTTGCCGCCTTCCGCCGCGAACTGCTCCTCGCTCATATCCTCACCGCCTTCGATTGAAAAGCGATAGGCCCGACCCAACGCCAGATGATTCGAGGCATTTTCATCCACGAGGATGCTGTAAAAAAGGCGGCCCGTTTTGGAGATTGGTGAACTGTGCGGCACGAGCGCAACCTCACCCAAACTGCGTGCGCCTTCATCAGTATTCAGAATCCCCGTCAGCAGTTCATTGCCTGTCTTGGCCGTCGAATTGACCACGCGCCCGTTTTCAAAGTGCAGGCTGAAATCTTCAATCAGCGCCCCGCCATAATTCAGCGGTTTGGTGGCCGTGACCGTGCCATCAATTTTGTCCTTATGCGGCATCGAAAAAACTTCTTCGGTGGGGATGTTGGCCGTAAATCGAATGCCGTTCCGCGCCATCATCTGGGCGCCTTGCCAGACCTGCCCTTGTGGTAATCCGACCCGCAAATCCGTGCCCGGTGCTTGATAATGCAGCATGGCGTACTGCTTGCCATTGAGATAGGCCGCCCGCGCCAACAAATTTTTGACGTGCGCCTGCCACGCCGCAATGGGGTCGGGTTGATCAATCCGGCAGAGGGCGAACAACGTCTCCCAGAAGGCATCTTCACGGCGTCCCGGCTCGACATCGGGGAACAATTTATCGCTCCAACCGGGCACGGGGGCGGTCACAACACACCAATTCATATCGCCCTTCGCCACCTTATCGGAATAGGCCTTGCGTGTTTGGAGGGCCGCTTTTTGCACTTTGGAGATCAATTCGGGGTCGTGGCCCTTCATCATATCGGGGTCAACCGCCGAAATGGTCAGGATGGCGTCGGCGCGGTTGGCATATTCCATCAGGGCCGTTGCCAACCAATCATTATGCAGTTCGAACGAGTCACGCGGGGCATATTTGAAGCGGGCCAAGCGCACTTCGGGGTCATCCCACAGCACATCCACAAAGACCGCCCCGGCTTGATAGGCGGCCCGCACACATTCGCGCACGAGGGGGGCTTGATAAATCGGCGCACCGACTTGGGAGATGGTCGGCGTCCCGATCAACACACGCTGACCGGGTTGGACATTCAGGCCGATTCGGATAATCACATCGGCATATTTGGCAAGTTTCTCTTGGAAATTGGGAATCGAGGACATGGGGAATCCTTAATTTGATGCAGAATCGCGTTTTGGATTATACCGCAGGTGGGGCGGGGGAGGTTCAATTGGGAGGATAGGGAGGGAATATTTCCGATAGTTTTGTCACATATGAATTACATTGCTAATAATGACAAATTAAATTAGTAGTAAGTATTGACAGGTTTCAGTAAATGCGACAAAATTCACAATCAAATCGGAAGCTGTTGAGGGAGTAAAGTCAGATGGCTTCAAATTCCCGCCTCTCACTCGTTCGTAAAAATGCGCTTTCTATCGGGTTACTGCTTTTGCTCGTTGTTTCGTTTATGACCGGTTGTAATTCAGACGATGACAAAAAGGACGATTCGAGCAGAGTACAAGGCGTGGCGACGGTGGTGGATTCAACCGAAATTGTACCGACACCGACCCGAACCCCCATGCCAGAGGTAAGTAGCGAGGCATTGTTGGGGGATGCCGCCTATGAAATGATCTATTTCCACGCTGGCACTTTATTCCATTTTACGAGTGACATGGCTCAACCCGAAGCGGTAGAAGGAAATATTCATCCGGCGAGTTTAGCCTTAGCCCCGGATTATGCGACTCTGGTATTTGGGATTCAGGACACCGAAATGGATGTACGGGGACTCGGTATCCTGAATCTCACGACGATGGCAACCACGACTGTCGAATTGCCAGCAGGCGAAGTCCATATGCCGCCCGTCGTAAGGGGGTGGTCGGCGAATAGCGAGTGGGTTGTGCTATCTTTCTCACCGAACAATGATCCCGTAATTGTCCTCAATGTTTGGACGGGGGTTTATACCAAACTGGATTGGTACAGTGAAGAGGAGATGCCAAAGACCCTCTCCGTCTTTTGGTTAACCGATAATCGGCTGCTGGTTTATGCGGAGAGAGATGGCCTTAGTCAATTGGCTGGGGGTTTTTCTAGCCCAGTGTCCGACATCTATATTGTGGATCCGGCAACTGGGGAACAAACCCCCATTACCTTTACCGATGAAGCACGCCGCAGCTTGGCACTCAGGTTTTCGGCAGCCACACTGAATACGCTTGATAAAGAACTCCAAAATCAGAGTTTGGCTTTGGCAGTGCCCCATATAGCGTTGAATCAGACTGCCTACTATCCCGAAATGAAAGGGGCCGCTGTTGTGGATACCCCTGAACAACCCTCTGATCTCCAAATACCGCCGTGTGAAGGGTGGGATATTCAGTATAAGCCGATACGAGAAGCGGCCCTTGTCCAACAACTTTACCATGCAGAAGATGTGACCATCCTAAGCGATCTTTATCTTTTACCAGATGAGTCTCTGGTAGCGGCCCAGTGGAAATCCCCCAACTGTGACCGCTATGACCCCAAAACGCTCACGGTAGAGTTATTACATATCAACTCCGACGGCACAGCAGCAGTTGTGGCGTCGGATGTCTCCTATGGCTGGATACTTGATTTCAGTGCGATGATTTATGCACCACTGCCCGTCTATGCAAGAAGTATCCTGTATGCGGCCTCACCCGATGGGCGATATGTGGCATGGGTCAAGCACGATGATACAACATCCTCGATTGTTGTCACTGACCGAGAGACTTTACAAGTAGCAACGCTCGTAGAACTGAATGATGCGGATTCAATCACCAGCGTTATCATGTTCCGAACTACAGAGTGACCAGATTTAGGATTCCCACGCGGGATACCAGTCGTCGCTTTCGCGTATCGCTTCATGAACTCTGGTCGAGGCGACCCGCACAAAGCGCCAGAGGGCTTGGCCCCCAGTTTGGGGATGCGAGGGGAAGCGTTCGCCCGCATAAAACATCAAGACCACATCGGCCTCACTGTCACGCGGGTCAACATCATCACGATTGTCCAACAGTTGATATTGGCCCGACTCTGGTACGACCTCACCTGACATAAAAATGCCACCTAATGTTTCCATTGGATGCAACCTCCGTTGCCATTGGTCATTCCCTATCAGTCTACAAAAAGGTGAGTGCCCACTAGAGGGTCAGATGGTCAGGCTTGGCATGGGTCAGGTGGCGCATATTTTGGATGATTTGAAAATTCGATGGGCGATTGATCGTAGGCGGCGGGGCGGCAGGTGGCATCACGTTGTGGTAAACTGAGGGGCAGCGAATTCTGATGAGGCATAGTGCGCGATGACCGATTACAGCCATTTGATTACCCTTGAACCGGGCAAGCGATCTGGCAAACCCTGTATTCGAGGCTTGCGGATCACTGTTTATGATGTGCTTTCCTACCTCGCAAGCGGAATGACGATTGATGAAATCCTCAATGATTTTCCTAGCCTGACCCGCGAGGATATTTTGGCCTGCCTGAGCTACGCCGCTGATCGGGAACGGCATACCGTGATTGTCAGATCATGAAACTGCTGCTTGACCATAATTTGTCACCGAAATTGGTGACGCGACTGGCAGATTTGTATCCAGAATCTAGCCATGTGGCGATACTTGGATTAGATACGGCTTCTGATGTCGAAGTCTGGCGGCACGCTCTAGATCAAGGCTATTGTCTGGTCACAAAGGATTCGGACTTTAACGAACTGCTCACCGCTAAAGGGTTTCCACCAAAAGTCATTTGGATTCGTTTAGGCAACTGTACAACCAGCGCTATCGAAAACCTGCTCCATAAACATCTCGAAGCTATTCTTGAATTTGCAGAGGATACCTCGGCTGGATTACTAGAACTCCTGTAATATGCTTTCTCCGATTTTACCTCCAATGGGGTAAAGTATCCGGTACATCCACTAAGGAGAGGGTTTATCACCAATGAGCGATGCGGATATTTGGTATATCGTGAATGTGGAAGCCGCCATTTTGCGCGAGGGTCGCTATTTGATTATCACACGAGGAGCAGGTGAAACGCACGCTGCCGGAAGTCTCAGCCTCGTCGGGGGCAAGGTGGAGGGAGTCGGGTTTTCCAGCACGCCTTTGGAAAATACTGTCCGGCGTGAAGTCCTAGAAGAAGTGGGGTTGGAGATTGATGGCGAAATCATCTACATCTCTAACACATCCTTTGTTGCGGATGATGGCGATCCGGTCATTGATATTGTGTTCCTATGCCATTCACAGTCGGGGGAAGCGCGGGCCATTGATCCAACCGAAGTCGGTGCGATTGATTGGCTGACGGCCTCCGAAATTCTGACCCACCCGGACGCTCCGGTGTGGTTACGGGCCAGCATCGAAGCTGCCGAAAAAGTCCGTGTCCGATTGGGCTGGTGAGGAGTCAGCGTGCGCCAACGATTTCTGATTGATAGCGCCGACGCCTTTCCGATGGGGGAGGGGGTTGCCGTCACGGTCAATGGCAAATCGCTCGTGATTATCCACACCGCCGCCGGGTTTTTCGCGGTACTCAATCACTGTCCGCATATGGGGCTGAGTTTGGACAACGGGACGGTGGTCGGGAAGGTACTGGTGTGTTTGTGGCATGGGGCACAATTTGATTTGGCGACGGGGGCATGTTTGCGCTGGGCCGCCAATGAACCACCCCCCGAAGCGATTGGCGAAACCCGCCGCCCTTTAATCACGTTCCCTATCATCGTGGAGGATGGGCAGGTGGTTGTGGAGATGGAGGTCATGTCATCGGAATAAACTAGCGGTCATCTGATATTGCGGAATTTGAAACCCGATGCGCTCATACAGGTACTCTTACCTACCGCGCCGCCTCAGTATCCGATCATATTTTGACCTAGTTTCCTCATCGAAACTGTCATAGGCGGCTTTAGTTAGAATTTGAAGCAAATCGCAATCTAGTGGTGGCCCTTCCCAAATTAGCGACCTACGTCGCATCCTTCCTTCCGCCGAATCATTATATAGCTTCACTAAAGTAAGAAAATTTGCCTCAGCACTCTCCATATTCGGAGGAAGGGCTATTCCGTGTCGCCGTCTATTATCCAGATAGTCGAATTGTAGTTGCAGCCATTCTTTTATATGCTCATCTGGACTCCGATCAAAATACCAATCGAGCATCTCGCGGTTATCATAGATTTCAAATTGACGACCTTGATCGTGGGGATGAGGCAATCGGTGATCAAACTGAAGAGTCACAACCTCTAATGGAATTTCAGTAGGGAAACTCTTACAACGGTGCGGAACACGTTTTCCCATTGTACGTTTGGCATGTTCAGCATCAAAATGTTTGCAGCAGAAGCAAATTGGGAAGGATATTTCCATGAAATTACTAAATCCCTACAGCGGGCGGCTCATCTGATATTGGTACATCTGAAACCCGGTCTGTTCATAAAGATGGCGGGCGGGGTTATTGACCAAGACGTTTAATTCCGCCAAATCACACCCTTGCTCACGCCCCCATGCCAGCGCGGATTCCATCAACTGCTGCCCGATCCCTTGACGGCGGGCGTTTTCATCCACATAGATCCCATGAATGTGCAGTATCCAACGTGGCTCGAAGACTCCGCCCATTTCAATAATGGACGCCTCCGTGATGCCCACAATAGCCCCATCCAATTCGGCCACCTGATAGCAGAAGGTGTCACGGGCGAGGCGTTCACGGATACGGGCCTGAAACAAATCCACTACTGTTGCG
>JAIOHL010000254.1 GCA_019913005.1 Anaerolineae bacterium | reverse complement strand
TCACAATCTTGAGCCGGAAGGCGGGCGGGTCAAAGTCGAGGGTGGGGCGGACGGGCGCTTCGATTTCCCCGATGTTGGGCAGGGTGACGCTGCTGCCTTCAAAGGCGGGCAGCCATGACCCCAGCCGATAATAATCCAGTTCGACGCGGTCAGTTGGGCCGAGTCCGGTAGTGTGCCATGCCAGTTGGATAGTGGCGTTTCCGCCTTCGACATCACTCAGCAGGACAGCGGCATCGGGTTCGACGGCATGAAAAGCGAGGATGTTGGGCCACGTGGTCGGGTTGGATTGGGCATGACCCATCGCCCCCACTTGACCCACCGCATGGGCAAGGCCCATCCCCACCAGCAAAATCAACACATACGAGCAAATACGCATCACAGGTCGCATATTGGAATCTCCCCTCTTGTCTTTGGGGATGATTCTAATCGTTGCTCGGCAAGAGGATTGACTGTTGACCCGCGCTTCGCCCACGTGCCGCCTGTCATTGCCATGTGATCGCCTAGCCTTCTTCGATTGGGCTATGTGCTATACTCCTCATGAAACGTAATTCTTGCCCGCTTGACATATACATACATACACGCTAGTATGTATATCTGAAGGAAGTTGAAATGCGACGAACCAAAGAAGATGCCGAGATCACGCGCCTTGCCCTCATCAAAGCTGCCCTGCGTGTTTTCAGTGAAAAAGGCTACGGTGGCACCCGTTTGGAGGACATCGCGGCGGTGGCAGGCGTCACACGCGGCGCCATCTATCATCATTTCGGCGGCAAATTTGAGTTATACCTTGCCGTGTTTGATGAGTTTTGGCGGCGGGCCGACCCCATTTTTGAGGAAGAAATGGGGAGGGAAGGGCGCTATTTGGATAAGTTTCGGCGCATGTTCATCCGCTATCTAGAACTCGTGGAGCGCGACCCGGAGTTCCAAGCCATGATGGAATTATCCTTTCAGCGTCCCGAAGTCTCGGAAAGCGAACGGGAAATGCTGGAAAAGGGCATCGGCCTCAAACGCGCAGCCATTGGCGACGCCTTAGATCAAGTGGCTTCATTTTTGGGTAAGGCCAAAGAGGATGGCGAAGTCCGTGACGACGTAGATATAGATGTAGCATCGCAGGCCTACATGGGCATGTTTCAGGGCTTGGCGCTGCTGTGGCTGTTGATGCGCCAGCGCTTTTCCATCAAAATGAATGCAACGGCAGTAGTAGATATTTTCATTCGCGGCATCATGAAATAGACCTGAGACGGAATTCGCTTAATTCATGGGTTTTTGAAACAGGGGGTTTATTGCCTCATCCGGTCAATAGTTTGGCAATGGTTGACCTCACCCCAAACCCCTCTCCCACGTGAGAGGGGCTTCAATAGGCCAGATTCGACTCCCCCTCGCCAGATGGAGAGGGGGTCGGGGGGTGAGGTTAGTTTTCCGTATTTTTTACCGAATACAGCATTGATCCTGTTTAATAAATGATTACGGTAATCATTATCCCAAAATCCCCACCCCTGACCCCTCCCCAAAGCATTAGGGAGGGGAGAAAACGGCCTTTTAAAGCCCTTCCCTGTTGCGACGGGGAAGGGTTTGGGATGGGGAAGTTTGACTGAAATTAAAAATTAACGAGTATCAACCCATTGTTGGGATGATACGCCTACCATCCAACTAATGTAATTAGATTCTCAACAAGCTATTGGGTATTTTACGAGGTGGCGCAACTGCCACAATTTTTTTTCGTATTTTTACATACATACATGCATGTATACCATCTCAATCAAGTTTCACCAGAAGGGGGAACCCATGTCACTCATGATCGAGACTAAAGCACTTACCAAGACATTCAAATCCGGCAAACAGACTGTCGAGGCGGTGCGCGGGGTAGAGTTGAGCGTACAGCAGGGCGAAATCTATGGCTTTTTGGGGCCAAACGGCGCGGGCAAATCCACCACTATGCGGATGCTGGCGACGCTGCTGCCGCCCAGTGGTGGAACGGCACGGGTCGCGGGTCATGATCTGGGACGCGAACCAGCGCTTGTCCGCAAAAACATCGGCTACGTGGCACAGGCGGGGGGCAGTGAACCCGTTATGACCGGGCGCGAAAACCTCATCCTGCAAGGCCGCCTGTTTGGAATGGACAAAGCCACCGCCGCCAAACGTGCCGCCGAATTGACCGACGCCCTCGAAATGGGGTCGTTTATAGATCGCACCGTCAAAACCTATTCGGGTGGACAGCGCCGCCGCATGGATTTGGCCCTCGGCATGATTCATCGCCCGGCGCTGCTGTTTTTGGATGAACCCACCACCGGACTCGACCCGCAAAGCCGTTACCATCTATGGGATGAAATCCGCAAACTGCACGCCGCAGGCACCACCGTATTTTTGACCACGCATTACCTTGATGAAGCCGACGCCCTATGCCACCGTTTGGCGATTATGGATCATGGCAAGATCGTCTCGGAGGGCACACCCGCCAGCCTCAAACAGCAGGTGGCCGGGGACGTGATTACATTGGGCATGTCGGGGGAACTGCTGATGAAGGGCGAAACCGTGCTGCGTAATCAACCGTTTGTGCGCGAGATTCATCACCGCGACGACGCTCTGCAAATTTATGTGGAACGTGGCGAAGAAGTGCTGCCCAATATTATGCGCCTGTTTGATAGCGCCGCCTTGCCGATTCAGACCGTCGCGCTGGCCCGCCCGTCGCTGGACGATGTGTTCATGCGCATGACGGGTCGCAGCCTGCGGGAGTCGGCGTAAGTAGCCCACCGACTGTTGCTCTTTAACTCTTGATTTCGGTAACTCGTCCCCATCCCCTAACCTCTTCCCCATCGCAATGAGGAAGGGGAACGGCTTAAATTCGTCTTTTTCTCCCCTCGCCCAACGCATTGGGAGAGGGGTTGGGGGTGAGGGTGCTTTCTATATATCAACCAACCAAAACGGAGAAACAACCATCATGTCTCAAATCCTCAAAGAAACCCGCCTGATGTTCAATTGGAACATGCGCATGACCCTGCGTAATCCGGTGTGGCCCATTTTTGGGCTGATTCAACCCATCCTGTATCTGCTGTTGTTCGCGCCCCTGCTGGATAATCTCGGCAATGGCATCCCCAAAGGCGAAGGGTTAAATGTGTTCACCCCCGGCTTGCTGGTGATGATGGGCATGTTTAACGCGGCTTTTGCGGGCATCTACATCCTCGAATCGCTGCAAAATGGCGTTTTGGAACGGATGCGGGTCACCCCAATCAGTCGGACGGCCCTGTTGTTGGGCTTGCTGCTGCGCGATGTGCTGGTCTTCCTATTTGAATGCGCCATATTGATTGCAGGGGCGCTGCTGCTCGGCCTTGACCCCGACCCATTCGGTTTGGTGCTGCTGTTTGCGATGCTGGCCCTAATTAACCTGACGATTGGTACGCTGTCGTATGGATTGGCGCTGGCGGTGCGTAATCAAGACGCCTTCTTCCAAACGATTCAGTTTTTTGTCGTGCCACTGCAACTGCTGTCCGGGATTTTGCTGCCCATGTCACTCGCGCCGCGCATCCTCCGCAACATCAGCGAGGCCAATCCATTTACCCATGCCGTCGAAGCGGGCCGATATATGGTCGCGGGTAATTCGGGCGACAGCGAAGTGTTCCTCGCGTTTGGCCTATTCATCGTGCTAACCCTCTTAGCCTTCAATTGGGTACGCGGCTCACTGCACAAAGCGGCGGCGTAATCTATTGACCTCATCCTATGACCTTTCCTCAAAACCCGTCCTTGAAGACAGTTCACAGGCCGGCACTTGTGGGGGCAAGGTGGGATAATCAACCTCACCCCAACCCCTCTCACGAGGGAGAGGGGCTTCCATAGGCTAGATTCGCCTCCCCCTCGCCAGATGGAGAGGGGGCCGGGGGGTGAGGTCAACCCGTCTGAAATTCGCTTGCTGATGGCCTTTCGCAAAAAGTGTCCCCCCACCAACTCTCCAACGTGGAGAGAGGCAGGGGGGTGAGGTGAACACACGGAGGGGCTTTTTTCTGTCCACCTTTGATGGAGTTAAGGGTAAATCTAGCGCGGCGCGAACAATTCAATCGGGTTGCCGGAGGGGTCTTCGGCCAAAATCTGCTGACCACCCGGCCCACTGATAATGTCGTTGCGAAACGATACCCCGTCTTGTTTCATCTGCGCGACCAGCGCGGGCAAATCTTCGACCTCGATGACAAAACGATTCCAACCGCCGGGTTCAGGTTGACGACCATCAGGCATAGGTCGGGCCGCCGAGGTCTCTGGCCCACTTAACCAAAGTTGGAGATCACCCTTACCCATAATCGTGATGGCCGACCCCCAACGTTCAATGACCTCGAAGCCCAAAAACCGTGTATAAAATGTGACCGCCGTCTCAACATCCTTGACCATATATCGAACCGTTGCCATATGCTGTGTTCCTTATCTTGTATGCTGCGATGTGTATCAAAACGAAGTTCGGTTAGGTCACAGGTTGCGAAAGCCGCAGAAACGCTAGCGTGCGATCCCATGCCAGTTTTGCCGCCGCTTCATTGTAGGCATCCACGCGGTCAGGCTCAAAAAACCAGTGACCCGTGCCGCTGTACTGATAAATCGTAAAGGGGCGGTCAGCCGATGTCAGCGCCTCGGTGATGTAGTCAATATTTTCCTGTGGTTCATACGGGTCATTGCCCGCGTAATGGCCCAGATAGCTTGCCTTCGATTGGGCGAAATCCGCCGGGCCAGTTCCATAAAAGAAGACTACCGAGCGGATGGCGTCCGAATGATTGGCCGAGGCATCCAGCGCATAAAACGCCCCCAGCGAGAAACCGATCACCGCAATGCCAGCCTCGTCCGATCCCGCTAATCCTTTGAGCAACTGGATAGCTGCCGCGATGTCGGCTCTGGCGCGATTGACATTGGCATCGAGTTCGGGGGCCAGTTTTTCCGCCTCGGCGATTTGATCAGTGACTGGGCCGCGATAGAGGTCGAGCGCGAAGGCGACAAAACCCGCCTCGGCCAGCCGATTGCAGAAGGCCTTGATGGTATCGTTTAATCCCCACCAAGCGTGCAGCACCAATACGGGCCGGCCTTTGCCAGAGGGGGGTAATGCCAGAAATCCAGACGGTTGCGTATGGGACATTTGTTTTTCCTCATTAGATTCTTTTCCACTGCAATTATAGAACATTTGTACCATATTCGCAAGCGATGGATCAAGCTCACTCACTTCTAGTCTCGCTAACGACAAACCCCATCCCAAACCCTTCCCCAAACATAGGGAAGGGCTTCAATATGGGCTTTTCTCCCCTCGCTACGCAGTGGAGCGGGGGTCGGGGGGTGAGGATGGCTGAATCTGTCCCATCCATCAAAAAATTGCTGCTTGACATCCGCTATCTATTTTGGTATCTTCCTAATTAGGTGATTCCCTAATTAGGAGATTGGCGAAATGCCCCAAGAGGAATTTGAGTTATTGTTGAACTTCTTCAAGGTGCTGGGTAACGACACCCGCCTGAAGATCGTCGGTATTCTGGCGAATCAGGACTGCACCGTGAAGGAGTTGGCGGAGATGCTGGGACTGCGTGAACCGACGGTCTCCGAGCATCTAAGCATGTTGAAACATTTCGGGTTTGTGACCGTGACGCCGCGTGGCAATCAACGGGTCTATGCCTTCGACCCCAAATCACTGCACGCCATGAGCAAAGAAGTGTTCAGCCGCGAGCGTTTGGCCTCGATTGTGGATGATGTGGTGAATGAGGACGAACGCAAAATCTTGCAGGCGTTTGTGGTGGGAGACCGGATTCGCGCCTTCCCCACGTCGGACAAAAAATTCCGCATCATGCTCAAATGGCTGTTACAAAAATTTGAGCTAGGGCGGAGGTATACCGAAAAAGAGGTCAATGACATCTTTAAACGCTACCATGAAGATTCGGCCACCTTGCGTCGGATGATGGTGGAATATGGGTACATGAACCGCGACAAGGGACAGTATTGGCGGGTGGAGTCGAAAGAGATTCCGTGATGCGGTACCTATACATTCGACCTCATCCCCACCTTCCAGTGGTTCTCCTATGGATTGCTGTATGTCTCACTAGATTGAGCACGGCGGCTTTAGCCCCGTGTTCCAATAGGTGAGCGAAATCGCTACAGAGGTGCGGGATGGGGTTGATTTTTACCGAATCGAATGAACCAGCTATAGGAAAGGGTAAGGAATGTCTGAGGCTCATTATGCACGCATCGCGGAGTTGTATGATACGTTCGTCAAAACCGACTACGATGTGCCGTTTTTTATCCAAGAGGCACAGGCCGCCCATGACGACGTGTTGGAACTGATGGCGGGCACGGGTCGGCTGACCATCCCCTTGATTGAAGCAGGCATATCCATGACCTGTCTGGATTTTTCGGCGGAAATGCTGGCAGTGTTGCGGCGCAAGTTAACCGAACGTGGCCTCCGCGCCGAAATCCATCAACGGAATGTATGCGATTTTGAGTTGGGCCGCCAGTTCACGTTGATTATCTTGCCATTCCAAGCCTTCCCCGAACTGACCGACGTGGAAGATCAGCGGCGTGCATTGCAGCGGATACGCCATCATCTGCGCCCCGATGGACAGTTTATCTGCACCCTGCACAATCCCCCCGTGCGTCTCAAATATGTAGACCATCAACTGCGGTTGGCCGTGCGTGAGGAACGGGCCGACGGTGGACACCTGCTCGTATGGCTGCTGCAACAACACCAACCCGCGACTCAAGTGGTGGAGGTCTTGGAGTTTTTTGAGGAATACAATGCCGAGGGTGTGCTGGTCTCGAAACGCTACTCCGCCCTGCAATTCCATTTGTTGGAGCAAGCCCGATTTGAGGCACTAATCACCGCAGCGGGTTTGGAGGTCGTGGCGCTGTATGGCGATTATCAGAAAAATCCGTTTATTGCGGACACCAGCCCGTTTATGATCTGGGTGCTGCGGCCTCGCGCCAATTGACTGCCGCGATTTTTCCCCCAACCTATGCGTGGTTCACTCGCCGACAGTTTTTCTTGAAGGGCGTCGGGATGGGATTTATGGGGAAGTTGGCCTCACCCCCCGGCCCCCTCTCCAACAGGCGAGGGGAGTCGAATCCGACTTATTCAAGCCCTTCCCTGTGTACTGGGAGGGGTGGGGTGAGGTAAGTTTTTTCGCCTATCAATTCCCGAAGTTGCCCTATTTGGAAAACGTGAAGCTGCTGGCGACGGCTAACACGGCGTCCATTTCCGTGATAGCAAAATCCGTCCATGGAATCACACTCAACAGGACGACGCTGTTATCTTGGAGTTGGACAATAACAAAGGCGTGTTCGTATTCGGTGCCGTCCTCAAGCCGATCCACAAAGTCATAGCGCCCACCGGCAAAGCTACCAAGCGTGATGTCCTGATAGTTGGCCGGGTCGAACACGATGGACGTGTCGTTGGAATAAAACAGCAGTGCCATCAAAGCCGCGTTATCGCCGATTTGCAGGCCGTTGTCGGCATAAATCGTGTTGGTGTATTTTTCAAACCGGATGGAAGTCAGGGCGGAATCGAGATACTGATATTTGTCGTCGCTCGTAAATGTCCACAGGGCGGGATCCCACGTCATAATCGCGCCATCATCAAACGTAAAGGTATTATTGCCCGCCGTACCACTAACATCGTCCCCAAACAATGGCACATCTTCCGGCGCGGTCAACGACGCAATGATTTGCAGGGCAATCGGCATCTCAATAATCGTGGCGTCGGTTTGAGGCACAACCGCCAGATAAAATACCTCGCCATTGGAAAGTTGCGTCACGATAATACTGCGCTGGAACGGAACGCCCGCGCTATCCACATCGGTATAGTCGTAACGTGCGCCGTCATAGTCATCGAAGTGGAAGGGCCGCACCAACGCGGGGTCAAAGGTAATCGTATCACTCAGCGGCAGGAAGGCTTCCCCCAGTATCGCCCCCAAATCACCTTCAGCAACCCCCGCCTCGGCAAACGCGGTGGTGCCCAACGAATCCACCACCAATGAGGTCAGGTCGCTGAAAATATTCAATTCGTAATCGGCTTCGGGGTCGGTAAACGATTCGATTTCCCAGCCCGCCGGATAGCTGATGACCGCGCCGCTCAACAACGTATAGGTTTGCTCCAACTCCAGACGCGAAAAATCTAACGCGCCGGGGATGTAGGTGGATTTGGAATCGTCGAGGCTGTTGAGGATGCTCATCACGTCGTCGGGTTCGGCAATAACATCACCCGTGAGGTTGATCACACTGATATACATGACAATCCCGTTGTTCAACTGCGTCACAAAGACCCAGTGTTCGATGCCGCCAAATTCGTCGGCGGTGGTGGTGACGGACTGTACGGCGGCAAGACTGCCCAGCGTCACGGGTATAATCGTAGCGGGGTCGAGGATTTCAGTATCGGTCAGTGTACCAAAACTATCGGCCAGATACGCGGCCAGATCGCCTTCGGGCACATCGTAATCCGCGAATATCGTGGCTGGATCAAGCGCAAACAGAATTTGGGTCTGCTCGCTGGCAATGAAGGTATAGCCACTGGGCCGCACAAAAGCCCGCCAGTCCGACGGATATTGGATGGTGGTGCCATCCTCAAAGATAAAAGTATTGCCCAGCAAGTTGCCCAGTTGCGCATGGGCGGTGGGCGCAGGCAAGGCTATCACAGCCACAATCAGCAGTGTGAGAAGTGAAATCAGTAGCTTTTTCATGAGAACCTCTTGGGTTAGATGAATTTTGGCGGACTTCCAAGTTGTCGTTTCATTGTATGACAACCCCCTTCATTTGCAAAGCAGGAGGGTACGTTCGCTCGCAAACGAAGAACCCCCGTCCCAGAGACCTCCCCCCTGATCTACGCTCCATCTGGCGAGTTCAGACTCCGACAGTTTTTCGGGAAGGGTATGAATGGGCATTTCTGGCAGAGTTGACCTCACCCCCGGCCCCCTCCATCTGGCGAGGGGGAGTCGAAAACGGCCTATTCAAGCCCCTCTCACGTGGGAGAGGGGTTGGGGTGAGGTCGGTTTTTCCTCCATCTGCCCAAAAGTGTTGGAGTGTGAAATCTGGCGAGGGGGGGCGAACGGCTTGTTAAAGCCCCTCAGCCATGCAATGGGGAG
>JAIOHL010000253.1 GCA_019913005.1 Anaerolineae bacterium | reverse complement strand
TGACCGGATTTAATTATTAAAGAGCATTAGCCCCGTGTACGAAAAGACAATCTTGAAAACCGCACTAAGACCCTTTAGCCCATCACGACCACGACTTCATTCTCGGCCTGCAATTGGTCGGCGGGGATGAGCTTGCCATTTAGCCGCTGGCCGTTGAGCGCCAGTGATTGAATTCCATATTGGACATGCTGCGGGTTGCGGACGCGGATGGTCAACTGCTTGCCCCGGAATTGGCGTGTGACTTCAAAGCCGTCCCATGCCGCCGGGATGCACGGGTCAACAATCAAGCCCTCTAGGGTAGGGCGAATCCCCAAAATGTATTGGGTGAGGGCGATATATGTCCAACTCGCCGTCCCGGTCAGCCACGGATTGCGTGATTGACCAAAACGCGGGGAGGGCTTACCATGCGTAAATTGGCTGTAAACATACGGCTCGACTTGCCGGATTTCGGCCTCGGTGTTATAACGGGCTGGCAGGTAGGAGCGGTAATATTTGTAGGCGCGATCACCACGACCCAAGAGGCATTCCGCCACAATCGCCCACGAATTGCTGTGACAGAAGATGCCACCGTTTTCTTTGTGACCGGGGGGGAACACAATCAGCGACAAATTCACATCGGGGTCAGGGTGAGTATGGGCGGGGTGGCACAACATCACGCCGTATTCTGTCGCTAGGTATTGATGCACGGCATCCATAGCTTGCACGGCCTGTTCATCACTCGCGCCACCGCTGATGACGGCCCATACGTTGGATTCAAGATAAATTTGACCCTCGGTTTTGGTGTGTGTGCCAAGTTTGCCACCTTTTTCGGAGATGCCACGAATAAACCACTTGCCATCCCACGCATGGCGGTCAATTTGGGCTTTAATTTCGGCGGCTTGGGCGGCGCACCACTCGACATCGGCTTGATTGCCCATATAGGACGCTAATTGGCTGAAGCGCTGCAATCCGGCATAAAACAGGAATGTGCTAAAAAGGCTTTCCCCGGTTGTGCCGAGATGGATGCAGTCGTTCCAATCGGCGGCGAGACCCTGCACCAAGCCGTTATTGCCCTTGTGGTTGATGCTGAACAAAAGGGCCTGCTTGAGGTGCTCGTAAATCGTGGCCTCGCCCTTGTCGGCATAGGGCAGCACCTTGTCCAGATAGGCCAGATTGCCCGTCTCATAAACAAAGTTGGAGGTGGTCAGCAGCAGCCACAGCGCGTCGTCACTGCGATATTTTTCGATAGGGGGGGCGGCTTCATGACCGGGTTTGTGGGTCAGCGGTTTGACCAATGGCATCCCGCCGCCTGCCGATGTTTGGGCGGTTAGCATCAAGTCCAATCGCGCTTCGACTGCTTCGGGGATGCTATGGGTGATGGACAGCATATCTTGAACCGTGTCCCGATAGCCGAGGCCGTCCCGATCACCCGCTTCAATTAAACTGACGCCGCGTGACCAATTAAAGGTAATGTGAGTCTGATAGGCGTGCCACACATTCACCATGCTGTTGAGTTCGGCGTCGGGGGTGTGGACTTGGAAACCTGCCAGATGGTCGCGCCACTCGGCTTTAATCGAGGCTAATTCTTGGTCAAGGCGGGTCGGATTAGCAAATTCGGCGAGGGTGCTTTTGCCGGAGGGCAATCCCTGCCATTCTTTATCCGGTGAACCAACCCCCAAGATATAAATCAACTGGCGGGTTTCGTTCGGGGCGAGTTCGAGGGTGCTGTGTAGAGAAGTACACGCATTATCCCCGACAGCCAGCGAATTGGAGCAGATGCCTTTTTCAACGGCGATAGGGTTGGCGGGGGAGCGATATTGACCGAGGAAGAGGTCGCGGTCAGTGTCAAAGGAGACTACATCTGCTCCCGTCATGCCAAAATAACCCTCGGCCCATTCACCAGCATAGTTGCGACGCACCAATAGGCCATCTTGATAGCGCATCTGGATGATATACTGGCTATATTGCAGATTTTCCAAGTCCTGCCGGAAGTGCCATTCGTTGGTCAATTCGGCATAACTGAATACGGCTAGGTGGCGGGTGTTTGAGCCAGTGTTGGTAATCGCCAGCGACCAATATTCAAAGGCCTGCCCATGCGGAATAAAGCAGGTGAGGGTGGTTGAGATGCCATTATAGGCCGATTCAAAAACCGTGTATCCAAGCCCGTGCCGTACTGTCGAGTGGTATTGATCGAGGGGTTTACCCACAGGCTGCCATGAGGCTGACCAATAGTCACCGTTGGCCTCGTCGCGGAGATAGAGGTAACGTCCGGGTTGATCGGCAGGGACACCATTGAAGCGCATCCGCAACAGGCGACCCGTGCCACCGGATTTATAGAAACTGTAGCCGCCTGCATTGTTGGTGATGATGCCGCCATAGAGGCGTGAGCCTAGATAGTTGAGCCATGAGCGCGGCGTGTCGGGGCGGGTGATGACGTATTCCCGATTCTGATCGTCAAAATATCCGTACTGCATAAACACATCCTTATGAGGTCATAAATGCAATGTGGGGGATTGTACCGAGTTTATTAGTTGGGGGACACCACTAAAGCTCACTAATCATGATGACATTTGACGTGGGGAGGGCGGTGAACCCTCCCACATCAAGGATTCAGCTTACTGGGCACCGGGCCAGCCACTTCCGGCAGCGTCAGGGGTGAGCGGTGCAGCGGCAAGGCTCCAATGGCCTGTTGGTTCAAACCAGAGTACCCCGACATCGGGCATGGTATTGCTGCCCACAAAGGTGTGGCGTTCCAGTTCGGCGCCATTTTGATCGTCGCACTTGAGGACGAGATAGCCGTTAGGTGTGCCAACCAGACTGATGGAACTGAAGTGGCAGGCGTCTTCAATCGGGAGAGTTGTGCCGCCGCCAGCACGATCTACAAAACGCCAGACATATTGGGTGTAATCAAAGCTGCACGTCAGAATCGCCACTTTGCGTCCACCGTCCACATATTTCGCGCCACAGATGAAAAAGCCCCTGTCAATATACAATGGGCGGGGGCCTTCCCCACTCTTGTCGGAGAACATCACCTCATTAAAGATGGGACCGTCGCCAATAGGGTTAATGCCTGCGAAGGCCGGGTTTTCATCGAGCCAGAGGACTTCACCACCCAGCACCGATAGCTCCGCACCGCCAAAAATCTCATTGGCTTCGACGGTTCCTTCTGCGACACGCCACACGAACCCTTCGCCTGCGAACGGCCCTCCGACACCAAAGGGGAACACCATGAAGGCGACCATCGCACCGGGGGAGACCCAACGCACGGTTGGGAAAAATCCGGTGAAATCATAGGGTAAATTAGCGACGGCGGGATCATCAGAGGTCAAGGTTTGAACGGCAGTTTGGGTGGCGGTGTCAAAAACATGGATGCTCCATACCGGGCCAGTGCCTTGATCTATGCGATTCAATACACTAAACGTAAAGGTGCTACTGTCGGCGGCCCAACCAGCGGCGGTGACATCGCAATAGCTGGCTTGGGGAATTTGATAGGTCCCGATTTGTTGACCAGACGGCAGATCGAAAATCAGCAGGGATAAATCCGAAGGCGTATAAGGGTCGCCATCTGTGTCTAAACAGAGGGCCAGACGAGTGCCATCAGGTGAATAGGCCTGCGGAGAAAAGGGGACATCGGCAAAAGAGGCGGGCATCTGAAGGGTAAAGGTGGTGGAGGTCGCATCATTCAAATTGACGCTGACAAATGTCTTGGTGTCGTGATTAAACAAGTAGATCCAAAACGCACTGGGTTCTTGGGCATGGGAGGCGGGTAGGGGGATCAATATGGTTAGCAGTAAGAGAGTAGCAAAGAGGGTATAACGGCGCAAGGTCATAATTGGGTAACTCCTTTTGAATTGACAGCAGGCAGAAGAGGAACGACGCATAAAGAAAACATTGGGTAACTACGATTAGGGAAGAATAAAATTACGCAACATTAAAAGTGTACCAAAATCTCATCTTAGTAGGGAAGAGGTGTTTGCCGTCAAAAATGAATTTTGTATAAATTTTTTCGATTTTACGCCACAGTGGTTTACAAACCATCAACTTTTGATGATAATGGAAATAATTATTGCAAAACCCACGAAGCACTTTTGATTTTGAATGCGCTGCTGCCAAAAAATTATCTGGCGGCCAAAGCCATAAGGAATCAGAAGTGCCTCAAAACTCTCCGGTCTGCTCACCCTTGTATAAAAATTCTTAACGCTTTAGTCAAGTTCACCAATCCACTCGACCCCAACACTGCACACTGTATACTATACTATAGTCCGTATCGTTTGTACCTCCCATCAACTAGATTATTTGAGCCTCTTCGAAAGGTTTTGAAGTCATGCAGCTTCCCGAATGGCTGTGCTTCTTTCAACGTCGCTTCCCCAGCGCCAATTCGATCTTAATCCGCACCGAACGCCCTGTCTTGGTAGATTCTGGTTTTGGCAGTGATCTATCGGCTACCGAACGCCTATTGACCGAAGCTGAGGTCGCGCCAGAAAACCTAAGCCTTATTGTCAATACCCACTATCATAGCGATCACAGCGGCGGGAACAGTGGTTTGCAGCGGCGTTTTGGTGTGCCGATTGGGGCGCAACGTTGGGAAGCGGATTTGGTCAATCGGCGTGACCGGATGGCGTGTGGAGCGGAGTGGCTAGATCAACCCGTCGAAGCCTATCAGGTAGATTTGCCGCTGTCGGATGGGGATGTGGTGAATGCCGGCGAGGTTCAACTTCAGGTATTGCATACCCCCGGTCATACGCTCGGTCATATTTGCCTTTACGAAATGGAAAAGCGTGTCTTAATCAGCGGGGATTTGCTGCATCGGGGTGATGTGGCGTGGATGAATGTGTTTCAAGAAGGGGTAGGGGCCGTCCAGCGCATTATGGAAAGCCTTGACGGATTATTGCGCCTGCCGATTGATGTCGTTTGCCCCGGACACGGCCCATTGATTGAGGACGCCACCGACGCGATTGAACGTGCCTTACAGCGTTATGAGCGCTGGCTTAATGAGCCGCAGAAGCTGGCATGGCACGCGATGAAGCGCATTTTTGCCTATGCGTTGATGTTGGTAGACGGCTTGCCGGAACGTGAAGTGAAACCGTATTTGCTGAAGTGTCCGTGGTTCCGCGATTACAGTCAGTGGTATTTTGATAGCAAACCCGAAGATTTTGTCGCTCCGCTGATTGATGAGATGCTGCGCTCTGGGGCGGCGGCGTGGATTAATGGCCGCTTTATTGCCCAAACGCCCTATAATGCGCCTCCGAAAGACTGGGTGACCGGGCCATCCCGTCCCCGTCATTGGTCGGCGGTCAAGGTTAAGGCGTTATAATTTCCCTCACGGCAAACCCCTCCATTATGGTGAGGGCCTTCCATATGCCATTTTAGGCGCTTTGAGGTGCAAATCTGGAGAGGGTTTTCGTATTTTGTTACGCGACTTTGACAATACGGGATGGCTGTAGTCGAATCAATACAATGTCCAATTCGGCCCAACTTGCCACATCCCGTTCGGCATCGGGGCCACTTTCGTAGCGATAAATCAGCCGTTTCATCCAAACATCGCCGGGGTCTTCCTCGATGCTTAACTGACCTTTGATGAGATAACCCCCACCATCCTCGTTCTGACCGCCGATGGACACCGACCCTTTGGAATTGGCTTGGATATGCCCAATTTTGAGGGTATCGCGCACGCTGATAAAGATGACATCATCCCCATCTACGTCAAACCAAACGGGGACGGTATGCGGATAACCGTCCTTGTCTACTGTGCTCAAACGTGCAATCAATGGTTTTTGCAAAAAGCGCCGCACTTCTTCAGTCATGCCTGTTTTGTTCATACCAACTTCCCGTGCATCCACTAATCAGGGCTGGATTCTAGCGGATACACGGCAGGCAGGGGGAGTATCAACGCGCTTTATTTCGGCTGCTTTTCGATACTAACGATTTCGCCATCATTACCGGCGACGACCCGCGCTTTCTGGCGAACTTGATTAGAGGTTTGTTGAAATTGGGCGACATTACCCTCAAAGTCCTCAAGCGTGTTTTTGCGTTTGGGTTTATCGAGTTGGCCCAAATCTTCCCGATTCATCAGCCACCAGCCCAATGCGATCATCAAGCCTGCGATCATCACCTTGCCAACAAAACCAAAAGTGTCGAAGATGAACAATTCAAAGAACAAGCCCAACCCCATAAAGCCGAGTGTGCCGAAAAAGATGAAATAGCGCCCAACGGTGGCTGTATCTTCATCGCCGTTACGTGGGGCAGCATAAACGAAGGCCGCTCCCAGAATGACAAAATAGAGTGTCCACGCGTAGGCCCAGCTTTCCCAATGCCCGGTTAGATTTTGGGCAAACATCATCAGTCCCGTGCCCGTGATTAGGCCACCCGGAACGGCTAACCACGCATTATCGCGGTCTTTTCCTTCGGCTATGGAAGCGAAATAGAGGAAGGGTAGCCCCGGCACGACAATTATCAACGGCCACAGTAGGCTGAAAATAAGACCGCCAAAGACAATGGATATCAGGGCCAGCACGCCAACACCAAGCAGTAAACGGGCGATACATTTCTCGCTAAATTGAAATTCGTTGGATTTCATACGACGTTACTCCGCAAACTTTACACAGGTTCTGTTATTCAATACGCGAAGGGTGAAATCAGGTTGCGCGGGAACTCGAACTTAGTGAGTGGTGTATAGTGGAAGATATATAAAGTTATATGCTTGTTGTCGAAAGGCACAGCGGTTGGAAGTGGAATTAGTGCAGCGAGCACTGCACGGGGATGATGACGCCTATGCCATGCTGGTGCGAGAGCATCAGGAGGCCGTTTATCGCTTGGCCTATTTGTTTGTGGGCGATGCCGATGACGCCGAAGATGTGGCGCAGGAAACGTTTATCCGTGCCCACCGTGCCCTGCACACTTTTGACCAAACACGCCCGCTCCGGCCATGGCTGTTGAGTATTACCGCCAATATCTCCAAAAATCATCGGCGGGCAGCGGGTCGCTACTTGGCCGCGCTCAAACGTGCCCTATTTGAAGCCCCACCTGCGGCCCGTATTGAAGCCGAAAGCGCCCGACAGATGGAAGCACAGGCGCTGTGGGATGCGGTGCGTCGTTTGAATACAACCGATCAAGAGGTGATCTACTTGCGCTATTTCTTAGAATTATCCGTCGCTGAGACCGCCGAGGTGTTGGCGATTGAACAAGGGACGGTGAAATCTCGTCTCAGCCGTGCGCTAGGCCGCCTCAAAGGGGTAGTGGAGGATGGATTTCCCCAGTTGGTGGAGGACTATCGGTGACACCAGAACACGAGGAGAATTGGGAAGTGCAGTTGCGCGATATTGCCCGTCAATTAGCTTATCCACCAACCCCGGATATTGCGGGTAGCGTCTATGGCACGCTGCATCCGCGACGTCAAGCCCGTACTACGCGCTTAGTGCTCCGCTTTGGAACGATGGTAGCGGTTTTGGCCTGTTCGCTTCTGCTAGTCCCCAATATTCGTGCCCAAGTGTTGGAGACCCTCCGTTTGGGGGACAGCGCGGTACGGATTGAACAAATCCAGCCGACGACCCAAGCCGTAACTAACCCTGATGTCGAACTTGCCGTGCCGGATTCGACCATGCCTCATCGGTCTATTCTCGATTTGGACGGAGTAGCGACCAGTATAGTTCAGGCGCGGGCCATTTTTCCGTACCCCGTTCGTCTGCCGACCTATCCTGAAAACTTGGGTCAGCCGGATGTGGTGTATGTGCTCAAGACGGGCCACCCCTATGTGGTTTTGGGATGGCTCAACGAAAATGGCAGCGATCTCGCCCTGAGCCTGCATATGGTGGATTCAGACTCCTATGTCGCCAAGCAGTTTTTTGATGATTACAAAACAGAGACCATCACGACTACACTCGTTAATGAGCGTGAGGCCTACTGGCTGACCAAGCCACATCAGGTGGAAGTGTATGCCAACAATTCGGGCTTGCTCGACAAATATGCGTGGGATGTCATCAATCATGTCTTGATATGGACAGCAGGCCCACTGACCTATCGCCTTGAAACTTATGTTGCACTTGAAGATGCGGTCTTGATCGCAGAATCATTGCAATAGGGGAACGGGTGGGAGTCGAAGGGTGTATTACAGGTGTTGGATGATTGCTTTGGGTGACTTCGGGTAATGCCGGGTCGCCCCAAACTATAGAACAATGCAGCTTTAGAGATTTGGAAAGATGATGCACCTGAAAATTCGATACACTCTCATCGCTGGTCTGCTCGTCTCTCTATTTTTGAGCGCGTGTAGTAATAAGAAAGAGGCCTCGTTGGAATCGGGCGGGGTGGCCTCATCGAATAATTCGTCGTCCGCCGGGGAATCCATTGAAAACGAATCCAACGCGGTTCCAGCCGACATCACCGCAGCGGGCAGCAAGGTGCTTTTGGTGAAGGGCTTCAATCTCTATAGCTGGGAACTGAACGCAGCCGAAGTTTTGGAAGCGGAAAATATTGATCCAAACCAGATGTATTTCACGCCGGACAATGAATATCTGCTGTATTCAATTCGCTCTGAGGAAGACCGCCGTCAGATTTTGGACATTGAGATGATGCACGTTGCCAGCGGGGTCAAAACGCATCTGACCCGGGTTGAAGGTCGGTTTGCCAGACCTGCCCCAAATTGGTGGTTGCATAATGCGGATATGGAACGCGGTTGGTTTGTGGTGGGCCTGTGGACAGGACGGCAGGACAGCATTCTCGTCAAGAGTGATGGCAGTCAACGCTTCGACCTCGGAACGACCAATAACTTGCAACCGATCTGGTTGGCGGATGATACGCTTTTAGGAATTGAATACGACTGGGATCAGTTGGCTCAGTTGAATGAATTGTCACGGGTCTGGCGATTCGATCCCGCTGTTGGCACGCTTCAGGTCATGGATGATTTGGACGTGACCCAGTATCAAGATAATTGGAGTGGTCTGATGGCAGCGCTCGAAGGTCAGGGTATTCAGTTTGCTGAACCGCCACTAGACCCAAACAGTGAGGGGTTTTTCCCCGACGGACTGGAAACGACGCCCGTTGATGGCAATTGGTCAGATATTTGTAATGTGTGGGCAGTACGCCAACACAGTGGCGAAACTACCACGACCATTTATGAAAGCGGGGATGTGGCTCAAATCACAGGAGTGATCCCATTGTCAGACGGGTCATATCTTGTTGGCGAACGAACCTATACCAACTGTGATATTGACCTGCCAACTGCGAACCTGCGACGGGTCGTGCCGGACGGTGATGCACTTTTGTTAACGGATACCCTTGATCCCGGTGTTGATGGTTTTGGCTTTGGGGCGGGGTGGAATTTATCCGTCTCGCCTGACAGCCGCTACCTGTTGTGGATTGGCGGTGGCATACTGACAGGCGAATCTACCCTGAATCTCACCGATTTAACAACCAACACCACGACGGTTTTGCGTCAGGAGGCGTTTGACATCGTGCGGGACGGGAGTGTCGGAGAAGCCGCACGGTACAAGCGGGTACACTGGATTACTTCATAAACGAAAATTTCTGGGGAGGTCGGAACTACGCGCCGAGAAGTGTCCCGATTTGGTCGCCGATAGAGTCCCCCGGCGATGGGAACGCCTCCCCTTCATTCAACCTTAAAGACCTCTTCAAACCGATGCAGCCCCGTCGGTCATTTTCATTTGCCACGCTTACCAAATTTCGGGGATTGCCACTACAATCCTTAAACCTATTGAAGATGAACGACACTCTTTCCGGAGCGAACTATGCTGAACAATACCCACCTCCATATCCGTGACCCCTTTGTGCTGCCCATCGTGGCGGAGCAGCAATATTATGTATATGGCACAACTGGCTCGGAAACTTGGACAAACCACGCATCGGGTATCAATTATTACACCAGCCCCGATCTAGAAAGCTGGCAAGGGCCTTTCCCGGCCTTCCGTCCACCCATCGGTTTTTGGGCAGACCGCAACTTTTGGGCACCCGAAGTCCATTTTTACCGAGGGCGCTACACCATGTTTGTCAGCTTCAAAGCCCCAGACATCTGCCGGGGGACACAAATCTTGACAGCCGATAGCCCACAAGGACCCTTCTTGCCTATCAGCGACGGCCCAGCTACACCGCAGGGTTGGGAATGCTTGGATGGAACCTTGTTTGTGGATGCCGATAACCAACCTTGGATCGTCTTCTGTCATGAGTGGGTACAGGTAGGTGATGGCGAAGTCTGTGCCTTGCGGCTAAGTGATGATTTGAAATCGGCGATTGGGGAGCCACATGTATTGTTTCGGGCTTCCGAGGCAGCTTGGTCTCAAGAGATTAACTCGAAGGGCCGAAAAGGGTATGTTACCGATGGCCCGTGGCTACATCGCCTAGCCAGCGGCCAACTAATTATGCTGTGGTCGAGCTTTGGCGTGGGTGGTTATACAGTGGGGGTGGCTAAATCGGCTTCTGGTGAAATTCTGGGGCCGTGGGAGCAATTGTCCACGCCATTGTATGCCGGAGATGGTGGTCACTGCATGGTGTTTCGTACCTTCGATGGACAACTGCGGTTGGCACTCCATCGCCCCAACGAAACTCCTAATGAACGCCCGCTGTTCGTCCCCCTACGAGAAAGTGGGTCGTCAATAGAGATCGTCTGAAAAGAGATGAAAGGGTAGGGGGCAGGTTATCATACAGGGTTAAAGCCGCCATGCTGAACTTAGCTGGAAACGGGGTCAGTCAGCGGGAGCACTACAGTAATTCCGTGCCGACTGACCCACGCTTTGCGAGTCCACTCATACCAGATTCGACTAAATGCTAACCCCATCCCCAACCCTTCCCCGCCTGCGGGAAAGGGCATCAAACAGGCGTGTTTCCCCCTCACCGTTTACGGGGCAGTGGGCAAGGAAGTGGGGTTAAACTGCTCTGTTGCGAAGTAATAGCAAAAAGCAGGGTCAGTCTGAGCCTGACCCTCTACGAAGGGCCTGTTGATGCGTAGGGGCAGGGCTAAGACCTGCCCAGTTTTGAACCTTGCAACAGAACAGGTTAAACAGACATCATCACCCGAATTCCGTATTAGTCGCCAAACCGACGAAACAAGATTTGAAACTGGCAGATATAGACCAGCTTACTTATGCCTTTTTATCTCCTCATCTCTGGGCCGTCATAATGCCGTTTATGACCATACCTTAGCCCAAACAATACCACTTGCTTGACAAAATTTACGATTGATTCTAAACTTAATTTACACGTGTCAATTGACACGATACAGTAAACTTTAAAAAGACTTTGGATTTTTTTATGAAACGCCCAACACAAAAAGATGTTGCACTTAGGGCGGGTGTCTCTCGGGCTACCGTGTCCTATGTGTTAAACGACCAGCAGGACAAGCTCAAGGTCCCAATTTCAGAAGAAACCCGCCAGCGTGTATGGCAAGCGATTTCTGACCTTGGGTATGAACCTGATGCGCGGGCACAGTCTCTCCGCCGGGGCAACACCAACATTATTGGCGTCATTATCCCCGTCATCCAAAATCCATTTTTCTGGCAAATCTTGTCCGGCATCGCTGATGCCCTACAGGAAGCCGGGTTTAGTCTCTATCTTTCCCTTAATCCCCAAAATACCCAACAGGGTGACAATTCCGTCCGTGAATTAACACGCCACCGTGTAGATGGCTTCATCCTTTTGGCGGGTGTCAAGCATTTGTTACCCGGATTAACCAATTACCTACGACAGGCTGGGCAGCCCGTTGTCGAAATTACCGCGACTGAAGCGGAGTTCGATCATGTCATTCATGGTTATTCCAGCGGAACCCGTGAGTTGATGGCGCATTTGATTGAACTCGGACACCGACAAATTGGCTTCATCTACGGGGTAACGCAGGAAACGCAGGGATTTGACCGCTTACACGTCTATCGCCAAATGTTACACGAACATGGGTTGCCCAACAATCGTACCTACGAGGTGCATTGCGGTGACCAGTTGGAAGATGCCTATCAAGCTGCTTATACCCTGTTAAGCCGTCCGGATCGCCCGACAGCATTGATGGTCATCAACGATCTGCTCTCCATTGCCGTGTTACGTGCAGCAAGTGACCTCGGCTTGACTGTTCCCGGTAATCTTTCCGTTGCTGGTTTTGACAATATTGACTTTTCAAAATACACCTTGCCACGCCTCACCACTGTGTCTGGGAAGGCCGAAGAAAGCGGACGCGAGGCCGTTCGGCTGCTTCTCAGGCGTATTGAACAGCCTGATCTTCCCCGACAGGTGACGAGGGCGGAAGTGCAACTCATTATTCGAGAATCCACCGGACACGTTCCATAACAGGAGAAAGGGAATCCACAGGCGAACCAAAATCACGATAAGCACATCACAAACAATAGATTTTTACGCTCAATTTAGGAGGATCAATCAAATGCCAAAGGGAATTTCACGTCGAGATTTCTTACGCTTGTCGGCAGCAGCAGGGGCAGGCACGGTGCTCTCCGTGTATGGTTCACCCTTGTCAGGCTTACCGGCTTTGGCGCAAGATAAAGTGGACTTGCGGTTTATTTGGTGGGGCGGGCAACTTCGCGCCGACATCACAACCCAAGTCATCAAGATGTTCCAAGAGAAGAATCCGAACGTCAACTTCACCTACGAGTTCCTCAGCTTTGAGGATTACTGGACCCTATTGACAGCCCAAGCTGCCGGTGGTGGATTGCCAGATATTATGCAGCACGGCACGACCACGCTTGCGGAGTGGTCAAAGAAAGACTTGCTCCACCCATTGGATGAATATATCGCATCCGGTGTGATTGACTTCACCAATGTGCCCGAAGTCCTGCAAAATCATGGCAAGGTGAATGACAAGATTTATGCCGTCAGCGCGGGTAGCAACGCCAACGGTTTCGTTATTGACCTCGATGCCTTTGAGCAAGCAGGTATTGATGTCCCCCCGGATACTTGGACATGGGGCGATTTTGAAGAAATTGTCACTGGCCTAAGCGAGAACCTCGGCATCTGGGGCTTTGGTAGTTATCTTCATCACGTTGACCTGTGGAGAATTATCTATTCCGGACACGGCACAGACCTCTATGCGACGGATGGTAAATCACTCGCCTATACGGACGATGCGCCAATCGTGGATCATATGGAGATGGTGCTCCGCCTGCAAGATGCCTTAGCAATTCCCCACATTTCGGAGGAATCCGAGGTAAACACCCTCGGCCCAGAAGCCCAGTTCATTGTGAAGGGTCAATGTGCAATGGACTACTTGGCGGGTTCCAACCAGTTGGTCGCCATGTGGACAGCCGCAGGTGAAGATCGTAACTTCAAGATCATGCCAGTCCCAAGACCCGAAGGCGGACGGCAGGGATTAGCCATCCGGCCCAGTCAGTATGAGGCGGTAACGGTCAATTCCGAGAATCCCGAAATGGCCGCGATGTTCCTTAACTTCTTCATCAATGATGTGGAGGCCAACAAAATCCTCAATGCCGAGCGCGGTGTTCCAATCAATACAGTGGTCTTGGATGCCCTGAAGGAGAATGCCGCAGCACCGCAGCAAGCGATCTACGATTACCTTGCCCGGCTCGCCGAAGATTCCGCTCCATTTGTATTTCCAGATCCATTAGGGGTCGAGGATATACGGGTTAACGTCTACTACCCTGAATTCACCGACCCGGTACGCTACGGCGCCATCTCACCTGAGGAAGGTGCGGCTACCTTGCGGGAAATGTCAAACGAAATACTTGCAGAAGCCAATCAATAGGTGTTCATGACGGTGCTGCAAGTATTGTCCTGATAGAACGGTGTGTAGCAATCCCTAGGAGAAGTGGGGATTGTTACACTCCATTATACCCCGATAGTCAGGAAGATTCAGCGAGGTGAAAAGTGACCAGCGTATTGCAGAAGGATGCGGGCAAGTTTAGCCTAGCCAAGAAGGTTGTAGCACAGAAGGGCAACAAGAAATGGCGTCATAACAACCTGATGGGGTATTTGTTCATCTCGCCTTGGCTCATCGGTTTTTTTACGCTGACGTTGATCCCCATTGCGGCCTCACTCGTCTTGAGTTTCACCAAATACGATATCTTGTCAGGTGATGTTGAATGGACCGGCCTAGAAAACTTTAGAAGAATGTTTTACGACGATCCTCGATATTGGCGAGCGGTTCGGGCGACGGTCAAATTCGCCTTTATATCGGTCCCACTCAAATTATTGTTTGCGTTGCTTGTGGCGGAACTGCTCTATAATGCACGCCGGCTTGTTGGCGTCTATCGGGCCGTCTACTATGCCCCTTCAATCGTGGGGGGAAGCATCGCCGTCGCTGTGATGTGGCGGCAGATCTTTGCCAGCAAAGGGCTTATCAATGAGTTCATGCTCGATGCAGGCCTAGAGCGAAAATTGTGGTTATTTGACATCAAATACGCTATCTGGACATTGATCCTGATGGCGGTATGGCAATTTGGTTCGCCAATGCTGATTTTTTTGGCGGGCCTCAAACAAATTCCCAGTGAATATTACGAGGCGGCTTCGATAGATGGTGCGGGGACTGTATCCAAATTCACCCGCATTACGCTGCCGCTGTTGACCCCCGTGATCTTTTTTAATCTCGTGATGCAGTTGATCTTTAGCTTCATGACCTTTACGCAAGCCTATGTGGTGTCCGGGGGTACTGGTAGACCACTGGATACAACGCTGTTCTATAGCCTTTACATCTACATTCGTTCCTTTGGCGTGGGTGCTAATATGGGGTATGGCTCGGCGATGGCTTGGGTGATGCTGGTGGTCATTGCCACATTCACGGGCGTGATTTTCTTGTCATCCCGCTTCTGGGTCTTTTACGACACTGCGGAGAATTAAACTATGTCAAACCAAACTTTGGCCCGTGTATACCGGAACTATCGCAAGAATATTACGAGCACGATTCGAAGTATTATCTTCTACCCGATGCACGCCTACCGGACGTATTACCATCAGATGAAAAGGGTAATCAACAATATCATCTTCCATCCGGCTGATGCTTATCGGATGTACGGCAAGCACGTCAGACACGCCATGAGGGGTCTCGTATTCCATGCGATTGTGATTGCTTTTGGCTTTGTGATGATTTACCCACTTATCTGGATGCTCGCCAGTTCATTCAAGGGCGAGTCAGAAATATGGACTGAGACATCCTCACTTATTCCAAACGAGTTAAACCTCGATAATTACCGCTCCGGCTGGAAAGGGTTTGCGGGTATCTCGTTTACCACGTTCTTTAAGAATTCGTTATGGGTAAGTGGGGTCAGTACGCTGGCATCCGTTTTCTCGTCGGCGATAGTGGCGTATGGTTTTGCACGCATCCGATTTACCGGGAAGAAATTCTGGTTTGCGGTGATGCTTTCGACCATGATGCTGCCCTCCCAAGTGCAGCTCATTCCGCAGTACATCCTATTCAGCAAGTTGGACTGGATCAATAGCTATAAACCCCTCATCATCCCGCGATTTTTTGGAATGCCATTCTTCATTTTCATGATGGTACAGTTTATTCGCGGCATACCCATCGAACTGGACGAGGCGGCTGAAATTGATGGATGCAGCCGGGCGGGCATCTTCTTTCGAATCATTCTACCCCTGATCAAGCCAGCGCTAGGCACTTCAGCCATCTTTGCTTTTTATTGGAGTTGGGACGATTTCCTGACCCCACTGATCTACTTGAACGATCCAAGAAAATATACGGTATCGGTTGCACTACGCAATTTTGCCGACCCCTCCTCAGTCACCAATTGGGGGGCTGTCTTTGCGATGGGCATTCTCGCGCTTGTTCCAGTTTTCCTCCTGTTTATCCTGTTCCAACGATACATGGTGGAAGGGATTAGCACGACAGGACTTAAAGGATAGACCAACATGACATCGCGCGTTTCAGTTGACAGGCGATTGATTTCAACCGCATAATCTGCCGAGCCTATTTTGAGGCCTCTTGGCAAAATGATGATGATGCTTATAGGAAAATCCCTGATAACTGAGGTATATCGTGAAAATAACCCATCTCAAGACCAACCATGTCGTAAACCCCTTAGGCTTTACTATGGAAAGACCGACCTTTTCATGGGTAGTCGAGGATACTTATGATACGGTACAAACCGCCGCTCAGTTCCTTATCAGTCGTGACGGCGATTTCACGCAGACTATCTTTGATAGCGGCAAGGTGGCTGGCTCTGGCATTGACAGCCTTAGCTACTGTCCGCCGATCCGTCTCAATCCACGTACCCGCTATTTCTGGAGGGTCAGGGTCTGGGGCGAAACCGAAAGCGCCGAAAGTGAAACGGCGTGGTTCGAGACTGCCAAACTAGACGAAGCATGGCAAGCCGTGTGGATTACCCCGGATTGGCAGGACAATCGGCTACACCCGATTTTATATCAGACTTTCGAGCTTCCCGCACGAGTGGTGACGGCACGGACCTATATCTGCGGCTTGGGCCTGTATCACATGGAATTGAATGGCAAGAAGGTCGGAGATGAATACTTCACACCCCATTGCAATGCCTATGACCAGTGGATTCAGTATCAGACATTTGACATCACCGATCAGCTTACGGTTGGCCCCAATCTCATTTCGGTCATGCTGGGTAATGGCTGGTACAAGGGGCGCTACGGTGCGGACGGGGGCAGTATAGATTTCTATGGAGATCGGTTTGCCCTGATTTGTGAGCTACATGTCACATTGGAAAATGGCGATGAACTGGTCGTCGTTACTGATCCCTCGTGGAGAGCCACACCTTCCCCTGTTATTGAAAGCGATATATTCGACGGCGAGATGGTTGATGCGCGTATCCCTAAGATTGTGCCGTCGCCCAATGCCTCTCCTGTGCGCGTGATTGACCTCGGTACATCTCGCTTAGAGGCTCGAAGGTCGCTACCCGTTCGTATCATTGAAGAAATAAAGCCTTTAGCAATCATCCGCACACCATTGGGCGAGACCGTATTGGATATGGGCCAGATTATGACGGGATGGGTGCGCTTCCGAACCTACGCCCCAGCAGGGACTCGTATCTATCTCCAATTTGGTGAGATTTTGCAGGAGGGCAACTTCTTCCGCGATAACCTACGCACCGCAAAAGCGGAATACACGTACATCGCGGATGGGACGGAGGCGGTGATCGAACCTTATTTCACATTTTATGGCTTCCGATACGTCAAAATCTCAGGCTGGGTGGGTGATCTCACCCTTGATGATTTCACGGGCTGCGTGGTTTATTCACGGATGGACATGATCGGCGAGATTGAAACGTCGAATGAGAAGGTCAACCAGCTTTTTAAGAATGCGATGTGGGGACAGAAAGGCAATTTTCTCGACATTCCCACCGACTGCCCACAGCGGGATGAGCGCTTGGGGTGGACGGGTGACATCCAAATATTTACTGGCACGGCCTGTTTCAATATGGATACCTATGCCTTCCTTTCCAAATACGCCTATGACCTCGCCAAAGAGCAAACAAAGCTCGGCGGGATGGTGCCGCACATTGTCCCAATGGCGAATCTGAGTCGTGGCGGCTCCAGCGCTTGGGGCGATGCCGCGACCATCGTGCCTTGGACACTCTACGAATTCTATGGTGACATCCATGTTTTGGAAAAGCAGTTTGAAAGTATGCGGGGTTGGGTGGATTACATCAAAACTATTGATGAATCCTCCGGCAGTAGACGACTTTGGACAGAGGGCTTTCATTTTGGCGATTGGCTGGCGCTAGATGGCAGTGATCCGGCGTCCCGCAAGGGCGGTACACCCGATTATTTTATCGCATCGGCGTTCTACTGTTATTCGGCGCGATTGGTGGCAAAAGCGGCTAGAGCGCTTGGCAAGATCGAGCAAGCGGATGCCTATGAACGTTTATCTGAGGAAATTAAGGCCGCCATCCAAAAAGAATACTTTACGGTGAGTGGACAGTTAGTTACGCCTACCCAAACGGGCTATGTGTTGGCGTTGTTCATGGATTTAGTGCCCGATGGGCAATATGAGCAGGTGAAAAACGATTTTATCGCCCTTCTCTATAAAGATAATGTTCATCTGCAAACGGGTTTTGTCGGCACACCCTATCTCTGTCGGACACTTTCGAAGATCGGGGCTAACCACCTTGCATATCGGTTGCTGCTCAATGAGGATTATCCTTCATGGCTGTACGCCATCAACCTCGGCGCGACAACCATCTGGGAACGCTGGAACTCCCTCAATCCTGACGGCTCAATTAGCTCAACCAGTATGAACTCGTTCAATCACTACGCCTACGGTTCGATTGTCGAATGGATGTATCGGGATATGTGTGGCTTGAACCCGACTGCGAGCGAGGATGGGGTCACGGGTTTTCGCCATGCCCGCATCGCTCCCAAACCGGACAGATCACTCCAATGGGCAAGGGCGCGTTATTGTTCGGCGGCAGGTTTCTACGAAAGCGACTGGCATATAGATAATACAGGACACCTCACCCTCAACATCACGATTCCGTTCAACGCATCGGCAGACATAGTGCTCCCCGATGCCCGTGTGGGTCAGATATGGATCAATGGCAACCCTTTATTAGAAGGGGAGCAAATGGGGGATAACGTGGAATTAACCGTTGGTGCGGGTTGTTACAAATTCGAATATCTGCTCCGCCAAAAGGATTTCCTAGTGGTGGCCGAAAACAAATCACCGAATTCGATTTTGCAGTAGGCTCAATTCCCAAAAAAATAGAGGAAACGAAATGAAACGCTATGCAATCGTTGGAACTGGTGGCCGAGCCGGCATGTTTATCGAAGCGATCACCAAGACCTATGCGGCGACAGCTTGTCTCGTGGGCCTGTGTGACCTGAGTCCAACTCGTATGAATTGGTACAACCAACAGCTACCACAGCCCTGTAGGACGTTCGCCCCGGCCCAATTTGAGGACATGATTAAGGAAACAAGACCAGATATTGTCATAGTTTGCACCGTTGATGCCACCCATCATACGTATATTGTGCGGGCCATGGAACTGGGGTGTGATGTCATCAGCGAAAAACCCATGACGATTGATATAGCGAAACTGCAAGCCATCTATGATGGTATTGCCCGTACTGGAAAGTCGTTGCGTGTAACCTTCAACTATCGTTATGCGCCCACATTTTCGAAAGTGCGAGAACTCATCATGCAGGGGGCGATTGGCAGACCCTTGTTCGTAGATTTCTCATGGATGTTAGACACCACACACGGCGCGGATTATTTTCGGCGGTGGCATCGTGAAAAACAAAATTCCGGTGGCTTGCTGGTGCATAAGGCGACCCATCATTTCGACTTGGTGAATTGGTGGATTGATTCTTACCCTGCCCAAGTCTTTGCCAGCGGTGATCTATACTTCTATGGAAAGACCAACGCTGAAGCACGGGGCGAACATTATGGCTATGCGCGTTATACAGGTGAGGCGGCTGCCAAAAACGACCCCTTTGCCAAATTTCTAGATACCGATCCCGGCTTAAAGGGGCTATATCTTGATGCCGAGGGCGATTCTGGCTATGTACGGGATCGCAATGTCTTTGGCGAACCCATCACCATCGAAGATACCATGTGCGTGATTGTGAAGTATCAGAATGGCATTCGGCTTTCCTATTCGCTAGTGGCCTATTCGCCGTGGGAGGGTTTGCGCTTATCCATTACCGGAACAAAAGGGCGCTTGGAGCTAACTATACATGAAGGCACACAATCCATTATGGGGCAGGCAACCCCGGCCAACCTCGCCGCCAGCAAAGGTGAATTCCGAAGCGTCCAACTGACCACCCAAAAAATGTTCGAGTCCCCTCACGAGATTGTGATAGATGAAGGTACGGGAGGGCATGGTGGAGCAGACCCAGTTCTTCTAGCCGACCTGTTTGACCCCGCCGCATCGAAAGACCCCTTAAATCGGGCAGCATCGCATATTGATGGGGCGGCCTCGGTTTTAGTCGGGATTTCCGCGAATTTGTCTATGCAGCGTGGGGAATTGGTGAATGTGAGTGAGTTGTTTCCACTCCTGCCTCAAAAAAGATAGCCCGAGCTGCTCTGTCGCAAGGTTCGGTTTCAAAGGCCGGGTTGGGCTAAGACCAACCCCTACAGAATCGCATCGTAACCGCATTTTGTAGGGGCAGGGCTAAGACCTGCCCAAACTTGAATCTCACCACGACCCACCTAATTTTGAACCTCGCAACAGAGCAACCCGAGCCAGCTATTGTTGTTGGCTTAAAAGCTCTCCTTCGTAGGTGCGAATCACCCGCCAGCTACCCCGACTAATCATCCAAGCAAGGCTGGAGGGTAGCACCAATACGATGACACCAGCAGGCAAGAGCCAAAGACTTGCCAGCACGACCACACCCACTGCCAGCAGCACTCCTATTGACCACAGGACATGCTGAAAGGCGAGTTGCAGCGCGATCTTCACCAATTTGGATGATGGGAAATCAAAAGTCAGCAGCAGCACCCACAGATAAAGATTTGCCACGAGGATTAGCCCACCTACGAACACACTAATCCCGACTGAAAAAGCAAATAGCACAAAGGGAAGTTCCATGTCGGGCAAGATGGTGAGGTTGGCAGCGACCAATCCCAATCCAAGTGCGCTACCCAAGCCTATCAAGGTTGCCTTCCAAGCATATCGCAACATTGCACTGAGAAATCGTTGCAAGGCTTCGTTCTCTTTGCCCCGCACCCAATCGGTACATACGGCGAATAGACCTGCTGTCGCGGCGGGTAAGGTAATCAAGGGCAGCGATAAAATCACCCACAAAATACTTACGAGGACGAACTCAGCCGCTCTTTCCAGCCTTGTCCAAAATGCTGTTTCTGCCAAATTGGATAACCGCATGGTCTAGTCTTTCAGCTTATGGTAAAAATATCTTTTGCCGGATGGGGTTGGGTGATACTCATTCACCCACTTTATTGTACTGAAAATAATCAATGAGTAGCAAAACATAAACGCACGTTAAGATAGTGCGGCTTGAATAGCTTCGATGAAGCGTATGTGGAGCCAGCTACCCAATGCCAATCTTGTTGGTCAGTTGGGTTTGTCGGCATCCAATTCCATTTCCACGGCGGGAAATTGTAGGTCGCCGCGCTCAATGGTGTAACGTCGCACTTCATGAAATCCGTGCTTGGCATAAAACGGTTCGGCATTGAGCGTAGCAATCAACTTAATAGGGCCTTCGTGATCCTTGCTGGCGCATTGGATGGCATGACGTAACAGGCACTTTCCCACACCGCGTCCAGCAAAATCAGGATGCACAAAGATCGCCACCACTTCGCCGGGTACAGCGTGCCCAAAACCTATCGCCATCTTACTCTGTTCGCAGACAAACAACTCGCCATCATCAATTGCCGGGTAATATCCTTCAGGTGACTTGTTGGAAAACCAACGCTGTAATGTATCGAGTGGGTAGTGGGTCACACAGAGGGTGATGAGAGATGCTTGATGAATGGCGTAGATGGCTGAGGCATCCGCTCGCTGTGCAGTACGGATCGTGAACGGTTGCATGTTTCACCTCCTGCGCTCAGTTCTATGAACCTAGGCTTATCGGGGACAACGGAACAAAAAAACCCCTGTAACAGGGAATCAATCGAGTGGTAACAAGAATTGAACGGGCATTCATGCTTCCTGCGATAATGCATTTTATCGCAGGAATTCTGCCTGATTTAGTCTAAAATGAGGGTATTTTGAGCGTGTCCATTTTCACTTTATCACAGGAAAAGTGCCAATGCCGACACCCAAGTTGCGAATGATTCATTTCTGATGGGTCGCCAACACACCAATAAATCGCCGCAAACGCCAAGCCTTTCCTATTGGTCGGCCAGTTTAACCACCGATCCAAGATCGCCCCTTTTTTTCAACGGGCTGATTCAACGGCTGAGGCTCCCTAGCGTGCGTTTTCTGCCATTAATGTCGAATGACCATCCTCCACGATAACGCCTTGTAAATTGAGTTCTTCTGAAAAATGGCATTTAACTATACCTTTGTCATGTCCTCTAGGTCGAGACTGCGGTTCTTCTGTGGAACATCTATCCTGAGCATAGCCGCATCGTGGATGGAAGTAGCACCCCTTTGGTGGATTGGAGGGGTCAGCGACTTCACCGGTTAAACGAATGCGACTACGTTTGCCTCTATCCAAAGGATCGGTGATAGGTACAGCCGAAAGTAAGGCTTCGGTATAGGGGTGTTTTGGCTGGCGGAATAAATCGTCGCCGCTTGCCATTTCGACCAGTTTTCCAACATACATCACCGCTATACGGTCACAAATATGACGGATAACGCTTAAGTCGTGCGAGATAAAAAGAAAGGTGAGTTGAAATTCATCCTGCAACTCTTTAAGCAGGTTGAGTATCTGAGCACGCACCGAGACATCCAGCGCTGACACGGCCTCATCAGCAACAATCAGACGCGGTTCAGTAATCAGGGAACGTGCAATGACAATACGCTGCCGTTCGCCACCACTAAAGGCATGGGGATAGCGTGACATGTATTCTTGACGTAAGCCTACACGCCGCAGGATTACCGCCACGCGCTCCTGCATTTCGCTGCGGGGTGTACCACTAATTTTGAGCGCCTCACTAATATTTTCAAAGACGGTCATACGCGGGTTAAGTGATGAATACGGGTCTTGGAAGATCATACGAATTTCATGTCGTAGACCTCGCAATTGATTAGCGGGCAGGTGTGCAAGATCAACAACATTACCCGATTTCTGCTGATAGAGCATTTGTCCCTGTGTAATGTTATACGCACGGACAATACAACGTCCAATAGTTGTTTTACCGCAGCCACTTTCACCCACCAGCCCAAAGGTTTCGCCATTACGAATTTCCAGCGAGACCCCATCCACTGCTTTTACATGCCCAGTTGTTTGTCCAAATAGGCCTTTATTGATAGGAAAGTGCATCTTCAAATCGCGGAGTTCCAACATATTGTGAGGGTTATTCATGGACAGTCCCTCTACCTTTATTGTTTGTGCTTCCATCTTAAACTTCTCGCTCTAATTGCACGTGATTCTGAGAGGCCAATAAACACCGCACCTGATGGCTGTCACTCAGTCGCGTTATTTCTGGCACGACATGACTGCATTGCTCAATACGTTCGCGACAACGGGGGTGAAAAGCACAGCCACTTGGTCGGCGGAATGGGCTGGGAACCATCCCTTCTATTGGGTTTAACGGGTTACGCTGTGCTGCCATTTTGGGGATGCTTTCGAGTAAGGCTTTGGTATAGGGGTGCTTTGGACTATGGAAAATCGTATTGACATCCCCATGCTCCACAATACGCCCCAGATACATCACGGCCACTTCATCGGCGATTTCGGCGACGACCCCTAAATCATGAGTGATAAAGAGGATCGCCATATCATATTTTTCTTGCAGCGAACGCATCAGATCGAGAATTTGGGCTTGCGTAGTGACATCGAGGGCCGTTGTTGGTTCATCAGCGATCAACAGGGCCGGGTTACAAGATAATACCATTGCAATCATCGCACGCTGGCGCATCCCACCGCTCAGGCGAAACGGATATTCATCTATTAAACGTTCTGGTCTTGGGATTTCGACGAGGCGCAATAATTCAATAGCGCGTTCGCGGGCTTCTTGCTTGGTAGCATCTGTATGGAGCTGGATCATTTCAATGATCTGATTACCAATGGTGTGCATGACACTTAGGGACGACATCGGCTCTTGGAAAATCATCGCAATTTCCTTGCCGCGTATTCTCCGTATAGCCCGTCCTTTTTCATCAAGTTTAGCGATGTCAATCGGCGTGCCGTCTGATTGGTGATACAGCAGTTCGCCTTTCACAATCTTGCCGGGGCTGTGGATGATTTTGAGAAATGAACGGCTGGCTACACTTTTGCCGCAACCGCTCTCCCCTACCAAACACAATGTTTTGCCACGCTGAATGACCAAATCCACACCATCAACAGCCTTTACCACACCAGCGTCGGTGAAGAAATGGATGTGCAAATCTTTTACTTCAAGTAATGTCTCTGCCATAATAAACCTTTATAAACACTTAAATTTCAAGAAGCCCGTGTATTTTTAATACACACTAGTACGGGTCAGCCGCGTCGCGCAATCCATCGCCCAAAAAGTTAAAGGCGAGGACAATAATAATGACTGCAATCGCTGGTGCCAGCATCCAAGGATAGTTTGAAATCACGTTGATCTGCTGGGCCTGTTGCAATTGCACCCCCCAGCTAACAGCAGGCGGACGCAAACCAAAACCAAGATAACTGAGCGCTGTCTCGGCCAGAATCATGCCCGGCAAAGCAAGGGTGACGGAAGCTATGATGTGACTGTAAAATGACGGCAGCATGTGTCTAAAGATTAAACGCATGGAACGCGCCCCATCTAGGCGTGCGGCAAGGACAAAATCTTCTTCACGCAGCACTAGGAATTTACTCCGAACCACACGTGCCAGCCCTGTCCAGCCTGTTATAGCCAGCAGCAGCACAATAATGGTATAGACCCGCAGGGTGCTCCAATCAATGGGCACTAAGGCCGCAATTGCAATAATGATTGGGAGCGTAGGGATGGACATCGTAATTTCGATAAGCCGTTGGATGATGTTATCAACCATACCACCCAGCAACCCTGATATCCCACCGAGGATAATCCCAATGGTCATGCTGATGGAAACTCCAACCCATGCAACGACTAGGGAAATACGCGCACTAAAGATAGTACGGCTAAGAAGATCGCGCCCGATAGTATCACCGCCTAACAGGTAGAAAGGCTGCCCATGTTCTTTTGCGCCGAAAAGGTGTATATCTGTTTCAAACAGGCCAAATACCTCGTAAGAATCACCATGCACAAACAAGCCTACTGGGATGAATGTTTCGGTATCTACCTTATAGATTTTCTTGTAAGAAAGCGGATCGCGTTCATAGGTATACGGATGAACATAGGGCGCGAGGCGACCATCCCGGAAAAAATGTAGCTGTTGTGGCGGCGAATATACATATTCGGCAATATATGTTTTGGGCGATTGCGGTGCAAAAAAGTTAGCGAAAAGCGCAACGACATAATAGGTGACGACGATAATCAAGCCCACAACTGCTAGACGATGTTTGCGGAACTTCCACCACATTAATCGCCATTGCGACGCGAATTCGACGGATACCTCGGTATCGGTATGGGCCGTATTCTTTGGCACAGGCGTTACAGCCTCGTGCTGTTCTAAAGTTGTATCCATCAATGTTAATCCTTATTCTAGGCGGATGCGCGGATCAAGGATGACTAGTAGCACATCCGAGATAAAGGTTCCAATAACAGTTAAGGTGCTCAAAACGAGTATAAATCCGGCTGCTACATACATATCCTGCTCTTTGAGGGCTTCAAACAAGACAGGGCCTGATGTTGGCAAATTCAGCACAATCGACACAATTACCTCACCCGCGACAAGTCCGGGCAATGCCCACCCAATTGTGCTCACAAATGGATTTAGGGCGTAGCGTACCGGGTATTTCCAGATGAGGCGTGTTTCGGGAAGGCCCTTTGCACGGGCAGCATCAACATAGGGGCGTTTCAGTTCATCAAGGAGATTTGCCCGCATCGTGCGGATCAAGCCAGCCGTATACGATGTGCCGATGATAATCACGGGGATGATCATATGCTTCAGCAGGTCAGCAACTCTGGCCCAACTCCAAGGCGCATTGACATATTCGTTTGAGAATAAGCCAATTAAGGCTTTGCCTCCATAACGATAACTGAGATACATCAGGATTAAAGCGAAGAGGAAATTGGGGGTCGCTACTCCGATGAAACCGATAAAGGTCGCTATGTAGTCCCAAATAGAGTATTGCTTGACTGCCGAAAAGACCCCAATCGGTAAGGAGACAAACCATACGAACAGAACTGATGAGCTTGTCAATAAGAATGTCATGGGGAGACGCTCAATGATTAAGACCCTTGCATCGCGCCTAAATGTTAGGGAGTATCCAAAGTTACCTTCTGTAACAATGTTCTTCATCCACTTATAATACTGAATATAGACGGGATCATTCAGGCCATATTGGTCGCGCAACTGTTCTGTAACAGCCGGGTCTATTCTGTCTGAGCCTTGCGACATCATTTCAGTAACCATGTTGGTCACATAATCGCCCGGTGGTATTTGGATGACCACAAATGCGATCACCGTAATAATCCAAACAGTCAATATCATAAAGAGTAAACGACGGGCAAGATATTTTAGCACGGCTATTTTCTTTCTAAACTCTAGTTCTAGGCGGGGAGGGGTCCTCCATCTAGCGGAGAACCCCTTAAATGAAACGCTATTGGCGTATTATGTTATTGCTTCAGATACCATTGCTCAGGGTAGGTAATCTTTTCAACACCTTCACCCCAGCCATGAATCCATTGATCGGGGAAGTTCCCAATTCGTTCATGATAGGGCTGGAAGCCATTCCCGGGACGCGAGATACCAATGACCCAGAATTTATCCGCCGCAACATTCAAAATCTCAGTCATCGCTGCAACCTGAGCTTCCTGAGTGGGTTGTTGACCCACCTGCTCAAACTGCACGCGCAGGTCTTTTATGTCTTGTGGTGGCTCAACATTCACGGTATCCTGTGCGCCTACCCACCAGTAGTACCAGCTAACCCCAAACAGGCTGTCATATTCGCCGGGGACGTAGTAGCGCGGCTGAAGAATCGGGGTCAGGCCCGCACCACCTTCTCCAGTGAAGATGGTGGCTTCGAAGTTATTCTGTTCACGGCGTTCGGTCATCACGTCGGACGCGACAGCATCGAGGAGAGTTTCAACACCCACAGCTTCCCAATAGCCAACCAGTAATTCACCAACGGATACCCAATTGGCCATCCATGCCTCAGAATTTGGTACTGAGAGGACGAAAGACAGCCGTTCACCGTCTGAACGCAAGCGATACCCATCGGAGTCTCGGTCTGGGGCGACCTTATCAAGATATTCATTTGCAAGGTCAACATTGTATTCAATATACTGCGTGGCGAGGCGTTCATTGTATAGAGGTGAGCTTTCGAGCGGTGCAACCTGTGCAGGTGTACCTTGTCCCTGATGGACAATTTCGATTATCTCTTCACGATTGATCGCGTGCGACAGCCCGATACGGAAGTTGATGTCTTGGAAGATTTCCGCAAGCACGGTGTCTTGTGTATTGAAATTAAAGTGAATCGAGTTGGTATTGCCGGCTTCGTCATTCCAGAAGGACATCGCCAGTGGCGCACCAGAATCGAGGGCATCGAAGAAGAATTCACGACCTGTCGCGTCTTTGATGTAATCAATATCGCCATTTGCCATCGCGAGATTACGGGCTTCGTCATCTTGGTAAGACACCCCGATGACCTCATCAATGTAGGGTAGTTGATTGCCTTCAGTATCAACTTTCCAGTAGTAGGGATTACGCTCCATGTTCATCTCGGTGCTACCACCCAGTACACTGGTTGGAATCCACGGGAAGAGCAGAGGGCGTTCCAAATTGTTGAAGTAATTATTGGTATCTTCTGTGGGGCCAGAGGCTTTGATGTTGAAGAGGCTTACCCAGTCTTCTGCGCCTTCGGTTTCGGCGACAAGATCAGCAACATTGGGATTGTAGTCCGCATGGAACTGTGACAAATAATGTTTCGGGAACCATGTGATATGACGACCATTCCATTGGGGAAGGGTGTACAGGAATGTACCGTAGGGATTAGCGAAGATGAACTTGACTGTGTAATCATCAATTTTCTCAGCACGGAAGTCCGCAGCACCTTCACGGGGTAACCAGTCGGCGCTTGGGCCAGCAGGCGATAATTCTACATTGAATAGAATGTCCTCAATGTAGAACATAATATCATCGGCGGTGAAGGGTGCGCCGTCTGACCATTTCATCCCCTCACGTAGGTGGAAGGTGTATTCACGCACATCATCGCTGACTTCCCAGCTTTCCGCAATGTTAGGGACAACGCCGGAGAAATCAGGCGCCCAAGAGGCGAGGTTTTCCCAACCTGTCACATACCACATACCGCCCCAACCGGGATTGTTCCCAACGAAGCCCATACGCATTGCACCGCCGTATTGACCAACTTCTTTGAAGGGTTCCACGAGTCGTGGATTCGTTGGCAAACGCTCTTCGACGGGTGGCAACTCTCCAGCTTCAACCAGTGCAGCTAACATTGGAGATTCGTGATAGGTTCCCTGTGCATTTACGAGGTTACCGACAGGGGCCAAAGTGACCAAGAGTAATATAGCCAAAAAATAAAGGCCAAGTTTACGCATTTCAAGCTCCTCAACTCAATATGTATGAAAATGTGTAATACATACATGCTTAATCGTTTACTGCCAACTGCGATACTAAATTACTATGCTGTGCTGGGTGCCTCCTTTTTCTGATCGGTTGATGTTGATTTGAAATACAAAACAGGATGGGAATCCAAGTAATGACCTGTGCATGGGGACGAGGAAGCTACGGTGAATTTGAATTGGCGCTCTAACAAATTCACAGCCAGTCACTAGACAACGGACAGTTGAATAGAAAACCCCGGCTGTGTGGTCAACAATGTGGATGGCGGCATTTTTCAACTCAACAACTTTGTGTTGTTTCATAAGAGCGCCTCATGATTGCAAGCGCTTGCAATTTTTACTAAAAAAATATTGCCGTTATTTTATTGGTAAGCAATATCAATACGACACCCTATCAGCGGGATGCCACAACAAAAAGGTCTTTGCAAGCGTTTGCAAAAAGCATATCATGAAAATGATACCGTGTCAAGCAATTTGACTTTAAAAGCCATAGCCCAATAGTCTACGAGTGTCAGTGGGTGAGTCTTTGATGCACCCTTTTCGCCTAAGATTCGCTCTGTCTGGAATAACAAAACGAGCATACCCCACCTGCGCCAAATTCTGAATCAACTTTGGACAGGCAAAAGATATACTCTCGGGTGTGGCGACTGGATTGAATTGCTGTATTGCGATTTTGTACTAGGACTCAATCACGAATTTTGCTTCTGTGCCCGTGCTTCACGATACGCCTTTGCATCAAATCGCCGACGTTCGCCCTGAATTTGGAAATCAAGCCGTTCAACCCCCAATGCTTTCAAGACCGCTAATTCAACGGGGGAGAAATCTTCCACATTATCGCGGTTGAAGTTCATCGGCGCTTTTAATGCTACGGGTGGATTGGTGATAAAGCGGGCTTTGCCGGAATGGTTTTGTGAGGACGCATGAAGCATAAAGGGATGCATAATGACAACATCACCCGCTTTGCCGGTTAGTTCACGAAAGTCTTTGCATTCATGAATGAACTTCCCAAAACCGCCTTCAAAGGGATGTAAACCTTCGCGGTTGTTGTTCAAATATTCAGCGACGGGTTTGATCGAGTCGCAGGCCATAAAAGTTCCACCACCCCTCGGTTCAATGTCCCGCCAAACGACGATCAAAAGCAGACCCTGTTCAGGGCTATCCAGAAAATGCCAAAAGAAATCGCCATCCTTGTGCCAGCCGCCAGACTCCGGAGATGGGGCAATCCATTCCCGGTCAGCTCCGAGTTTAAAGTTGATAATATAGCCATCACCCCAACGAACAGGGGTTTGAACCCGATCTTCCCCACCCAGCAAATCACAGATAGCACCGTAAACCTTTGGCGCAAATTCTTTGACATCAACATACGCATTATTGGGCAGATGGATGATGGGCTGTTCCCATGTTGCGGGAGCATCTTCCCGATAGCCAAGTCGCTCGAACGCAGCAGAGGTTGATTGCGCGGCAAAGCCTAGATCAAAGCAATTGGTTAAGTGAACAAAACCATAGTCCAAAAAATGTTGAACTTCTTCTGGTGATAACGTTGTGTACTCCATATTCTTATCTCCTGAAAGGGATTTCCAATAGTTCTTATCAATCTTTTTGCAAGCGCTTGTAAACCAGTTTATACTATATCAGGTTAGATCAGATTAGTCTATAAAACTCATTTGCGAGATTTAACATATGACATTTCAAAATCCAATATTGTCGGGCTTTTATCCTGATCCATCAATCTGCCGGGTTGATGAAGATTATTATCTGATAACGTCAACTTTTGAATATTTTCCGGGACTGCCAATTTTTCACAGCCGCGATCTGGTTCACTGGCGACAGCTTGGGCACGTCATACATCGCCCATCGCAGCTAAGTTTAGATGGTCTGGCAAATTCAAAAGGCCTATATGCGCCCACCATCCGTTACCATGAGGGTCTCTTTTACGTCATCAATACGCTGGTTCCCAATTCTAAAGACCCAACACCACCCTATGGCAATTTTATTGTGACAGCCACCGATCCAGCGGGCCCTTGGTCCGATCCCTACTGGTTGGAGGATGCGCCGGGAATTGACCCATCTTTATTGTTTGATGATGACGGGCGAGTATGGTACACCGGGAATCGTATTCCACGAACTGGCGAATCCGATCATGGTCATCGGGAAATCTGGCTTCAGGAACTAGACCTGAACTCGATGCAGCTAATTGGAGAAAAATATGCGCTGTGGGATGGTGCAGCCAAACGAGCCATTCACCCCGAAGCCCCTCACCTATACCACATCGGGGATACCTATTATTTGATGATTGCAGAGGGTGGCACGGATGCCTATCATGCCGTCACTATAGCTCGCAGCAAAACTATCACCGGACCCTATGAATCGTGTCACCGTAACCCAATCCTCACACATCGTCATAAAGGTTATTTCTCTGAGATTGCGGCGACAGGCCACGCCGATCTAGTCCAGACGCAAAATGGTGAATGGTGGATGGTTGCATTAGGTGTCCGTCCCTACAGCACACCCTTTGAACCGGGCTACCATTACAATCTGGGACGCGAAACGTTTATGGCTCCGGTTACATGGGAAATGGATGGCTGGCCGGTTGTTAATCCGAGACGCGGTGGCATCGAACCAGAATTTCCGTCGCCCAATCTGCCTCCTCATCCGTGGCCTGAACAGCCTGCCCGTGATGATTTTGACGCGGATACATTAGCTTTTTGCTGGAATTTCTTACGCAATCCTCGTGATCCGTTTTGGAGCCTGACGGATCGCCCCGGTCATTTGCGTTTGCGTTTGCGACCAGAGCAGGTAAGCGAGTGGGTAAATCCTAGTTTTGTGGGGCGACGACAACAACATATCAATTTTGTCGCTGAAACGTTGATGGACTTTGCGCCGGAGAACGAGCATGAATGTGCCGGGGTCGTTGTCTATCAAAACAGTGATCATCACTTTCGTTTGGTGGTGTCACTCATCCATGATACACGCATGATTTCGCTCATAAAACGCGACAAGAAGACAGAAACAAAACTCGCCGAAGTTCCGCTCTCGTACGATCATTGCTATCTCAAAGTGACCGCCCAAGGGCAAGCCTATAGTTTTTTTGTCAGCGAAGATGGCAAACAATGGCATACCGTTGCTGAAAATGTAGATGGACGTATTCTCAGCACAACAGTTGCAGGCGGGTTTGTTGGAACTTATATCGGTTTATACGCCAGCAGTAATGGCTTCACCAGCCCAAATATTGCTGACTTTGACTGGTTTGATTATAGGGAAATCTAAAGAGTCATGTCCGAGACAAAGTGTTATGCAAACGATTGCTCCTGAACGGGTTGAAGTTTCATCTGAGCGACTGACTTTTCTCGATAACGCGCTGCAACGCTATGTTGACCAAGGCAAAGTTGCGGGCGTTGTTGCTGTGCTGTCGCGGCGTGGACAGGTTTTCCATGCGAGAGGTTATGGTGCTGCCAATCTCTCAACGAATCAGCCGATGCAACCTGATACCTTGGTTCGGCTGTGGTCAATTACCAAAGTGATCACGGCTGTTGCGGCGCTGATTTGTTATGAACGTGGTGAATTTGTGCTAGACCAACCCATTGCAGACTTCATTCCCGCGTTTGGATCAACCCCGGTCTATGCCGGCATGGAGGGGGATGAACCCCGTTTCGTCAAACAGGAACGTCCGATCACCATTCGGCATTTGCTTACCCATACAGGCGGCATCCCATCCGGATTTGGTGGAGCAACTGAACCACCTGAAGGGATGCTTCGCGCCAAGATCAAAGCGCTGCAAACGTCACATGTTTCGCTGGCAGAGATCGTGGAGAGCATTACCCAAGTCCCATTGGTTGCTCAACCGAATACACTTTGGCGTTACGGTCAATCGTTTGAAATCTTGGCTCGGCTGGTCGAAATCACCTCAGGACTGCATTTTGCCGACTTTTTACAAACTTATATTTTCGATCCACTGGGAATGATGGACACAAGTTATGTTATCGGGGATAACCAGATTGATCGTTTCAGCGCATTTTACACGCGAGCACAGGATGGCAGTCTGACTCTTTTGGAAGCACCAAGTCAGAGTGTTCATTACATATCGAATGGTCACAGACCACCCGGACAATGGCAGTACGGCGGGGCTGGTCTTGTGTCAACAGCATCGGATGTTCAACGGCTTGGCAATATGCTGCTCAATCGGGGCACACTCGATAAGGTGTGCATTCTCGCGCCCAGCACCGTTGATCTCATGACCAGTAACCACCTTCGGGCTGATCTACTACCGTATCACTTCCCGAATGCACAGCCAATCTACGGCTATGGGCACGGTCTGGGTGTCCACACCTTAATGGATCGCGGACTGGCGGGAACGCCTAGTGCAACTGGAGAATACTGGAAGGATGGTGGTTCTGGAACTTTGCTCTGGGTTGATCCCCATTATGAACTCGTGGGTACAGTTTGTTATCAGCTAGATCCCTTTTGGATTTACCCGATCTTTGCAACGACCAAAGCGCTCACCTATCAGGCAATACTGGCGTAGTTATGTGAATCGTAGATGAGGTTTTTTGAGAGTATGCGCTAAAGAAAGCGGACGCAAGTTTCAAAAAATTCCATCTTTTGTTTAAGGAGCGGCCTTTAAGATGACAAAAACAGAAATCACGATTGACCGCAATAAAGCGGGTGAACCTCTTAACCCATACTGGAAGGTGTGCGTCGGTGGCGGACGGGTTGCGGAAGCCCTACGCGCCGACTTCCAAAAACATCTGGAACTTATCCAGCGTGAGATGCCCTTCGACTATATGCGAATGCACGGGTTATTCCACGAAGATATGATGGTCTATCGAGAAGAGGGCGGCCAGCCCATTGTGAACTGGCAATACGTCGATCTCGTATACGACCACTGGCTCTCTATCAATATTCGCCCTTTTGTCGAACTTGGTTTCATGCCATATGACCTTGCGAGCGGTGAAGAGACAGTTTTCTGGTGGAAAGGCAACATTACCCCGCCCAATAATTGGGAGCGCTGGGAATGGTTTATTCAACAATTTATCCAGCACATTATCGAACGCTATGGTCGGGATGAAGTACGACGCTGGTATTTTGAAGTCTGGAACGAGCCGGACTTGTTTTTCTTTTGGAAGGATGCGGATTTTGATGCTTATATGGAGTTGTATAAACGGACCGCGCGTGCCATTAAGCAGATTGATGAAAATCTCAAAGTCGGCGGCCCTGCAACTGCGTCGGCATCTGCTGGCCCCGGTATAGCATCATGGGGCGATAAGTTCCTAAGTGCGTGCCGTAAAGAAAATATACCGATTGATTTCTTCTCAACACATCCCTATCCTACCAATCACCCATTTGATGCAGACGGTAATGGCTATATGACGTGGGATGGGCCAGAGCGTCTCATGGTTGACCTGACAGGCTATGAAAAAACGCTTGAGGAGAACGGTTTTTCACATCTCGAAAAGCATTATACTGAATGGAGCAGTAGCCCAAGTCCGCGTGACCCCATTCACGATACAGCATTCCTTGCCCCCTTTATCGTACAGAACAACCTAGCCGGACATGGTCATGCCGATTCCCTATCGTTTTGGGTGATCAGTGACATTTTTGAAGAATCGCGTGCCGGGGATACCCCGTTTCATGGTGGCTTCGGTTTGATTAATACGCAGGGCCTTAAAAAACCTTCCTATCATGGCTACTGGTTTCTTTCCCGATTGGGGAACGAGATACTCGATATGGGCGATTCGTTCGTTGTGACGCGCCATACAAGCGGGAAAATCTCGGTTCTGGTGTGGAATTATTGTCATTACACGGACGAGGCAGCAAGTGATAACCGTTTCATCCAGAAAGCTGCTGGCACGCGCCGACTTTACGATATGTTTGTACAGAACGCAGAGAAACAATTCACTTTGAACTTGCCGGGATTTGAGCGAAAAGTCCGGGTTCAGACCACCCGTTTTGACCGTGAACATGGTAGCGTGTTGGATGCTTGGTTTGATATGGGATCGCCGGAACAGATTCTGCGTGAAGACCTTGACCTACTCCGGCAAAAGATGGAACTAAAGATGAACGTCGAATATCTTTCGCCTGCTCCAAATCTGTTAACCTTGAATTTACCAGTGCAACCGCATGGGGTAACGCTCGTAGATATTTCAGAGAGTGCTTTCTCCTAAAGATGATTTTAGAACCCCTATATGATGGGGAAATCCTATCCGAGCTAAAAAGCACTTAGTAGGGCAGGGGGAACGCTATCGGTTGAGTCAAGGTGTTGAAATCAATGATTGTTTGCTCGCTTCGGTGAGCCAAACGAAGGAACCCTTAACAGCATACAGGTACACCACAAACTTATTCTCCCTTTCGTAAATGGGTTATACCAGATTCGACTAAATGCTTACCCCATCCCCAACTCTTCCCCGCAGGCGAGGAAGGGCGTCAAACAGGCGTGCTTCCCCCTCAGCCGTTGACGGGGCAGGGGGGTGGGGTTAACCAGACATCATTCACCCGAATTCCGTATTAGTTGATTCATGACCCGTGAAGACAAACGATAGGAACTCTCGTAGGTCAATCCCAAGATGACTCCAAACACCACCAATGTGTTGGTGAGCAAAAAGAAGAGCACTTCTTCAATTGGCAAGATACCCCCAACCAAAATATCGAGACTGAGATCAGGATTAATGGTCCAAGTCCCATCCTGAATCGCAAGACTATCTGCAACGCACAAATAAAGCGTGGCAATTAGAATTGCTGGTATGACGAGGCGGCGCTGGTGCCAGAGAATATCTGCCCCAAAAACGAGCTGCACCATGATTGCCGGGAATCCCCACATCAATTCTAAGGACAGATAGGTAACAGGTTCCCAACCCGAAAGAAAAAGGCCGATTGAAGTGAGCCAAGCAATGCTTATCACAGCCACTGACGCTAGGCGAATATTGAGTTGAGGGACAAATGGCTCTTCGGGGCGCACACGACGAGCCAAAAACAGCAACCAGAGGCCAGTCATAATGGGCTGAAGAATAAAAAATGTGTATTCTTCCAATGGAACCCAGCCAAAAGTAATCCCCGTAACAAGTGCAGGATCATATGACCAGACCCCCGTAGCCACCAAGTAGTTGTCCCATGGGGTGGTATAGACCACCGCAATTCCAATAAGAATCACCACTATCCGCCAAGGGGCTATCAGTCTCAATGAAGGAGGAAGCCTTAGTCCCCTGCGCCAATCATTGTAGGTGAGTATGCTCAGTATCAAAATAGGTATCACGAGAAAGTAAAGGAGAAAAGCAAAATAGGTCATATGGATTATACACTCACAAGGGATAACCGCGAGGATGGTGAGGGTACAGGGTCGCCGATCAGATTTTCTGCAATGATGGCAGAGGACAAAACGCCGGGTAACCCAGCGCCCGGATGGGTGCCTGCACCGACGAAATAAAGATTCTCAAACTCCTCCGAGCGATTGTGGGGTCTGAACCATGCGGATTGAGTCAGAACTGGTTGTAGAGAGAAGGCTGCTCCCTTATGGCTATTGAGTACATTCTGAAAATGTAGCGGGTCAATGTAATGCTCGGCGATGATATTCGCCTGCAAATCCGGCAGGTAATTTTCCTCCAAAAATTGCATGATTGCATCTCGATACGGTTTTGCCATTTGCGCCCAATCGGTATCACCGCCAAGGTGAGGAACGGGTGACAAAACGTAAAAACTCTCACACCCTGCTGGGGCAATCGAAGGATCAGTCAGGCTCGGCATATGCAGATAGAGTGAAAAATCGTTTGGCAGGTGCTGTTTATCAAAGATATCACTTAACAACGCCTTGTAACGCTCGCTCAGGATAATGTTATGGTGTGCTAGGCCCTGATCGCGGTACTGTCGCTTGGTGCCAAAGTAAATAACAAAAAGCGACATGCTATATTTCATTCGTTCGAGCTTGCGGTCAGTGTAGATGCGTCGGTATTTGGCTGGAATCAAATTACGATAAGTAAATGCTACGTCCGCGTTGGAAACAATATGATCTGCTGTATGGACAGTCCCGTCAGCCAGACGGATACCCTGTACACGATGTCCATGCTTTTCATCCACAAGAATTTCAGCAACATCAGCGTTCAGGTGTACTCTACCGCCTAGCTCACCAAAAAGCTTGCCCATCGCTTCAACAATTGCACCCGTACCACCTCGTGCATAATGAATGCCCCATTCACGTTCAAGATAGTGAATCATGGCATAAATAGAAGGAGAGTCGAACGGATTACCTCCGATCAGAAGCGGGTGGAAAGTAAAACACCTGCGCAAAAAATCATTTTGAATAAACTGGGCTACATAGCCATATACACTGCGATAGGATTGCATTTTGATAAGGTCAGGCGCCACTTTCAACATATCTGTGAAATGGAGAAAGGGCTTATCGGCAAGCTCGACAAATCCCTTTTGGAAGATAGACTTGGTGGTCCCCATAAATTTTTGGTAGCCAGCTTTATCGTCTGGATTCCATGATTCAATTTGATTAAGGATGTAGGCTTCATCCCCGTTGTAATTAAAACATCGCCCCGTATGGTCAAAAATGCGATAATACGGATTGCATGGCACTAAATCAAAGTAATCTTCACGACGCTTGCCTGCTGTAGCCCAAAGGTCATCGAACATAAAGGGGGCGGTAATGACGGTAGGCCCGCCATCAAATTTGAAACCGTTAATTTCATAAACATAGGCTCGACCACCGAGCTTGTCACGCTTTTCAAATATCTCAACTTCATGACCTCTGGCTGCCAAGCGAATCGCCGCGCCCAATCCGCCAAATCCACTCCCAATGACAATAATCCTAGACATGAATTTCCTCTGAGATAGTTCTGGTTAAATGTCCCTATAATTGGGATATGTTGGGTGGTTCAGATTATTGGCTCGACTGTTCCACCATATACCCGGTAAGCGGCTGGCTTTCCCCCATAAACCGATATGTGCCCTACGATGAAATACATCGTAGTCGTGTGTTTCAATATCATCCAAAATGGCGCGATACAAGTTTGCAGCAGCGGCAATTGCGAACCGACCCTCTGTATTGAGGAGCCGAATACCCGGCTGTGCCTCTTCATATAGATGATGAACCCGGTTGATTTGAAACTTCATAAAATCCCGCCAACGATTATCCACCTGTCCATCGGCAATATCAGATTCATCTAATCCAAACATATTTAATTCATCGAGGGGAAGATACAAACGGCCTGCCTGCCAATCTTCCCCAACATCCCGGAGAATATTGGTCAACTGCAACGCGATACCAAGCTTAACTGCATATGGCAGGGCTGCTTGGCTTTCAAAACCAATGATGTGCATAGACATAAGTCCAACTGTGGAGGCCACCCCATAACAATACTCGGCCAGATCTGCAAAGGACTCGTAGCGTTTTGGGGTTAGATCACGTGCGACTCCAGCGATTAATTGATCTGCATAGCCTTTCGGAATCTGATACCGGGTTTGGGTATCCATCCACGCAAGGGGAACAGGGTCATGGGCAGCAAGATATGAATTATTCAAACGGGCCCGCCAATTAGAAAAAACCTTATCCGCATGGGCTAAACCTTGTGTTTCGTCAACCAAATCATCCGTACAGCGACAGAAAGCGTATAAGGCTTGGACAGCAATACGTTTGTGTTTTGGCAGAAACTGAGAAGCCATATAGAAGGTGTTGCTATTGGTTCGGGTAATGCGGGCACAATAGGCATATGCCGTAGCAAGCGCATCAGCTTCAACCCGAATGTGTGCATCAACTGTGGGGCTGGTAAGTGCCTCATGGGCTAAGGAAAGTAACCGAGACTCCCATATCGCCAGTTCGACACCCATTGCCGTCCTCCCATGTAGAATAAACTTAGACACATCATAAAATAATGTATCATATTTGTCAAACTAATGTAGAGATAAATTGGACAAAATGAGTATTTTCTTATATACTGAGCTAAAAACAAAGGAATGAAGATGTTACGACCCCCTGAGTTCACATCCGATGACGAACCTCTCTTTAACATCGGCGCGGTTTCACGTATGACCCAAATCCCAGAAACCACGTTGCGTGTATGGGAGCGCCGCTATGATTTTCCAAAATCTACGCGGACATCCGGTGGTCATCGTCTCTTCTCGCATCAAGAGGTTATGCGACTGGAATGGGTTAAGCAGCGGGTGGATGAAGGTATGCAAATTAGCCAAGCGATACGGGCGCTGCAACAACCTCATCATGATCACATCTTGCCGCCATCCCACACACCAACAGTCAGTCGTGGGGAGGTACCCACCATGTTTCGCCAACGGCTGTTTGATTTACTGTGTCGTCATGATCTAGATGGGGCGAACCAAGTGCTAGAGGAAGCGCTCATCCTCCTTTCTGTCGAAATCCTGATTTTAGAGGTCATTGGCCCAACTTTTTATGACATCGGTGAGGCGTGGGCCGAGGGGCAAATAGGTATAGCTACCGAGCATTTTGCAACACATTTTCTTCGCCAACGCCTCATATTATGGATGAGAATCGGGCCACCTGCCTACCAAGTCAATCCAGTGGTGCTGGCCTGTGCCCCGGGGGAACTCCATGAAGGCAGTCTTTTGATGTTGGCAGTTCTATTACGACGGTTGCGTTGGCCCGTCGTCTATTTAGGACAGACTATGCCGCTCGCTGATTTAGGATCATTTGTAGACGCCGTAAAAGCTATGGCCCTCGTCTTTGTAGCGATGAGCGAAGAAACAGCCCATGCTTTAACTGACTGGCCCAATTGGTTACCCAAAGCAGCAGAAACGAATCAGCCACTCGTTAGTTATGGTGGGCGCATATTTTTGGAAAAACCAGAACTGGTATCCCATGTACCCGGTGTATTTTTGGGCAAAACCCTGCAAGACGGCGTTGAAACACTTGACCATATATTGCATAAGTTCAAACCATTGATTCGTTAAGGGGTGATTACCAGACGATGTTTCTCGCGCTTTTGATTCTTGCCTATCTATCGGGGGCATTTCCATGGTCGGTCTGGTTGGGGGTACTTTTCTTTCAGACTGATGTTCGTACCGTAGCAGATGGAAATCCCGGTGCTGCAAACGCTTTTCGTGTAGGAGGGTGGCGGCTTGGCATTAGTGTCTTGCTTCTTGATTTCTTCAAAGCGTTTATCCCTGTTTCAATTGCACGGTGGGTACTAGATTTTTCGGGAGAGCAACTGCTTTGGATTGCCCTCATGCCAAGCCTCGGTCACGCATTTTCGATTTTTCTGGGATTTCGCGGAGGACGGGCACTCACCAGTTTTTTTGGGGTTTGGTCGGGGTTAACCCTGTACGAAATTCCCCTTGTCATGGGTGGTGCAGCCATTGCGGCCTCGCTTACAATCAAAAATGATATACTGCGGACTTTTGTCGTCCCTGCCGCTTTGTTCGCCTACCTCATTTTACGGGGAAAGCCATTTTGGATGCTGATACTTGCGCTGATGCAATTGTTGATTCTCCTTGCCAAAATTAGTGTGTTTCTTCTTTTGCCCCAGTCGAAACCTTCGCTGGATCAACCTGTGGAACACAAAATATGACAAAAAAATACACGACTATTGGAGTCCATGTTACGGCCTTATCGTTGCTTTGGTTCATGAGTTATAGACTGTGGCACAACCTCAGGTATTTACGACAGGCTCAACACTTGACACCAAGCCCTAGCAGTTCTCTGCCCCGGGTAAGTGTTTTAGTTCCAGCACGGAATGAAGCCCGTAACATTGTGTCCTGTATTGAATCCTTAGCAAGCCAAGCCTATCCAAATTTTGAAATTATTGTGCTGAACGATCTGTCATCCGATGAAACAGGGATATTGTTGGACAGTCTGGCGACTCAATACCCGAAGGTCAGGGTGCTGCATGGAACAGAAGAACCCCCCAAAGGATGGAATGGTAAAAGTTATGCTTGTCACCGCCTAGCAGAACAGGCAACGGGCGAATGGTTGTTATTTACCGATGCAGATACTGTCCATACTTCAACCAGCGTTGCACAGGGTATTGCACAAGCTAAAAAGTTGGGTGCGGCGCTGTTGAGCGCTTTCCCCAAGCAGATCACGGAGAGTTGGGGTGAACGTATAGTCGTTTCATTCATCCTAGATTTCCTGCCGCTCATTGCTGTTGACCTAAATGCGCTTCAGCAAAATGGTTCAAGTATCACGCTTGCCAATGGGCAATATTTGTTGGTCAATGCCGAAGCCTATCATGCAATAGGCGGTCACCAAGCGATTTTTAATGAACTCGTAGATGACTTTGCATTGGCTAAACAAGTCCGTTTAGGAGGATATAAAACAGCAATGGTGAATGGCACATCTATGCTAAGTTGCCGGATGTACCATAATACTCATGAGGTATGGGACGGTTTTTCTAAGAATCTCATGTTGGGCCTCGAAACTTCGGCAACTAAAAAACCCCCTGCTTGGTTCGGCCCACTCTTTGCATGGGGTTACGCCTGTATTTTCGTTTTGCCGTTCTTTTATTTGTTGAGCGCTCCTCGGAAGCGGTTGCCCTTTCTAGAAATTGGCTGGCTAGCTTTTTTGCGAGGATGCCTAAACCTCTATTTTAGAAGGTCATTCTTAGAAGTGATGACCACGCCTTTGGCTGCTTGGAGTGTGATGGCATTAGGGTTAAACGCCCTGCTCCGTCGGGGAAAAGAAATTCAGTGGAAAGGTCGTTATTATAAGGCCTAGACTCGTTCTTTAATGTTTAGCCAGACAGCGGGGCGTGGTTCAAGTGTTGCCCCCATATAGGGACGTACAGGCTTGCCAGTGAAGTGCAAATCAAATTTCTGGAGAATGCGTGCAAGCACAACTTTGGCTTCGACCTGAGCAAACGCCATTCCTATACAATTACGTGGCCCGCCGCCAAATGGCAAAAAAACATAAGGTGGGCGAGTAGCCGATGCAAACCTCTCCGGTCTAAATACATTCGGCTCAGGCCAATATCGTGCATCACGATGGCTAAGGTAGATGGAATACATCACTCGTGTTCCTTTTGGAATAAAATACTCACCAAATTCAATATCTGTTGCTGCAATCCGCAAACCAGCATGAATTGGAGGGTATAGACGTAGGGTCTCATTGATAATCTGATCTAAATAGTGTAGCTCCGATAGCGAACTATAATGCGGAGGATTTGAACCTAATACCCTGTCAACCTCTGCTTGAGCTTCTACCTGAATATCCAGATGACGTGATAGTAAATACAACGTCCAACTTAGGAGAGCCGTACTGGTGTCATGCCCAGCGATTATCATCGTGAGAAGTTGATCTCGAATCAAATCATCCGACATCCCTGAGGCAATTAAAAGGCTCAATAAATCCTCTCTCCCAGTGGAGTTAGCGCGACGATACGCAATAAGACGGTGAAAGTATTCATCAAGCTGTCGGAATGCCTTTTGGTAGCCGGGACGAGGGATATTGGGCCATATCACCCACAAGCCGGGCGAAATATAGCGCAAGGTACGCAGAATGGGTTGCCACAGCCGGTTCATTTCTGGTTCAAAATCCACTCCAAAGAGCGTTTTTGTTAGAACCAAGAGGGCCATTCGACGTATTTCTAATGAAATATTTAGGGGTGACGAAGAATCCCATTGGGCCAAAACAAAATTCGTACAGTCGCACATATGCCGCACATAATCTTGCAGTTTGGTTCGGTGTAAAGCTGGATTCATTTGACGACGTAGATTATCGTGAGAGTCCCCATCTTCTACCAAAACCCCATGTCGCAGCAGTCGAACAATCGGGTCTTGCTCCAAGCGCCAGCGTAATGTGTCTCGTTGTTCGACTAAAACAAATCGGTTTGCCTCCGACCCAGCCAGCATGATCGGATTAAAGCCCGGTAGGGGAATCTGAAACACGTCCCCCAATTCTGCATGGAAAACTTCCAATGCGGCAAGAACAGTTTTTCGTTTTAATAATGCTTTGAGTGCATTTCTGGATGTCGAAGCGGTGGGTAGAGGAATTCTGCTCATATAATGTTTTATGATCTCACAACGATCAACAATTGGGTTGGGGTAGGGATGGCGTTGATGTAACTGAGAAGCACACTGTGACGGCTACCCCCATCAAAATAGGTGCCTAAGCTTGATAAATCATACCCCATAACCGAGTGCCCATAGTGGGCTAAAGATCTTTAGCTTGCCATGACGTACTTGTGGGTGTTCCTGTGATCTGCCCTGCCGATCATACCGCACGGTTGTTTGGATACTGGAATATACCATCGTCACGAGCGATTTCAAAGCGATCTGGTAGTCCACCAGCAGTAAACTGGCCGTTGGGAGACTGGCTGGAAACCCAAGGCGATGTAGGCCTGAAAATGGTACAAAGTCGCCATTTTCTGTGGACACGATGTATGTGCTCCGTTTTGGGGTTCGATGCAACCGCGCCGTACAAATAAGGCTTGCGGTTGTCTGTGATAGAAAACAAAAGGCCGCAACGTCTATTCTACCCCCTTGATGGGTCGCCTTGCGCTCCATCTTGCCCTCCCCAGTTGGCGGCTGCATCATCGGCAACTTTGGATTAGGCCAAGGGCAGGGCGGTACGTTTGCGGCGGTGGCATAAATCTATGACCCAATTTATGTTAAACTAGGTTATGATAATGGGCCTTTTCGACCCGTATAGGGCGTATTGAGCAGCTCCATCGCATTTTGAAGCCGTTCCTGTCCCCGCCGATCATACCGCGCCGTTGTCTGAATACTGGCATGGCCTGCCAAATCCTTGACCGTCACAATATCCGCCCCAGCATCCAACATATCGC
>JAIOHL010000252.1 GCA_019913005.1 Anaerolineae bacterium | reverse complement strand
TGATGCCCAGTACCGACACGCTTTTGCCAATGAAGGTGGCAGGTGAGAGGGTCAAGCGACCCTCTGTATCTAACGCGATGGATTCAGGTGTAACCATTGCCGTCTCGCTTCTATATAGGCCGATGGCGTGCGCTGTTGGGGCGGCACATAGACCATATGCCACGCCTCAAACACTGCTTCCTCGGTTTCCAACACAATCGGGATACCGCTGGTCGTCGTGACCGCGCCGTCTTTCACCACAAAAGTGGGCGGCAGCAACCCGCCTTTTTGACGACTGGTGACGAGCAGTTGGTTCGCTTCGCCGGGACCGGTACGTAAGACCGTTTGCCACCCCCACACATTCAACCGATCTTCACGCTGGATAAATAAGTCCAGTGGAATGGTCTCGGTCTCATTGGGACAATACCACAGCGAGAGGTAGCGACTGGTGGCTGTAAAGGCTTTCGGGTATGCAATCACCGAACCGTTTTCCTTATAACGCGGACTGAAAACGCCTACCGTCGCCAGCGCATCTACCACTCGCTCCACCTCACAGGTTTTGACCTGTTTACTCTCAAAGAGGTTGACGCGCTGTTCGTTGCTGCTATAGCGTGGTTCAATGACCATCTCGATGTCGCCAACGCTGGTTTTTTCGCGGCGCACCGATCCGGCGATGAGAATGCGCTGGCACGACGGCGCAAGCATGGACTGAATGTCTTCCGCAATGCGCTGGGCGGTTTTGAGGGGGATACGTGGGCCGTCACTCATGGGATACTCCTCTCAGGCGTTCACCGCCCGGCCAATCAACTGGGTCACAGCCATCACCACGCTGTGTACATAGTCGTCTACTTCACGTAGGTCACGGATATAGACCTCTTTGATCTTGGGGGCGAGCAAGCGCAAGGTCGTGACCTCAGTACGCTGCAATTCCGTCGCGGCGGCTTTGAGGTTATTCATTGCCATACGCAAGGCCGCAATTTCATCGGTGGGTTCGTGGGATTCATGGCCGTTGCCATTATCGGGACGGCTAAAGGCCTGCTCAACGCTAGGCGGGGCGATATAGGGTGATAGTTGGTCAAGGGTGGCATAGTCGTTTTCGCCCTCGACGTACACCCGCCACTCGTTCCCATGAAAGCTGATGGAGGCCACTGTGTAGACTTCGCCCGTCGCAATCACGAGGACATCTTGACCAATCACATACGGGCATGTGCCGTCGTCGCCGGGTTGTGGGTCGTAGGGTTTCTCCATTGCTTCCTCAACGACCTCAGCAAAAATCCGCTGAAGCGCATCGACCTTAAACACATGCGGGCCGTCGTATAACGTGACATGGATCCGCCACTCGTTATTGATGTACTGCAAACGCTGGACGACCCCTTTTTCGCCCGATTCAAATACTTCGACATTCTGGCCTACCGCAAATGGGCATTCGGGTACAGCGTCCACATCCGTCAACAACAGGACGTGATCCGGGAAGCTGGTGCTACGCAGTCGCCATTCGACATCTACCCATTCAACCGCCCCGACGCGCGTGACTTCGCCTGTCGCCAACACCATAATGCGCTGACCGACCACAAGCGGACAGTCATAGGTAGGTTCGGTGTGGTGTTCACTTTCCGTCGCGGTGACTTCGGTCGAGCGATGCCGGCCTGTTGGAGTAGGAGGTTGATATTTCAAATTTGGATTCTTGGGTTGCGCCATGCCTGTCTGGTGGAAGGTCTCGGTAGTAGCATTCGGTTGGCGCGGTGGACGTTGTTTCATCGCCGTCAGCCAGTCCGCCAACGCCTCATCTGACCACCCATCCATATCAGCCTCGGTGAAGATGGCTTGGTCGGCAAGGCGCAAGAATTCCCGATACAACCCGACAGGTTTCGCGCCATATTCGCGCAGGAATTGATGCTCCCAGTCAATATCCACCACAAACACCGGGTTGCTGACTTGGAAACACCACTTAAACCCTTTGTCGGGGTCATCAAAGAGGGGTTTGCCTTTCTTGGCTTGGCTATCCCGATATTTGGAAATCAGATACTGGGTGATGACGCGCATCTTGTCTAGGGCAGGCAAGTTGCGTTTGCGCTCGGCTTCCTCAGCAGCCCGGCGTTCGGCAAGCTCGGCGGCACGTTCCTGCTGTTTTTCTTGAATGCCCGTCACATCTCTGAGCTTGCCGTCCCGACTATAAACTGACTGGCGATCTTCCAAAACAACTAACGGATTTCCGTTAGTTGAACTTTCGGCGATCAGTTCTTTAAACCACTCACTGATGGTATCCGCATGAACCCCCAACTCTGCTGCTAGAACGCCATTGCTGAGGCGCTTGACGGCGATCCCGTTGATTTCCTCGTTGTTGCGCAGCATATCAAACAGGATGGCTTTGCGACTCGCCGAAGACAGCGCTCTGCCGTGCCGCAGGTTGGCTTTGCGGGCAATCTGCTTGGCATCGTCAAACGTGCCGGTGAGAACAATCGCCTTGATTTCCTGCTTCTGCCACTGTTCACCTGCCACTCGCCGCATCGCTTCGACCCGGTGAAAGCCGTCTCCTAACCAGTGGGTTTTGCCTTCACGGATGACGGTAATCGGGTCGTCAATGCCCTTGTCTTCAATCGTCGCCATGAGGTCACGCACGTGTTTTTCGTCCAGCCCTTCGATACGCATTTGCAACCGGGGGTCTTCGGTCAACGCACCGAGTTCTATCCATTCCCAGTCCATGCGCTCCAATGCGTTGAGGGGTGATTTCCCGGCCTCGCGGGGTTGTCGTCTACTGCCCATTGCTGAATTCCTTTACACTAATTTGGGTCAATAAGTGGTGAGCTACCGCCCACATTGCGTTTTCGGCGTTGCGTTTGGCAACCGGGTTGGACGGCGACTTGTAGGAGAAAATCGAACGGGCGGCTTCGCTGGCGTCCTTCCAGACCTGACTTTCAGGAATGGAAACGTATTCCCAGATACGCCCCGGATATTTAACGTACAACTCCGCCAACCGCTCCTGCTGACCGAGCGTGTTGAGGTTGGTGATGGTCGGCAGAATACCGAGCAGGCGTGCGTTATGCAGCTTCTGTAGGTTCTGCATTTGGTGAATCGTCTTGGCAACCCCGTCCAGACTCAGGCGCGTTAGTTCGGTGGGAATCAGCACGTAATCGGCGGCGCTGAGAATCCCGGCTTCCCACAGGGCGTTGGACGGCGCGGTATCCCAGATGGTGAAATGCACCCGGTTACGCAGGGGGGCGGTGAGGCGACTGAGCAAATCAAAGTCGCCGCCGTCCTCATTGATGGCGACAGCCGCCCGTTGGGTTTTGTTGCCGCCCGGCAGCACCCACAGTTCCCCACCCGGTTGACGCAGTACGGCTTCGTATTCGTCACGCGGCGCGGCGAAGGTGACTTGTTCAAGGGTGTAATCTTTCATCAACAGGTCATAAATCCCCTCGATGGCAAACCCACGATCATCCAGCATGTCCAGCGACACACTGATACCGCCCTGTGGGTCTACGTCAATCAGGGCCACCTTAAAACCGAGGGCCGTCAGCGCGACGGCAAGGTTTAACGCAAGGGTGGTTTTGCCCACCCCGCCCTTTTTGCACGTGATGACTAGCGTCACATGTAAGTCATCCCGAATCAGCAGTTTAAATTGGTCAAAGTCTAAAGCCGATAGTGTCATGTTCTCCATATAACCCACCTGTTCTCCCAACCTCCACCACTTATTTATTCGATTGTTTTGTGTTAAACTTTTGGTGTCTGGCTCCACGCTAGACCGGATTTCACGGGCAACCGTGATTTTTCCGTCTATAGACCCCGCGCTAAACCCTGTCCGGCGAATTCACCAGTTCCGTCTTCCATCCCGCGTTGAGCCGTACCCGCGCTTCACTCTGGCGGTTGAGATACCCCAGTACCAACTCCTCAACCTCCGACATGTTCCAGTCGAGATGAAAGGCGTTTGGCACGTCGCAAAGGACATGCTCCAATTCGGGGTACTCGTTCAGATTGAATACTTCATGGTTGACCCGTCGCTGCACCAGCGGGTCGTCTGTCGGCACAATCTCGGCCAGATGGATTTCGTCGGGTAGCACGCGATAACCCACATGGACGACGGCCACGTTATTTTTGCCCACACATCTAACGATGAGGTGTTTCACTCCACTCCTCCTGTTTTTGGCGTTCCTGTTGGACTTTACTCAGGTACTTTTCGGCGCGGCTGTACCCCGCCTGCTGCATGACCAGCAGCACCTTACTCATGAGTGCCAGTCGCGGACGTGGTTGCTGAATGCGCCCGACCACCTGCTCGGCTTCCATCAACGTTTCATGCAGCCGCCCAATCACCGGACTGTAGAGGCGCACCACATCCAGCAAGGCCGTCACACGCTGTTCGTCGGGTAATTCCCGCGCCGCCACGACCAACCTGTCGAGGTGTTCAATCGGTTTCAGCATCATCCACCGCACTTTTTTCCAGATGCGCGATCACTTGTTTCAGTAATTCCAGTGTCCGGGCATTCACCGGGCCTTCAAACTCATCGTTGATGAGTGCGGCGACCTGCATCGCTTCGATGCCGGAACAGCCGGTGATGGTTCGCACGGCATTCGTGAGGTTGTCGCTGGTGACTTCAAAGGCATAGTCCAGCGCGTAGACTTCGGCCTCTTCGTTGGATTGCTCCGTGATCTCCTCCACGATGCCCCGTACTCGCTCGTCGGTGGTGATGTACCAATGTTCCAGTGCTTCGGTGAGGGTGGTGAGGTCAACACTGACTTCGGATAACTCATCTTCGAGTTCGGCTTGACGATCCAGCGCGGCGTTGGCGGTCTCGACGGCTTCATTGCGCTGCTCGACCACCGCGAGAATGATGTCTTTGGCGTCGTCCAGTGCTTGGAAGATGCGCGTTTGTAATTCCTCCAGCGCCGCGATCCCGGTGTTATAGGCCGCGTCATCAGGCGTGGTTTGCAGGGCAGTGACGAGTTGACCAAACACGTCATCCACCACAATGGCTAACTGATGGTCGTCGAGTGTTTTCATTGGGAAGCAGCTCTCCTTGCTTGGCGGCGGACTTGTACCCGCTCAAATAAGTCTTGATCCAGTGGCTCAATAAACTGCTCGGTAAAGAGTGCGGCGATATGACGTTCTTGCACCTTCTCAAAGGACTCCCGGCTGCCGGGGAAAATAAGGGTGACGTCGGGCGGCAGGGGTTTCGGTGATGGGCATTCACGGACTGCCGTGTGTAATGGATAAAAGGACGGCTTGAGCGGATGAACGAGGCGGTTTAAGGTCGCCTTCGTCTGTTCCAACATGGCGGCTTCTTTTTGGGCCGCGTACCACTGGTTGCTGGTGTGCAGCATGGCCGGGGTCATGGGGACGAGTGCGTTATCCAGTGTCATCATCCTCCCCTTTCGGACACGATCCACTCCCCGGCACCGGGCTAGGGTCAAGTGTGGACGGACAATTGGGTTCGTACATATTTCCTGCCTTTCTTAGTCGAAAATTAAACGATTGACCTTTTTTCAAATCACAAAAACCTGACATCTCTTAACAAAATTTCTTGCGATGTTTATAATTTCCAGAGACCAATAATCAATTTCACCAGTTGGAAACCCGCCATGAGACTTATTGACGCGCTTGATATTTATTTGCATAAGTACAAGTCAAGAACCGCCATCAACTATGAAGGCATCCTGCGGCCCCTCATTGAATTTCTTGGCACAACCCGCGATGTTGATCGTGTCACAGCCCTTGAACTTCAACAGTGGATTAATCAAATGACCTCGCAAGATAAGTTGTTTGAAGGCCACCCCAAGCGACCTGCTGAGGACGGCGCACTCTCGCCCTATACGGTGCATGGCAGGGTCAAAACCATTCGCGCTTTTTTTAGTTGGCTGGTGAAAATGGATGTGCTGCAACCAAGTCAAAATCCGGTGCGAAATATCGAGCAGAAAACCCTGCCTAAGAAAGTCCGCAATGAACGCATTGCCACCGATGACGAGGTACAACTGATTCGTATGGCGACTTTTGGACATGTCCGGGACTATGCCATCGTGTTGCTGCTGTGTGATACCGGGTGTCGTGCGATGGAAATTGCCGGAATGTTGCTCGATAAGTTGTATGTGGAGGAGCTTTATGCCGAGGTGCTAGGCAAAGGGAGCATTCGTCGTGACGTGTTTTTCGGCGAGGAGACGGCGGCTGCGATAGGTCGTTGGTTGCAAAAGCGCCCCACCAGCGACCATAATTATGTCTTTTCAGCAACTCGTCACCCGTATGCCGCGCTCACGCCGCGTGCCGTTTCGGACATGGTTGAGCGTGCAGCGCTGCGTGCTGGTATCGAAAGACCGATCCATTCACACCACTTGCGGCACTGGCGGGCGACCAATTTGATTCAACATCAGGTGGATATTCCCACCGCCGCCGCCGCCATTGGCGATAGCATTCAGGTCTTTGAGGCCCACTACCTTCACACGAATCGGGAGCGTGTGCAAAATGCAGTACGCCGGACAGCCTTTCAATCTAAAAAGTCAGCCAATCCGCCCAACATTGTCCGCATGGAAGATGCTGGTTAGCACACTTTTTTGTGACGCTTGCTCACACCCCATCCGTGAGGTCGTGGGTTCGAGTCCCTCGGCGCCCACACCAAGTCAACCTCCATCGGTTGGCTTTTTTGTTTTTTGACAAAGATACCTTTTTCAAAGGAATAGAAACTCATGGAACTATTGATCCTCAATGCGGCACAGGTACGTCAGCTTTTGCCAATGGCCGCATGTATGGACGTGATGGCAGCAGCCTTACAAGCGCTAGGGCGTGGGGAGATGCAAAACCCGCTGCGAACCTTTACATGGTTGCCCGATAAACGTGGCCTCTTAGTGGCTATGCCCGCCATCGCCCCCGACGTAATGGGGATTAAGGTCATCAGTGTGATGCCGGGGAACACAAATACCGAATATGAATCCCATATGGGTGCAGTGATGATTTTTGACACGACCTATGGGCGACCACTTGCGCTAATGGATGCCAGCGAAATCACCACCAGTCGTACCGCCGCTGTTAGTGGAGTCGCCACCCGCCTGTTGGCTCGTGAAGATGCCAGCGATTTAGCCATTTTGGGAACAGGCGTACAGGCCATCAGTCATCTGGAAGCGATGTTGGTGGCTCGCCCGATAAAACGAGTACGGGTATGGAGTCGGCATCGTGAAAATCGAGAGAAATTTGCAGCACAGACCCAAACACGCTTTGGCATAGCTGTTGAATTGACCGAAACAGCCCAAGATGCGGTACTCGGTGCGGACATCATTTGTACCACAACCTCATCAAATCAACCTGTTCTACAAGGCGCATGGCTGTCGGATGGAGTACATCTGAATGTGGTCGGTGCTTCGACCCGTCAAGCCCGCGAGGTGGATACCGCCACAATGGTTAAAGCAAGGCTATTTGCGGATCGGCGTGAGTCAGTATTGAACGAAGCGGGTGATTTCTTGATTCCCAAACAAGAGGGTGCAGTTGACGACAGCCATATTCGGGGTGAAATTGGTGAAATTTTGTTGGGGGAAATTCCGGGTCGGCAGAGTCGCACCGAAATCACCCTATTTAAATCGCTGGGGTTAGCCGTCGAAGACCTTGCCTCTGCTCACTATATCTATCATCAAGCGGTGCAGCAGGGGATTGGTACAGCCGTTGAACTTGGCTCGACGCGATACTAAAAATTCATGAAATTTAGCACTGGGACTATAGCGGCACTTGTGGTGTGCTACTGTATCGGGTTATGCTTAGTAGGGTGATCACGTGGAGTCTATAAAGGCCAAAACACCTTAAGCAGCATGACAGAAAAAAACGCCCCCTCGTCTCATTTGGCTTCACTTGCCAAAAATGACCCCAACCGCCCTTTGTGGATGATAGCAGCCGTTGGTTTTGGTGTGTTATTGATACTAGGGAGTGGACTGGCCGTTGTGGTTGCGCTGATTGGCCTAATCCTCAGTATTGGCGGATTGATCTGGGGAGCCACGCGGTCAAAATTATCAGCGCAGGCCGCCCAGCAGATGGAAATCGAGACGCAGCGGCTCCGCAACGCCCAACAACGTGCCAAAGCGATTTATGAACTTTCCTCGACCCTCAGTTCCACGCTTGATTACCACCGTGTCTTGGAAGCATCCCTAGAAATAGGTGCCCTTGGATTGCGCGAACTGGGGGCTTCGGAAACAGCCCGCCTGATTAGCACCATTCTGCTGTTCCGCAAAGATGACAATATGATGCACGTCGCAGCGGCACGTCGCTTGACCCGTGTGGACGAAAAAGTGCGGTTGCAAGGAAGGGATGGCATATTGGGCGAGGCCCTCAAAAAAGCCGAACCTGTCATTGGCAAAAACGCCACCCAAGACCCCGAACTGCGCTTTTTTGTCGCGTTTCAGGGGACAAATTCGGTCATGGCAGTTCCATTGCGGGCTGGATTTGAGAATTTTGGCGTGATGGTCTTTGGCAGCGAACAAGCAAACGCTTTCTCGCCCGGTTCGATTGCCTTACTGACCGCTATCGCCACCCAAGCTACCATCGCTCTCCAAAATGCGGTCCTATATCAAAACTTGCTGGATGAAAAAGAGCGCATTGTCTCGATTGAGGAAGATGCCCGCAAAAAATTGGCCCGCGATTTACATGACGGCCCGACCCAAACCGTCGCTATGATTGCTACCCGCGTTGACCTCATCCAAAAAATGCTCAAAAACAAGCAGTTCCCGGCAGTATTTGAAGAACTGCAAAAAGTCGGCGAGATGGCGACCAAGACCACCAAAGAAATCCGCCATATGCTCTTTACTCTGCGCCCATTGGTACTGGAAACACAAGGTTTGGTAGCGGCCCTCAAAGAACTGGCGAAAAAGTTGGAGGATCAACATCCCACCCAATTTACCGTCGAAGCCGACGAACAACTGGAAGTCTGGCTGGAAACCAATGTGCAGGGGGTGTTGTTTTACGTAGTCGAAGAAGCCGCCAATAACGCCCTCAAACATGCAAAGGCTAGAAATATTTGGATTCGCCTCTTTCAGCAAAGCAACGACTATATCATTGCTGAAATTGAGGACGACGGTGCCGGGTTTGATGTTGAAGCGGTGGTCAACGCCAATTATTATCAGCGCGGCAGCCTCGGCATGGTCAATATGCGCGAACGGGCCGAACTCATTGACGCCGCTTTGCATATCGAAAGTACCAAAGGCAAGGGGACGAAAATCAGTGTACTCATTCCAGTGGATGAAGAGACCCGTCCGATGTCCGCCCAGCAACAAGATACTGCCCGCGCTACCATTCGCCGCCTTGCTCCATTGCCTAGTGAAACACGCTTTGCTGCACGCTTGGGGGCACAGCAAGAAGAAGCCCAACAACCCAAAAAAGCAACTTCAACATGGAGCGATTTAATGGAGTAAGGTTAAAAAATATTTCACCTTGCCGTAACTCAGATTTTTCCTCTGTGTTTTTACCTAAATGGGATATATAAATAGTCCATTCCTACGTAAGAAATTGTCCGTAAGGAGATTTAGTTAACTATGCGCGTATTGATTCTTGGCGGTGACGGCTATCTCGGCTGGCCTACCGCAATGTATTTTTCGAATAGAGGCCACGAGGTCGCGGTTGTAGATAACTTCCTACGTCGCAAGATGCACATGGAACGCGGCACCGATAGCCTGACGCCGATTGCCTCCCTGCATCAACGTATTCAGGCGTGGAAAGAAATCACCGGCAAGACGATTACTTCCTATATTGGCGATCTGAGCCAATGGGAATTTACTAATCAGGTTTTTGCCGAATTCCGCCCGGATGCCATTGTCCACTATGGCGAAATCCCCAGTGCCCCCTATTCAATGATTAGCGTTCAACATGCCGTACAAACCCATCAAAACAATGTGATCGGCACGCTGCATGTTTTGTTTGCCATGCGTGACCATGTACCCAATGCCCACTTGATTAAACTCGGCACAATGGGGGAATATGGCACACCCAATATTGACATTGAAGAGGGTTGGATCGAGATTGAACACAATGGGCGGAAAGATTTGCTGCCCTTCCCCAAGCAACCGGGGTCGTTTTATCACCTGACCAAAGTGCATGATAGCCATAACATCATGTTTGCCTGCCGCGTGTGGGGTCTTAAAGCGACTGACCTCAATCAAGGCGTGGTCTATGGCATCGAAACGGATGAAGTCAACATGGATGACCGCCTGCTGACCCGCTTCGATTATGACGAGTCATTTGGCACGGCCCTGAATCGCTTTTGTGTGCAGGCCGTCGCAGGTATCCCCTTGACCCTTTTTGGCAAGGGCGATCAGACACGCGGGTATCTCAACATCCGCGACACCATCCAATGTGTCGAGTTGGCGATGTTGAACCCACCCAAAGACAATCGGATGCGTGTGTTTAACCAATTCACTGAATCCTTCTCGGTGCGCGATTTGGCCTATATCGTGCGGGATGCGGCAGCAAAAATCGGCATTGAGGTCGAAATTGCCCATTATGAAAACCCGCGTGTCGAAATGGAAGAGCATTATTACAATCCCACTCACACTAACTTGCTCGATCTCGGCCTGAAACCGCGTTATCTGCAAGAATCATTGGTCGAAAGCGTCATTCAGCGCGTGGTGCAGTTCAAAGATCGCATCATCCCCGACGCGATTGTGCCCCGTATCCGCTGGAAGGGTGGCGAACAACCCAACAAGGTCGGCATCATCGAAATGGAACCGCCCGCCTCCGTGCCCACCCCTGCTGGCGACTAATTCAACAAACAACAAAGCCCTTCTCAACCACGAGAGGGGCTTTTGATTTCGGCTGAGTGTATGTAAAGGCTCAAGGGGTAGGAGTTGGGGTAATCTCAATCGCTGGCTCATCTGCTTGAATTGGATTGTATTGGACCGACCCGGCAATCTGCAAAATGGTTTCCTCAAATGCCGCAAATCCATCTTCGCTGCTCCGTGCCGCCAATATCGCATACTGCCCTTCGCCAAAATCGTAGAGCAGAATAAACCCTCCTGTGAAATCGGCCCGCAGCACGTTATGTTCGCCAACCGTAAACGGAACAGAGGTTTCCACCGATAATCGCTCGGCTTCCGCATAGGCCATCAAAATAGCTTCAGGGGTCGTATCAGTAGAATCAAAGCCAATGTCCCCAAAAAACTCGGGCAGGTCTTTCGGCTGGATGATTTTGACTTCCAATTGATCATCTTCGTAATCGCGGCGACGACGGCGTGTATCTTGGGCGTCTTGCGAATTGAAAAAGATGAGTTGATTCGAATAAGCTTGGCTTATAATCCAGTCGTTAGGATAGGCCAAGCGAAAGGTACATTTGGGTTCATAGTAGACGGTCCAGTTTTGAAGAGGTAAATCTGTATCAAGAGCCTTAAAAGTAAGGCTCGATAGAATCAGGCCTACATTAGCATCCAAATCGAAAATAAGGTTTGAGTGAGTTTCAGCAATGAGATGAAGATTATAATTGTTAGGTAATGCCACATCAATAATAAATCCAGCAATATTCAAATCTTCGTAAACAAGAGTATAATCCCTGCGAGCGGCAGGCCAGCCGTTTAGTTCAAATACTCTTACTCCACTATAAACTCTTGGAAACGGATCTGATGTAATGTTTGAAAGTCGCTCGAATGGATCTTGCTGGAATTCAGGAGGTAACATTATCAACGTAATTGAAATAGTCTGTGCTTCAGGGGCTAATAAATCAGCTTCTAAAGCTTCTAATGAAACTTCATTATTTGCCAAAAGAATCAATCTGCCATCATTGTTTGTTCTGTGATTCTGTTCATAACTAAATTGACTTTCAAGGACTGACCAGCCAAGGGGATATTCAAAGCTTAATTTACCAGCACAAGAATTAAATTTTGGGACTTCTTGAGCTTCTGTATAAGATACAAACGTTAAGATATTTAAACATATAAACGATAATGCAATTATAATTTTACGCATTTTATTGTCTCCAAATTTGATTTATTGGCCTCTTTACTGATTGAAAAGAGGCCAATTAAAGGATACTCTCGCTCAAAATTTATGCCACTTTATTAATGGCATGAAGGGCTATAACCGCAGAACATACTAGTGGTAGTGACACAATATTGGTCAGTTATAATTTGATAAATTGGTTGGGTAAAACTTGGGCAACCAGCACTACCACAGGCTCCTATCCAAAGCGTTATAACACTTGGAGTACAGTGAGGTGGCGGCGGCGGCGGTGCGTTTAAAGAGTCATTGTTGGCACCAGCTGGTTTACTGGCTTCTACTGGTTGCATTGCAAAAAACAAGGTGCTGACCGAAATAACCACCGCCAAAAACATTAGCCCCACAAAGAGTTTGCCTTTCATCGATTTATCTCCTAGGTGTTTTCAAAAATTGACAAGTTTCATGCAAAAGCGCCGCCTATCTCATCCTGCCTCCTTTCCTAGTGCATCTTCAATGGCCTGTCGCAACAACTCAGGCGACGCACCCACTACGCGATATCCATTCACAAAAAATGTGGGAGTAGAGTTAACTTGATAAGCCAGCGCATCCGAAGCATCATGGCGGATTTCGTCAGCATATTTGCCTGTGTCGAGGCACAAATTGAATTTCTCGGTATCTAGCTCTAATTCAATCGCATAAGTTTTCAGACTTTCGATGCTCAACGCCGATTGATTGGCAAACAGAAGTGTGTGCATCTGCCAATATTTGCCTTGTTCACCAGCGCAATTCGCGGCTTCGGCTGCTTTAAAAGAATTAGGGTGAATGTTCTCAAGGGGAAAATCCCGATAGACAAATTGGATTTGCCCATCATATTCATTGAGAACCGCCTCAATTTCTGGGACTATATTGGCGCAAAACGGACACTCATAATCTGAAAATTCGACTATCGTGATAGGTGCGCCGAGAGTCCCTAAATAGGGGTCGTCGTCAATTGAGACATTTTCGACATAAGCAGGGGATTCGGGTTGATTGGAAACAGCACTGACTTGACTGGTGATGGTGAGATTGGCAATATTTTGGTCTAAATCATTGAGGCGTTTGATAACCAGCGCGGAGAGAATAACCTGAATAAACAGTAAAACAAGCAACCAAACAGAAATTGTATTTTGACCAATGAACGCAAAGCGAACTTTTGGCTCCATACCCAATTATTTCCCTCAAATATGTATTTCTGACTCCTTTCCACACTATAGCGCATATATTAGCAGTAAGTCAATAAAAACATTTTCAATAAATGGGGGGGGGCGCTAAATCATTAATTCCTGACTTACGCCCCTACCCCAAACCGATTTACCACCCACTCGCCGCGAAAATGGTGTTCAGAAAATCAATGCGCTCATCGGTGGTCATGGGACGGGCACAGCAATAATCTTCCAGTAGGCCCGTAAACAATTCCACGCTAATCACCCGCCCATCATAGACAATTATTTTGTCCATAAACATTTGGCGTGTGCCAATGGCCTGCATCTGGTCAAAAAACAGATTGCCCAAGCCGTGATGCAAAAAGGAGGGCTGTTGCCCCATACGCGGCACAAAGGTAAAACCCTGTGGTTGATGCGCCTGCGAACCAATCACAACATCCGCGCCCATTTCGGCATAATTGGTGAACTGCCCGATTTGCTCTAAACCCGCCTGATAGCGATAAAATTCCCACTGCTGAACGGTCATAATCACCACATCATTTTCCGCCGCTAATCTGGGCAGTTCTTCGGCGAGATAGGCTTCATCGCATTGGGCCGCACCGGGGTCTTCGGTAGTCGCCCACGCCTTAAACGGCCCCGGCACATTGCAGCCAATAAATGCAATGGTGTTCCCATTGTTTTCGGTTGTCCATGCTTTACGTGCATCATCAAAATTGCGCCCCCCGCCAAAATGGGCAATCCCGGCGGCGTCATACAAATCGAGGCTGTGGCGCAGCGCCCCAACTCCATAATCGTTGACATGGTTGCCCGTCAATTCCACCACATCCAAGCCGATATAGGTCAGCAGTTCCATATATTTATCAGCGGCACAAAAAACCGTGCTGTCAATAAAAGGGTCGGGGGTCGGGCAGTTTTCGGAGAAGGCCACTTCATTGCTGGTATGCAAAACATGAGCATCCTGCACAAATGGTAGAATCAATTCCCCCGGTTTGGTGATACCAAGCGTCTCCATTTTATAGGCCGTAGCACGTGACATCGCCGTGACCCCGGTCAACACAATGCGGGTCATCTTGGTCGCATCGCGGTTGGTCGGTTGCCATGTCTGAGCCGCCATGAGGTCATCAATCGCCTGCCCTACCGCCGCCTCATGTCCGGTCAGGCCCACCATGACCTTGAGAGGATAGTTCGCCATCTGGAAGTCATCGGCAAAAATGTTGACCCCATCCAGTTTTAGCACCTTCACATCAGGCGCGAGTAGATGGAAAGGCACAAGTGACCACACATTAGGCCGCTGCTCCCACACTTTGGCCGAGATTTCAGGGGTATCACCTATCACCAGTTCAATAGTTGCTGCTGGATTCGGTTCACCCCATGCGGCACGCAAGGCATCATACACCGCCCCGGTCAACACCAAATGGGGAGCAGTCACACGGTCAGGCGAAAGATAGGCCAATGGTGCGGCATCCCCTGTTGCCCAAAAACGGTCAATATCGGCAAAGGCAATCGTCTCGGCGGTGCTGGCAAATGACACCACCGGAACATACATCCAATCACTGGAAATTGCGCCACCTTCGACACTGATTGCTACTTCCAAACGAGCATTGTCGGGGTTATTCGCCCACAAATATTTGCCAGAGCTAAACAGCGGGGACAGCATAATGGGGAATTCGATGGGGACAGCCGGATCAATCCAGATTTCAATCGGGCCACTCGTTGGATCGGATTGCGCCTTCGTTTTGGGCGACGGGTTTGCGTTCCAAAGTGCTGCTACCATGACCCCAATAAACCCCATCACCATCGCAATTTTCGGTATCCGTTTCATTATTTTTCCCATTATTCCTCTACCAGTTGCATATCATAGGCAAACGACACCGGGCCAAGTTCAGGCTGCTCGGCGGCTAATTTTTGGCTAAGGCGCACATAATCGTCATAATCAAAATCAAAGGGTTCTTCAATGTGCGACAAAATACTGCGTTTGGGCTTCAACAGTCGGATAAATTCCAATGTATCTTCAAAGGTAGATTCGACCTCCAACACCGGATGATTTTGAGGAATGATGCGCTCACCTGTGAAGGGATTAAATTCAAACAGGCTGACAGGCAGAATCAGCACATCAATCGGGGGTAAATTGGGCGGGGGTGTCCAACCAAATAACTCATCTGCAATTAACAAGACATTCGTCGCACCTTCCGTCAGCAAAAACGCATAGACATACCCAACCGCCATCTTAATCGGCGTCACGCTGAGGCTATTGATCGTGAATTTTTCGCCTTCTGTCAATCGGATTTGCCGAATAACTTGCAGGTGGTTTTCCAAATAATCGGCGCGATCTTTAAGAGCGTACCACTGCTCAAAATCTTGGGCCACTTGCGCAGGTAGATAGATATCAGTGATGGGATTTTGGCGCGGCCAGTCCCATAACACCTGCTGGGCCTCAAAAACCCGTAACCCTGATGTATGGTCGGGATGCCAATGGCTGTAGGTTGTGGCTTCGACCCGCATAATTTTGGAGCGATTCAGCAGTACTCCAATCTCTTCCGGGGTATCAATAAGCAAATTCGGCCCATGAATAAAATAAGATGGCCCAGAACGGCTATAGGGTAAACCATGCGTTCGTGCTTTCTGGCAGACCCTACACCCACAAAAAGGGCGCGGTGTGGTGGTCGCGCCGCCAGAGCCTAAAATTTCAATCTTCATCGTGATGTTACTATCCATCCATTTTGTGCAAAATTGGGGCAATTATAACCTGTTGGAGACAGATGGGCAGGGGCGCAATGCACGAAAGCCATGTTATAATGCTGAAATCACCAGATAAATAGTTTATTGGTATCATTTCTTATGGAAAATCTTAGCGCTATTGAAGTTCAGCCCGACTTCAATCATCCTTCTTTATACATCAATCGTGAACTCAGTTGGCTCGAATTTAACCGCCGTGTGTTGGAAGAAGCCATGGATCCAACCCTGCCACTCTTGGAGCGGGTCAAGTTTCTGGCGATTTTTTCCAATAACCTTGATGAATTCTATATGATCCGGGTGGCCGGACTGCGCCAACAGGTTTTGGCAGGTATCAGCGAGACCCCCGCTGACGGCATGACGCCCTTAGAGCAGATGATTGCTATCCGTAATATCGTGGTCGAGACTCAGACTATCGAGCGGCAATGCTGGAAAAATGAGATTATGCCTGCATTGGCCCAATACAATATACAAATTATCACTCCGGATGATCTTACCCGCGACCAACGCGCTGCTGTACGTGATTATTTCCGCCAAGAGATTTTTCCGGTGTTAACCCCACTAGCGGTTGACCCCGGACGACCCTTTCCTCATATTTCCAACCTCAGTCTAAACTTAGCAGTCGTCTTGCGGGATGACCAAGGCAATTCGCGCTTTGCCCGCCTCAAAATTCCCATCAGCAGCAATCTACGGCGCTTTATTTCCGTTGCCGAAGTCACGACACACTACGATAACCAGCCCTATCCAAATCAATACACCTATCTATTTTTAGATGATATTGTCCAAGCCAATCTCGATTTGCTCTTCCCCGGCATGACCATTGAGCAAGTACATCTCTTCCGTGTCATCCGGGATGCCGATGTGGAAATTGCTGAAGACGAAGCCCCGGATTTGCTGGAAACCATTGAGCGCGGCATTCGACAGCGGCGTTTTGGTGAGGTGATTTTGCTCATGGTCACCCCCACTATGCCCCAAAGTATGCGGCGGGTGTTGATGGAGCATTTGGATCTAGGCCCAGCCGATGTGTATGAGGTTGAAGGGCCATTGGGCATGGCAGACTTTTTCCAACTGACCGATATTGACATGCCCGACCTCAAATATCCCAATTTTGTACCCGCCTATCATCCGGCCTTTGAAAGTGAACTGGGTGTCTTTGAGGAAATCCGCCGCCGAGATATTTTGCTGCACCACCCCTATGATTCTTTTACACCCTTTGTGGATTTAATTAAACAAGCGGCCCACGATCCCGATGTGATGGCGATCAAACTTACCCTCTATCGCGTCGGCAGCAACTCCCCCATTGTGCAGGCGCTCTTGGAGGCACGCGAGGCAGGCAAACAAGTGGCCGTCCTAGTCGAGCTTAAAGCCCGCTTTGATGAAGAAAATAATATTGTCTGGGCGAGACGATTGGAAGCGGAAGGTGTGCATGTGGTCTATGGCTTGGTTGGGCTGAAGACCCACGCCAAAGTCGCCCTGATAATCCGCCGCGAGCAAAACCGACTGCGCCGTTATGTGCATATGAGCACGGGCAACTATAATGCCAGCACCGCCCGGATTTACACTGATTTGGGCTGGCTGACAAGCCGCGAAGATATTGCCGACGACGTGACCGAGTTGTTTAATCGCCTGACCGGATATGCCCCCAAAGCGACTTATCACAAATTATTGGTTGCCCCCGAACATCTACGTCCACGTATGATCGCCATGATTGAGCGCGAAATCGCACACGCCGAAGCCGGACGCCCTGCCCACATTGTGTTTAAGGTTAACAGTCTAACAGACCCCAGTATCATTCGAAAACTGTACGAAGCCTCCTTTGCCGGGGTGAAAATTGACATTATCGCACGCGGCATCTGTTGTCTGCGTCCAAATCTGCCACAGGTCAGCGAAAACATTCATGTACGCAGCATTGTGGGTCGCTTTTTGGAACACAGCCGCATTTACTGGTTTACCAATGGCGGTCAAACCGAAGTTTATGTCGGCAGCGCGGATATGATGAATCGCAACCTTAGCCGTCGGGTCGAGACTGTATTCCCAATCGAAGACAAAGAACTAAAAGGCGTGGTTTGGGATGAAATTTTGCAAATACAGTTAGCCGACAATACGCGGGCACGGGTGTTGCAATCCGATGGCACATGGGTACGCCTGCATCCCGCAGAGGGTGAGTCAGCACTCGACAGCCAGCAGTGGGCAATGGAACGCAGTCGCCTACGCGCCGCGTGGGGTGAGGGTTAATCCAACAGGGCGGTTCAGTGCCGCCCTGTTTCTACAAAACACCGGTGACCAGTGCTAACAAGATACCGCCAGCCATCACGCTGCCCAATTGACCCGCCGTGTTCGCGCCCATCGCGTGCATGAGAATGAAGTTTTCGTAATCTTCTTCCTGTGCAATCTGAGCCGCCAACCGTCCCGCCATCGGGAAAGCACTAATCCCCGCCGCGCCGATGATGGGGTTAATCTTACCCCCCGTCACCCGCGAAAGGGCTTTGCCAAACAGCAGCCCTGCCACTGTATCCAGTATAAAAGCCAGCAAACCCAGCACCAAAATCAGCAGGGTATCCACTTCAAGGAATTTGGAGGCTACCATCGTCGAGCCAATGGTGATCCCCAAAAACAGCGTGGCAATGTTAATCAGTTCATTTTGGGCGGCCTTGTTCAGGCGATCCACCACATGGCTTTCGCGCAGCAGATTACCCAACATCAACATGCTGATCAAGGGTGTGGCGTCTGGCACCAACAGGCCGACGACTACCGTCACGGCAACCGGAAACAACACCAGCGTGCGCGGCGAAACCGGGCGCGGTGTATATGTCATCCGAATCCGACGCTCTTCAGAAGTAGTCAGTAAACGGATCAGAGGCGGTTGGATGATTGGAATCAGGCTCATATATGAATAGGCGGCCACCGCAATCGGCGCAAGTAAATTCGGCGCAAGTTTGGTCGCCACAAAAATCGAGGTCGGGCCGTCAATCGCACCAATGACGCCAATTGAAGCCGCTTCGTTAATCGAAAAACCCAAGAGCGTCGCCAGAATGAGCGTACCAAAAATCCCAAACTGACCCGCTGCCCCCAACAAAACCATGCGCGGCATTGCCAGAAGGGGCGTGAAATCAATCATGGCTCCTACGCCGATAAAAATCAGCAATGGAAACAACTCGGTTTTGATACCCGCGTCGTATAACACCCCGAACAATCCATCGGCCTCGTTCATGCCAGTCAGGGGCATATTTGCCAAGACACAACCAAAACCAATCGGCAGCAGCAGCACCGGTTCGTATTCTTTGAGGACGGCCAGCGCAATCAAAATGCCTCCAACCGCCATCATCACGACATTGCCCGCCGTGAAATGGGTAATCCCCTTGCTTAGTTCATCCCATAACTCGGCATAATTCACAGGGCCACCTCCGTCCCAACCGTCATCAAGACATCGCTGTGTCTGACCTGTTGACCGACACTCACCTTGATGTCCTCAATACGTCCGGCGCGGTTGGCCCGAATGACATTTTTCATCTTCATGGCTTCCAAGATACACACCTCTTGGCCCACGCTGATAACCTCACCCACTTTCACCGCAATCGAGACAATTACACCGGGAATCGGCGCAGGAATCGCATTCGGATTACGTGGGGTTGAACTCCCCCCGTTGGAGGGAGTGGCACGCGGTTGAGGATTAACGGGTTTAGGGGCAGGTCGGGCAATTTCCAACTCGACCATTTCTGGCAGTACCTCAAAACGCTCCCCATCTACTGTAACCAATACAGGGGAGGCGTGTAAATCTATAATTTCAACTTCATAGGTTTGGTCATTGACCGTCATTCGATACTTCATCGCGTCCCTCGGCGTCTTAATTGATTGGTGCGCATGACCGCCTGCCATGCGCTTACAATTGCAGTTGGCGGCATTGGGAATGGTTGAGGCTTTTGCTGATCGCGCTCGTGGGCCAACGCGATTGCGACTGCCAGCGCAGCCACTCGACGTTTTTGTGCATAGGCCTCGTCGGTTTCAGCGTCACCCGTAGAGGGAACTTCGGTTGTCACATCTTTAGGCGTGGTTAGCCTGAGCAATACGGCCATCAGTCCCCACAAAATCAGAATTCCCCCAAAGACCAACCCCATGCCAATCACCGTGATTTGTAGGGCTGTCGAAAGATTTTCAGCCATTGTGTATCATCCCCTCGATTAAACGGGCATATTGCCATGTTTGCGGGGCGGATTAGGAGCGTATTTATCACGCAGGGCGGCGAGAGCGGCAATGATTTTGGGGCGCGTTTCCGATGGCTCGATGACATCATCCACATAACCAGCCCCGGCTGCTTGATACGGGTTATTCCATTTGCGGCGATACTCATCCAACAAGCGCTGACGTTCGGCGGCGGGATCGGCAGCTTTCTCGATCTGGCCTTTATAGATAATCCCAACCGCCCCTTCTGGCCCCATCACCGCAACTTCGGCACTCGGCCACGCATAGGTGATGTCGGTTCCCAAATATTTGCTGCTCATCACCACATAGGCCCCCCCATAGGCTTTACGGGTAATCACGCAAATCTTGGGGACTGTCGCTTCGGAATAACCATAGAGCAGTTTCGCGCCATGCCGGATAATGCCCCGATGTTCTTGATCCACCCCCGGCAAAAATCCGGGTGAATCCACAAAAGTGACAATCGGTACGTTGAAGCAGTCACACATACGCACAAAACGGGTCATTTTGTCGGACGCATCAATATCAATCACCCCGGCCATGCTGGTTGGTTCTTGCGCCACAATTCCAACACTGTGTCCACCAATCCGAGCGAACCCGGTAATGGCATTTTGTCCCCAATGCGGTTGCAGTTCAAGGAATGACCGTTCGTCCACAATCAGATCAATAACTTCATGCATGTGATAGGGCGTAGTAGAATCGAGTGGGACTATTTCATTTAACTGGGGTTCCATCCGCAGTGGGTCATCTTGGGGCGGGTAATAGGGCGGATTTTCGACATTATTGGAAGGCAGATAGCTCAAGACCCGGCGGCACATTGCAAGGGCTTCATTTTCAGATGCGGTTGCCAGATGCGCCACCCCACTCACCGCCGTATGGGTATAGGCGCCACCCAACTGTTCTGCATCTATTACCTCGCCCGTCACGGTTTTAATCACTTCAGGCCCAGTTAGAAACATGAACGAGGTGTTTTCGACCATAATCAGAATGTCCGTCAGCGCCGGTGAATAGGCCGCTCCACCCGCGCACGGCCCAAGCATTAGGCTAATTTGGGGGATGACCCCTGAATATTGGGCGTTGCGACGGAAAATTTCGGCATATCCGGCAAGGCTACTGACCCCATCTTGGATACGGGCACCACCGGAATCAATCAGCCCGATGATAGGTACCCCGTTGCGTAGCGCCAAATCCATCACACGGCAGATTTTATGGCTCTGCATTTCGCTGAGTGTGCCACCAAAAATCGTAAAATCTTGGGCATACACATACACCGTGCGCCCCTCAATTTGGCCGTAACCCGTAACCACACCCTCGCCCAGATATTTTTCTCCCTGTGACTGAGCTTGTGGGTCTTGATGGGTAATGAAAGGTTCAAGTTCATTAAATGTGCCGGGGTCAAGCAGCAGACTCAACCGTTCGCGGGCGGTCATTTTACCTTTTTGATGCTGCTTCTCAATTCGCTGGACACCGCCACCTTGTCTAGATTTTTCGCGTAACGCACGAAGTTCAAGAATACGCGGATCATTCCGAGGCATTAGAATTCCTTTGAGTGCTGATCTACAATTGTTTTCTATCCCCCATCTAATGTTTACCCAAGCGGGAATTTGCCAACAGTACAAAAAGTCACTAGACCTCTAATCAAGTGGACTATCATGTGAGGAGGGGTAGATCAATGATGACTTGTGTCCCCTTGCCAAGCACGGATTTGATGTCGAGGTTGCCGCCGTGCGCTTCGATGATGTTGATTGCCAATGGCAGGCCCAAACCGACTCCCTGTTGTTCTTGGGATTCGCGGTTGATCTGTTGGAATTTCTGCATGGCCTGACGGACTTGCTCAGGGGTCATGCCACTGCCATGATCGGTGATACTAATCCATCCGCGCCCATTTGCCTTCCACTGACTAACTTCGATGGCTCCATCCGGTGGCGAAAATATCATGGCGTTAGAAATCACTTCGGCCAGCGCATGTTCGAGGGCACGCTTATCACACATCACCTTAATCTGGTGGTCACGCTCGTCAAGGGCTACTGAAATATTGGGTTGGCGATAGGCAAATAGGCGGGCGCGATTGATCGCTAAGGTCATAATATCGCTGATATGAATCGGAAAGCCGGATTCCAAAATATCCTGTTTGTTTAATGCCCCCGCTTCCAGTTGGGTGAGGAAAACCATCTGGTCGGTTAGGCGATTCAGGCGATTGCTGCCTGCACTCATCGTATCCAACAACTCTTGGAGTTGGGACTCAGAAAGCTGACCCATTTGCCGTGAGATAATTTGCAGCACCAAATTAATAGACACCAGTGGCGTGCGGAGTTCGTGGGCAACCATTTGGGTAAGTTCTTTCTTCACCCGTTCAAGAGCGGTGCGCTGTTCATCGAATGAGGCTTGCAGCATCTGACGGCGCTTCAGTTTGCCCGTGATTACCCGCAGCAGATGGTCAGTTTGGAAAGGCTTGATAATATAATCATCCGCTCCTAATCCATAGCCCATGTCTTTATCAGCATCGCTGTCACGTGCGGTCAGAAAGATAAAGGGAATATCTACCCATGCTGAGTTGCTGCGTACCGCCGCATAAAACTCAAAGCCGTCCATGTTGGGCATACTAACATCGCTGATAATGAGGTCAGGCAAAGATTCGTTTTTTAGCCGATCCAATGCCTCTACCCCATCGAGCGCACAACTGACTTCATAGCCTTGCATAGTGAGTTCAATTTGAAGTTGATAGACCAAGTTCTGGTTGTCTTCGGCAATGAGGATGCGTGCCATAAAATTTGTCGTGTGCCTTATCTGCTATTTAGCGAGTGGGAGTTGGACGACCAGCATCGTCCCTTTATTGAGTTCACTGTATAACTTGCAATCACCACCGTGCAGCCGAACGCCTTCGCGGATAAGGGTTAAGCCTAGACCCATGCCTTGCTGCTCATGAGTACGGCGATCCGATTGCACAAAGGGTTCCCAGACCTTATCAATGTCCCCAGCAGCAATCCCACTGCCATAATCGGTCAGTTCAATCGTCACCTGATTGCCACTAACCTGAAGGGTAAGGTCAACCGGTGTATTCTCTTGAGAGAAACGCAGCGCATTGTGGAAGGCTTCCATAAAAACCATCACCAACACATCCCGTAGGCCATTCACCCACAGGGCCGCATCATCTTGATTCTGATACAACACAATCCGATCCGTTACCACTTCAAAGTTCAAAACTTCACGCGCCGTCTGCAAAATCTCCCGCAGATCGTAAGACCGCGCCATCGTGTCAAACGTCTGCTGAAGATGCCCACTGTTAAATTGGACTAGCCATAACACTTCATTAACGAGGCGGTTGAGGCGTCGCGCCCCCGATTGGATGAGTTCAAGGGCCTGTTTGGAAATATCATCTTCATCCAGCGCAAAATCATCTGCCAAAAGCTCGGCCCCGCCATAGATCGCGGTGAGCGGTGTCCGCAGTTCGTGCGAAATCATTGCCATTAACTGCTGCCGTACAACATCCAATTTGCGTTCGCTACTTGCTTTTAACTGCTCAAAACGACGCTTCTTATTTTCAATGGCAATCACTAATTCTTCCGGCTTAAAAGGTTTAATTAAATAATCATCGGCCCCCAGACGCTTGCCATATTGAACATCTTTTTCGGAGGCCAGTGCCGTCAAGAAAATGAAAGGGATCGCCTGCCAGTCCTCATTGGCTTGGACACGCTCGAATAATTGATAGCCGTCCAAATTAGGCATGGCAATATCACTGACAATCACATCCGGCAGTCCGTTATTCTTTAAATCGTCCAACACCTTGAGGGCCGCCAGTCCATCGGGGGCGGTCAATACTTCATAGCCCCGCATTTCGAGTTCAAACGCGATACCCTCCAACAAGGGCCGGGTATCTTCAACAATCATCACTTTGGTCATACCGGTGGTTCCTCCGTGTCGGTAACATCCGCTGTGTCCGCAGGCAGCCAAAAGGTAAAGGTGCTTCCAACGCCCGCTTCACTTCTTACGGTGATTGTTCCTTTGTAAAAGGTCACGATTTCTTTAACTAATGAGAGTCCCAGCCCACTGCCGGGAATATTACTTTGCGACGCATTGCCACGATAAAACCGTGTGAACAAATGCGTCATATCATTCGCCGGAATACCCCGACCGCTATCCGATACTTGCCCCACAACGTAAAGTCCAGCGGGTAGATCGTGTGGTTTAAGATCATCCGACACTGACCCGGACGTAGTATCAACGGTCTTCAATACCACTAAAACTTTGCCCTCGGGGGTATATTTGATCGCGTTGTCAATTAAATTGCGCCATATCCGCGAAAAATCGAGGCGTGATCCACGTACAAAAGCTGGTTTGGTTGGTTTGGTAAGCTCGAGGGTCAACCGCTTGTCTTGGATGGTAAGGCGAAATTCCTCCACAATAGACACAACGGATTCCACCATATCTACCCGAACGGCTTCCGTGCGATGCTTCTGCAAATCAAACCGCGACAACGAAAGAATCCCCTCAATCAGTTCGGCCAATGAGGCAGATTGATCGAGAATGCGGCGGATAATTTCGAGGCGTTGGGTATCACTTAAACGGGGATAATGTTGATGCAGACTGTTAGCCCCCAACAGTATACCTGTGATAGGCGTGCGTAACTCGTGGCTAACTGTCGAAACAAAACGATCCTTGAGGCGTTCTACTTCTTTGAATTGGGTAATATCACGCAGGCTGCATACCGTACCCCCTGCTACCTGATGGGTTTCGGGCACAGAAGAAAGCGCAACGTCAGCGTCAAAGGTGGTGTTATCACTGCGGCGAGCAATGATGGTAAGGCGCTGTGGCTCACCCGTCTGAACCGCCGTTCTAAGCGCCTCGATTAGTGGTTGGTCAAAGGGAGGTTCGGCCAAAATTTCAATTGGAGAACTAAAGGCTTCATCCGGCGCATAACCAAATAATCGGTCAAAAGCCTCGTTGGTATTACGAATGGTGCCATCATTGTGGGTAAAGATAATCGCATCACTACTGCCGTTTAAAATGGCGGTCATGCGCTCATTAACCCGCTGCAATTCGGCAGTACGTTTTTCGACCAATTGGGCCAACCGCTCATTGTGCGATTCCAACTGCTGATGCAGCATTCCGTTGTCCAAAGCTTGCGACACCGATAAAGCGACGGCGGCGGCCAATTCAATTTCATCTTGAGTAAATTCCCGCGCGACAGGTGAATCAATCCCAATGGACCCAATCACCTCTCCCCTTACGGTTAAAGGCACAATCAAAATCGAGATCGTTTTCCGCTCTTGCATGATGGATCGCACCTGCACGGTTAGCGGGTCGGTCATGACATCCGTAATCGCAATCGGATTTTTGAACTGAATGAGGTTTTCATTTAGAGGATTGCTCCGTAATGGAAATGTCATCCCCATCGCCGAGATGCAAGCGGGAGCGAGATATTCCGCAACAATACGGCCCTCAATTTGGTTCTCATCAAAAAGGGCAGCCGCAACTTGGGGCACACCAAATGTTTGGGCCAATTCCTGACACGCCACTTCTAGCACCTTATTGACATTGAGAGTCGAACCTGCCAGCGAAATCACCCGATTAAGCAAGATCATCCGATCTGAAATATACGCCAGCGCACGTTCGGCTTCTTTTTGATTGGTAATATCAACGGCCAACGCCACACAGCCAATGGTTTGGCCTTGTTCATCCAACAACGATTGCACGGTCACTTCAAGTTGGCGCTGATCTACGGCAATTTCGTAATGCCCCACTTTACCCGCGAGAGCTTTTTGATGCTCCGAGACTGCGATAGAAGAAAGCTGCTGAGAGTCAACAATTTCAGCCAAATTGCGCCCAATATATTCTTGCGGGCTGCGATTCAGCAAATTTAGGCCTGCTCCATTTATATGAGTGATGACTAGGTTTTTATCCGTCGTCCACATAATCCCCGGCAAGCGAGACATAATCTGGGATAACTGTGTGGTGGCAATATCGAATGGATTTCCTAATGAAGAGGAGTCAGAAATTGTGTTGGTGTTTGGGGGTTCCAAGCTAGAAAATGTTGTCATGTGCTTAACCATTGGACTCCTAGATTCTCAAGTGATCAGTCCTTCAAATGTATTTGCTAAATTTTGAATCCAGAGGCTAAGGCAATCGGTATTTTACATAATTAAGTTTAAATCAAGATACGTGCCAAAATCAATCACTAAATTTGTGTTATATTTATCAATTTCACAATGTCTAAATTCTGACGCACGATTGTTTTTATACACCTATAACGTTAAAATCTTCCGGTTGACGACAGATTCTACTATCAAGGACTCTGATTTCGTGGCCCAACCCATCAAAATTGCTCCTTCTGTGCTTTCGGCAGATTTCACCCGGCTGGGTGAACAAATTCAAGTCGCCGCTAAACATGGTGCATCTCAAATCCACATTGACGTCATGGATGGCGTATTCGTGCCCAATATCACGATGGGACCGTTGGTCGTCAAGGCCATTCGCCAAGCCACCAACCTCCCATTGGATGTGCATTTAATGATTATTGAGCCAGACCGCCATCTCCAAGCATTTGTAGATGCTGGCGCCTCGGCCCTAACGGTTCACCTTGAGGTCTGTCCACATTTACACCGCACCCTGCAAAGTATAAAGTCGTTAGGTGTATTGGCGGGGGTCGCCATTAATCCCCATACCCCGGCTACTTTGTTAAGCGAAATTATACATCTTGTGGATATTGTTTTGGTAATGACTGTCAATCCCGGTTTTGGTGGGCAGACGTTTTTACCGGAGACACTGCCTAAAATTCGACAAATTCGGCAGATGGTTGGGGAACGGTCAGTGGATATTGGAGTAGATGGCGGGATTGATGCCCATACAACACCACAAGTGCTAGAGGCTGGTGCGAATGTGTTGATTGCGGGCAATAGCATTTTTGCGGCCAATGGAGGCATTGCCAGCGGTATTAAAGCAATTCAACAGGCCATCACAAAAGATCAAGCATGACAGTAACCAAAAAGCCAGCACGAGCTGGCCTTCCGGAGTATCAAGGGTGAACAACCTGTGTTAAGCGGTTGCTTTTTTCACCACAGGCCGATTACGGTGTTTACCGATGTTCTTGACGCATTTGGTGCAGAGTACGCGCGAAACGACGCGGCCTTCTTCCGATACCTGAACTTTTTGCAGGTTGGGTTTAAAGGTACGTTTTGTTTTCTTTTGCGAAAAAGGATTGTTCTGACCAAACTGCGTGTGTTTTCCGCAGTATTCACATTTCGCCATGAGAGTATCCCGTCTGCTAAACTTGTTGATCTATCGCCGGAAATCGGGGCAATACCATACCACAATGCCCGCCTAACTGCAAGGGTAGCCCAAGAAAGAAAACTGCATGACGACAAAAGAGAACGTTCATGGAATAATTGAAATTTCGCCAACCGCGATTGCCAGCTTGGTCAGCCATACCGTTACACAGACGTATGGGGTTGTTAGCATGGCAACCGCCAATCGGACGTCGGGTGTTGCTGCTACGTTAACCCGTGATCCGCACCGGGGGGTGGCAATCCAAATCGAGGATAACGAGATCGCTATTGATATTTACGTGATCTTGGAACATGGCATTCGCATTGCCAGCGTTTCATCCAGCATTATCAACAGCGTGCGTTATGTCATCGAACAAAATACCACCATGCCTGTAAAAAGTGTCAACGTTCATGTACAGGGCCTTCGCATTAGCCAACAACCCAAGGCCAGTAAATCATCGTAGGATTTATCGGAAGTCTTATGACTGAACAAACAGCGCAATTTAATCTGACGTGTGATGGGCATCAACTTAAATCTTTGGCAAATGCTGGCCTCCATTGGTTAGAAAGCCATTACCGCCAAGTCAATGAACTCAATGTATTCCCAGTTCCAGATGGGGATACAGGAACAAACATGCTGTTGACCATGCGTAACGCCTGTAATGAAGTCGCCCTCGAAAATTCCACCAGCGTAGGCAAGGTTGCCCAAAAAATCGCCTATGGAGCGATGATGGGATCGCGCGGTAATTCTGGAACGATTATGTCGCAGTTATGGAAAGGATTTGCCCAGTCCCTCGGTGACACCAAATCTTTTGATGCTCCCCAAATGGTGGCGGCCCTACGCATGGCAACGGACATGGCCTATCGCGGTGTCCAGCGTCCGGTAGAAGGCACAATTTTGACTGTCGCTAGAGAGATGACCGAAGAAGCCGAGGCGCAGGTTGCCACGACACCCAATTTACATGAACTGCTTGAAAAAATGGTGGCACGTGGTTGGGCATCAGTCGAGAATACGCCCAATCTCCTACCCCGGTTGAAAGAGGCTGGCGTCGTAGATTCAGGGGGGGTGGGATTGGTCTATATCCTTGAAGGGATGCTGCGCCACTTAAAAGGTCAGAGCGTTCAGATTGAAGGCCAAGCTATCCCCACCGATGCTGAATTAGATCACGAAGAACATAATCTGGCTGAAGTGCTTGACCCCGGCGAATTGGGCTATGGCTATGATGTACAATTTGTCATCAAAGGCGAGGGCTTAAATCCTGATGTGGTCAAAGCTGCGATGGAGAGTATGGGTGATTCAGTGGTCGTCGTGGGGAATGACACCGCTGTCAAAGTTCATGTGCATGTCCATAATCCCGGCCACCCCCTCCACTACGGCGCGAATCTCGGTGTTCTGCTAGATGTTGTGGTCGAAAATATGCAGGTGCAGTATGAGGAATATCTCAAAAAGCGCACCGAGCAGGAAAAATCCTTTAGTGTAGATGATCTGGAACTGACCACCATCCAACCCGGTCAAATTGGAGTCGTCGCCGTCGTCGCCGGCGATGGATTAGCAGGTGTATTTCAACAGCTAGGCGTCGCGGGCTTGGTCAATGGTGGGCAAACCAACAACCCCAGCACCGAAGAAATCCTCAAGGCGATTGGCAAGATCAACACTGACAAAATCATCATCCTGCCCAACAACAAAAATATCATTCTGGCCGCCGAACAAGCTGCCAAACTGATCTCCGACAAGCAGTGTGTGGTAGTGCCAACTCGTTCCTTTACCGAAGGGGTTAGCGCCATGCTGCCCTATCAACCCGATGGCAATTTGGCGGATGTAGCAGCAGCCATGACCAAAGCCAAAGACAACGTGTTTACCGGCGAAGTCACGACGGCTACCCGTTCTGTTGAATTGGATGGGGTCAAGGTCAAAGAGGGCCAAATTATCGGCCTGTTGAATGGTAAACTCCGATTCTCAGGAGATTCAGTCGGGGATGCCGTGCGTGGCTTACTAGCTGCCATTGATGATCTAGACACTATGGAACTGATTACCCTCTATTATGGTGACTCGCTACACGAAAGTGAAGTGCAAAATTTATCCGAAGCCCTCGCCGACGCCTACCCCAATTTGGAATTTGAAACTGTCTATGGGGGACAGCCGCATTATCAGGTAATATTCAGTGTGGAATAGCGGCACTCTCAGGAAAAAGCAACCTTGAATAAGGTACGTATCGTCACCGATAGTTCAGCCCTTTTTATTGACCCCACCATCGTCAAACGTTATGAGGTTACGGTGGTTCCACTGCGCCTGCAAATAGGTGAAACCACCTATCGGCTTGGCTTCGACATTGGGGCCGAGGAATTTCTGCGACGCATCCAACGTGAGAATGTCATCCCGAAGCTGATCCCACCGACACCAGAAGAATTTTTAGAGGTCTACAAGTGGCTCAATCGGGATGTCAATCAAATCATCTCCTTGCATCTTTCGGCTCGATTGGGGCATGTCTGCCACAATGCCAAGGCTGCTAGCCAAATGCTGTTGGGGCGTTGCGATATTGAAGTCGTAGACTCGCAAACCATCTCCGCCGGGTTGGGGATGCTGGTAGATAAAACCGGTCAAATCGCCAGCGAAGCCGATGATTTAGAAGACATCGTGCGCTTGGTTCGACGCACCATCCCGCGCATTTATGCGGTTTTTTATGTCGAAAAAATGAACATGATCCGTGAACAGGGCTTTATCGGCGCAGCCCAAACGATTCTGGGGACGATGTTGGGCATCATGCCGTTTCTCACCATTGAGGAAGGGCAGTTGATGATTATGGAAAAAGCCCGCACCCATGCCCAAGCGGTTGAAAAATTAGCCGAATTTGCGATGGAATTCGCCAGCATTGACCAAATGGCCCTGTTGACCCACACAACCACATTAACCGAACCCATTCGGATGCTGCAAGACCGTCTCGCACTGGAATTGCAGGGGCAAGATTTCCCCACCATGTTATATGATCCTTCCATTGGAAGTTTGCTGGGGGGCGATGCAACGGGACTGGTCATTTTGGAAGGTGAAGAAGAGGATATTATCGCGTGAGCAAAATCAAAATCGTCGTAGACAGCGCGGCAGACATCCCGTCCGACCTAGCGAAAAAACATGACATTCGGACTGTCCCGGATTATGTCAATTTTGGCGCACAAAGTTTCCCCGATGATGGAGTCTCCCTGTCGCGCCAAGAATTTTATAAGCGCCTTGCCCAAGCCACTGAATTACCAACGACAGCCGCTCCACCCCCCGGCATGGGAGCTAAGATTTTCCAAGAGGCCCTTGCTGATGCTGACCATGTAATCGCGTTTTCGGTTGCCAGCAAACTCAGCGGCATCTATAACGGGATGGTGGTCGCCGCCAACGAAGTTTCACCTGAGAAAATCACCGTGATTGATAGCGGTACCCTGACGATGGCGCAGGGTTGGATGGCGATTGCTGCTGCCGAGGCCGCCGAAAAAGGGGCAACCGTCGAGAATATCAAAGCGCTCATCAGCGAGATGCGCTCACGGGCACGTCTATATGCCGTGTTGGATACCCTCGAATATTTGCGGCGCAGTGGCCGCGTAGGATGGGCACAAGCCAATGTCGGGGCGCTCCTCCAAATCAAACCCATCATTGATGTACGCGAAGGGGATGTCAACACCGCCGGGCGAGTACGTACCTTTGAGAAAGCAATCAAAGAAATGGCCGATATTGCCCACCGCGAAGTCCCATTGGAGCGATTGACGGTGCTGCACTCGTTTAATCCGGAGCGCGGGCAAAAGCTCATGGAGTTGGTGCGAGACATCGCCCCTCAAGAGCATCTCAATATGGTGGATATTACCCCCGCCATTGGCACGCACGTTGGCCCCAATGCAGTTGGACTGGCCCTTATCAAAGCCAAAGCATAGCGTATGGTTATGGAGATTTATTGAAACCCAAGATGGCTTCAGCACTTGAAACACTAATCAAAATAATGCGGCTAGAACAAGATACCGGCTATAAAAACACGGCGGTCATTGGCGGGCTGCAATCGTATATTCCCAACTGGTCACGCGATGCCCACCAGCAAGCCAAAACACCTGCTCAACATAACCTGATCGAAGAACTCGGCAAGGTCATGACCGAGTATGGCAGTTTGGAAGACCGCGACAAACGTCAGCAGTCCATCAAATATATGATGGGGCGTATCACCGGACGAGCACCTCAAAATCCGGCCTATGCAGTGGAATGGGTCCCACCTGGCGCCCCGTCTGCTACTCAAACAGCGCCTCCGCCCTCGGCTTCGCCGAGACCAGTGGCGGCTGAACCAGCGGCAAGCCCACCACCTGCACCACCAAAACCACCTGCCCCGCGACCTGCACCACCTCCCAAACCCGCGCCGCGCCCGCCCGCCAAATCCAAATTTGACGATGGCGGCGAGGACGACGAGGATGAGGGTTCATTTAAGGAAGATGTCATCACCTCCTCATTGGAAGTGATTGAATTTGTCGCCCCAGCCACATTAGACCGCAAATCGCAAGTCCGTGCTCCCAAGCCGCGCCGCGCCCCACGCAAATCGGTTGATATTGATGCCGCTCGTGAGGTGATGGGCCATCTCAATGACCGTGTGCAAAATTTGAAGGGGGTTGGTGATAAACGGGCCGAGCAGTTGGCCCGATTAGGGATTGCGACATTAGGCGACCTGCTGTTTTTTATGCCACGCCGCTATGACGACTACACCCGCTTGCTGCCCCTCAGCCACCTCAAGCCCTATCAGCAAACGGCAGCCATTGGCACAATTCAGCGCATCGTCGAATTAAAATCCCGCGAGGGTCGCCCGTTCATCAGTGTCTTGGTAGAAGATGGGGCGGGCAAAATCAATGTCACCTTTTTCAACCAACCCTATCTCAAACGCATGTTGAAAATCGGGATGCAAATTGCCATGTACGGCAAAACCGATCTGTTCCGGGGTGAACTCAGCATGTCCAACCCGGAATGGGAATTGGTAGACCAGCGCAGTTTGCAGCAGGGTGGCATTATCCCCGTCTATCCACTGACACAGGGCCTCTCCTCCAAAATCGTGCGCAAGCTGATGCGTGAGGTACTGGACAACTGGGCCAATAAACTACCCGACTACATGCCAGAAAGCGTTTTGGAACGCACCGAGATGGTTGATCTTGGCTGGGCCTTACGCCAAATCCACCTCCCGCAAAAATGGGAATTTTTGGAATATGCCCAGCAGCGCCTTGCCTTCGATGAATTGATGCTCTTGCAATTGGGGATTTTGGCAAAACGACAGGTCTGGCAATCCGTCCCCGGCATCCCGCTGACCGTCACCGATGAATGGGTACAGAGCTTTCTCGGTGGCCTACCTTATCAATTGACCGGGGCACAGCACAAAGCCATTGACGCCATCCGCCAAGATTTAACTCAAGCCATTCCGATGAACCGCTTGTTACAGGGCGATGTCGGCTCAGGCAAAACGGTCATCGCGGCAATGGCCCTCGGTGTAGCGATTGCCAATGGCAAGCAGTCTGCATTGATGGCCCCCACCAGCATTTTAGCCGAGCAACATTATCAGGGCATTCGTAAATTGTTTGCGGGGGTATCGGGTGGTGAGAATGTCAATATTCAATTATTGACAGGCAGCACCCCCGAACCGCAACGCCGCGATATTTATGAGGGTCTTGCCAATGGCAGCGTACAGGTCGTGATCGGCACTCATGCCCTGATTCAAGAGAATGTCGAATTTAACCATCTGGCATTGGCGATTATTGACGAGCAGCATCGTTTTGGTGTGGATGAACGCGGGGCACTACGCGGCAAGGGTACCAACCCGCACGTTTTGGTGATGACCGCCACCCCCATCCCACGCACACTGGCCCTAACGATGTACGCCGACCTTGATTTGACCGTGTTGGATGAAATGCCGCCGGGTCGCCAGCCGATTGAGACCAAGCTGCTGTTTGCTCCCGAACGTGAACGGGCCTACAGCTTTATCAAGCATCAATTGGAAGAAGGTCGCCAAGCCTTTATCGTCTATCCGCTGGTCGAAGCCTCCGACGACAGTGAAAGCCGTTCGGCTGTCGAAGCCTTTGACGAACTCAGCACCACCATTTTCCGGCACTATCGCTGCGGTTTGATGCACGGACGATTGAAACCCTCTGAAAAAGATGAGGTCATGGCAGCCTTTGCACATGGCGAAATTCAGGTCTTAATTTCGACCTCAGTCATCGAAGTCGGCATTGATGTGCCCAACGCCACCGCCATTCTAATCGAAGGCGCGAATCGTTTTGGCCTTGCCCAACTCCACCAATTCCGGGGACGGGTCGGGCGCGGCGAACATCAGTCGTTCTGCCTGCTCATCAGTGATTCAGATAATCCTGAAGCTGTCGAACGCCTCCGCAAATTTGAAACGTTGAACGATGGTTTTGCGCTGGCCGAACTCGATTGGCAATTGCGCGGGCCGGGGGATTTGTTGGGTACACGTCAGGCAGGTTATGGCGCCGTGCGATTTGACCAATCAATGGATGTGCAGTTGGTCGAGTTGGCCCAGAAAGAAAGCCGTGCCATCTATGCCGAAGATCCCTTGTTAACCATGCCTGAACATCAACTATTGGCGCGTCGTGTCCGTCTGTTGCAAGAGCGCCGGACGGATTTAAGTTAGAGTTTTCATACGCCTGATACGGATTGTATCAAATTTAACTCCTAGGAGCGTTTTTATGGCCGGTTTTCGCCGTGCTGTTTTTCCCGGTTCGTTCAATCCCGTGCATTATGGGCATATTGATATTGCCCGTCGCGCCGCCCATGTTTTCGACGAAGTGATTGTAGCGGTTTACGAAAACCCACCCAACAAGCCAATGTTGTTTACGGTGGAGGAGCGTTTGGGCTTTTTGAAGGAGGCCATGGAAGGGCTTTCCAACGTAAAAGTTGCATCCTACACCGGATTGACTGTAGACTATTTAAAAGCGGCAGAGGCACACATCCTCGTTCGTGGGTTGCGCGTCTTTTCCGATTTTGAGTTTGAATTTCGCATGGCGCTGGCAAATCAGCGACTCGCGCCACATTTGGAGCAGGTCAATTTCATCACGGGCGAGCAGTTTATCCATATTAGCTCCAGCACCGTGCGTGAAATTGCTTCATTGGGTGGTGATGTCAGTTCGATGGTGCCGCACCGTGTCGCCGAAGCCCTACGCAAGCGTTATGCCGAAATAGGGTAGTCAAAATTACTGGTAAACTGATCATTTAATGGCCCGGTCAACCATCTGAATCTGGCCGAGGAGGGCATTAATGGATATTCAACACTTAGTTGACCGCTTGGAAGACCTCATTGATGAAGGTCGGCATCTGCCCATGAGCAAGTTCACCGTCATTGACGAGGAACGGGCATTGGAAATTATTGACCAGATGCGGATTTCGATTCCCGAACAAATCGAAAAGGCGACCCGTGTCGTCAACCAGCGTGACCGCTTGATCGCACAGGCCAACGAAGAAGCCACCCGGATGCTGGATTTGGCTCGCCAAAAATCAGACGAGTTGGTTCATCGGGATGCCATTGTCCAGACGGCCCAACATCGCGCCGAAAATATTCTGAATCAGGCCCGCCAAGAAGCCGCCGCCATTCGGGATGAAGCCGATTCCTATGTCATGGACGTGCTGAAAGAATTGGAAAGCCACCTGCTCCGTACCCTGACCATTGTACGGAACGGCGTCACCAAGATCGCTCAAGATCGTGATATTCGTGCTCAGGCTGCCGCCCAAGCTCAGGTGATGCAAGCCGCACCGCCGCCATCCCCCGCTATCCCAGTTCAGCCGCCTGTCCCCTCTGCTCCCAAAGCACTCAAGGTGGAAAAGGAAGAACTGGTGGATGCGGGAAGTTCGGATTAAAGCGCCGATTACCCTTGTTTTCGGCGGTGGTTAATGCTATCATGCCGTCCGCTGTTGAATAGCGTAATCGTTAGCTTTTGGAATTGAAACAGAGGCGGAATATCTCATGGGTCCTCTACCCAAACGTAAACTGTCCCGTCGCAAGCGCGGCAACCGTCGTTCCCACGACGCCCTGACGCTGGCGCATTTGGTACGCTGCGATAACTGTGGCGAATACAAGGTGTCCCATCGTGTCTGCCCAAACTGCGGCACGTATAAAGGCCGTGAAGTCATTGTGATTGAGGAAGAATCTTAGTCCTCTTATCTTTAGGCCAATGCAGTTTTCGACACCCAATACCCAACAGGCATAGCCGTTTCCCTCTCAATGCGCGAACGGCTTTTCTGTGTTTATAATGCCCGGAGGTTGCATGAACCCCGAAGTCACTTTCCGCGAACTTCAACGTAGTGATGCCCGCCGACTGCATGAGGCGTGTTGGGCCGATCAAAATCGGGCCTACGTAGAAATGATGTTCCGGCGTGCCTTCACCCTCCAAAATCGCAACCGAGGTGGGGCACGGGTGGCGGTAGTAAATAATCAAGCCTGTGCATTTGGCTTGGTCACGATTTGGTCACAGGTCGCTGAAATCAGTGATTTAGTGGTCAGCGGGGAACTGCGCGGTCTCGGTATCGGCACAGCCCTCCTCGATGAACTCACCTGTCTCGCCCAACAATTGGGCAGCAAAACCGTCGAAATCGGCGCACGGGTGAACAATACTCGCGCCATCGCCCTCTACGAACGGGTCGGCTTTGTCCCCAACCGCACCATCAATCTGCGCTTTTCCACTGGCGTCGAAGATATTGTCTATCTCCGCAAATCTATCGAATAGACCACGAATTCAACATAAGGAGAGCTACCATGCCAAGACCACCACGCAAATTTGGGTATTTGCTCGAAACATGGGAGAAGATCAAACAAGAGGCGTTTGAAATCCTTGTAGATCATGCCCGCCAGCGCAAAACCATTACCTATGGTGAATTGGCGGGTCTAATTCAAACTGCCGAAATCAACCCCTATAGCTATGCCATGTCGGGCCTATTGCGTGACATCAGTATTGATGATGAAAAAGCCGGACGGGGCTATCTCGCTACACTGGTCGTGCGAAAATCCGATGGTCGTCCGGGACCGGGTTATTTTAAGGGTGTGGTCAGCGTCGCCGAGGAAGATTACGAATCCTACTGGCAAGCTGAATTTGAGCGCACCTGTGCAAGCTGGACAGATCAAACATAGTCTGTGGGATGGTGCTTCAACTCCCTTTTGGCTGTATGCTAATAGAAAACGGTTTTCATCTTAGCTGACCATTTTGCGCTAGATTGAGCACGGCGGCTTCAGCCCCGTGTGCTAATAAGAGGTAGGGCAATGGATGACCGACGGCAAGAAACAATACAATCCATGATTATCGCTTTTCTCGTTGCAAATCTTGGGTCAATTACACTCTATAGCATCGCAAACAGAGGATGGCTAGGCGAATGGGGCAAACACCGGGCCAGATATACTGATCGGAAACTTTTTATAATCGGTTCCAGTATTCTTGGCCCTATCTATGCTTGGGCTGGGCATAAAGGGACAGAACTTGCCGAACGCTCCAAATCCAAGTAAGGGATTCCTCTACCACACTTTCCCGTATCTAACGGCCTTCTTCACCCTATTCTATATGGTGTATATCCATAAATCCGTAACGGCAGTTACGAATTCAAACCCGGCTTATATAACTCTCTGTAATAGAACATATATTCTGCACAAAGAATTATCATCACCGGGTCGAAATTTTAGAACAGCGATAATTGTTGGGGCTTTTCCGGTGGTGGCGGTGGCGGTGGTGCATCGTCATCTTTGGCTGGCTCGTCTGCCCGCAGTTCCTCTAGCAGCTTCTTCATCCGCTTAAAATCTTCTTCCATCGGTTCACGCAGGGCTGGATTTCGCAGCACCGCCGCCGGATGAAACAGGGGATAATAAATTCGCCCTTCCTCTTTTTTCGGCACGCCATGAATCTTGGAAATTTTGCCATCGGGGAAAAATTTCGCCATGCTGTAACGCCCCAATGTCGCAATAATTCTTGGCTGAATAAGCGCAATCTGTTGATCCAGATAGGGTTCGCATGTCTCAATTTCTAGCCGCTCAGGGTCACGATTTTGCGGTGGACGGCAACGCACGATATTGGTGATAAACACATCCTTGCGGGTCAGGCCAATTAATTCCAACAACTGCTCCAAATATTTGCCGGATGCCCCCACAAACGGTAACCCCTGTTGATCTTCATGGAAGCCGGGAGCCTCCCCCACAAACATAATCTCCGCGTTCACTGGGCCATCACCGGGGACAGCTTTAGTACGGCTTTTGGACAGCGGACACTTAGGGCAAACCCGCACCTCACTGGCAATTTTTTCCATTGCCGTCTGGCGCTCTTTTAAACTCAATCCCTCGGCCATGTGTTACTCCTTTGAACCATCGCTTATCACCTGCTCAAAGTGCAGGCCAGTAAATTCATCGGTAAATGGGAGTCTTGCCGCCAGTAAAATTGCCCGCGCACGCAGTCGGATGAGATAGTTTTCATCCAATGGGCGAGCAACCATATACAGGGCATCCTCTTGGTTGTCATGATAATAACGCGGATAGAAACCAATTGCGGCAAATTCGTATTTTCGATAGAGCATCTGGGCAGGGGTGTTGCTAATCCGAACTTCCAACACCACATGATCCGCTCCCCGTGCAATCCCTCGCCCAATCATGCCAATCAGCATCAATTCCCCCAAACCCTGCCGACGAAAATTTGGGTGCGAGGCAATTGTGCTGATATGCGCTTCCCGTCCATGAATCCACATCCCCGCATAGGCCGCGACCCTATCCTCTATTTTGGGATGCAGCAGGCGGCGAATAATGCCAAAGTTAGTATTATCCTCCTCCACTGGCTGAGATTTTAGCACGACTCCGAGATCGGCGTTGGAGTTCTCATTGAGTTCATGGAGGAAGGTCACTCTTGACCAAGACACCGGGAACGACTGCTGGTCAATCTCCAAGACCTGATCTATATCAGCAAGCGTCATCGCTCGTATCAGCGTCATGTGGCTGCACCTCCGGCGGCCTGCAAATAAATGGGTCTGATTTCGGCGGCAGGAATTAAATGTCCAGTCTGAAGCCGTGCCCACGCAATTTGGGCCAAAAACCCCGCCCGTCGCAAACGATAGGACGGCGGCAGCAGTTTAATTGTTTTGCCACTCGCCTTCAGTATCGCCTCGCCAGCCGGGTCTATTTCCCCATTGATTAAGATAGGGCCAGTGTTGATTTGGGCAATCATCTCCGCCCATGCAGTGTTATGCAGATCACCCATCAAGTCCCATTCACCCGCCTGCCAATGATAGTGCCCGTAATTGATGCGCCCCCGCCCAGCTTGCACAATACTAATCAGTGGGCCATCAAAATGGGGTGTACCTGCCGCGACAATATCTAGTGTCATCACAGGGATAAGTGGGATATTGAGGGCCATCGCCAAGCCTTTTGCCACCCCAATGCCAATACGTAATCCAGTAAATGACCCCGGCCCCTGTGCCACTCCTATCGCACTCAGTTGACGCGGCTCTACCCTAGCCCGATTCAGCAAATGATGGACGGCAGGCGGTAGTTCAACGCTGTGCTGATTTGCCGTGTGCCATGTTTGTTCGGCCAATAGTTGCTGCCCATCCGTTAGGGCAATGCTTAATGCGCGTGAAGCCGTATCTATTGCCAGCAGCATCTTTGCCTACTTTCTGCTCGCCTCAAACTCTGCCAATAATTGTCCAGCCCGTTCCCCCTGTGACCAAAAACGTAGGGTACGCTGATTCTCGTCCAATTCGGATTCTGCCTCAATTTCAATCCATAGATGCTCAATGGGCAGCATCTCGCCCAAGCGTTCCGGCCATTCAATCAAAATCGGGCCATTACCCTCCCAGATGTCACCAAAACCGACTGATTCCAGCGCATCGGGGGTCTCCAAGCGATAGGCGTCCACATGATAAAGCGTTAGGGAATCGGCTGACCGATGATGCTCGTGTACCAGCGTATAGGTTGGGCTGGTGAGGCGGCTGGTACTGCCCCATCCTTGACCCACCCCGGCGGCAAAAGTTGTTTTGCCTGCGCCTAAACCACCGACCAAACACACCACATCGCGCGGCTGCAATACTTGACCCAACTGCTGACCAAGTTGGCGGGTGGAATGGGCATTTGGGCTAAAAATCTGAAGTGCTGGTTGAGTCATTCGATGAAATTTTTTCTTTCGTCTGGATAGTTTGTACGAGTTTAATTACAATTGCACCCTTAGGGATAGATTATAGCGATAACCCCCTTACCTCACAGGATTTGCAAGTTTCACCCAGAATCACAATCGGGTCGAACTTTGCTAGAAGTGAGCGAGTAATTCTTGTGAATTTAGATGCAAACTAAATTTGCAGTAGCTAGGGAATTGTTGCAAGCAACTGCGACATCGCGTAAAATCGCCGTTCAATTTTAATAGAAACATTCTCGTTCTTGCGTGAAATATGATTTAAACGAGAAGGAGTTAACTTTTGGCCCTGTTAATGGAGGTTAAAGACCTCAAAACCCGCTTTAGTACCCAAGAAGGTTTGGTTTACGCCGTCAATGGCGTCTCATATACCCTGCATGAAGGGGAAACGCTCGGCGTTGTGGGCGAAAGCGGCAGCGGTAAAAGTGTTCATGCCCTCTCCATCATGGGACTCGTTCCCTCCCCACCCGCCACTATTGAAGGCAATGTCAATTTTCGCGGACGCGAACTGCTGTCCTTGTCGCGTGAGCAGATGCGGTTAGTGCGTGGGGCCGAAATCGCAATGGTCTTCCAAGACCCCATGACCTCACTCAACCCCGTGTTGACGATTGGTCGCCAGATTACGGAAGCCCTCAAATTGCATCTCGGGATGGACAATGAACAAGCCCGCCGTCGTGCTGCTGAACTGCTGCAAATGGTTGGTATCCCAATGGCAGATCGTCGCCTCGGTGATTATCCGCACCAATTTTCGGGTGGGATGCGTCAACGTGCCATGATTGCGATGGCTTTGTCTTGCAACCCTCAACTACTGATTGCAGACGAACCCACCACCGCCCTCGACGTAACCATCCAAGCCCAAATTCTGGACTTGGTGCGCCGTCTGCGTGATAAAATCGGCATGGCGATGATTTGGATTACCCACGACCTCGGCGTGGTTGCTGGTCTGGCGGATACCTTGCAAGTGATGTATGCAGGCTTGATTGTCGAACGTGGCCCGGTGAAGGATCTCTATAAAGATACCCGTCACCCCTACACACTTGGCCTGATTAGCTCGTTACCGCGCCTCGACCAAAAAAATCAGCACCTCGTTTCAATTACAGGCTCACCACCCGATATGCGGAGCGCACCGACAGGCTGCCCCTTTTCGCCGCGTTGCCCCTATGTCATCAGCAAGTGTTGGGATGAAATACCGTCTCTGATTTCAGTAGATGGTGGAAATCCTGAACATTTGGCAGCGTGCTGGGTTGATGTGCGAACGGCTGAACAAACTCGGCCTGAGATGGTAATGCAAGGTTAGGGTATATGACGAACGTAGCAAAAAGTGAAAAAGTGATGACCGCCCCGGCAAAAAAGAAAGATTATGGCGACCCCATCGTCTCAGTGCGTGGTCTAAAAAAGCATTTTCCAATTAAGAGCGGTTTGATTTTTCAGCGCGAAACCGCCGCCGTGAAAGCGGTAGACGGCCTCGATTTTGATATTTTCCGAGGCGAGACGCTGGGTTTGGTAGGGGAAAGCGGCTGTGGCAAATCCACGACGGGCCGTACCATCCTCCAACTCCATCGCGCGACATCTGGGACAGTGAATTTTGAAGGCACAGAACTGACGACCCTCAAAGGCAACAGCCTGCGTGAAATGCGTCGTAAGATGCAGATCATTTTCCAAGACCCCTATGCTTCGCTGAATCCACGTATGAGCATCAGCCGTATCATCAGCGAACCGCTGGTCGTGCATGGGATTGGCAGTGAAAGAGACCGCCAAAAACGTGTGGAAGAATTGTTGGAGCGTGTGGGGCTAAACCCCTTCTTCGCCAACCGCTATCCACATGAGTTTTCGGGCGGTCAGCGTCAGCGCATCGGAGTGGCCCGCGCATTGGCCCTTGAGCCTTCCTTTATTGTGTGTGATGAACCTATTTCCGCGTTAGACGTATCTATTCAAGCGCAGGTAGTCAATCTGCTTCAAGATTTGCAGCGCGATATGGGTCTGACTTATCTGTTCATTGCCCACGACCTGAGCATGGTACGCCATATCTGTGATCGCGTGGCCGTGATGTATCTCGGCAAAATTGTCGAGATGGCCGAGAGCGAAGAGCTTTATACCAATCCGCTGCATCCTTACACACAGGCCCTTTTGTCGGCTGTTCCCGTACCCGACCCTGATGTGGAGGAAAATCGCCAGCGTATCATCTTGAAGGGCGACTTACCAAGCCCTGCCAATCCACCCGTCGGCTGCAACTTCAATACGCGCTGTCCAGTGGCGATTGATGTGTGCTTTGATTGGGATCCTGAACTAATCGAAGTTTTACCGGGTCACTGGGTAGCCTGCCACCGTGTTACTTAGTGCTGAATGTTGAAACCGCGACTATGCCAAAGTCCGTTTCCATTCATCGTTTTTTGAGGAGTATTTTGAATGACAGCATCTAAACCGATTTCATTGAAAGATGAAGGACTAGAACAGAAAAAACGCTCTACTCCAATGGGAGACGCGCTGCGCCAATTCCGTCGTAATAAAATGGCGGTTGTGGCGTTCTTCATCATCACGTTCTTCATTTTTATGGCGGTCACTGCCAGCCTGTGGTCAAACATCAGCTTTCTTGATGCCCCCAAAGGATTCAAGGCTCGCCATACGATCAACCCCGCCGGCCTTGACCGTGTTGACCCCTATGCTGAACCGGGACATTGCGCCCGTGACGGCCTCGATCAAGGGAAAGCATGGTGTGCCCTGTTGACCGAAGAACAGCGTGCCCGCTTCCCCAATTCCTGCCGCGTGGAAATTCCCGACCCCAATCAGCGCCAATGGTGCTACATCTTGGGGAGCGATGGTGGTGGTAAAGACTGGATGACCCAAACCGTTTATGGCGCTCAGGTGTCCCTTGCAGTGGCCTTTGTGGGTTCGTCGGTCAGTCTTCTGCTCGGTTTGGTCTACGGGATGGTTTCCGGGTTCTATGGCGGGCGCATTGACAATGTAATGATGCGTTTTGTGGACTTCCTCTATGGGATTCCCGGCTTGGTCATCATCATCATCATGCAGGTCTATTTCCGCGAAATCTCCAGCAAATATGAAGACTCCAGTGGTATAGTCGGGTTTATCGTCGAGATCAATAAAGACCTCGGTGGTTTGTTCTTCCTGTTTATCGCGCTGGGCCTGTTAAGCTGGATTGGTACGGCACGTCTGGCACGTGGACAGGTCTTGTCCTATCGTGAAAAAGAGTTCGTGGAGGCCGCCCGTGCAGTGGGGGCGCGTGATCGTCGTATCATCTTCGTCCACCTGCTGCCCAACATCATTGGCCCACTGCTGGTTGCCGAAACATTGGCAATCCCCGGCTACATCTTCGCCGAAGCCTTCCTAAGCTATATCGGCTTGGGTGTGCAGCCCGGTACCCCCAGTTGGGGTGAGATGATTAGCCGCGCGGGTCAAGAAGGTGGTTTCTATTCCAATCGCCATATGATCTATGTGCCCTCAGCCGCCTTGGTTATGCTCACGCTCGCGTTCAACTTCTTTGGTGACGGTCTGCGTGACGCCCTCGACCCCCGGCTACGCGGTAGATAAATTCGTCTCACCACAGTTCCGGTAGGGGTAGGATATTGCTGCCCCTACTCCCTGTTGCACCATAAAAATTTGAACTGTGGGATTTTGGAACAAATCTTTTGAAGTTCACCTAGGAGATTACAGGTGTTGAGAAAGTCGCAGTTATCTAGACCATTGCTGGTGATTATCGCCTTGTTGATGGCTGCACTGGCTTGTTATTCAGATGATCCCGATCCACTGGGTATCTTTGAATTCACGCCCGCGCCTCCAACAAGCACCCCCTTGCCGCCACCTGACGCTAACAACCCAGCAAAATTTGTCCTATCAGATTTGCTCCTCTGCCCACGTCCAGCGGGGGGCGGTGCAAGTCAATGTTTCGTGACGGATAACCCCGAAGAGCTTTCGCCGGGGGTTACCAATGCACGTGGTTCTTGTGAATATGATACCGAACTGGAAGTCCTCTATATTGGCCGCCTAAACCCAGACACGGTGTACTACCTCATTGCGTGTGGTGGTACGGTGGGTTGGATCAATGAAGGTCGTCTCATGGGACCCGTTGTCTTCCCACGAGGTGAAAGCGCATTGACCACCAGCCTCGGCGCAGATGGCGATGTCTTCCCGATTGCCAGCCAAAAACCGCCGACCCCCGGCCCACAAGTGAGTTGCAAGATCAATGAAGTGGTCGAAGTGTTGGAATCCGCTGGCGATCCTCTATCTGGACAGGTTTGGAATCTTATTCGCTGCTCAAGTGGTGCTGGTTGGGTTGAGCAAGAGCGCCTATTTGGGCCGCTCCCACTCCCCGGTACTGGTGGGTTAGGCATGATTCGACCCGATGTCGAGACCGTGACTTTGACCAACGCCGCCGCCGCGCCTACCGCCGATAACCAGATTGGTGAATGTGCGCCCTCAAGTGTAATTACCACCAACAACATTGAACGGGTTGGCAACACGGCTTTCTATAACATCAACTGTGGAGATCTACAGGGCTGGGTCGAAGATCAGTATCTCGTAGAAATTCTGTATCGCCCCGACTCGCTGGTGCTGATTGAAGTACCTGCGCTTCCAGAGCCAGAAGCTACTGATGCGACGACGGAGGCTGAAGGCGAAACTCCTGAAGATGGCGCTACTACAACCGATGGCACAGGCGAGGATGCGACCCCTGAGGTTGTTATACTGACCGCGCCGATGACGGAGAATCCTGAATTTGCCACCGAAGATAATGTGATCGGCGAATGCCCCACCGATACAATTGTGCGGCTCAAGCAGACCGCGCTTGTGTCGGAGGAATTCTTCTATCAAATTGAATGCGCAGAAAAAACGGGTTGGGTCTTTGAGGATTACGTGCTCACGGGAGTGAAATTCTTCGTGGGTACAGAGGTCGTCATCTCCGAACGTGGCTTCATTGGAAATGGCCCAAGCGCAGGGTTCTATATCAAAGATGAACCGAGCTATCTCGGTAGTGATCGCGGCAGTCTTGGAGCCTGCAAACCCAATACCACCGCCCAAGTTGGCGCCGTTGGTATTGATCCCGATGCGACAGGCACAGGGGTAACGATTTACTATCAAATCACTTGCGTCAATGCCGATGAGACAAGTGAAACGCCCGAACTGACTGGTTGGGCACAACAAGATCGTCTATTTACAGCCGAGGAACTCCAATCAGAACCCGCCACCAACGGTCTGATTGGGGGCTAACTTCTATGCCCATATATTCAAGTCGTAGTTAGAGAGGGCAAATAGGTAATGAAATCAACAAATAACTCTACTCAACGCCCAAAGAGCGGCGTTTCAAAAGCATTAGGATCTGTTTTAGCACCGCTTGCCTCCATCGGCTATGCGCTCGGTGGGGCCAGTATGCTGAAATTCTTGTTCCGGCGTCTGCTGGCAGCCATTCCGGTGCTATTTGCGATTATGGTTTTCACCTTTGGTATGTCCCATTCGCTGCCGGGTGGCCCATTCGATGCGGTCAATCAACGTCCCATGCCCCAGCATGTGCGCGAACAACTCAATCAGCGTTACGGCCTGCACAAAGCGTTGTTCTTTGATACGCCGACTGACGGTAAGGGGGCGGATACCGCTTGGGGCGAAACGACCTATATCAAAGGTGGTTTTGGGACAACCGACGAGGGCAGCTATGAGGAATTAGAAGATACCGGATTTGCGTTCAGACGCGAATACCCCCTGCATCGTTGGGATGAAGCGAACAATGAATACGTCGAATATGTTCAATATCCCTACCGTGACTGGTCAGCCAACACTGGTCAGGCCGTGCAAACCGCGAACAGCGTGACCGCTCTACTGTCTTCCTTGTCAGGGGTACCAACTGCTGGGGGCGCTTTCACCAACTACACCAGTGATTACACCACCATCCACTATCAGTCGGAATATCTGAATGGATACGAAGAAAACTGTCGGCGTTACTTCCAGATGCCCGGTTGGTCGCTGCTTGCCAAACGCCACAATTGCATCACGACGGGTGGTACGGTTAATGCCATTTTCAACGAAGAGCAAGTGTCATGGACGAGCGACCCGTTGGACTCACAATTTTGGAACTACATTTGGGGTGTGCTAAACCTCGATTTTGGCCCCTCGCTGAATATTGCTCAGTTGCAGGAAAACACACAGGTGATTGATGAAATCCGAAATCGCCTGCCCGTTTCGATGCAAATTGGCCTGTACTCGGTTATTTTTGGCTTCACGATGGGGATTCCGTTAGGGGTACTGGCGGCGATCTATCACAACTCCGCGATAGACTATTCTGCCAGTTTCTCGGCCATTTTGCTCCAATCGGTGCCTTCCATTGTATTGGCTCCCATCATGATTATTATCTTTGCTGTCGAGCTAAAATGGTTACCTACACCGACGCCGTTGGTCTGGCGCACAGAATTCATGAGTGTGGATTACATCAAAGGTGTAATTCTGCCAATGGTGGCGCTGGGAACAGGGATGAGTGCTGGTATCGCCCGTTTGACCCGTGCCAGCTTGTTACAGGTCTTGGGTGAAGATTACATCCGCACGGCCCGCGCCAAAGGGCTACGTGAACGCGCTGTGATCTACATCCACGCCCTCAAGAACTCGCTCATTCCAGTGGCAACCATTTTGGGGCCACTACTGGCGGGTGTGTTGACGGGGACGTTCGTCATTGAGCGTATCTTCGTGATTCCGGGGCTGGGTGAATCCTTTGTAGACAGCGTGTCGGCCCGCGACTACACTACGATTATGGCACTCACCACCCTCTACTCGGTGTTCTTGATCTTCGGGAATATCATGGTAGACATCATCTATACATGGCTTGACCCACGCATCCGCTTCGATTAAGCCAATCGTTTACCTAGATTGTGATGCTGGATACAGCCGGATAGTAAATGTTCGGCTGTATTTGCTTTTGAGGGGAAAAATCGCCTATAGTGGAGAGAGCAAACAAAGAGGGTATAATCTGAGTTATTTATTTGCTGGCTTAAGGGATAAGGAATGGCGCTCGGACGACTCGAAATTTTCAGCACCGATGGCCCGGTTGAAAATTTCATCCTAGAAAAAGAAACCACCGCGATTGGGCGTTCTATTGGCAATGATCTTGTCCTAGATCGCAATGGCGTTTCGCGCTATCACGTGGCGATAGTCAGTAAAGACCAGCAAGCCACCATTGAAGACCTTGAGTCCGTCAATGGAACGTATATTGACGGGTTGCGTGTTAACCCCCATGAACCACGTATCTTGCGTGGGGGCGAAGAAATTCAGATCGGCGATCTGCGGCTGGTTTTCCATCCCTCTACCGACTTTGATACGACGATTGCCAACCTTGCCATTGCTACCCAACAGATTGAAGCGGAAGGTTTTCGGTTAGAACTTGAAGGCCCGTACATTGCAGTCGCCCCCGGCGCACATGGGCCAGCCACCCTCCGAATCGTCAATACCAGTTCCCGACCTGAACATTTTTCGATCCAAGTGGAGGGCATTCCGAAAGAATGGGTACGCCTTGACCGCACGGAACTGGATTTGCCCGCAGGCGAGGATATTCAAATCGGGGCCAGCTTCCGGCCATTGCGCCGCAGCGACACCGCCCCCGGCGAATATAAGGTGGTGTTTAAAGTTCGATCCCAATCATATCCTGACCGATTTACCGAAGTCACCACCAAACTGCACATTCTGCAATATAACGGATTTGGTGCAGCGCTTGGCAATTCATTGGCTGAAGGCACCAAAAACTTCCAACTCTATGTACACAATCAAGGCAACGGCCCGCTGTCGCTCAATTTCTACGGCCATAACCCGACCCTGCATATTGACATTACGCCCCCCCACATCACCCTAAAAGCAGGCGAACGCCAAACGATTACCGGGCAAATCCGACCCAAACGTCCGCACTGGTTTGGTAAACCCCGCCAGCATAAATATGTCATCGTCAGCCGTTCGCTCGATGCAGCAGGTTTTCAAGTCCCGCTAGAAGGGACATACCATGAAAAACCCAGTATGCCAACATGGGCACCCTTGATGGCACTGGCCGCATTCTTTTTGGCAGCGGCGGCGGTCATTGGTATCGCCCTCGTGATCTTAAGCAGCGACGGCGATGACGGGAATAATGACACCCAAGACGCCGACAGACCGCCCATTGTCCAATCCTTTAGTGTCGCCAGCCCTGAAGTCATCTGGAACGAGCCGTTCCGGGTCGCATGGGAAACGGAAGCAGCATCCAACGTCACGCTGACGGTTGAGCGCGGCGGGGTAGTAGTAGCTGAATATCCGCAACTAGACCCGTCGGGTGAAACGAGCATTGTTTTGGAGGATGCCGGACGTTATAACTTGACCCTCATCGCGGAAAATGGCGACCAATCCGTGCGACAGCCGAATTCGGTTGTAGTACGGCCCTCGTTGACGCTGGCTATCGTTTACCCATCTGGTCAAACCGAGCTATACCGGAATGTTGAACAGCAAATTACCCTCAATTGGTCGGTGGAGTGGTCTTATAACCCTTCCGACCCCAACAGCCCGCCACCCCAAGTCATCCTCAATAGTCCTCCATTGGGTTATGACAATACGAATGTTGCCGCTGTTGGGACGAACCAAACCATTACGGTACGCCCCGAAAGCGCCGACGCGATTGTGATTACGCTGCAAAGCATTGGCCCGGATAATATTCAGGCCCAAAATGAAGAACGTATCACCGTCGTTTATCCGTCCTGTACCCTGCAATTGCCTGCTACCGATGTTTTTGCTGGCCCTGCCAAACAAGGCTATCCACTGCTGCTTTCGCTGTCCCCCAATGTGGTGGTCGAAGTAGATGCCCGCAATAGCGGTGGCGATTGGCTACGGATTCGACTGGATGGGCAGAATTTTGTCCAGCAGCCCTTTGGTTGGATTCAAGTGCAGGGAACTTCCTGTGATTTTCCGATGGAGGCGTTGTTGGTGACAACCGATTATGCGCCACCCGCCACACCTACCACGCCTGTTGCCACACCACGCGCCAATATCACCCCGTCGGTTAGCCCGATGACTCCTTCGGATGGGGCGCAAGGTGCAAATGGATAAAACGTATTGGTCGCGTTGTGTGTGTATAGTAGTAATGGAATAGAATCAAGTTCATTCGTTTGACTTATTGGGAGAAAAAAGTTGGAACAGAAGCGGCGACTCCTTTTTGCCTTAGCTTTTGTGCTGTGCCTCACCAGCGTTGCGTTTGGCCCCCCACGTCAAAATACGGATTTGCTACTCGACATTAAGGCAGGTTTCGATACCTATTATCGAGATGGTCAGTGGATCCCCCTTGATGTCACGATTACCAACAATGGGCGCGATTTACGAGGATATATTCAAGTCCATGCCCAAAACGCAGGGCAGGCCACCGAGACCCTTTATCAGACGCCTGTCACGGTTGCCCGCAATTCTTCCAAAGCTATTTTCTTTTATGTCTCACTCAGTGACCGCGCCTCTGAAATTGAAGTGGAGGTCGTGGATAATAGTGGTCGTATCCTCAAAGTTCAATCCGAGCGCATTGTCCAACTGTCCTCACGGGAAGTCTTATACGGAGTTGTCACTACATCCCTCATTGGCGGAGTGGATATGACCAATCGCCCGGTTGGACGCGGCAATTCCTTTCAAGCCAATCTGGTTCCGCGGGATATTCCGTTTGAAGCTGATGCCCTCCGTGCGTTGGATGTATTGCTGTTTTTTGACGTGGACACCGGAGAATTATCTGCCGAGCAACGCATCGCTATTAAAAATTGGGTAGTTGGCGGCGGACATCTGATTATTCACGGCGGCCCGAATTGGCAGCGCACCACAGCAGGCCTGATGGATGTGATGCCAACCGTGCCCACCGGGACAGTGGATTTTGATACCCTGACACCCTTAGGTGATTTTTTGGGCTATCCCTCGGATGTGCTTGAGCAAACGACTATTGTGACCAACAACACCCCCAATGAAAATGCCAAAGTCCTGCTGAATATCGAGGAGACCCCCATTATCGTGCGGCAAACACTGGGCTTGGGGATAGTGGATTTTGTGGCGCTTGACCCCCAAACCGAACCCCTGCGCTCTTATGCCGACACCGATGCCATTTGGTACAGCCTCTTGGTGAATGGGCAGGTGCGACCCAGTTGGTCGTATGGCTTTGCGGACTGGGACATCGCCAACGATGCTTCACGTATCATCACCGGGTTTGATTTGCCCTCAGTGCTGCAATTAATCGGATTTTTGATTCTCTACATCGCGCTGATTGGGCCGCTTAATTATTATGTGCTGCGCTGGATTGGACGGCGCGAACTGGCATGGTTTACCATTCCCGTGTTGATCTTGGTGTTTACCCTGCTGTCGTATTTCACGGGGTTCAGCTTACGTGGCAATTCTGCAACGGTCAGTCATCTTGCGATTGTACAAGTATTCCCCGACAGCGACACGGCTAGAGTAGATGGACTGGTGGGGGTGTTTTCACCACGCCGTACCAGCTATAACCTTGAAGCCCCTTCAGGAATTACGCTGCGCACCTTACCCGGTTTTCATGATTCCAATTTAGGCATTGAACAGATTAAACTGGTTGAAAGCAGCGCCTATCGGGTGGAGGATTTGCCAGTGGACGCGGGTATCATCACCAGTTTTGCCGCCAGCGGTTATATCCCGGCCCAGCATATCGAGGGTGAGGCGGTCTGGCAAATGGGTGGTGGTCAAGATGCGCGTTTGACTGGCAGCATAACAAATCCACTTGAATTCGATTTTGAAGACATGGTGATCCTCGCCAAAGATGGGTATTACCCGTTGGGTGATGTGATCGCAGGGGCCACCGCCACCTTTGATTTTTCGATCAATTTTTCGACCCCAACATGGCTGCCATTGGGTAATCGAACGGATTACAACGCGCCTTTTCTCTATTACGCCTATGGAAGCAGTTTTTCCAGTTTCAATACCTATGGCTGCACCAACCGCCCCTTGAATGCGACTGCTTCACAAATTATGACCGACAAGCAATATGACTGTTTTGGCACCAGTGCCGATGATAACGAACGTCGGATGCGACGGCGGGCATTGTTGACCTCGGCCATCAATAATGAGATTGACCTCAGCGGTGGACGTGGTGGCTCGGTCTATGCGGTGGGTTGGGCCGAACAACCAGCCTTTGAAATCGCCGTTGAGGGGACTGAGCAAACCAACAAGTATGAAACACTCTATATCTTCAAGCTCAATTCCAGTTACGCCGCCATTGACAACACTGCGGTAATTATCCCGCCGGGATTACAAACATGGACAATTGCCGATCAAAGCGATCCAACGACCCGTCTGGACAGTTCACCCTATCAAATTGACCTTTTCAATCCTGATGAACAAGCGGTTTTTAGATTTACCCCCTTGAACGACATCCCACTCACCACTATTGATCAGGTAGATTTGTATACGAGCCTCCAAGTATCTGACACGGATGTCGAATTTGCATTATGGGACTGGGAGGCGCAAGAATGGTGGGTGATCGAGAATCTGGAGACTTTTCCCGGTCCCATTACAGGTGGAAACAGCTACGGTCTGAGTTTGGCTGGTCAGGCTGTAAAGCGGTTTGTCGGCCCAGATTTTGCGGTTCAGGTACGAGTACGAACGCCCAATAGTATTGCTACCCAAACCTATGGCGGCACTATTGAGAAAGTTGAAATCACAATGCAGGGACAATTTGCGAATTAAAATTTTGGAAAAGGACACTACCCATGTCTATTGATAATCCTGAAGTCATGGAAACCCCCAACGCTGAAGCTGTTGCCGAAGCCCCGATCTTGACGGAGGTGCTGCCAGAACTGCCCACCGTCATGGATGAGCAGGACTTGATTATTGAGACGCGCAATTTGAGCAAGCGTTATGGTCGTTTGCAGGCCATCAGCAATCTCAATTTACAAGTCCCACGCGGCGCAATTTATGGCTTCGTTGGGCCAAATGGCGCAGGCAAAACCAGCACCATGCGGATTTTGACAACCCTAATGAAACCCTCTGGCGGGGAAGCCTATATCAGTGGATATTCGGTGGTAACAGCCCCACGTGAAGTTCGGCGCTCGATTGGCTACATGCCCGACTTCTTTGGGGTCTATGAAGACATGAAAGTTTGGGAATATCTCGACTTTTTCGCGGCCTGTTATGAAATCCCGGAAGCCCAGCGCCCCGGCCTCATCAATGACTTACTCGAATTGGTAGACCTCGCCCATCGCCGCGATGATATGGTGGATAAGCTGAGTCGCGGGATGAAGCAGCGTTTGTGTTTGGCCCGCACGTTGGCGCATGACCCACAAGTGCTGATTTTGGACGAACCCGCCTCTGGCCTTGATCCGCGTGCCCGTATCGAAATCCGTGAGCTGCTGATTGAACTCGCCAAAATGGGTAAGACCATCTTCTTCTCATCGCATATCTTGGCGGATGTGAATGAAATCTGCACGCATATCGGCATTATCGAAGCGGGGCAGATGGTGGCACAAGGGCCGATTAAAGCCATGCGTCAACAATTGATGCCACATCGCGTTTTGGTCATTACCTTGTTGGGCCGGATGGATGAAGCCAAAGAAGCCCTGCTGCACGTTGAAGGAATATTAGGGATCGTGGATTTGCCACCCGAAGATGGCAAGATTCGCATTAAGGTCGAATTTACAGGGGAAGATTTGCGGATGAGCGAAATGCTGCAAGCCCTCACCAGCAAGGGGATTCCAGTGGTTAACTTTGCCGAGGAATCGTCTGACCTTGAAGCCGTCTTTATGAAGGCGACCAAGGGCATCGTATCGTAACTTAATTATAAAGGGATGGCCTGATGGAAACCCCAGCAACTCGCACCCGTATCTCCCTAAACCCGCTGCGGCCTCTGCTGCGAAATCCCGTCGCCCTCAAAGAATTACGGGGACGGATGCGCGGCCCGCGTGCCTTTGTGGTTTTGACCTGCTATCTCATCGTGGTTGGCGGTTTTACCACCTTGCTGTATATCGCGGGGACAGCCGCCACCTACAACACCACTGGCGAGGTAGACGGTGGAACATTGGGGCGGGTGTTATTCGGCAGCGTGGTCGCCATCGAGCTATTTTTGGTAACATTCATTACCCCGGCGTTCACGGCTGGCTCGATTAGTGGCGAACATGAAAGCCAGACCTATGATTTATTACGTACCACCCTATTGCCAGAGCGTCAATTGGTTTTTGGCAAGTTGTTTTCGGCATTGGCCTATGTGTTTTTGCTGTTGCTGGCCGCCATCCCTCTACAAAGTATCGCGTTTTTGTTTGGCGGTGTAGATGTGGAAGAAATCGTGATCTCACTGCTGGTGCTGTTGGCAACTGCCATTTTTTTGGGCAATATCGGCGTGTATTATTCCGCTATAACACACCGCACGCTGCGGGCCAACATCATGACCTACGTCACGATTCTCGCCGTCATTCTGGTCACGACAGCAGGGGCTGTGATCGCCCTTGCCATTGTAGAAGGGCTTGACCCATCCACCAGTTCCAGTGGCTCGGAATGGGTATTGCTAGTGGCACGCGGGATATTTGTCTGCCTAAATCCATTAACCACATTACTGTCCACCCAACAATATCTGGTGAATCAACAAACGCTTTTCACGTTTAAATACACCTTTACCGATGGGACAACCACCACCCTGCCCTCGCCTTGGATCGCCTTTACCATCTTTTATTTGCTGCTCTCGGTGGCGGTATTTTTTGCAACCACCCGTCATCTAAAACGCATTGAAGGGTAAAGATTTGGGAACATTTCGGCAGGACAAGGCGTAGTATTATCAGAATGGGCCACCCATGATTTTGAGTGAATAGGGTATTGTAATGCAGAACGTTTCTTCGCTCCCCCAAGCCAGTGAACCACAGCAGGCCAGTCCTGCCGCGTTGATGAATATGCAAGATTTTTTGCAGTGGCATCTGCGCCGCTGGAATAATCGCCTGCGCCTGACCCGTCTGTTTGTGTGGGTGCCGCGTGGGTTATTGGTCGGTGTCATTATCAGCCTTGCCATCGCCACTGCCTCGCGTCTCTATCCTTGGCTGGTGAAAGATGAACTGATACGCCTATCGCTCATGATTGGGGTCGCCAGCGCTGTTTTGAGCATCATCGCGGTCTGGTTTTGGCCGCGTCCGCTCGCCAAATCCGCTCGCCACTTCGATCAGCATTTCGGCTTGCAAGAACGGCTCAGTACGGCGGTGGAACTCAGCAATGGGCAAATTGACGCCCCCCAGATGATGATGGACTACCAAATGGAAGATACCCGCCGTATCGCCAATGGTGTGCAGGCCAAACGCTATTTGCCTGTGGAAATCAATTGGCCCGAAATCGCTATGCTCCTATTGGCGATCATCGGCTTAATTTTGGCGATTGCGCTCAAGAATCCTTTGTACGATGAAGTCCGCGAACGTGAAGCGCTCGATGCCACGATTGCCCAACAAATTGAAGCTCTCGAACAAGCCAAGAATGAGATTGAGAGCAATCCCAACCTGACCGAAGAAGAAAAAGACATCCTGACCGAGCCGCTGGATGAGGCCATTGAAACGCTGAATCAAGATGGCATTTCGCAGGAAGAAGCGGTTGCCGCCCTAGCCGAAGCTGAAAAAGAATTACAGGAATTAGGCAGTGGCATGAGCCAAGAGGAACAACAGGCCAATCAGCAGGCAGGTGAACAACTCAGCGATAGCTCATTGACCGACCAAGTGGGTGAACAACTGGCAGACAATAATTTGGAAGCCACCGCCGACGAATTAGACCAATTGGCGGATGATTTGGATAATATGACCCCTGAAGAACAACAGGAGGTTGCCGATCAACTGGAAGAAGCGGCTGATGCCCTAGAAAATACCAATCCCGCTGTTTCCCAACAGTTGCAGCAAGCCGCCGACGCTCTGCGTAATGGCGATGTGCCACAGGCCCAAGAAGCCCTTAATCAAGCCGCCGATACGCTACGCCAGCAAGATCAGGCGAATCAAAATAATGCTCAAGCCCAAGCCGCCGAGGAAGCTGCCAATCAGGTTGAAGAAAGCCGTCAAGAAGTGACCCAACAAGGCCAAGAAGGGCAAGAGGGTTCACAAAGTCAGCAAGGGCAAGACGGGCAACAATCTCAAGACGGACAGCAGGGTCAACAAAGCCAACAGGGTCAGCAAGGTCAGCAATCTCAAGACGGGCAGCAAGGACAAGACGGACAACAATCTCAGGACGGACAACAGGGTCAACAAGATTCTGAGGGACAAGACGGGCAGCAATCTCAAGACGGACAACAGGGTGGTCAACAACCCGGTCAAACTGGTCAGCAGGGTCAAGACGGGCAACAAGGTCAAAGTGGGGAAGGTCAGCAAGATGGACAGCAACCCGGTCAAGGGGGGCAACAAGGTTCACAGAGCGGGCAAGAAGGGCAATCTGGTAGCGGAGGTCAAACTGACGGACAGTCTTCCCAGCAAGGCGGTACAAGTACCCAGTCTGGTCAATCGGGTGGTGGTAGTGGTGCAGGACAAGGCTCTGGCGGGGAAGGTGTTGATACCCAAACCGGACAAACTGGCTCACAACCCGGTGATAACGCTGATAATGGCCCCGGTAATGACGACATGCGTGATTATGAATCGGTTTACTCACCCACCCGCATTGGCGAAAATGGGCAGGGTGAACAGGTCGGGGTAAACGGGCAGCCCACCGATGATAATGGTGAACCCCTCGAACCCGGTGATTTCAATGAGAATTTTGATGCGGAATCTACCGTGCCATATCAAGAAGTGTTCCGTCAATATGAAGAGGCCATGCAGCAAGCCCTTGAAAGTGGCTATATCCCGATTTCGCTGCGTGACATCATTCACGCCTATTTCTCCTCGCTAGAACCGTAAACTCGATTTCAAAGGGGTGTGCAATCCTAACTGCCGCCCCTTCCATCCTTTGATTCGGCTAAAAACATGGTTTCGGGTAAAATAAGAGGGGTATGTTACCCATCCAACGTGCCGAGGAGAAAACCGGGTGCGCCGTATTAGCGTTATACAACCTGATCGTCGCAGGGGTGTTTCTATTGCCCGAATCACTGCGCCGGGAATTTTCATTGGCCTGATGCTGTTGATGTCTAGCTGCATCCGACCCAACGATACCCCTCCTACCGCCACGCCGGGTGGCCCTATCATGGTGACACCGCCGATTGTCACTCAAACAACCCCTAGTGTGATTGGCACCAATCTAAGTATTAATCTGATTCGTATGGAAGCCTTTGTGCAGTCGTATGGCGCACAGCCCATTCCCGGCAGTACGCGCATTTGGGTCGAAACGATCTATCTACAAGATTTAGTCGTTGGGATCGCCTTTCAAAACCAAAGCGGCCTTAACTGCATTGGGGTCGGCATTGGCAACCATGACGGCGGGCAAAATTCAACGGGGTTGCCTAATCTGATCAATGTCTTTAATGGGGGCTATCACTGCGTCAGTACCACCACTGACCTCGGTGTCGCGGGTCAATGGCTGATTACAGACAGCCGGGGCACGCCGTTGATTATTTTCGCAGGTCAAGCCTTCTCCCCCAACGCACAAAGCGTGGTGCTCTTGTATCCAGACGGAACACAACGAGCCACTCCGCTTACCAGTGGTAGTTTTCTTTTCTTGGAGACCTCGCTGAATTTCCCCTCGGAGGTCAGTATCCGCGATGCTGCCGATGTTGAGTTAGGGCGCATTGCAATTCCGGTCAGCCCGCAAGGATAACGTAGAACCAAAGTCGGGGTGAATCAGTACATTTGGTACATAATTGGATGGACAAGGCGATTTGTCCAAAGTAGGTAAAGGAATTTTGGGATGTCAGACGCACCAATGATTGGCGAGATTACTGCCGAAGAATTTTCCATGAATGCACGGGCCATTTATGACGAGGTTCGCAAGGTCATCGTCGGGCAAGGTGAACTGATCCGCAGTGTGTTGATTTGTGTCATCACCGGACGCCATGCCCTGCTCGAAGGCGTGCCGGGGTTGGGCAAAACCATGCTCATCCGCACCCTTGCCGACACCATGAGCCTCAAGTTTTCGCGCATCCAATTTACCCCCGACCTCATGCCCGCTGACATCGTGGGTACGAACGTGATGGAAACCACCGATGGGGGACACCGTGAATTTCGTTTCCAGCCCGGCCCGGTGTTCACCAATCTGCTGTTGGCTGACGAAATCAACCGCGCCACGCCCAAAACCCAATCAGCGCTGTTGGAGGCCATGCAGGAAAAAATGGTGACGGTGGCTGACCATACCTATCGCCTACAACCACCATTTTTTGTTCTGGCGACCCAAAATCCGCTGGAAATGGAAGGCACGTATCCCCTGCCCGAAGCCCAATTAGACCGCTTCATGTTTAAGATCAATGTTCCCTTCCCCTCCGCCGACGAATTGACCGAGATTTTCCGCCGCACCACCAGCCACGAAAATGCTGAATTACAGGCCGTCGTCTCTGGTGAACAAATCATTGCAATGGGAAATTTGGCCCTGCAAGTGCCGATTGCCTCACATGTTAATGAATATGTCGCGCGGCTCATTGTGGCGACCCACCCCGAAAGCCCGACTGCTCCCGATAAAGTGCGCCGCTATGTGCGTTATGGCTCCAGCCCACGCGGGGGTCAGGCGATTATTTTGGGGGCTAAGACCAACGCTTTACTCGAAGGACGCTATAACGTCTCATTCGAAGACATCCGGGCCATCGCTACGCCGTCTCTGCGCCATCGCCTATTGCTCAATTTTGAGGGCCAAGCGGAGGGCATCACCACCGATCAGGTCATTGACGAACTGTTGGATCAGGTATCCACCGGAAGCTAAATCGCAGGACATCGTACCCAATCAAGGAGGGCGTATTGGCGACTCCCGTTATCGAAACTGAAGGGCTTACCAAGATTTTTGGCCGCCTGCGTAATCCCAAATTGGCGGTTGACCATATCCATTTTCGGGTCGAGCCGGGGCAGGTCTATGGCTTTTTGGGGCCGAACGGGGCGGGCAAAAGCACCACCATTCGCATGATGCTGAATTTGATGCACGCCAGCGACGGCAAAGCCCTCATTTTTGGCGAAGACCCCCGCAAAAAACCGGAAATCCTGTTTCGGGTAGGGTCATTGGTGGAAGGCGCGACCTTTTATCCCTATCTACGTGGTTGGGATAATTTAAAAGTCGTCGGCAACAGTCGTGGTGGGTTTGATGAAACACGGGCCAAACAACTGCTGCAATTTGTGGGGTTGGTTGGAAGTGAACGGGTGCGCGTCAAAGCCTACTCGACGGGTATGAAACAGCGCTTGGGGATTGCCGCCGCCCTGCTCAATAACCCCGATTTGGTCATCTTGGATGAACCCACCAACGGCATGGACCCGGCAGGCATCCGCGAGATGCGTCAATTTATCCGCGACCTTGCCTATAAATATGGCAAAACGGTCTTTTTGACCAGCCACCTTTTGAGCGAAGTGCAGCAGACCAGTGACCGCGTCGCCATCATCAACAAAGGCAAAATCGTGGTTGAGGGGCTGATTGAGGAATTGCTGAATCAAGAGGAGCAGTTGGAGGCGGAAGTCGGTTCAATCGAAAAAGCCAAGACCGCCCTACAAGAACGCTGGCAGGTCGCTGCCTCAACCGTGCCGAATGAACATAACAAATTGCGGATCAAAGCCAGCCGCAATGACACCCCTAGTATTGTGCGGCGCTTGGTGGAGCAGAATGTAGATGTGTTTAGCATCGCACCCATCCGCCAATCGTTAGAAGATTACTTCCTAGAAGTCATTGGGGACGATTCTGTTCAGCCTAATTCATCACCGCTGTCCATAGGAGGAACCCCCCATGCTTAATTTGTTCCGTGCTGAGTGGAAAAAGACGACGGGCAATCGGCTGCTGGTCGGCTGTACAGTATGGATTTTCCCGATTTTGGGGTGCGGGGCGCTGTCATTATTTTCCATCATCCTGCTTGCTAGTGGGGAAGCAAAGCAGGATTTTATTGCCGACCCACCGCGCTGGGATGACATCGGGGTTGGGGTGTGGGGCATCGCTAATTTCCCGATTAGTCGCCTGTTCCTGATTAGCTTTGCTGCGACCCTTTTTGCCGGAGAATATCAATATCAGACCTTAAAATCCGTGCTGCCGGGTAATCAGCGATTGGGACTGATTGTCACCAAATTTGTGACGATGACGGCCTTTATTGTGATGACGTTTATTGCCACGATTGTGATTTTGGTCATCGGCTTTGGCATCATCTGTTTAATTTTTGGGGCGGACTATCCACCATCCCTCACCAGCGATACTGTGGGTGAATTTTTAAAAGACCTGCTGCTAAATGCCTCGATTACCTTCGCTTCGATACTTATTTTTGCAGGCATCGCGGCGCTGGTTTCGATCCTGACCCGTTCGATTTTGTTTGGAGTGATGGCAAGCGTCTTTTTAACCCTGCTTGAGAGCTTAGGGCTAATTTTTGGCCTCATTTTGATTGCCGCCATCACCCGAATTGAATCGGTCACGGACATCTATTTGCTCACCCCCACCTACAATTCCGCCAATATTTTGCAGTGGGTCAATGAAAATACACCATCCCCGCCCATTGTGGATGGTCGTGGCACGCTGTCTTTATGGGAATCCGTCGCCGTCTTGGGCTTCTGGATCATCTTAATGGTCGGCCTTTCAACATTTGCCTTCCAGCGGCAAGACATTCAATAGTAGTTTCACAAGGACTTTGAACTATGGGCGCACGACCCACCTATCAGAAAATTTTTGACCCCGCCACTCTCCGCAAATTTGAGCAGTTGTCGTTGGTCGCCAGTCAGGTGCGGGCGGGAGTGATGAAAGGCGAACGCCGTTCTAGCAAACGCGGGACCAGTATTGAATTTGCCGACTATCGAGATTATGTCAAAGGCGATGACCTGCGCCGGGTGGACTGGAATATTTTCGCCCGTCTGGAACGGCCTTTTATCAAATTGCTGGAGGAAGAAGAAGACCTCTCGGTTCACTTCTTGATAGATTCCTCCGGCAGCATGGATTGGCCGCGCACGGGTGCAAATCGTGACCACCACAAATACGTTTGGGCACTGCGTGGATTGGCGGGTCTGGCCTATCTGTCATTGGCGACAGGTGACCATGTGCAAATCACGGCTCTGCGCCAAGAAAAGGTACAAAAATGGGGGCCGCATCGTGGACGGCCCTATGCCCTGCCGATGCTGTCGGCGCTAGAAAAATTCTATACACGCGGCGATACGCCATTCGATGCCCTCCTAAAAGATTACGCCGTGCGCACTACCCGCGCTGGTCTGTGTATTATTTTCAGCGACATGATGACCCCCACCTACCGTGACGGCCTGAGTGCCTTGCAGGGTCGGGGATTTGAGGTGGCGTTGATTCATGTCCTCTCGCCCGATGAGGTCAATCCACCGCTGACAGGCGACTTGCGATTGATGGATGTGGAGACGGGGGTACCGCAGGAAGTAACGATTGATGGGGGCATGATCCAACTTTATCAAGAGCGATTATTGGCATGGCGGCAGGAAATTGGTGAATTTTGCCTGCGTCGTGGGGTGCATTATGTTCCCATCGAAACCAGCACCCCATGGGAAGAACTGATTTTGTATAACCTCCGACGGCTTGGAGTAGTGAAGTGAGTGAACCCCGGCTGCATAGCTTGTCTATCGGAGCATTTCAGAGCAGGGGCGGCGCAAAAACCGCCTCGGCTTTTCATGCGACACGTTTGCTTTGGGCAAGCTGGGTGCTGGTGATTTTGCTGGGTGGGGTAAGCCTGAATTTATGGCGATTGGATGCCGAAAGTATCTGGCATGATGAGGGCTGGTCAATTCGGGCAATGCGCGGCCCTTTTACCACCCCCGATGACAACACCCCCTATTTGTATTACACCTATTTGCATGTCCTCTGGCGCTTGGGCATTGGCGAAACGCCCTTTGCCATGCGTTATGGTTCGGTACTGCTTGGTCTATTGACAACGGCAATGGCGATGCGGGTTGCAGGGCAGTGGTTTGGGCGACCCGCCGGATTGACAGGTGGGATTTTAGTGGCGGCCTCCCCGCTGCTCTGGGAATATGCCCAAGAAATCCGCGCTTATGTCGCCGTGCCATTGGTCGGATTAGTCCTGCTGTGGGCCATTGATCGTGTTTTGAAGTATCGCCCTACCCAGACCATCCCCATTTCCGTTTGGCTGACGGTGTGGGCTACCGAGATTGTTGGATTGTATACGCATAATCTCGTCGTGCCGCTGGTGGCGTGGTTGAATGTGGCGATGGGGGTCGTTTGGCTATGGCGGCGCGATTGGCGACATATGCTCATCTGGGCAGGGTTACAAAGTGCCCTTGTTATTGTCTATGTCCCTTGGCTCCTCACCCAAGCGCCATCCGGTACGCCATTGAATTCACCGCCGGAAATTGGTTTTGCGCTGGTACGGGACATCTGGCACAGCTATTTTTTGCCCTCCCTGTCCCAACTGCGGGGTACGGATGACAAACTGTGGCTTGACCTCGCGGGGTTAGTGGCTATCGGGCTAGGCATCACGTGGGCGATCTTGCAACGCACCTATCGCACATGGCTCTTGATTTCACAGGCCGTCCTCGTACCGATATTCAGTACCGTCCTGATTTTACGGGCACATATTGATTTTCATCCACGCTACTACATCGCCGCTGTCCCCGCTGCTCTGCTCATTGTGGTGGCAGGCATCACGGCTTTGGCAAAATCCGACCACAAGGCGACACTGGTAGGGTATGCCGTTCTCATTACCGGAGCGATCAGCCTGACCTCGGTGAGTTTGAACAAAATCGCGGACAACCGTACCTATCAACATGACGATTTTGCGGCGCTGGCCCGGTATTATGCGACCCTGCCGGATGATGCGGTTATCCTGATTCCTTTTAAACGTGAACCCGCCCTACAAGATTATTACGCTGAAAAATTGGGGATAGGGGCGCAGTTTGTCAATGTTCCATTGTATTCGGACGCCGATGCCGTGATGCGCCGTTTGCAGCCCCTAGCCACAGACCGTCATGTTGAATTTTTGACGTGGTTTCAACTGCCTGCCGATGTGCGCGGGATGTATCCATGCTTGTTGAGCGCATCTAGTTCGGCAGTCACCCCACCCCAAACCTATTTTGGGCTAGAAACCGTTGGCTATCAACTTGATGGGTTTTCGGATTTCCTTCCCCTAGAGGCCAACCCGCGTTATCACGAAATTGAATTACAGGGCGCTCGTTGGATGGCTTCATCCAATGGGGCGGTGTGTGTCGAAACGACATGGCAGTTATCCACCACAACTAACGAAGATTGGCAAACGGCAGTTTCCATTTTGAACCCGCTCGACACAGTAATCGCCTATCATGACGGCCCGATTGCCCGCCGCGACCAAATCCCCACCTCTGAATGGGGACGTTCCGACACGGGTACAGCCTACAATTTGCTTTATCTACCAAAGGGAGCGCCACCCATCGAATACCCATTGGAGATAACCGTTTATAGTCTGCGTCAGCCATCGGGCATTGATTTGCTATCGGCGGAGGGTGGCCCAATTGGAAAAGCCTATCGTTTTGATGAGAGGCTCCTCTTACCCGGTCAGCCTTTTGACGAGGATACGACTGGAAGCCTAGTTGAGGCGAATAATACCACTGGCATTCTTGATGGCAGTGTTCCACTAGATGTAACGGTGCGAATCTACGGCCCGGACATCACCCCAAATGCGGATGGGATGGTCAACATCTATCTGCGTGGTATGGAGACTGGCATGTACAGCCCTATTGTATGGGAACTACACACCCTTGCACCGTATGGGTATCTGTCGTGGCATCGTTTTGAAATCCCGTCGGGTGCACCCAATGGGCAAGCCTACTTGTGGGTTGAAGATAGTTACTGGCGGTCTTTTGAGGTGATCAAACTGGTGCATACCTTTGAGCCACCATCTTTTGCGACACCCGTTCAAGTCGAATTTCCCAATATCGGCACACTAGTAGGAGTAACCGTGCCGCAAAACGAGTTTTCCGCTGATGTCCTACCGCAGATTAGCTTAATTTGGCAAGCGACACAGGCAACGGATAAACCCTATACTGTGTTTGTTCAATTACTTGATCCCAATGGGGTGTTATTGGCCCAAAGTGACCGTGAACCCGCCGGATTTTTACGACCTACCACCGGATGGGTGACAGGCGAGTACATCACAGACAACCATACTCTGAACTTCCGAGTAGATGAGTATGTAGAAAACTACAGCGGATCGGCGTATTTCATTGTGGGCTTGTATGACCCAGCGACATTTGAGCGTGTGCCCCTAGAAGATGGTCAAAATTTCATCCGACTGCCATTGGAAATTACGATTGTTAGGGAATGAGGCGTAAAAATTGAGTGGTCTAGGTTTTATCACACCCGCATTGTTGGGGTTAAGCGCCCTCGCCATCCCCATCTTTTTGCTCTATATGCTGCGGCTGCGGCGTACCGACATGCCCATTTCGAGTACCTTTTTGTGGCAGCAGTTGATTCGTGACCGCGAAGCCAATGCCCCTTGGCAGAAATTGCGACCCAATTTATTGATGCTGCTGCAACTGTTGATTTTGGCGGCATTGGTCTTGGCGCTGGCTCGCCCCTTTGCCGAAGTAGATACACTGACTACCGGGCGGATTGTATTGTTGCTAGACGCATCTGCCAGCATGACCGCTACCGATATGGATGGCGGCAAAACCCGCTTTGAGGTGGCCCAAGACATCGCCCTCGACACCGTAAATACATTGGGCAGCGAGGATACCATGACCGTCATTCGGGTCAGCGAAGTGCCCGAAGTGCTTGCCGCCGCCTCGCGTGACCGGAGTGTACTCCGCCGCGCCATTCGAGATGCCGAACCAAGTACGGTCAGTGCCGATTGGCAAAGTGCCCTGACGTTAGCTGCTGCGGGGGGACGCGGGGTAGATAATTTACGGGTGGTCGTCCTCAGCGATGGTGGTCTGCCCCCCAATTTACCCGAAATTCCCGGCAGGGTTATTTATGAAAAGGTTGGGCGCGAAGACGATAATTTTGCGTTGACCGCCCTTTCTGTGCGGGCGCTCCCCGACAGTCCACCGCAGCTATTTGCTGAAATCAGCAACTATGGTAGCAGCGATGTGGAAGTGATTTTCGCGGTAGATTTGGACGACGAATTATTTAACGCCCTGCGCTATTCCGTGCCCGCGCAAAGCAGCATTGATGTCAATATGGATGATCTGCCCGCCAATTTTACCCGTGTCAAAGCCTCGGTCAGCCGTCCAACCAATTCCGGTGTGGCGGATTATGTTGAGAGCGACAACGTGGGGTATGCGGTGTTTAGTCCCGGCGGCACAGGTAAAGCGTTATTGGTGACGGAGGGCAACCGCTTCCTCGATCAAATTTATTCGCTGCTTTCCGGTATCGAACTCACCACTGTGACCCCCGATCAAGGACTGCCTGCGGGGGATTATGACCTCACTATTTTGGACAGTTGGCTACCCGATGGAGACCTGCCTAAAGGTGACCTACTCATCATTGACCCTCCGACCAGCGGCCCATTATTTGATATTACAGGTGAGAGTTCCGTCAGCGAGATTGATCCGGCGTCGGGTGGATTGACCGATGCGGACAACCCCATTACCCGCTTTGTAGATTTTCGCACCGTTAATATCCGCAAATTTCGTACGATTGAACGGGCAGACTGGGCTAATGTACTGATCCAAACCGCCGCGGGAGCGCCGCTGTTGTTGGCAGGTGAATTTGAAGGTCAGCAGGTCGCAGTTTTGACCTTTGCTCTGCAAGATTCCGACCTGCCCCTGCAATTGGCATGGCCCATTTTGGCCTCTAATTTGTCGGAATGGTATCGGCCTCAACGGGCCATCAACACGGCTGGCGACAGCCTACCCCCCGGCTCCCCCATCACCATTCGTCCGACAGTCGAAGCCGACGCGATTGTAGTGGAACGGCCCGACGGCGAAAAAACGACACTCGAACTGACCAATTCCGCCCAAGTGATTTATGCTGATACTAGCCAGACCGGGTTATATAAAGTCGAGGTCAAATTGGGGGAGGATGTGGTACAGCGCGATGCCTTTGCCATTAACCTATTCGACCCTTCGGAAAGTGCCATCGCCCCACGTGATGAACTCACCATTGTCACGGCTGAGGGCGAAACCCGCATCACCAGCACAACGTCCGAAGAAAAAGGGCGGCGTGAATTATGGATGATTATCGCCAGTGTGGGGCTACTCATTTTGGGTATCGAATGGTGGTATTATCATAGAAACTTGAGCCGCAAACCCAAGATACTGATTGGGCAATCGTTTAGTGCAAAACCAAAACCTGCTCCACGCCCACGTTGGAAAATTTGGGCAGGCCGGACCCGTTAACATAGTACGTATTGGTAAGAACGGTAAAACGCGATGAGTATTACAAATCCGAGCGCCCTATTTCTGCTGCTGCTCATCCCCATCTTCATCCGCATCGGTTGGCCTCGTCTTGCCTATCGCCGCCGCCGGGATACCCTTGCGTTGGGGATACGGATACTGCTGGTGTTGCTAATCGTTTTGGGCATGGCTGGCGTTGAGATCCGCCGCGCCGCCGATAAATTGGCGGTGGTGTTTTTGGTAGATGTGTCCGATAGTATGGACGCCGCCGCCCAAAAATCCGCCCTCGATTTTGTGCGTGACTCGATAGCGGAAATGAATCAAAACGACCAAGCGGCGGTGGTGCTGTTCGGTGCGAATGCCCAAGTCGAACACCCAATGGATGAGTTGGTCAATTTATCGCCTCAACCCGGTAGCCTGCCCACCACTGTCACCCTCAATACCGATCTTGCCGAAGCCATCCGTCTAGGAATTGCCCTTTTCCCCGCCGACACCGCCAAACGTATGGTGATTTTGAGTGACGGGATTGAAACGGTTGGCGATGCCGAACAAGCCGCCCAATTAGCAGAAGCGACAGGTATCCAAATTGATTATGTAGCGTTTGCCCGTCAGCGTGCGCCGGAAATCTTGGTCAGCAACGTCCGCGCCCCTTCACAGGTCAGCCAAGATGAACCCTTTGATTTGATCGTGACGATTGAAAGTGAGACCGATACACGCGCCGAACTGCGTGTGCTTTCAGGTGGGGTGGTCATCTATAACACTGAAGTGGACTTGGAAGCGGGGACAAAACGCTATTCGATTGGCCCGATTCAATCCCCCCGTACAGGTTTCGTAGATTTTCGTGTGCAAATTGAACCGTTAAGCGTGGACGGCTTCTACAAAAATAATGAACTTTCGGCTTTTACCCGTATCACCGGACAACCGCGCATTTTGTTAGTCGCCAGCGACCCCGCCGAACTTCAATATTTGCAACCGGCCCTCGTCGGGACGGGTTTTGAGATTGACACTATCACCCCGGACGACCTCCCAATGGGCTTGGCCGCCTTGAGCCAGTACAGCAGCATCGTGATGGCAAATGTCTCGGCAACTTCGCTGCTGCCCGACCAGATGGAACTGCTCAAAATTTATGTGCGGGATTTGGGCGGTGGCTTGGTGGTAATTGGTGGCCCCAACAGCTATGGTGTCGGCGGGTATTTTGAGACGCCGCTCGAAGAAGTGTTGCCCGTTGATATGCGGATTCGTGACCAGACCCGTATACCCCAGTTGACCATGTTGTTTGTGATTGACCGTTCTGGCTCAATGGAGATCGCAGGGCCAAGCGGGGTGTCGAATCTTGAACTTGCCAAAGAAGCCATTATTCGCTCGTTCAATTTCCTCAATGATTATGACCGGGCCGGGGTGGTTTCATTCGACAGCCAAGCCTTTTGGGTGCTGGATCTTCAAGAAATGGGGGATGCCGCGCACCGTCAAGTCATGGCAGATGAAGTGGGACGATTGCGACCCGGTGGGGGTACGGATATTTTTGGGGGGTTGACCGCCGCCAGTCGTATTTTGCCGGATGACCCTTCTACTTTGAAACACATCATCTTGCTGACGGATGGGGGCGCAAGTGAAATCGGCATTACGGAACTGGTCGGGCGCATGTTTGATAATTACGACATCACCACCTCTGTGATTGCGGTAGGGAACGATTATGCCCGCTGGTTGGAACGTCTGCCGCCGCGTGGGGGTGGAAATTTCCATGTGACCACGACGATTGAAAACATCCCAGCGATCTTTGCTGCTGAGACGGTGCTGGCAACACGCTCCTATATTTTTGAAGACCCCTTCTTCCCCACCCTGACCGCCCGCAGCCCGATTATGGATGGCATTACCAGCACGCCCCAGTTACAGGGGTATATCGCCACAACGGAAAAAGATACCGCAACGGTGGTACTGCGCGGGCCAGAAGAGGATCCGCTATTGGCTCAATGGCAGTATGGCTTAGGTCGCTCGGTAGCCTTTACCTCGGATGCAACCGCTCGTTGGGGACGGGATTGGGTGAACTGGGAGCAATATACACGCTTTTGGAATCAGGTAGTGCGGTGGACAATCACCGAAGGCACCAACAGCCAACTCGAAGCCTATGTTGAGCAGCGTGGCGAACAGGCCGTTTTAGTGGTAGATGCCCGTGATGATCTAGGTAATTATCTCAATGACCTCGAATTGGATGCCAATATCGTCACGCCTGACCGCACCACCATCAACACCGAATTGCAGCAAGTCGCACCGGGGCGATATGAGGCCGTTTTTACTCCGGACACCGAAGGCACGTATATTCTGACAGTGGCGGGTTCGACCCGTGAAGGCGCACCTATCGAGGCGACGGTTTCGCAAAGTACGGGCTGGGTACTGAGCTATTCGCCGGAATATAGCCTTGCCGAACCGGATGAACTCTTTTTAGAGAAAATTGCTAATGGTGAATCGCTGGCAGATAATCCCGCCGCCGCCTTTTTGCATAACCTTGACCACGAAGAGGCCGCTCGTCCGCTCTGGCCGTTTTTCTTGGGGGCAGCCGCATTTCTCCTGATTGGTGATATTGCGGTGCGGCGTTTGGTCATCAATCGCAGCGATGTGGAACGGGCACGTGAAGGGCTACGTCAGCGTTTTGGCATAAATCAACGGGCCTATCAAGAAACCGAAACTGCTGGGGTGATGGTCGGCCTCAAGCAAGCCAAACGCCGTGTTTCGACGCAGGATGACAAGGAGCAACCGTCAGCCCCAGAAGAGCGCAAAGAACGTCCACCCGTTGGAGCGCCCGTTGTCCCATCGCCAGCGGCCACCGCCAGTGCCCTTGCCAAACGTAAGGCCGCCACACCACCAACAACGGCATCCAGCCAAACACCTGCTACTGCGACACCACCTGTTTCATCTAGCGTGCCGAAAGCCGCCGTGCCTACTCCGACCAAAGCTACCCCGACTGCAACCGTCGCCCCACCACCACCGAAGCCGCAACCGCCTAAACCACAGCCGACACCTGCCAAAACCAGCGGGGAACATTCGGCATCGCAACTGCTTAAGAAAAAGCGCAGTGGGGACGAATAAGTCTATCGTCTATTTATGGGGTGGGTCACGCTGACCCACCCCATTGTTCAATAGGTGTTCATTTGAAGTCAATCGCAGTTCTACTCACATTATTGTGGATGATTATTATCACCGCCTGTTCCCTTTCTTCCACATCACAGGAAACAGCATCCCCATCTACAACCAATACGCCCCTGCCCGCCACATGGACAGCGACCTTCCCCGGCGTGGAATATCGAACGATGTCCTACAAAAATCAGTTTGAGTTGACCGTCGTGCGAATTGACCCCGCTCAAGTCTATTTTCGGGTGCATTATTCCGCAGGCGACCCCCGCAGTTTTTCGCAATGGCGTACCGAATTGGCAGGTGCAGCGGTTTTTGTGAATGGCAACTTTTTCGATGAAAACGATCAAGCGATTGGTTTAGTGGTAGCGGATGGCAGTCAGTATGGCTTTTCGCTGCTCGATTTTGGTGGTATGTTTCAAATAGACGCCAGTGGAATCATTCGGCTACGGTCACTGGCAGAAGAACCCTATCAAGGCGAATTATTGCAGCAATCCGTACAAGGATTTCCCATGTTGGTTAAGGCAGGCGGGATACGTGCGCCAAGCGGGGAAGGCTTTGATACACCTTCGCGCCGCACGGTCATTGCTCAAGATAGGCAGGGGCGCATTTTGCTGATGTCCACCGGATTATTCGGTACAATCAGTTTGAATGATTTGCAGGTATGGCTGCTCGATAGCGGGCTTGAAATTAACGTGGCCTTCAATTTGGATGGCGGACGCTCCACCGCGATGATGCTGACCCGCCCCGGCCAAGACCCCCTCTTGATTCCATCGGTCAGCGACCTGCCTGTGATACTCGCGGTCTATCCGTATTAACTGAGGACACCTATGCCCACCTTGATTAAAATTTTAACTCCCGATGGCCTGTGCGATGCCGACTATACAGCGGATTCGCTGGCAGACGCGGCCCATCACGAACCGGATGGCATCTATACCATTACCCGCACCTATCGCAAAAATTATGCCCTGTTGCTCGATTCTCACCTTGATCGTATGGAAGAATCAGCCCGCCTTGAACATATTCCGCTGCAACTTGATCGTGCAACCTTACGCGCCGCCCTTCGCAGCATGTTGGATGAGGCGGGTTATGAAAACGCCCGTTTTCGTGTGACCGTCCCCCGCCATCAACCCGATTACCTGATTTTGACGATAGAACCCTTCGGGGGGTGGTCGCCAACCATGTATGATAAGGGCGTGATGGTCGCCATTGTGCATATCGCTCGACATAACCCCGCCGCCAAAACGAATGATTGGGTGGCCCAACGTGAAGCCGCCAGCGCCAGCATTCCTACCAACGCCTTTCAAGGGATTATCGTCAATGATGCAGGGGAATTATTGGAAGGATTCAGCACCAATTTTTATGCCATCATGAACAGCAAACTCTATACGGCAGGCGAAGGCGTTTTGGGGGGTATCTCACGCAAAATTGTGCTGGAAGTCGCACCTAATATCCTGCCGATTGAACTGTGTCCCATCAAAACGAGTGAAATCCCTGCCATCAGCGAAGCCTTTGTCACCAGTGCCAGTCGGGGAATTGTGCCCGTCGTGCAAATTGATGAGCATATCATCGGCGCTGGCAAACCCGGCCCACTGACACTCCAACTGCGGGCGGCCTATCTTGCATGGGAAGAAAACCACCTCGAACCGATTTGAGGGGTAGGTGAACCCACCCACCTTTTTATTTCCGATCTTTGACCCGATAGACTAATTTTAGCCCCGACCAAACCTCATCAATTGCGGCGACCTTGACATCAACGAGGCCATTTTCGAGCGCAATGTCACGCACAATATTTTCATCAAGGTCAGTCGGCATTTTGGCGGCTTTTTTGGGCCACGACACCCACACCATGCCATTTTGTTTAATAGCAGCTTTTAGAGTATCAAACTGCGCCAAAAATTCAGCACGGGAGGTCGTGAAAAATTGAATAAAATCCAAGTCTGCCCCCGCTTGGATAGATTCGCTGCGTTCAACACCATCGGGCAGTGAGCCAAGTGTAACATCGTAATTGGCAGGCGCGTTCAGAATAGCGATTTTCGCCCCCAGCTTGATACCCAACTTATCAATCAATGATTTTTTGGAATAACCTGCCATATTTGTTACACCTCTAGCTGATGATTCGCCATAGTTGTAGCAGGCCAAACGCGGCAATGATAACACCAGAAGCGCGATTGACCCACAGCAGCCAGTTGGGGTTAAATTTAGCTCGTAATGCTCCTACCCCACCGCTCAAAATAAACCACCAACTTGCCGACCCCAAAAACACCCCGATGACCAAAATCAGCGCCGCGCCAAATTCAGGATGATCTTCGGCCAGCCCCACCCCGGCGAAAATTCCGGCAAATGAGAGGATGGTCATGGGATTGGTCAAGGTATATATAAAGGTCGAACCATAGGCCGTCCACAAATTACGCGATTCAATCTTGGCCTCTTCCGTCGCGGGCTGTGAACGAATGGTTTTGATACCCAGATAGAGCAAAAAGCTGCCCCCGACGAGTTGAATCAGGTCAATGCGGTCAATCAGCAAATTGGCGATAAATGTCACCCCGAAGGCCGCCATACAGCCATACAACATATCGGCGGTGGCTGCCCCCAATCCAGAAATGAGACCCGCCACCCGTCCATCCATCAAAGTGCGCCGAATACACAGCACCCCAATCGGCCCGACGGGTGCGGCGATTGAAAATCCAATGAGCATCCCCTTAAACAGGAGTCCAATATCCATGACATGCCTCTTCCGAAATATGCAAAATTTCAAACATGAATGAACCAGTTTTTGAAACTGATTACGCGGTACGATGGGTTGTGTGAAAAGTGGGTGTTGGCGGATGAGCGTGGCTCACCATGCGACGTGCAGTTATTTCCGGCTTGTCCAGCCGGATTGGTTTTGGCTATTCTGGATGAAGAGGCGGTGATCCAGAACCATGTTGACCAATACCAATCAAAACTAGCGGGTGATTACAAAAAGCCAGTATAGGGTTTTTCGCGGTAACGTGTCAAGCAGGCTATTCGTGCATAGCGCATAACCGGTGAAAATTTATATCCTCGAGAAAGGAAAGGCCCATAGACGACTTGGGTCTTGAGACTTTTCCATGAGTTCACGTTAATCCCCTTCGGACACAGGTATCACGATTCGATATTGTAACGGAATTTGGGAATCCAGCAGCCAAGTTAGAACTACCGCCTGTTGAGAAGTCACGGCTAAGACCATAGCTTGCATAGTGCTGTCGTCCGGTGCCGTCATTGCATTTAAACCGATGATTTTTGCATCAGGAATAACCTCCTGAACGCTCAATCGAGAAGTTCCAGTAACATCATTAGGCACAACAATGCCTTCTAGAAAATCGGGAGCAGGGGTTATTTGATATATGCTTATTTCATCAGCATCTATGTAGAAAAAACTCGCTGTTATACTGACCATATCGCCAACCTGAAACCCATAGAAGAAGTGGTCATCAGGAATCGGAACTACAACGGCAACACGCCCGGCCTCTATTTCTGTTCCCCCTTCATCTTCTGACTCTGGGGCAAAATAATCTGTCAGAATGGGAGAATAGGGTCGCAAATCGGTCAGGGCAGTTTGTCCCACGACAGCTTCAATTCTGCCATATATCTCGTCCGTCACAAGCTCACTAGGCCAATATACAGTGGTCAACATATCTTCAGTGATGGCCGTCCCGCGTTGAATCGCTTGGGTGGTCATGACAACTGGGTGAAGATCATCCCATGTATTCCTAAGCACCCCATCCGAAGTAAACACCACACCGAACTGTGCGACTTGAGAGGTCAACAGGATAGTACCACTGGGAATATCTTCCATTGCTTGCAATCCACCTTGCCCTATGGCGTTTACGTCAAGTTCGGTGCGCAAGGGGGAGTCATAAAATACATTTTCGGGCACTTGGTCGGGGCGAACGAATTGGAGGGTCAGCATGTGGGAGGTGATAGGTGTGCCAAATGTAATGGCAACATTCGTTACCAAAACAGGCTGGGTCTCATCCTCATTTGGAGGAATGGCTACCATACTTCGGGTTATGGGCCGATTTTCCGCTGAAGTTTCCAAAAGCACGGCTCCAATCAAGGGTTCAATCTCATACAAAACATCCTCCGGCATTAAATCCGCCCGCCTATACTGAATCTCTAGCGACGACGCCCTAAGTAGCGAATATTGTGACAAGCGCATACTGGCAACCACCACTGGAACCCTACCTATAACATTTGGGGTTGGGGTTGCCGCAGGGCTTGGGGTCAACTGCTGCAAAGCTGAATAATGTATTTCATGGGACGGCCCCGGCAAACCGCCCACAAACGAGATTAGAGCACCCACAAAAAACACCATCATCAGTGTTGCCGCCAATGAAATAGTCCATCGGCGCTGACGATTATTCACCCCCATCTTAGGCACAAAATCCGCATACGTGACCAAATGACCATTCGCTTTCACCTTATCTCCCTCCTTTTTTTGCAGATACGCCGCCAACAACCGCCGCTCCAATGTTTCCTGAAAATGGGCATCGGCTTGGGGCGTTATCTCGGCAAGCAATTTTTTGATGTCTTGGCCTGATTCCGGTTGATGTTTATTCATGGTTGGCCTTCTCTTCCTCAAATCTCCGCTGCAAATCTTCCAACCCCCGGCTCAAATGCGAGGCGATGGTGCGCTCATCCAAACCCAATAATTCGGCGATTTCTTGATTGCGCAGTCCACCAAAGAATTTCAGCGTAATCACCTCTTGGCGGCGCGGGGCAAGCGTCGTAATCAAGTGGCGTAGTCGGGCAAAAAGTTCTTTTTGAATCAGGGCGCTGTCCGGCGCAAGGGCATTGGATTGAATATCGGGCAAGTCCTCTAATGACACAGGTGATTGTGGCTCATGGGTGCGATGGAAATTGGCGACTTGGGTATGGGCAATTTTGAACAGCCACGCCGCCAATGACCCCTCCCCGCGATATTCAAAGGTGTCCAGATGTTCAATCGCTCGTAGAAAAATTTCGGATACCACATCCTCGGTATCCTGTTTTCGCCCCACCCGATAGGCGACATAGGCAAACACACGCGGGAAATACTGCCGATACAAGGCCTGTATCGCTGCCGGGTCGGTGTTCTGTTGGGCTTGCTCAATTAAGTGCCGTTCGTGTTCTGCATCCACCTAGAAGTTGCCCCGCAAGGTTGACTGTTCTATGTCTTAAAACGGGTTTATCCAAAAAATACTGCATCGTAAGCAAAATATTGGTTAAATCATCCGCTGCGATTATCGAACAGGTGTATAATGTACCTCTATTCATCTCGCCATTGGGAGGCTTTGGCATGGCTTATCCGGTTAAAAATATCTGTGTGTATTGTGGCTCAAATGTGGGGACAAATTCCGCCTATGCCGAAAACGCGGTGGCACTCGGTAAATTGATGGCGTCGAGGGGGATAGGGTTAGTATACGGCGGGGGCATGATCGGGTTAATGGGGGTTATCGCCAATGCCGTCTTAGAAAATGAGGGGCAGGTCGTTGGGATTATTCCCCATTCGCTGAACACCGTCGAGCGCCGCCACACGGGATTAACCGAATCTATTGTGGTGGATTCCATGCACGAGCGCAAAGCGTTAATGGCGGATCGTGCCGATGCGTTTATCGCGCTGCCGGGTGGTTATGGCACATTCGATGAATTTTTTGAGATTGTCACATGGTCGCAGTTGGGGATTCATCCTAAGCCCATCGTGCTGTTCAACATGGCAGGCTATTATGACGCCCTCATCGCGTTTGTTGACCAGTGTGTCACCGAGGGGTTTATACGTGCCAACAACCGCAATCTTTTTAAAGTCGGCACGACACCGGAAGAAGTCTTGGACTTAATCTTAAATTTCCAACCGATCCAATCTATTTTGCCCGTCGGGGAGGCCAAGCCATAAGGGTTTAGGATTCTAAGGTTTGCCTGAGAGCATCTATTAGGGATGAGGTTGCTTTTTGTCTAGCCAGATTAAAGTAAACAACCACTGGCACTATAATCAATCCAATCAATAAGCCAATTAGACTGTTATTACATAGCGCCGCAAACATAAAGAGACTGACCACAACAAGCATAAAAATTAGAAAACAAAAGGCCCATGACCGCACCTCCCCAAATACGAGCGTTCTTTGAGAATCAAGTGGCGAGAATCTGCCCGTAATTACCATTGACCCAATGATTCCGGGGTCAACCCTTCTAACAAGTACCTCAAATTGCGGGTCGCCATACTTGTCGGTAGTAATTCTGAAAAACTGATTCTGTTCCAAGAAACGCTGGGAATAGGCTTCTTTCGATTTCAGAGGCAACCCGCTTTGAATTTTCCGCAGGCAATCTTCCAGTGACTCGGCAACCACCAGACTAAAGGGGATGCTTGGCGCGAAAAATTGCCTAATCCATTGCAGGGATTTACGGACGCGGTGCATCTTTGCCCAGTCGAATCACTTTTTGAGAAATCTAAGACTCCAAAACATATTGGAGTGTGCTGGTTAGCCAGAGATATGCGTGCTTTCGATACATGAAGTTGCCATAAACGCCAAAGAGAACACCGATTATCCCAAATCCTATAGCTACTAAATCACCATTGGCGATCCCAACAACCAATGTTATTGAGCAAACAGCCACAAGCATAAACATAAAAAATCCCAAAACCCATGAATGTATAGCCCCCGATACAATCGTTTTTTGAGTATCGAGGGTTTCAACTTTACCCGTAACAATCATGGCGGGAAGGGTCTCAGGGTCGGTTCTTGCAACGTGTATTCTAAAATGTGAATTGCCATGTTCGTCAGAAGTAATTTCGATAGAGAGCATGGGAAATTTGCGTTCAATTTTCCGCAGGCAATTTTCCGGTGACTCGGCAACCACCAAAGTATAAGGGATGCTCGGCGCGAAAAATAGCCTGACCCATTTCACGAATTTACGGACGTGGTGCATCTTTGCCCAACCGAATCACGCCTAACATCTGGTCGTGGATGAGGCCATTGGTGGCGACAATAAAAGGCCGTTTGACGCCATAAAAATCCATGCCACCCTGATTATCGGTCACTCGTCCGCCTGCCTCCAAAACCAGCAGCACCCCCGCCATCATATCCCATTGGTGCAGTTTGCCTTCCCAATAGCCATCCGCCCGCCCCGCTGCGACATAACACAAATCCAATGCCGCCGAGCCAAGCCGCCGTTCGCCTTGCGTCCGCACGACAAAGTTGCCCCAATTGTCCACATTATTTTCGTCTGTCGTCCATTTGTCATAGGGAAAACCGCTAATCACCAACGACGCGCCGAGGCTTTCGGTTTCAGAGACTTGCAAGGGTTCGCCATTCAAGGTCGCCCCATGTCCCTTTGCCGCTGCGAATGTTTCTTGTCGGATGGGATCATAAACGACGGCGAGAATCGTGCGACCATCCGGCCCGGTCAGCGCCATTGAGACGGAAAAAATGGGCAGGCCGTGTGCAAAATTGGTTGTGCCGTCAAGGGGATCCACAAACCAGCGATAATCGCCGTTAGTGCCTTCATGGGCATACGCGCCGCCTTCCTCCCCAACAATTTGGTGGGTCGGGAAAAATTCGCGCAATTTGCTCACAATCAAGGCTTCACTTTGTTTATCGGCTTCCGTGACCAAATCAATCAGCGAGCTTTTGTTGAGAGCCTTACGCGGAAGGGCAAAATGTTCTCGCAGCAGCGCCCCGGCTTCTTCCGCGATAGGAATAGTTTTTTGCAGGGCATCTACAAGATTGAGTGCTTGTGTTGGGGTCATGCGTCTCTACTTTCAAGATGTTCTAACAAGGCCACACACTGGATATTGGCAGTCTGCGGCGCAAAATCAATCGGCTGTATGTCCATCAATTGATAGCCATATTTGCGGGTGAGAATTTTGACATCCCGCGCCAATGTTACCGGGTCTTGGCTGACATACACCAGACGGGTAAATTTTAAATCGCCGACCCCTTCAATGGCATCGTCAGTTAAACCAGTGTGCGGGGGATCAAGAATCACCGCGTCATAGGTCTGCCCATTTTCTAACAATTCACCTAAAAAGGACTCGACACTGCCCTCGATGATGTCCACATTTTCAAGATCGGCAAGATTGGCTTCGGCATCCGTCGCGGCAGGCGGGTAACTGTCCACATAGGTGACAAAATCGGCTTTATCTGACACCATCGCCGAAAAAACACCCACCCCGCCGTACAAATCCAAGACACTTTCACCGCCTTGCAGTCCCAAATAATCAACGACGATCTTCGCCATTGTTTCCATTTGAGGCACATTCGAACGGAACGAGACCCCGGCTGTCACCCGGAACCAGCGTCCCCCCACCTGATGCACCACATGGGTGGAGCCAACCATATTAAAAGGCTCGTTGTCGCTCAACAGGAAATTGACGGATACGGGCAGGGTAATTTCCAATTCCGGCGGGTTGTCGTCCTTGCTGCGCAGCACCAAGAGATGCTGATGGTCTTCGCTGAGATTCAGCCGCACCTCGCGCAAATTTTCGAGGTCGAGGTCAAACTCATCCAATAGCTGCATCAGTTCGGGCAAGACGATATGGCACTCTTCAATCGGCGTCACTTGGCGCGGGTCAGTGGCGCGAAAACCCAATTGATCGTCTTTCGTAGGGAAAAAAGTCGCTTGTGATGAATAGCCCCACTGGACAGGGCAAGCAATGGCAAATTGCACCGGCGGGTCATCTAAACCACCAAAACGGGCTAGCTGGTCAATGACAATATCAGTCTTGAGCGCGATCTGGGCTTGATAGGTCATGTGCTGCCATTGACAACCGCCACAACGCCCCGGCCCAAAATGAGGACAGTGGGGTTTAATACGGTCAGCCGAGGCTTCGATTAACTGCACCCCCTCCGCCAGCCATTCGCGCTCATCGGTGTTGATGAGGCGCACTGCTACTCGTTCACCGGGGATGGCATAGGGAACGAGGACACGATGGCCCTTGTAATGTCCAACCGCATACCCCCCCGGCGCGATGTCGGTCAGGCTAATTTCGATAGTGGGATTGTTTTTACGTTGTGAGGTCACACATTCACTCGTATAATTCTGCCGTCTGAAGATTGAATAAGCAGGATACCCTAATTTGAGCATTCTTTCCAATCACCCCCATCCCCATCCCGTGCTGCGGCGTGTGGTCGGATGGCTGGCCCTTGCTGGCATGATCGGCATTTTATTTGGCGCAGTCGGCCTTTTAATCGCTGGCCTCACCTATGGCCTGTCTCTCATGATTTTAATGATTCCATTCCTGTTGGGCATGATTTTTCCGCTCATTATCTTGACGGCCCTCCATCCTCAAATCACCTTGCAGGAGGACGGAGTGCAAATCAAGCCGTTGTTGTGGAAAACGCGCTTGGTGGCATGGGAACAATTGACAGCGTTGACTGACCACTCCTTGATGAAACCACCTCCACCAGCACGCCAGCAAAATCTCACCAAACGGCCTGTGGCAAAGGGGCAGATGATTTTAGTGGAAAAAGGTGCATTGGGGTGGCCCTTCCGGGTGGTTGGGTTTGCTGCCGGACATGGCACAATCCCCGTTTTTGCTATTTCCAGCAAATCTCACCGCGATTATGACCAACTGCTTCAAACCCTCATGCACCGCGTCCCCCAACAGAAAGAACAGGCATGACCGAACGAATTGCCCTTATCGCCACCGTTCTAAATGAAGCAAAATCGGCCCCGGCATGGCTGGACAGTATCGCCAAGCAAACCCGCGTCCCCGATGAAGTGGTCATTGTAGATGGGGGCAGCCGTGATGATACGCTGAATATTCTGCACAGCTACCAAGATCGCCTGCCATTGAAGGTCGTTTCGCTGCCGGGGGCCAACATCAGTCAGGGGCGCAACCGGGCCATTGCGGAATCCACCTGTGAAATTATCGCCAGCACCGACGCCGGGGTGCGCCTTGAACCCGACTGGTTGTCTTATCTCATCGCGCCGTTTGAAAAAGACCCCACGACCCAAGCCGTCGCAGGTTTTTTTCAGGGCGACCCGAATCCCACCTCCCCTTTCGAAGTGGCGATGAGCGCGACGGTTTTGCCAATGGTGGAAGACATTGACTCCGCCACATTTTTGCCATCCAGTCGCAGTGTGGCTTTTCGCAAAACGCTGTGGGAAAGCATTGGCGGGTATCCTGAATGGCTGGATTACTGCGAGGATTTGATTTTTGATTTTCGAGTAAAGGCACACATTGGCAATTTCGTGTGGCAGCCCAACGCAATTGCTCATTTTAAACCTCGCACCACGCTCAAAGGCTACTATCGGCAGTATTATCTGTATGCACGAGGCGACGGTAAAGCAGATTTATGGCGCAAACGTCATGCCGCCCGATATATCACGTATCTGGTGCTGACCCCAGTGATTTTGGCATTGGCGGTGCTTATCCACCCTCTGTTCTTATTGCTGTATATCGTAGGAGGGGTCGTTTATCTCAAGCAACCTTATCAACGTCTGCCGCGTATATGGGGTAGATTAGGCGTAAGAGGCAAGCTACAAAGCCTCGTCTGGATAGTAATTATCCGCGTGGTGGGGGATATTGCCAAGATAGTTGGCTACCCTGTAGGGTGGCGGTGGCGGCGGCAAAATCACCCTCCAAACTGGCATGTCAGAAACACATAAAAAATGTTTGATTTTTAAAATATTTCTATGGTATGATGTTTCGTGCAAGGCATTGGGAAAATGGCGGCAATCAACGTTTTGTAACAGACCCGATATGGGCCTTTTTTGTTCATAGGCTTGGAAAGACAAGCAAACAGCAGGATTTTAGGATGCTGTTGATATTTTTACGACGGATCTGAGGATAAGCGCATGACCGATGATATTCAATATCTAACACTGGAGGGTCTTCAGGAGTTAGAGGAAAAACTCAATTTTCTACGCACCGTCCGCCGTCAAGAAATTGCGCTACGTTTGCATCAGGCGATGGAAGAAGGCGGCGAACTGGCGGAAAACGCCGAATACGAAGACGCCAAGAATGATCAAGCCTTTGTGGAGGGCGAAATCATCCGCCTTGAGACCATCTTGCGTAATGCGCGGGTCATCCAAGAGGATGGACGCAAAGATATTGTAGGCTTGGGCGATAAAGTAACGGTGCGCGAAAAAGGCCGGAAAGAAACCGAAATTTACCTGTTGGTCGGCGCTGCCGAGGCGAACCCCCAAGTGGGTAAAATCTCGTATAAAAGCCCCTTGGGACAGGCGCTCATGAATAAAAAAGTGGGCGATAAGGTGAAGGTAAACGCACCAGACGGGGAAATCGTCTTTGAAGTGGTAGCGATTGACTAAATCGCCGCTCGTTTCTAAATCTAACGAATGCCCGTGTCTGGTTTTGACCAACGCGGGCGTTTTTTATTATCAGATGTCATTCAGAATGAGGGAATTTTCATGACGTGGCAACCCACCAATAACGTCGAACAAGATCGCTTTGACAAACTCCAACGCCTGCGTGATGCGGGCATTGACCCCTATCCGGCGCGGGTACAACGCACCCACACCGCCCAAGCTGCCATCGAGACTTTTGAGCGTGCCGAGTCTGGTAATCCTGAATCACCCGAAATTATTGAAGTCATTGTTTGTGGGCGGATCGTGCGCCAAAACTTAAAGGGCAAGATTTATTTCGCGCATATCGAAGATGGCACAGGCCGCGTCCAGTTATTCGTGCGGATTGATGCCATTGGCGAGGCCATGTTTGAGCACGTCCGCAAGGATTTGGATTTGGGCGACTTTTTACAGGCGTCGGGCAAGATGATGCGTACAAAGGCAGGTGAAGTCAGCGTTGAGGTCAGTGAACTGCGGCTGCTGTCGAAGGCGCTCAGTCCCCTGCCCATCATTAAGGAACAGCGACTAGATGACGGCACGATTGAACGTTATGGCGAATTTAGCGATGTGGAAGAACGCTACCGCCAGCGATATGCCGACCTTGCCGTCAATCCCGATGTGCGGGATGTCTTCCGCAAGCGCTCCAAGATTATCCGCGCTGTCCAAATTTTTTTAGATAACGAAGGCTTCTTAGAGGTCGAGACCCCGATTTTGCAGCCGATTTATGGGGGAGCCGCTGCCCGCCCTTTTACCACGCATCATAACCAATTGCACCAAGATTTATATTTGCGGATCAGCTTTGAACTCTATCTTAAGCGACTCCTCGTGGGTGGTTATGACGGGGTGTATGAAATCGGGCGTGATTTCCGCAATGAAGGCGTCAGTTTCAAGCACAATCCCGAATTCACTCAACTTGAATTTTATAAGGCGTATATTGATTATGCTGGCGCAATGGACATTACCGAACGCTTGGTGGCCTACGCCGCCCAACAGGTCAATGGGTCCACCATTACCCACTTTGAGGGACATGAAATCAATTTATCGCCCCCATGGCGACGTGTGACCGTGCGTGACATCATTCGCCAGCATCTTGAAATTGATTATGTCGAACACCCCACTGCTGAATCCCTTGAACAAGAAATGCGTAAATCTGGCTTGCAATTCCGTCCGGGTCAAACACGCGGCAAGCTGATTGAGCATTTGCTAGGTGAAGTTGAGCAGCATTTGATTCAACCGACCTTTGTCACGGATTATCCGGTGGATATTTCGCCCTTTGCCAAGAAGGTGCATGGCGACACGACCCATGTCGAGCGTTTTGAGTATTACATCGCGGGTATGGAACTCGGCAATGCCTTCACTGAATTGAATGACCCGCTTGACCAAGAAGAACGTTTTTTGGAAATGGGCCGCTTGTATGGAGAGGAAGACGAAGACGCCGCGCCAGTAGATGAAGATTATCTGCGGGCCATGCGTTATGGGATGCCACCGTGCGGAGGTGTGGGCTTGGGCATTGACCGCTTGGTAATGCTGCTGACCAATCGCAGCACCATCCGCGAAGTGCTCCTGTTTCCGCATTTACGGGCACGCGAATAGGATGTCCTGACAAATCTCTAACAAGTTTGGCAAGGCCGAATGCAAAGCACTCCCACGAATAAGTAGGGAAAGTGGTATCATCATAGGGGAATTATTTAACCCCTTTTTAACTGATTTTTTCTTTGGCGGAGGCTCTCATCGGCATGGGCGGCGCAAGACCCACTCTCAAAAACCTCGACTACCGAGCCATCGTAGATAGTTTGGGTGAGGGCATCATTGTTTTCGACTCAGAAGGTCATCTAGTTTTAGACAACCACGCCGCCCGCCAAATTCTTGGCAAGAATCTGCCAGTTTTGCGTGCTCAGGGGTGGCCGGCGTGTGCCATGCTCATTGATGCAGGCCGCACCGGAGACAGCCCTACCGCCAGTGAAATCCGCTCCAGAGCCTTACGCCAATCTGAGCCGATTCGGTTTACGATGCTGCTTTCCGGCGCTTCCATGCCTTGTTGGGCCTCGGCGGTCTATGGCGAAGATGGCAAAATCATGACCATGATTACCATCGAACGCCCCGACTGGACAGTGCTGACGGAACTGATGAACACCTTCCGTTCCGAAGCGCGTATGGCAATTACCAGCACCAAAGGCCATGCCGATCTGATTACCCAGATCACCAAAAAACGTACCGCCAACATGACAGTAGATCAGCTTTCGCAGAGGGTCATCGGGTTTGCTGAATTGATGTCCACGCAGATGTTCCGCCTCCAACGGCTGATTGACCAACTGCATCGCCTTGAGGTCATGCGGACGGGTGATCTAAATGAGGCGGTGAAAAAATCCGCTAAGAAAATTAACCTCGCTGATTTTTTTGAGGATTTCTTAGAGGAGGTCAACGAAGAACCGCTGCACGACCCCGAAAAAGGCCCACAGGACTATAGAGATCGGCTGGACGTAGACATCCCTGATAGATTAAATATTTATGCCGCCCCCAACTACCTCGGCTTTATTTTGCGGGATGTGCTGCAAAACGCCATCATGTACAGTGATCCCTCAACGCCCATTTTCATTCGTGCCTTCTCTACCTCACAAGATCGTTATGTGCAGGTGGAGGTGATAGATCAGGGGTATGGCATCCGCGCCAAAGAAACAGATCGTGTCTTTGCGCCATTCCAGCGTGCCCGTCAGCCACAAATTATCGCCGAATTTGGCTATGGCCTCAGCCTCTATTTGAGCAAAGCCAATATCGAAGCGATGGGCGGGCGAATTTGGTTTGACAGCGAAGAGGGCGTTGGCACGACCTTTAGCATGAAGTTCCCGACCTTCCAAGAAGTTGCGGAAAAGCCAGACGCCGATTGAAGTAGTCTGTCTTTCCATATCTTTATAGACCTCATCCGATTGAACCTTCTCCATTCGGCCCTAGTAATTCCTGCGAAGCCGCAATCATCCAATGCCGTTTCGCAAATGAGCCATTATATGGAGAGCGACTCTGTGAACCTTATCCATCAACGCCCCCTGCTTCTAATTGTTGGCCTGATGATTGCGCTTTTGACGGTATCGGCGTGCAGTGACAGCGCCAGTGAAGCCAACGACACCCTGCCGACCCAGATTCCATCCTCTGTACCCAAACCCCATGCCACGAGTACCCCAGTTGCGGTTGCCATGCTGCCCGAACCTGCTGTGGTAGATTGGAACAAAACAGATCAATTCCATGCCGCCATGCGCCCCGAATATGTGGGGGATGTCCAATATGGCAGCACCCGCCGTCATTACATCGAAGCCACTTTGGAAATCTCGCCCATCGCATCCATCGTCAACGGCGTCCAACGGGCCTATTACACCAATACTTCACCGGATGCCTTAAATGAAATCGTGTTTCGTCTTGCACCGAATACCCCGTCGGTGGGTTGGCGGCTGTGGGTCAGTGATGTCACCGCGAATGGTCAGGCCGTCGCCCCAATGTATGAATTGTACGATTCGGTGATGCAAGTCCCCTTAACACAGCCCCTTGCGCCCGGTGAATCCGTCGAATTCTTTATGCGATTTAACTTAGTGGCGGAGCGCGGCCTAAGTAATGGGATTTTCGCCAACGCCAATGATATTTTTGCGACCACACTCTGGTATCCGGCCTTCAGTGTTTACCGATCCGAGGGCGGTTGGTGGAAAGGGCTGTATTCAGGAGACCCCTATTACAACGAGGTGGGCCTGTTTGAAATTAAACTGACCCACGCCGAAAACATGAATGTCGCCATGAGTGGGGTCACAATTGACACCCAAACGAATGCTGACAGCACGGTGACGGAACATATCGTCAGCGGCCCCATGCGGGATATTATCTTGTTCGCCAGCCCAATCGTTGGCAAACTTGCTGGCGAGGCCGATGGCACGACCATCAACGTCTATTATCTGCCGGAGGGTGAACGCGCCGCTGATTATGTGCTACAGGCGACTCGGCGTTCAGTCGAAATCCAAAACCGTATTTTTGGCGATTACCCGTATGCGGAATTAGACATCATCGAAATTGACCTGCGTGGTCAAGCCGCCGGGGTTGAATATTCGGGGGTCATTACCGCTTCAGACAATGACTGGTTTAATGGCGATCCTTCTCTCGAAGTCACGTTGGCGCATGAGGTCGGACATCAATACTGGTATGGCTTGGTTGGCAACAATGCGGTTGACGAAACATGGATTGATGAATCCCTTGCCTCCTATACCGAATATATTTATCTGCGCGAAGCCTATCCTAATGATGAACAGCGTGCCACTGATGTCATAGACTTTGATCGAGGAGCTTATAATTTCTTCCGCAGCAACGGTGGGGATTTCCCACTAAGTACCATCAACTGGGTCGAATGTCCGCAGCAAAATAGCTGTCTCTTACCCTATACCAAAGGCCCATTGTTTTATGTCGGCCTAGAGGAAATGTTGGGACGCGAGACGGTCTATGCAGCCCTGCGAACTTATGTGAGTGAAATGAAATATCAACTCGTCACCACGATTGATTTACTCCGCGTGTTTGAGCAGGTATCCGGTCAAGATTTGGATGCGTATTTCTACCGATGGGTTGGCGACTTCCCCGGTCTTGATCCCGAGGCGAAAGCCGCTGTAGATCGGGAGGAAGCCGATTGATCTGCCATGTCAATTAGGCACTGAATATGGTATCGTTGAGGGGCAAATCAAAGCCTCTCTTTGAGTTTTATATAGCTTCAGTTTGGAAGGATGAGGGGACGTGTTCAAGACCCTACACCAACGTTTAATCGGACTCACACTTTTGATCATTTTCTTAGCGATGGCGGTTAGCGCGTGCGGCGACGACAAAAGTAATGCTGAAAACGGGCTGCCTACTCAAATGCCGACCAGCACCGCCCGTCCCCACGCCACTATTACGCCTGTTGCCATTGCTGCGATGAATGAACCCGCCCTTGTGGATTGGGAAAACGTGGATGTCTTTAAATCCGCCATGCGCCCCGAATTTGCCGACGACGTGGAGCAATTTGCCAACAGCCGTCGCCACTACATCGAGGCGACGATTGAAATGAACCCCATCGCCACCGTCATTAATGGCGTTCAACGAGCACGCTATACCAATACCTATGATTTCCCCCTCAATTCCATCGTGTTCCGCCTTGTGCCCAACACCCCGCTGACGGGTTGGCGAATGCAGGTCAGTGATTTGACCATGAATGGGGAGGCCGTCCAGCCCACCTATGAAGTCTATGAAACAGTGATGGAAGTGCCACTCGATCAACCTTTGCAACCGGGCGAGTCGGTTGAGTTCACCATGCGTTTTAATCTGGTCGCGGAACGCGGGTTTAGCAACGGGATTTTCGCTAACACCGGTGACATTTTTGCTTCTCCCGTGTGGTATCCCTGCTTCGGCGTCTATGATGAAGGCGTCGGCTGGTGGAAAGGGGTCTATGCCAGCGCTGACCCTTATTATAATGAGACGGGGCTATTTGAAATCATGCTCACCCACAGTCCCGACCTCAATATCACCATCAGCGGCACGAACATTGGCACGGAAGAAAGTGCCGATGGTTCGGTAACAGAACATATCGTCAGCGGCCCCATGCGCGACAACTTCATCTTTGCCAGTCCAAAATCCGGCAAACTGACCGATTCAGTGGATGGGATAACAATTAACGTCGTGTATATGCCCGGTGGCGAACGCGCCTCTGAATGGGCAATGGAATCCGGTATCCGCTCTTTCAGCATCTTTAATGATGTTTACGGCGAGTATCCCTATAATGAACTCGACATCATTGAAATTGACCTACGTGGTCAAGCTGGCGGCGTTGAGTTTTCCGGCGCAGTGACAATCGCCGATGACTTTTGGGAAAATGGCAGTCCACAATTAGAAAGTGTCATTGCGCACGAAATTGCTCATCAATATTGGTATGGCTTGGTTGGCAATAATGCCATCACCAAAACATGGTTGGATGAGGCCCTTGCCTCCTATTCAGAATTCGTTTATTGGCGTGCGGCCTATGATGACAATGAAAAACGCGCCAATGATAGCATTGATGGGGATCGCAACTTCTACAATTATGCCCGCAGCAATGGCGGCGATTATCCGCTGACCACGATTAGTTGGAATACCTGTGACGATCTCAACAACTGCTTCCTGCCCTATACCAAAGGCGCATTGTTTTATGTGGAACTCGAAAAAGAATATGGGCGCGAATTGGTCTATCGGGCCCTCCATGCCTATTTCGAGGACATGCACTATAAGGTTGCTGCCGAAGCCGATTTACTCCGTAATTTTGAGGCAGTCATCGGCGAAGACTTGGATGCCTATTTCTATGAATGGATTGGCGATTTCGCTGGCCTTGATCCTGAAGCGAAGGCCGAGGTAGACAAGGAACGTTCACAGTAGGCTGATTTTTCTCGTGTAATCGAATTGAGATGAGGGCGGGTCATACATCAATGGACTCGCCTTTGTTATTAAAAGGGACAGAATGATGAGCTATTCTCGTATATTGGTCAGCTTTGTTTTAATCAGCCTGTTGTGGGCGACCTATCCTATGGCCCATGCTCAAGATGGGGGTCAATTTAGCCAAGCTATGCAACCCGAATTTCAGCAGGACATTGCCGCTTTTCCCGACATTCCTCAAATCACCATTACGGCATCGCTCGACATTACTGACCAACAAGCCACCATCACTGGAAATATGGAAGTTCTCTATACCAACGTATCCCCTGATACTCTAAGTGAAATTGTTTTTCGCTTGTATCCCAATTACCCTTCCTATGGCGGACAAGCATCGGTGAGTAACGTTTTGGTGAATGGAACAACCGTGACACCTAAACTCGACCCAACGGTCTCGATTATCAGCATCCTCCTGCCAACGCCGCTGCTCCCCAGCGAACAAACACTGGTCACGATAGATTTTACGTCTACCGTGTTTGCGGAACAGACCGTTTTGTATGCCCAATACAGCTATCTGGGTGGAAATTTGGCCCTACCGAATTTTTTCCCTTTGCTCTCGGTTTACGAAACAGGCGTAGGCTGGTGGCGTAATGTGGCCCATCCACAAGGCGATGCAGTTTATAGTGCCACCGCGAATTTTGATGTCACACTGACTGCCCCCGCCAAATGGGTGTTGATTACCAGCGGTACACGCATCGCCAGCACTGACAATGCCGACCAAACCCGCACACACCATTACGTCGCCCCTTTGATGCGGGATTTTGCGTTGATGGCAAGCACGCAGTATGAGACGGTCAGTGGTGAGCAGGATGGTATCGCCATTGATGTGCATTATTTCAGTGGGGGTGATGAAGCTGCAAACACCGCGCTTCGTTTTGCTGAGGATGCCGTCCGAATCTTCAATGCCCATTTTGGGGAATACCCCTTTGCTGAACTAGATGTGGTGGAAACCCGCACGGTGGCAGGTGGTATCGAATACCCCGGTCTCGTGGTAGTGCAATCTGAATCATGGAACACACAAGACCTCTATTTGGAAATCGTGACGGTTCATGAGGTCGCCCACCAATGGTGGTATTCGTTGGTCGGCAACGATCAAACCCGTGATCCTTGGTTGGATGAATCGTTGGCCCAATATGCAACCGTCCTCTATTTTGGTGAAGTCTATGGCCCGGATTTTCAGCAGGAATTTTTCGATAGTTATACTGACTCGTGGCAGAATTTCAGCACGGAAAATGGGGATAGGGTTATTGGCTTAACACCAAGCGATTATGAGGGTGCGGCTTATTTTTCATTTGTCTATGCCAAAGGGCCATTGTTTTTCAAATTCCTAGCAGACACCTATGGGCAAGCGGCCTTAATTCAAGGGTTGAACGCCTACTTTATAGCCTATCGTTATCAAATCGCCACGCCAACTGACCTACAAAGCGTTCTAGAAGCCTCATGGGAGCAAGAACTCGATGAAGTCTTTTTGGAGTGGGTTGGTCAGAGTAATTAGTCCAAACTTCAGGCTTGCCAACCGCAACTGATTTTCGCTAGACTGTAATTGAGACTATTGCCCTCGTAGCTCAGAGGCCAGAGCAGCGGTTTCCTAAACTGTGTGTCGTGGGTTCGAATCCCGCCGGGGGCAAAACCATGTGCTTGTACTGAACCAGCCATCGCGCTAGTTTTTGCTTGATTGCCCACAACTTTTTCTGCTATACCCCGCGACCCATTATGAGATGGTGACGATTCGTCACCGCCCAATAATGAACGCAGGTAGGTAAAAGGGGTACGCAGTTCCACTTCTATGATCTTGCCTTCCACATTAATGACCACTCGTTTAATGATATGCCGGAGCAAATCCCGCTGACTTTCTTTGTCTACCTTATTATAAAGTATACCCAGTTTTGTGATGATCGAGAGTGCGGCGTCCAAATTTGCCAGATGCAAATGCCGACTTTTATCCAAATCCGTCAGCGTTCGGCGGATGGTTTCGCGCCGATCTTGCCATTCAGCCCACAACATATTCCAAACATCGTCCGTAATCCGACCTGACGCATACAAACGGGCCGTGCGCGATTCTTCCTCTTCAATCCCCCGTAAAGCCTCTTGGAGCGATGGACGCTGATCGCCATAATTCGGCCCCAACAACTGGTCAATGTCATCTTCAAAGGCCCGACGCAGTTTGGGAATCCAACGCCCGTCAATTTGCACGGCTTGGAGATAATCTGTAACTTGTTCATCCACCCGGCGGCAAAGGAAATAGTAGTGACCATGATCGAGACAATAATATTTCACCCCACCACGAGCGCGATTGGCATTGGGCATGGCGCAGCTTAATTTAGCAAGTCGTCCGCTGGGCATCCGTAGATAAATCAAGCCTTGCAGCAAATAGAAATGCTTGCGTTGATGAACCCGCTGCTGGTTGCGGCGTTGCAAAATAGCCAGCCCAACCTCAAATTCTTCAGTGCTGACAATCGGCTCCCAATGTCCGCGAATGGTTTTGGGCGGAATAGCCCCCAATTCACTATCAGACACCACCCATCCGGCGTAAAACCAATTGTGAAATATCCGTGATACCGACCCGGCATTACAGCGCCGTAAACCATTCGACCCTACGCTGACAAAGGACGCGCCGCTACGGAGTTTATAACCTTTGGAATGCAGAATTTCGCAGATTTCTTCGAGCGAGTGCCGATCTTCAAGCAATAAATCCCACGCATAACGCCAGACCGGAGCTTGCTGTGGGTCAATTTCGATCCAACGTTTATAGCGGGCATTTTTGAGTTTATCGGCGGCACTGACCATGTTGGTTTTCATCTCACAATTGAGATACCCGTCGGGTGCTCGCCCACTCCATCCACCTTCAAGCAGTTTGGTATACATGCCCTCACGTGACCGCTGACCAATCCGCAAAGACTCATAACGGGCAACGGAGAACAATACACCGACAATCATGCGACCATCTGGGGTAGCGGGGTCGAGGCTGGGATAGGTGGCAATACGAACGACAATGCCGAGGTCAATCAGTTCATCGAATGCTCGGATGCCCTCGACATCATTGCGACCAAAACGATCTACAAACGCCACACCGACATGCGAAAACTTGCCCAAACGGGCATCCGCCATTAAATGTTGATAGCTCCGTCGGTCCGTTGCCCGCCCACTAAATGTATCGGCATATTCCGCCACAATCGGCACATCCGAATTGGTGCATAACTGCTCATGAATCATACGCCGCTGACTGGCTTGGGATCTCTCAGGGGCTTGGGCCTCTTCATCGCTTGTACGGAGGTATAAAGCCCAACCGGGGGTAAGGGTAAGACGCAGTTTCTTCTTACGTGCCATCGTGACCTCATTGCGCTATGTGCCGGACGTGGACAAGATACTAACGCATTTTTGGGAGTGATCAGTTTTTGAAGAAATTAACCTATTTGAGCGGCCCGTTGCAGGGCATCCCATGTATCTATAATGGCGTCCCGGGTGGCCGCTGGAACTTCTCGATCTTGGTCAAACCATGTCAGATAGTACAGCTTATCCAATCCACGCGGCACGTCTTTGCGCGGCAGCAAAACACTCATGATTGCCATCGCCACCGGATGGTCCGCCACTTTTTGGATGTCATCAAAGGTGAAAGTCTCATCTGGAAATAAATCTTGCAGGCGGCGCTGAATCCCGTTGAGCATGAGTTGATCGGTACGAATGCCCAACAGGTCGGAAATTTTCAAATCTAGCCACTCTAGGCGCGTCAGATGCCGTTGCCGTAGCGTCTTGCCCGCCGCGATGTAGTCCAAAATCACCGCTCCATAATTGGGCAGGCCATTGGATTTTTCGAGTGTACCCAGAATATCGAGCACCATTTTTTGTTGATCGGGGCGTAGCGCATCAAATCGCTGGCCGACATACTCCGCAACCGGACTGAGATGGCTCAATACATCCGCATCCGTAATATACCCTGCCAAGCGAAAGAGGTGGGTGGGGTTTAGGTGCAAAAACTCGGCCACCGCCCGCAATGTATGGGGATGTGGAGCCGGGGCATCGGCATCAATGCCATATCTCAATAGATTACGAACTGTGCCTTCGGCGATTCCCGTAGCATGGGCAAGGCTATTGTTGCTGATATGTTGCGTGTCTAACGTTCGGCGTAAAAATCCACCCAGCGTTTTTTCATTTGATTGATCCATCGCGTGAACCATCCTTTTTTGATGTCATTTGACACTCTTTATAACATATCCTATACTATATGTCAATGAATTACGAAGTATGCAATTCATAACAAGATATACTATCGAAATGATTCTTTTTACTCTACAACCTTTTCTTTGAGGGGGTTTATATCGAATTACGTAACCAATAGGGAAGGAACCAAGACCATGCAAAACAACGAAGATACCGCCCGACAAGTCCTGCGCCGTGTGTTAGCCATCTGGCAATGTCTGGCCGCCGCCGCCGAAGAGGAACCACTTGAAGCCGAACGACACGCCACCGAATCGAAACCCGTTGCCGGAGAATCCGCGCAGGATTCTCAACTGCCCCACCCCACTCAAAATAAAATCGGGCAGGAATCGAGGGCCGCGCAATGAATCATCAACAGTCCATTGATGCCGTAGCCCGTCGTCTCTATCGGTTCAGTCGCCGCGATGTCGCAGAAATCATGGAAGTTTTGGTGGAGGTCTGGCGCGAAGAACTACTGAGTCCAGAGGGGAATGTTCATATACGGGGATTAGGCAATCTGTATGTTCAGTTACAACAGATTGAAGCGAGTGGTCTTGCCAAGCAGTTGATGGAGCAGGCGGGCCAGCCCGGTGGCATAGTCACCCGCAGCTACTTTCGTTTTCGCCCGACCCGCACTTTGAAACGCGATTTAGCTACCCGGATTCGTACAGGGGAGTTCGTCGAATGAGTAACGCCAAATTCACTGAGCGTTTGAGTATTGGCATTACTCCTGCGATGGATGATTTATTGGAAGACATCGCCATCAGCCGCACTCGTAAAGGCAAACCTGTGGGCAAGTCTGATCTCATCCGCGAGGCGATTCGTCTGTATTTGGATGAGCAAGCCGATGCACGCGGCTCACGCAAACAGATTGCCAAATCATTGGAAGGCCAAATCAATGACCTCGCGGCTCAAGTGACCACCCTGAGTCAACAGGTACAGGCTATCCAGCGGCAAATCCAAGAGGAACGCGAATTGATTATCCGCTTAGGCCGAGCATTGCAGCCGGTGATCGAGCGCGTCACCCCACGACCCAAATAAAGTGCTATGGATCGTAAACTTAGCGTCGTAGCGAATGTGAAGTATCAATCACCGAAAGGGAAGGGGGCAGCCCAACTCAAAGGGCTGCTCCGGTATGTTCAGTATCGGGATGACCGCGATGGGCATATTCCGCAACGTCGAGGTTTAGAACGCTGGGTAGATCGAGGGTTAGGCCTCAATTTCCAAACCATTGCTGCTAATTGTGAGGAATACAAATCCGAGCATGTGCAGGCCTTCACATGGGTCATCAATCCTAACCCAGATTTGATCGCCTTTGTCCCAGAGAAGAAGCGTGAGCAATTCGTCCGTGAACTAACCGAAACGACGCTTGAGCAGTTTTTCGAGGCACGCGAAATGGAAGTGCCAGAATATGCCTATGCCATCCATCGGCGTGAAACAGGTGATTACCGTGACAATCCCCATGCCCATATCATCTTGCCGGGGACGTATCACAGTTGGGCCGATGGGGCACGCCTGCCCCTCTACATGAACCGCTACAAAAAAGAAAACCACATCGAGATGCTGCATGAAGCCGCCCAACAGCAGATGGATGTTTTGATGCAGCGGTATGTGGGCCTCGATTGGGAACAGCGTTATGATGCACTCATGGCCGAGCGACAACTATCTGATGAGCCTGAGATTGAGGCCCCCCTCGAAACCATTCCTTTCATTATCCCAACCACCCCACCCGATGCCGTTCTATCAATGGCGGATGACATTCAATTGCAGGTGTGGATCGGAGTACAGGCAGACCTATTCACCGAGACGCAGCGCGTGGGGTTTATTTGCCGCTGGGAAGAACCAGAAATAGGGGAACAACAGGAATTTCTCGCCCCGATAGATCATCTCACTCCCGAACAGGCAACCGCCATCACCAACCATTTTCACGAGATACTAGCAATAGAGCCAAATTTAGATATTCGTGCATTGATGGAATACAGCGTGGAACTTGCCGAAAAATATCACCAAGCAGAGTCTCCCAAGTACGATGGCCCCTCGCTGGATTTGTGAGCATATCCTTCCCGGTAGCAGATCAATGTTGAATAGGCGGTATAGAAGAAGGCGTACCGAGTCGCCAATTGGCTCACCTCGCCGTGAGCCACCAGAGCCTCGGCTGCACCTCGCGCTGACAACGCCCTCGACTGCACCTCCGGTAAGGTCGAGCAGGCCGTTGTCGCGAGCCAGCTAAAAGCTGGCCCTCACTGCGTTCGGGGTGCACGGTGTACCGTGCTTCGCACGCCACACCGTCAGAGTAGTGCGATGAGATAAGTTGAATATTTCTACACAGTAAATCCTGTGTTTAGAAAACTTTGATGTAAGCCCAATAGACGAACCCAATGGATTCAAAAACTTCCACAAAACTATCCGGTTTTCCTCGATACAGAAAAGTCAATGGTGGCTCATCTCGCAAATGATTGAAACTACACGGCAGAGTTGCTCATCCGTCAATGCTGTACCGGAGGGCAAACACAGACCCTGATGGAACAGAGATTCAGCGACTTGACCACCAATAGACTCATAATCTTTGAAAACTGGCTGGAGATGCATGGGTTTCCATAGAGGTCGAGACTCGATATTATGTTCTTCCAACTTCACACGGATTTGTTCACGGTCCGCGCCAAATTGCTTGGCATCCACAAGTATAACTGTCAACCACCGCGTATGTCGTCCATAGGGCATTTCATCAACAAAGGTGAGGCCGGGTACTTTGCTGAGATGGGTTCGGTAATACTCATAAATCTCAAGTTTGCGCTGTACTCGTTTTTCAATTGCGCTCAACTGACCAAGACCAATAGCTGCCAATACGTTACTCATACGGTAATTGTAGCCGATTTCCACATGCTCATAGTGCGGTACAGGCTCTCGCGATTGACTTGAAAGTTTACGGGCATGATCAATAAGTGATTTATCATCAGAAACCAACATTCCGCCCCCAGATGTGGTGATGATTTTATTGCCATTGAAAGAAAAAGCGCCCAATTTACCCATCGTGCCGGGACGGCGGTCATGATAGAGAGTTCCAATGGCTTCAGCAGCATCTTCAATGACTGGAACTCCATAGTGATCACATATCGCCATAATCATGTCCATGTCTGCCGATTGACCATAGAGATGAACAGGAATCACAGCCTTGGGTAGAGAACCTTTTTGAGCACGAACTTTTAAAGCAGTTTCAAGAATAGATGGATCCATATTCCATGAGAGTGGTTCGCTATCAATAAATACTGGCTTCGCGCCCATATATATGATTGGGTTGACACTTCCAGCAAATGTTAACGTAGAGACAAAAACCTCGTCTCGGGGTTGAATACCCATAGTCAATAAAGCTAAGTGAATGGCAGCAGTTCCGGACGATAAAGCGACAGCATATTTTGTATCTATGTATTCACAAAATTTCTGCTCAAATGCTGCTAAGTGTGGGCCCGCCGGGGCAATCCAGTTATCAGCAAATGCTTGTTGTATTAGAGTCAACTCCTCACCAGACATATGAGGAGGAGAAAGATAAATCCGTTCAGGCATGATCATTTCCCCAACTAAGGTTTTAACAGGGTTATAAACTGAGACATTTCAAGGTATTTAATAAGGGTGTCAATTTTGTAGATAATGGGAGGGATATATTATGTCCCTAATCAAGAATCCCAGCGAGCGGGAACACCTTTTGCCACCGCGTTAGAGGGTATATCACGTATGACTACCGCTCCAGCCCCAATAACGGAATTTTCCCCAATTGTACAATTGGGAATAACACAACTACCTATTCCAAGAAATGCCCCATTGTTTACCCTCACTCCACCCGCAAGATTCACGCCCGGAGCAATATGTACGAAATCTCCGATCACACAGTCATGATCAACTGTTGCTCCTGTATTTATAATCGTGTGATCTCCTAAAACCGCATCACAGTTGATAATGGCCCCAGCCATAACTGTTGTGCCTATTCCAAGTTTAACCGAGCTGGCGACTATAGCCTTAGGATGAACAACTGTTATCCAAGGTAGCATTACATTCGATGTTAGTTTTTGAAGAATTTTACTCCGAATAGAATTATCCCCGATGGCTAAAACTATTCCATCAGGCTCAAATTTTTCCCATTCGCTGCTTTTACCTAGTACAGGTAGCTCGAATATTCTTTGTCCTATAAGGGATTGGTTATCATCTAGAAACCCAATTAACTTCATTCCTTGGCTCAGCATCAGGTCAGCAATAATTTTGCCGTGTCCACCAGCCCCTATAATAAGATTACCCCTCATCATTGGATGCTATTGTAGTCCCCGTAAACTTCGACATCGTAGCCTGCCCATCTTGGCTAATGCCTTCACGACGAAGTACTTTCCAGATAGTCAGAAAAATTATTTTCAAGTCTACCCATAAAGAGCAGTGATCAACGTACCACACATCGAGGGCGAATTTCTCTTCCCATGAAATCGCATTACGCCCATTGATCTGCGCCCAACCAGTAATTCCCGGGCGGGCTTCATGCCGACGAGCTTGTTCAGGCGTATAGTGGTCAAGATACTGCATCAGCAAAGGTCGGGGGCCGACCAAACTCATATCACCGCGCAGAACGTTGATCAGTTCAGGGAGTTCGTCCAAACTGGTACGGCGTAGAAATTGCCCAAATGGGGTCAATCGCTCCTTGTCAGGGAGTAACTGCCCATCAGAATTGTATTCATCCGTCATAGTACGGTATTTAAGTAACACAAAAGGTATGCCATATAACCCTGGACGGGATTGGCGAAAAAGTATAGGGGAGCCGTGTTTAAAATATACAAGTGATGCAAGTAGACATAAGATAGGCCCTAACAAGCTTAACGCGAAAAGCGCGAGCATGAAATCAATTAGTCGTTTGAGGCGCCGACAATAGAAGTTATACATTCAGTGGCGATCCCGTTTATGGGACATAAGTTCGAAAAGATCTATCAGCTGCTCAGCCTGTTGATTTCGATCGAAATGCTCGACCACGTAAGATCGAGCAGACTGGCCCATTAACTTGACTTCACTAGGGTTTTTACTCAGCCTCACCACAATTTCTGCCAGAGCTTCAGCATTACTGGGAGGGAAAAAGATTCCACCGTTAGCGGCCTCTATCACTTGACGAATAACCCCATCAATTCCCAATAATGTTGGTCGTCCAGCGGCCATATAGTCGAATACTTTATTAGGATACGTAGTACGAAACATGGGAATATCTTGCAAGATAGCTATACAAACATCTGATGCGGCTAGAATTTGAGGTATCTCAGTCTTAGGACGTGGCCCGAGGAAAGTTACGTTGGGTAGATTTTGCCGATTTGCCTCAGTCTCAAGATTAATGCGTTCTTTTCCATCACCAACTATCAAAAAATGTATTTGATCATTGTCACGCAGTAGATCTGCGGCACACAATATTGTATCAAGGTGATTTGCTATCCCTAATGCTCCTGCGTAAGTAATTATGAACTTTCCCTCTAAATCAAGTCTCTTGCGGATTGCACCGCCATCAAGGTCAGGATCGAACATACTAGTGTCCACACCATTTGGAATCAAACTGATTTTAGACTCAGAAATGCCTTTTTGAGTAAGGTAAGTTTTATAGGCTGGAGAATTAACGACAATATGAGTCGCACGTGCGTAAAGAAAACGTTCTAGAGACCGAGACATACTAATAAGAATATGATTCTTCAATATTCCCATATCAATGGCGAATTCGGGCCAAAGATCACGGATCTCAAGAAAAAAAGGCTTACGGCGTAGGAATGATACTAGCCACGCTGAAAAAGCTTGGAAAATTGGGGGTGATGTACCGATAACAAGGTCAACTGGGCCAGCCTGGAATGAAGCTAAAACAGAAGTAAACATAAAACTGAGAAATGAGACAATCCGCCAGAAAAAACTTCTGTGCAAACTGGGATAGGTATAGGTGCGCAAGACTCGCACCTTATCGATGAATTGTTCTTTGACTAACCCTTTGCCTTCAACGGCACATCCTCCCGTGAGATAGCTCAAATTGCTAGCTACAATGGTAAAGCTGTGCTCGTTTCGAATAAGATGTTGAGCCAATTCAAAATGTCGCGTTCCGCCGGCCTCATTCGGACCAACAAAAGCCTGATGGATTAGGAGAATTCGAGCCATATTTTACACCGAGGTATTCGTGATAATTTTAACAATTCGCTCAGCCGCTTGACCATCCCAGAGCGGGATAGGTCGTCCCTGTTTAGCCTTTCCTTCTAGAATTTTAGACACTTCGTCCCGAAGGACCTGCATATCTTGGCCGACTAGGATGTTTGTTCCTAGATCAACGGTGATAGGTCGTTCAGTGTTCATCCGCACCGTGAGACATGGCACCCCAAGAAAAGTAGTTTCCTCCTGAACGCCCCCGGAGTCGGTGATAACCGCTCTCGCATATCTCTGAAGAGCGAGGAAATCAAGGTAACTCAACGGTTCTACAAGGTGAAGATTCGGGGCGGTTGTTGCTGACCGCAAGGCTATTAGGCGCTGTCGTGTGCGAGGGTGAACCGGGAAAATGACGGGCAGATCTCTGCTGATCCCGGCCAGAGTTGTCACCAAACCAGCCAATATCGAGGAATCATCTACGTTGGACGGACGGTGCAAAGTCGCGAGTATATAGGGTTGTTCTGGGGTCAGCGCCAATTGCGTGAGGATCGGCCGCCAGTCTGCTTGAGGTAACAACCGCACTAATGTGTCAATCATTACATTACCCACACAGAATATCTTCTCTGACGGAATACCTTCTCGTAACAAATTCAGATCGGCATCTCTAGAAGGAGTAAATAAACTATCTGAGATCTGATCAGTCAGCAGACGGTTAATCTCTTCTGGCATAGTGCGGTCAAACGAGCGCAAGCCGGCTTCAATGTGCGCTACTGGTATAAGCAGTTTGGCACAAACCAGCGCAGCAGCTACTGTTGAGTTGACATCCCCATAGACCAGAACCCAATCAGCATTGCTTTCTAGTAAGGCCGGTTCAAGGCGGCTGATGATTTGGGATGTCTGTTGGGCGTGACTACCCGAGCCAACTTCAAGATTGACGTCAGGGAGCGGTAACCCAAGCTGCTGAAAAAAGATATCTGACATTTCTTGGTTGTAATGTTGCCCAGTATGGACAAGCATCTGCCGGACATCTGTATACCGTGAAAATGCGGCTATGACAGGCGCTACTTTCATAAAATTGGGACGCGCCCCTACTACATGAATAACTCGCATGGATGCTGACAATTCTTGACTACCTCCCCCAATATGTATGGAGTTTACTTCATCGTTCGTATGCCAATCAAGTCCAATCCGAATCAGAAAACCGAATATATTGCCAACGATCATTTACCTGTACGAGGGTAGTAAAGATCAATTTGAGATAGCGGCAACAGACGAAAGTGTAACTCACCATGGGCTTATATGGGCATCGCTGTGTTGGGTTATATAATACGCATAATGTGAATTAAATAGTTTCAAAAGTACGGATATTGATGGAAAAGTTTTGATCAAGGACTAAACTGAGAGTCCCAGCCGTTAGTTTAGTGGCTACGCGAGTACACAGCCCCACCAGAGTTTAGCCTACTGGACGCCTGCCGAAGTCCACGGCCTGAACAGATAGACTTTTGAGCTAGCTTTTGCCTTTTCGTGGTCTTGACAATGGGGGTAAGCATAATCTCTATATTTGCCATTGGAGTACCTCGCTGAGAATTGCTTTTGCCAAAAACCTATTCTCCGAGGTATTTCTTCCTTGGCAATTCTAATTCACATTATGCGTATAATATCATTTACTAAATACGCAAATGAAAGCGGATTGGAACCATAGTATTTCCGATGAGGGTAAAATCGATAGGTCTACTTTTTTGAATCTTAATGGGATACACCGTTCCCTCAACTTGCTGTGATTTGTGTTCGGAAACATTGTTAGCTTTATAGAAAACTAGGGCAAGGAGTTAATTAATGTGCGGAATTGCTGGCATCTTTGGACCACACCCCACATCACAACCGCGGCTGTTATTGGATAAAATTTTGGACAGTCAGCATCGTCGGGGTCCCGATTTCCGTGCAGTCGAGACGATTGCGGCGACGAGAGGAGAGTTGCTGTTAGGACATAACCGTTTAAGTATTATCGATTTATCCGCTCAGGCCAACCAACCTATGTGGGATGTTGATCATCAGTGCTGTATCATTTTTAATGGCGAGATTTATAACTATATTGAGCTGCGATCCCACTTAGAAACTTTAGGGCATCGCTTCGTTTCCCAAAGTGATACTGAAGTAATTTTGGAAGCCTTCAAGGCTTGGAAAGTCAGTGCGCTCGAGCGTTTTAATGGTCAATTTGCCTTCGGTTTTTGGGACGCGCATGAGCAGACTTTGTTTCTATGTCGTGATCGGTTTGGCAAAAAGCCCTTATTTTACTATCTAAAACATGATCTGTTGGTCTTTGCCTCAACCCCTCAGATTATTGCGCAGGAGATGGGATTATCCCCAAACTTGGAGTACGTTGCGCAAGGCGTCCGCTATTGGGTATACGAGGACGCAAGTGACATTACTCCTTATGAAGGGCTAAAGGCGCTACCAGCGGGTCACTTTCTATCCATTAAAATAGGCCAGAATGACCACCTAAAAAGCCATATCCAAAGCTATTATCGACTCCATGAAAAAATACAAGATTTAGCTGATGAATTATCAGGGCAACCTTTGCCTACTTTGGCTTCTCGTGTCGAAGAATGTTTGTTAAGCGCTGTTACGCTACGCTTGCGCGCCGATGTGCCTGTTGGTGTTTCACTCAGCGGGGGACTAGATTCATCAACTGTTGCCACTATCGCGGCCAGCAAACACCCGATGATAGTGGGATTTACCTTCGGTCGCCCTGATATTCAGAAAACCGAAGGAGTAATAGCCAACCACCTAGCACAAAGTATCAATCTACACCAACATTATATATGGCCTGATACAAGAGAAGTTATAGATAAACTTTTAGAAATCCTCCTCGCGCAAAATGCTCCTATCTTTAGTTTGAGTCGGGTTGCACAGTACTTTGTGTACCAACGAGCACGAACCGAAGGAGTCAAGGTTCTATTGGGTGGACAGGCTGGTGACGAAGTATTCATGGGCTATCGTAAGTATCTCCTTTTTTACTTCCGTGAGATGCTTGATAAACGTGCCTATCTCCAAGCCCTTAGTTTTTTGTTTGGGCTAGTTCCAAGCATCGTGTCGGAAATACCTCAGTTATCTTTGTATTGGCAGATTCGCCACCGTTATACAGAGCAAGACGGTCTGGAAACATTGCTCGACTTACCTGTTTGTGCGCCGATCGATCTAAATGCCATCAGCCACCAACCTCTTTGGAAGCGCCAAGCAGATGATGTAACCCGATTCAGCCTGCCAATGTTATTGAGAGACGAAGACCGCAACTCGATGGCACACAGCGTGGAGGGGCGTCTTCCCTTTACGGATTACCGATTAGTCGAACTAGCACTCGCCTTGCCTACATCTCTCAAATTGCGGCACGGTTATGGTAAATGGATTCTACGTTATGCTATGAGAAATCGCATTCCCGAAGAAATTCGCAATGCTCGATACAAACGGGGTTTCGATGTTCAAGCGAATTGGCTCGAAGACGGTCTTGGTAGTTTCATCCGCGTAACGCTTAACGAACGATATGAATGTATCAGTCACTACCTGCGTAATAATGTAAATATCGACAGCGAGTTTACCGACGAAATACTCGTCAAAAACCGTATACGCCAAGCCGACGCATTATCATTGTTATGGCTGAGCGAACACTCCTGAGAATTACGATTTGTTCTTGGAGCTATGAGCAAATACAGTAATACAGCCATGCGCTGTTATTTCGTTGCAAGAAAGTGCGAAAGTATGGCTTCCCACTGAGGGAAAATGACAGACCAGTCGAAATTCAACGCTTTGGTACGCGCATTGCGCGACAGTCTTTCAGCTAGACCTTTCTCAGTTAATATACGGCTTACTGCCGTAGCCATAGCTTCGGGATCGTCCGGTGGTACTAGCAAGGCGTCTTGTTCGTGTTCGACCAAGTACGGTATACCTCCGACATTGGTACTCACTATACACAAGCCACAAGCCATCGCCTCTATTAGGCTTACGGGTGTGTTATCTACATTAGTCGTGTTTAGGAAGATGTCATGCTCTCGCAATCGTTGCGGAACATCAACGCTCGGTATCCAGCCTATACATGCGATATGACTATTAAGACCTTTCGCAGACACTCTACTCTGAAAACTCTGAAATGACCCATCACCTTTATCCGCACCAATCATGGTCAGGCGAATATCAGGAAAATCATCTTTGAGCAGGGCAATGACATCTGCGGCAAGACTCGGATTGTAGACAGAATTGAAGGCTCGCAGCCAGATTAGGCGAGGGGTCGGGCGAACACGTAACATAAACTCGTACATGCTACAGTTGATGGCATTCGGTAGCAACTGTAACTCGTGACGATATTCCGCCATATGCTCTTGTAAATAGCGAGAAGGGGTGGTTACAACTTTCGCTGATTCTAATAAGCTTCGCACTCGTGCTGGATATTTGCGAGAAAAGGCTGGCATAGCACCATCGTGTAGCGTCAATATATACGGTTTTTCGAAGTACCGTAAGATCCTGCAAACGCTTTCTGCCCAAAGAAATGCACGGCCACTGTATACGTTAATATACGCTATCTGGTAATGCTTATGTTTCAGATAAGATATTATAATCATGTCTAAAGCGCGTAAGAGGCGTGGGCGATAATGGGACGTAGTAATAACGGTCCAGCCAGACTCGGAAAGGAGTTTTGCCAAATCCTCGTAAGGGTGATGGTTTCCTAGTGAATTAAATGCCCCAACAATCAATGCTGATCTATCCATAACACCAGTCTCCGACTCAAGGCGGACTCCTCTTCAATTTCAACCGATATTTTTTCTGTCCAAAACCAATCTGTCCAAATCAAAGCATAGATAATGGAAGGCGCGACAGTACGAGTCGCAGCTTGAGTCATATAAAGAAAAGAGTAAACAATAAAACTTACCGCCCATATTCGTGAGAGAACCGTTGCCTGACGCGAGTAATTTGTGATAGCGCCTTTAATAAGTAGTAATATAATCAACAAACCAAAAATGCCATGCTCCGAAAGGAGACGAGAAAATTCAGTATGAGAGTGGTTAACTTGGGGGGTATAATTCCCAATAAAGAGAATAGTTCTACCTGGTCCGATCCCGAGCAGAGGGTAATCCCTCCAGATTTCAAGTTCGGCAGATATGATACGGACACGCTCAGTGTCTTCGCTGGTATATCTTCTGGTAAGTCCGCCTTCAGTAAAATCTTCTATTCTAGGCCAAAGTATGAGTAAAAAAATAAAAGCGAAAAAAGACGCCCAGAGAAAAACTTTCGAATGGACTGACTCTTTTTTATCAAAATTCAGAATTTGCGTTATCAAGGTACTGGCAATACATAAACCAAGAACAATGGCTCCACCACGCGAAAATGTCAATAGAATCTGGATAGTGAGGCCAATAATTATGAATAAAAAAAACAAATTCTCGATGAAACGCATTCTTAGAGTAATAAGCATTGCCCAACAAACCATTGCACCCAATGCTAAGGTGTTAGATACCTGATTTGGTCCAAACCCTCCCGAAGTTGTCTTGATTGAGCCTGCGCCAAAATACAAAGTGCCTGCTTGGTTACTTTGCCAAGTATTGTAGGCCGCGATCGCTCCGATACTAACAATAGGCGCAATAATACACACAGCCAGATGCTTAACTTCTTGGTGATCAAGTTTAAGATTCATGAAATACATTGAGCATAAAACCAGCGCTATAGGTCCTGTAAGAGCACCTAGGACTTCCTTACGCGCATATATGATATCAATAGTACCTAACAACATGACTGTTGAAGGCAAAAGAAATAAAAACATCAGGAAAGGTAGCAAGGGCCATTCCCGTATGCGTTTGTAACGCCGCATGATACCTAGGGTTGCAATAGCAATCGCTATATACTTCCCTCCTTCATGCGGTACAATCGGACTCAGGCTAAGTAGACGCCATAATACTTCTCCACCGATCAAATATCCTAATGTCCAGACCACCATGACATCATTTCTTTTAGCGTGCATCACCGCTCTAATGCCAACAAAAAACACCAGACCGGCCTGTAAAATCCCCAGATTGGGAAAATAGAACAACAACAGCCCAAGTGGAATATGCAACAGAACAAACACCACTAGAAGTAGGTTTTTTTTATCAGCGTGAATATGTTGGAGTCCTAGACTATCATGAGTAAATTGAGATTGAGGCAATCGGTTATTATGGGCACCTATCACGGAAATCTCAGACTTTCACTAGGGTTTTTTCCGCCACGATTTTTCAGAACCTGATAATAGATAGCATAAAGGCGAGAAGCATACGTCTCAGATGAAAATTGAGCTTCTATTTTGGCACGTGCTGAATATCCCATCTGCACTCGTTGATCGGGGTGGCTTGCCAATTCAGTAATGGAGGTAGCAATGGCGTCCACGTCTCCTATATCAGTCACGAAGCCCGTTCTTCCGTTGTCAATTAGCTTCGCCATCGCACCAGCTCGCGTTGCGATGACTGGCAAACCACATGCCATTGCTTCTAGTACTACATTGGGTGTTCCTTCGTAATCCGATGTAAGGACAAAAATATCGCCCCCTTGGTAAATTGGAGACATATCGTACTGCTCACCCACGAAGTCAACGATGTCGTGAACAGCCAACTCGGTTGCTAGGCTTTCCAAGTTGGCACGTTGGGGACCATCTCCCACAATGCGCACCTTTATATTAGGAATAGTCCTCCGCACGATGGCGATGGCGCTTAATAATACGTCATATCGTTTTAGCGTAACTAGCCGACCCACTGCTACAACTTGTATCTGGGCAGTGTGTGGTTTAGATCTTGGGCTAGGTCTAAAATATTCGCAGTCAACAGCGTTCTCTAACAAAAAAATGTTTCGATGCCGCAGTTTTTTGTCTTGCATTGTTTGAATAGCATGTTCCGAATTTGAGATGATTGCACCGGGACATTTTAGACTAAGTTTGCCAAGATACCGCAGTGATTGAACCTCATGATAGACATCACTGCGGTTAGCCCCAATACTATAAGAGCTAGTCATCCAAGCCGCGAATGCCGCATATAGATTGGTATAGAGATGTGAACTTTGAATAATATCAGGATTCCACTGCTGCACTTCCTGAACAATTCTCAATAATCTCCGTAGCCGTGATTTATACTGTCCCACATAGACGACAGGTACGCCAATCTCTGCAAGCCGTGTGTGATAAAATTGGTTCTGATCGAGGCTCAATACTTGGCACTGAGTGCCTGTTTGCAAAAGGGAAGAACTCATATAGAACAATTGACGCTCAGCTCCACCGTTCCCCAGTGTACCTGCGATAAAACTGACACGCAGCGGTCTAGTAGTCACTGGAATGCAATTCTCCCCACGCTAAGTATAATTGCTCTCGAATCATCTCTCTCCACCGTTCAATCGAATAGTTACGAGCTGTATCCAGTGCTTGAGAAGACATTGATCGGTAGAGAGATACGTCTAATATAAGGGACCGTACGGCCTCCGCAAGAGCTGTTGAGCTCCGCTCCTGAATAATCAAGCCACAACCAGTACCGATCAATCGTGGTAAAACGGAGACAGGAGTCGTGATCACTGGAAGTCCGCAAGCCAATGCCTCCAATACGGCTTTGGGAAACCCCTCAGACGCAGATGTTGGAAAACAAAAAATATCTGCACGATGAAGGTATCCAAGAACCTGAGCGTGCACGATTTCGCCATGAAACTTGATTCGATGACTTATTCCCAGCGTATCAGCAAGCGCGATCCATTCTTTCAACGCCGGTCCTTCTCCCAACACATCTAATGTGATTCCAGGAAAGTCAGTTACAAGCTGCGGGAGACTTTGAATAATCAGATCGGTGCCTTTATCGTGCTGCTGACGGCAAACGGTAATCAGGCGCGGCGCATCCGAAGAAATGGTCTGTCGCTGTCGGGCATAGCGACTAATCTGCTCATCCGTCAAGGAGGTGGAGAAAATCCAGCGAATGTTAGCGTTGCGCTGAGAGGGTGCCTCGTCAGAGCCGCCCGTAACCAGCATCACATTACGCCCGCCAGCGAACTGCTCTATAGACCATTTCCAAAAGCGCTCGGCGGTTGTTTCTTGGACAAACCAGTTACCACAGTGTCGGACAAACAAAGGCTTACGCAACATGAGTGCCAGCAGCATCCCAATGGTTCCAATATCCCCCGGTATCGGTGTGTGGCAGGCATCAGCATGGAGTGTTTCGCGGAGAAGAACATAACTATGCCGCATGAGCCAAGGTAGCAGACCCAATTTTCGCCAAAACCCTTTCCCAGAAGGGAGAGCTAGGGGGATAACTGAAAGGTTGCGTCCGTCGAGTGGGGTCTCATATTCCCTGTTTCCTGCTGGCAGGCAAGGCACGATCAGAGTTGTCGAATCAAACAGTTCCGACAGCGCCTTCATTTGAAATGGGAAGCCTCCACGAGTCGCATATCCCGACGGCGAGTCAGAACTGAGCCAGCACAGTTTGTACGAGATAACGACGAGCTTCATTTCTTGGCATCCAATATGATGGACGTATACTTGTGCTCCTCGCCGTTATGGCAGCGAAATGTATGCTTGGCGAAGCGATTGGAGCGTGTAATTGTACCCCCGTCAGCGTCCCAATCAGAACTATGGAACTGGCCATGCTCATCCCAATACTCCAGCAGTTCAACTTTGAACCCGGCTGACTTAAACACATTACCGAACGTATCGTGGGTATAGAGTATTTTGTGATCGTCAGCGCTGGGGCCGAAGCCACCCGGACGCACATAATCAATGTAATCAGTGGAAGGAAAATACCCATCAGGCACTGCCACTCGTAAGTAGCCACCCGGCTTCAAATACTGGAAACAGAAGCGGGCTGCTGCTATTCCTTCATCAATAGTCAGGTGCTCCCATACATGTTCGGCAAGTAAGGCATCAACCCCCTCCTCCGTGAAATTTCGCTTCCAATCCCTTTCATTCAGGATATCTAAATTATATATCTCCGTCAGTATCCAGCCACTGCGGGGTTTCCTGTTTGCCCCGATAACGATTCGGCATGGCTCAGCAAGCGCCACTTTTCGCTCAATTTGTTTCCTAAGTCTATATTTTGAGACAGAAGTTCTGATATTACGGTATACAGGCTGCAAAAATGTGAGCCGCCGGTAAACGCCAAGCAAAAGGGCACTGTCATTCGGATTCTGTTGTTGCTTCCCCAGAAGTTGATTAGAAAGTCTCTTCCCAATGTTTTTCATCACTCATCCCCCGTTGTCAAAGGCGCGTTTAATACCACTGCGTGCTCCTTATTTATTGCCCCACGCTTGGCTGAAACTAATTGAGATCAGGTACTAAGGCCTGTCTTTTTTCGAAATATCATGATCCCATTCCAAAATGTTGGATGATAGCGATACCATGTTTTTACATCGAGCAACATCTCATATTGATGGCGACTTCCGTGAATAAAATCTTCAGTAGCCTGCCGAGGAGCATCCCAATTTGTATCATCAACGATCACAACGCATTCTTCTGAGAAAAAGGGTTCGGCTATCTGAAGAGCTTTGAGTTGGTTCTCATAACTATGCGGTCCGTCGTAGAAATAGAGGCCCATAGAACCTTGGTAGATGTTCTGCAGATACTCTATATAATCCGTGTTGAAAAACCTACTATTAGGACTTTTCATCTCTTGAAAGCGTTTTTGAAATTGCTCCTCTGGGCCACCAAACTGGGAGAAGTTGTCTACCCCTATACATACTTTATCTTCATTTCCAATCATCCCGGCCAGAAATGAGAACCCGTGCCAGACCCCAATGTTGACGAAATCTTGACCAGGTGCCATTAAAGAAACCCCATAATTGATAGCTGCACCCATTGCCAGCGTTGACATTTTGGGCATTTTACAGAGGGGATAGAGTATTCTTGCGATCCCTTTCTCATTGTTCGGCAATCTGGTATTCATATGCTCAAACGATATCCCAGCTCTTAGAAGAAGTCGGCTGAGACGGCGGAATCCTCGAGGAATAGGGTGATGCGGTTTGATAAAAGTGAAAGAGATGCCACGTAGATAATTAACATATTCATCGCTTACACCGTGCGTCATCATAGTATCCTTATCTATAGCTGGTTAGTTGATACTTGTGTAAATGTACGAGCTTTACTCCCACACAATAGAGCTCATGGTAGTTGACGGGATTATCTTAATCTCAGTAGAGTCATCGTGGCAGCTAGACGTTCAACAGGAATATCAAAGTCGCCATCGGGTACCCGCCCCGATGGACGAATTGCGTCGTTGGTGGCATTAGTCACGCACGCATATCGGACACCCATAGCACTAGCCAACAAGAAGTATTCTGGTTTACCCCTGAGTGCTGGACCTAATTCAACCACCAGAGCATTCTGCCGCATGAATAAGATATTTGTTAACCCTGCCCCATGTGGTGAGATCACAACGTCGGCTCCACAAAAAAGTTTTGCCTGCTCGGCAAGAGTCATCTTCTCCGAATACATTCGGACAAAACCTGCTGGCTTAAGTAAGGAGTTCCAAATTTCATCTTCATTAGAAACCCGGCGCTTAGCTGCAAGCTGCCGACTTACAAACACTTTTTTAGGGCACTGTTCTTCTACATTATTTAGTGTTGAGATCAACTTCGTCCGCAACCACTGACACGCCTGTGGTGAGAAACGGTAGGCTGGCGCGAACGAAGGAACCAAGAGATGGTCTACTTCCCAGTGTTCCTGGCCGAAAGGTACCAGATCGTCTTCTGAGTAACCCAACATCTGCAACGACTGCGTTTGAAATGAAGTCAATTTAGCAGGTACCAGCACTTTATAGTTTATAATCCCGCTCTCATGTAAAGGCCATAGGCGTGTGAGGTAATCTACCATCCAGTGATAGTAATTGTGAGGATTGCGATTGGATACGATAGTGGCATACACTCCCGGCACTCGCTTAAGCCGGGGTAAACGAGGGTAAATCAGGCTGAGGGTCGAGATCTTCCCATCCGAAGGTTGATATAAGTCACCGAAGACTCTGTCATCGGGTGAAATCACATCCAAGTTCTTGGTAGCAACGCGACCATGATAAAGACAAGCCACATAAGTAGGTGGACACTCGTAGATTGAGTGTTTTCTAAAACCATCTGGTATTTCTGGATTGGCGGCAACAGGACTGGCGACCTGCACTGGCCCCCCAAGATGATGTTCATATAGCCAATGCTCAGACCAGGGTTTATCAGGTATATGTGAGACTCTGTGAATACTCGTCCATGCTGACAACTGAGAATGGATGCCCTTTACAGGACCGAACAGGGTACTTGGTACAGGGAGACATCGGAGGCAAGGAACAACAAGGCGCAAATAAATGTGATGTAGTAGTCTCTTAAGTTTGTTTCTCAAGATTCTCATAACCTGATGTTCCGTAGATGCGGTGGAATTTCTCGACATCTTGTTTCCGCCGAAGCCAATATTTGGGGTGGAGTTTCCAGCGAAGGTATTCGCTGTTTTCAAAATCGATCAACCAAGGCTTGCCGTCGGCTGTCCCCCGCATTACATTGCCAAATGTCAAACTAAGTTTGACGATACCCTGGGCATGGATGATGCGGATTTGCTGTTCGATCTGGCTTACGAAAGATTGTGGTACCGTTCGGCTTAAATATTCTCTCCCTCTGGCCCACACGGCTTCGATACGCTCGTTTGGGTTTAGGTCCTGCAAACTCTGGTCATTTTGTGTCTGAGAGAGAAGAATCGCTGCACCTTTCTCAACCAGCAGATCACGCAAGGTTCTACCGAAAACGAGGTTCTTATATAGTATATATTGATGCTCATCCACCGAATAAACCGATGGAACATTGGCTTTATCTTGGAGGTGCACTAGGTTGTACCATTCGCGTAGAAACGCCTGGCGGTTTCCTCGGAAGTCCTTCCGAACCAGCACGGAGTCTCCAATCAGCACAATGGACAGATCATAACGTCCCTGCGACTTCTGAGCGGGCTGTTGAGCAGTCTGGATGTCAGGTAGTGGGCCAAAGCGGGCCATTACCCGGCCATCGCGATCAAAGCTTCCCAACACTAGCTCAGTATTTGACTCTGCTTGCCGCGCTGCTTCAACGGCAGCACGGGTTTGAGCGTCAACCGGCCAACTCGACCAGGAGGTAAAAGAACCGGAAGTTGTCATTGTGGCAAGCTCGGTTGTCTGTCTGGGTCGGTCTCCATGTGCGCGTAATTCACGAAGTCGAAACTCCCTTGTTCTGAAATAAGCTTCGCGGGCACGCCGCCAACCACCGAGCGTGCGGGAAAAGATTCCGTGACAACCGCATTCGCGCCAATAGCGACATCATCCCCGATAGTGATAGGGCCAAATACTTTTGCTCCGGGAGCAATATACACACGATTGCCGATTTCAGGAGAGTGGCGTTCAGAACGTCCACCACCGCCTATCGTGACACCCTGGGAGATATTGCAGTTGCTTCCCATTCTAACCTGACCGCCGATGATAATCTCGCCAAAGTGACCAATGTATAGGCCGGGTCCAATTTCGGCTAAAGGGTTGAGCGATATGCCGGTTGTAATTTCGACGAGCCGGTACAGCACTAGGTAAAACCCACGCCCCAAGCGCATCAGTGGGTTGCCGCGCTTGGGTGATGTATAGAGCCAATGGCCTAACCGATATACCAGCATGGCCTGTGCACCTGGGAAGGCCCAAAAAGCATGGAACTTTGAGTGGTGACTGAGGTAGGTATACCGTTCCAGATCGCACATTAGGTCCCGCCAACCCTTTTGCATCTCCTGATCCTTTTGACTAGACCGCTTAATTCGCTTGCCAAATAGTGTCGTTAGTTTTTGGTGCTGCGACAGGCAAAATCATATAAGTCTTGTGCCAATTGACCGTAAGTAGAAGCAAAACTATACTTTGCTTCTATTTGCTGGCGTGCCAGAACACTTTGTTGGTGTGCTAGGCCATCGTCTCTAAGCAGGCTCAAGCCGTGTTGAGCCAACTGCGTATTAGTGTCGGCAAATAGAATTCCCTGACCATCTTCCATTTCCATCCCATAGACGGCTTCGGGAGTTGCGATAACCGGCACACCTAGGGCCATCACCTCGACGATCCGGCTGCGGAACCCATAGGTGCCCGACCAGGGACAAAGCACAGCTGTCATGGTGGATAGAATGTCTTGGGGACGTTCGACAAATCCAGTAACAGTAACACGTTTATCTTCGACCAATGCTTGTATACTCGGCGGTGGATTGCTCCCTACCACCCAGAATTCGGTTTCGGGTCGCTCGCTCCAGATATGCGGCATGATCTGATGGTAGCAGCGCAGAGCATCCGCCTGATTATGAACACTACCCAGTCCGCCATAATAAGCAAAACGTGGAGGCGCACCTAGCCTCCAGGAATACGGCCAAAACTCCAAATCGGTGCCCATTGGCGTATAGAATATTCTTGGCGCTTCGGACGCCGTCTGCCGCATATAGTCGCGCTCGGCAGCATTGATTGCAATCAGCCCGTCAAAGGCATCCCAAGCTTTTTCTTCGTGGCGCTTATAAAGTGCGGCAGCCCTTCGTTTCCAGAAAGTCGGGATATTGGGTTGGGCCGCGAGTTGTCGCGCATAGGACTGCCAGAGAATGTTGTGAGTATCAAGCACGCAGGGAATGTTGCGTGCTCTGAAGACCCCTACACTGTCAACCGAATGCCAGTATTCGTACAGGACGAGATCATACGAAAGGTTCCGCGTGGCTTCAGCTACACGGCTGGGGGAAAACTCTAGGCCGCCAATACGATAATTGGAAAATTTAAGTCCGCTGAGCAGTGCATAGAGCTGGCCGTGCGCACGGTGCCAGAGCCGATTTTTATCATAGACGGATGGCAGAAGCAGCACATCATCGACCACTTCATGAAGTTTTCGGCTAACTTCTTGGGATTGATCGGCAGTGACATAGCTCAAGAAAGTCAGGTGAAAATGTGGCCGAAGCGCCTTGAGTTTGTAGAAGACGCGCTGCTGCTGTCCCGACGAGCCTGGGAACGGCATTACATGAGAAATAACGAGCAAAGTCGGTTTAGACACATTATAACTTCTTTTGTGCAAAAACGTGATGCGGATAATCCCGCTTCTTTCTGAACCGGCTGAGAATAGGAGTCACTGTGAATTCGTTTTTGATTAGCTCGGCAGTGACTAATCGATCGTTTTCCTGGTCGTGAAGTTCAATGATGAAGGCTGGGGCATTGGGGGAACTCAGTAACTGCCGCGCCCCTTGCATGACCTTATATTCGGCACCTTCAACATCTATTTTGATCAGTTTGGGTATGGGGTTTTGCTGTACAAAGTCATCAAGAGCTATCAAATCGACGGGAATCGAATTTTCTTGCGCCCCATCCGTGATTACGGCGTTCACTCCATCGCCAACAACAATGTGAGAGATGCCTGTTGTGTCGGAAACTGCTTTGCTAACGACAGTACAATTCACGAAACCTTGTGTATTTTGTTGGATACGCTGGATATTACTAGGAACAGGCTCAAACGAATAAACGTGACCGGTGGGGCCACAGATGAAAGCGCCCAAGAGGCTGAAATAGCCATAGTTTGCACCAATATCATAGAAAATATCCCCGGAAAGGAGATTGTCTCGGATAGAATGCTCAACCTTCATTTCATAAATACCCAGAAGCTGGGAGTAATTGCCGTTGAATTTTCGACCACGCAACGGGCCTAATCGGATTATTTTGTCTCTATCGAGCAGGCGAACCAGAATCATTCGAATCGGACGTTGCAGAGATCCCCACCACAGTGATGCTACCAGTTGACGAATATCGAGCATTTTGTCCTCATCCTCGCGCCAAAGTGATTAGTGTATTTGCTATACGTTCGCCTGATTTTCCATCCAACATTTCCCCAAACATTTGAGAGATAAATCGTTTGCGTGCGTCTCGATTCGCGTTGGGATCAGTAAGTCCCTGATATAACATGTTTCGCATGTCTTCTACCGCGCGTGCGATCATAGTTGCGCCACTGTTTCTTACAGGAATGAAATGGTCGAATTCGTCCACATGTTTGCCATAACGGTCTCTATGGTGCAAATTACTGTCGGGGGGGTCGAATCCTAAATTGATTACCGGTTTGTCAAGCATAAGCAGTTCTAGTGTTACAGTCGATGCAGCATTGATGCCTAAACATGTTTCATGCAATAAACTGCTATAGAGTGAGATATCTTCTTCAGCGGGCATGAACCATTTCTTGTCCCACATAACAGGTGGGAAAACCACATGAGGATCTTTTCGCTCTGCCAGCTCTAGCATCTCCTTACTGGTACCTTTCGCATAAGTTCGTACCACAAGTTGCGGCTTGGGATCTACGTCAAGTTCCTTGAGCAAATCGATGACTAGGCGCACCGTCAAGTGCTCTTTTGGGAAATGCCGATCTATACCCGTTGTATAAAGAATGAAAGGGCGAGCAGGATCAATACCTAATCGATTTGCCAATTCCTCTCTCGACAGGCGGTGTTCAGGCTTGAAATGAAAGTCAAACTGAGGAGTACCTGTAATGAAAACTTGTTCAGGCGAGATGTCTGAATAAATATGCAAAAGCTCGTCGTGCATGTGGCCATTCCATACCAGATAATAGTTGTAGGGCACATATATACGACTGCGTGAAGTGAGATTATCCCATGAGAAGATAAACCCAGCAGTAGGGATTCCCATGCTGTATGCAACATGCATGGGAAGATCACTTGCATGACCATGGACATGAGATGTGTTAAAGACTAGATCGGGTTGAATTTGCTCATATAATTCTCGTAAATCGTCTGTCTTGACGAATCTTACGGCGAAATATCGTTCTGCAGACGTCAAGGCATCTAGTACAGGACGATTGGCTAACAATCTCAAAAATGTTTTGTAGCCATTACGAAACACCTTTTGGGGCAGAGTATCGAACAGGGAGTCACCATACTCAAAACGCCAGCGGGCTACTCCACTACCCAACCAGCAGAAGTGTGCATTGTGGACTAGCGAACGATATTGCCGAATCCATCGAGGTTCATCGTGTTCAAGGAGTGGAACAATCTGCTCCACCAGTGGGCCAAAACGCGCTGCAAATACTTCATCATGGATTACAGATAATAGTGTTATTGTCGCATTCTCGCTAAGAACTCGCAACGTATCCGAGTAAAGAAAATTACGAACGGCTTCACCACGTGGAATTATTATAATGATATGTGGTTTTTTAGTCATTTTTGGGATTGTTTACGTTTCGTCTGAGCTTCTTCATAACAGCTACCTCACTATCATAGACACGTTTCTGTCCATCACCTAGTGCAGTTTCTACAATTCTAATATCGCGCACAAGTCGCATAAAGCCATGCGGCTCAATTGAGGCGGCTTGGTCACTACCCCACATAGCTCGATCGAGCGTTATATGTCGTTCTATTAAATTTGATCCTAAAACAACCGCGGCAATAGTTGTTTGTAAGCCAGTCTCATGACCACTATAGCCAATCGGAATGGGATATTTTTCGCGCAACGTAGGTATCATCCTTAGATTTAACTGCTCAGGGGGACAGGGATACGTACTAGTTGCATGCATAATTGCCAAATTTTCTAGACCCAATATATTGATAGCTAGGTCAATTTGCTCCGGAGTTGACATGCCGGTGGAAAGAATAATTGGACGCCCTGTTGAGCGTACATACTGAAGCAAATCATGATCAGTCAGTGAAGCTGAGGCTATTTTATAGCACGCAGGGCCAAACTGCTCCAAGAAATCAACTGATGGCTCGTCCCAAGGGGATGCAAACCATTCAATACCACGCTCATGGCAATAACTAGCAATCTCAATGTACTGATCTTTATTCAATTCAATTCGATGTCTATACTCCAGATAAGTCATCAAACCCCAAGGGGTTTCGCGCATTATGGACTGTTGTTCGGGTGGTACGCACAACTCTGGGGTGCGTTTCTGCAATTTGATCGCGTTGCACCCAGCCAATACAGCTGCATCTATGAGCCGTTTTGCTATATTTATGTCTCCATTATGATTTATACCTATTTCCGCAATAATAAATACAGGGCTTCCATCGCCTACAACATGCTTGCCAATCGTGATTTGATGTCTCATTCAAATCTTTCCTTTCACAACATAAGCAGTTGGAGTTCGTGACCATGGTAGTGTTTGAAGTTTAACATCTTTATCTGAGAAGAAGCGATCCACACCATTGCTTTCAGTCCACCGTGAGACGGCATACTCATCGAGAATAACGATACCACCACGTACAACTCGCGGCCAAAAAGCCTCAAGTGCCGTAAAGGTTGGTGCTTCCAAGTCGAGATCAAGATGAAGTAAGGAGATGCGTAGTCCGGGATTCTTAGCAACGTAGGCGAATGCAGTCTCAGTAATATCTCCCACAATCAAGTCGCAACGTGTTCTATCCAAGTTAGCATCGTCGATCTTTTTATAGAGACTCTCAGGGGTAATTCCTTTAAAACCGCTTTCGGCAACGAATGCATCAACTTGAGTCTGTTCATGAGTACTTTTCGAGGGAAATGAGGTGAACATATCAAGGCCAATAACGCGTTTGCTAGATCCATGAGCATGAATGTGCAGGAGTTTGAGAAATAGCATCAGGCTGCTCCCTTTTAACACACCACATTCCACGATGTCGCCGGGTACATCTAATGACATACGAAATAGTTCATATCGGGTAAAGAGCTTGCGGAGGCGGTCAACATCAGACCCCAGTAGAAGCATATTGTAGGCATCCCAGATGGCCGCATCATCGCTCATGTGTTGACAGTCCTTTCAGAATGGCATTGGCTACTTCTCGCACAGCCCCATATCCTCCCCGAGCTTTCGTGACGAATCTGGCATAAGACTTAACGTCCTCAAATGCATCTGAAACGGCGATAGGCGTTCCAACCCATTGGAGGCACTCAACATCATTAACATCATTTCCCACAAAGGCGATGTGCTTCGCAGAAATGTTACGCTCACTGGCAATACGTATTAGTGCACCCACTTTATCATTTTCGCCTTGCACATAAGGAACATTAAGTTTGCGACAGCGTGCGGCCACGACCTGGTTAGTCTCTTTTGACAGAACGATAACTTCAATCCCTGCACGCTTCAGATGCTCGATCCCTAGACCATCAGCGCGATTGGCGATGACTGCTTCGCGGCCTCCTTCATCGACGATCACACGGTTATCGGTCATTACACCGTCGAAGTCCAACACGAGTAACTTGACATCTACGAGAGGAGGAACGCCAGCGTTCTGACTCAATTCCCGTTTCATCAAGGTTTCGATCAGGTCAAGGTCATCGGGTTCATCGATCTGAAAGGAGTCGATGGGGCGCATAGGGTAGACCGCGATCTTTCCTCCAAGACGGTTGTTTGTCTTACGTAGTATTTCAGGCTTAAAGATGTATATCGACCCATTCTCGACAAAATCTTCTGGTGCCTCTTGGCGCATCTGGCGATTTTGATAGTCATAACTGAATGACTGCACGCCCTCAGTTGTTCTCCTCCATAGAAATCCATGAAACGGTGCCACAGAGGGCAACGAGTCCGCGTTTTCGCGCTGGAGCGTCTCGATGGCGTTCTGGATGTCGTCCGGTTGACGCATAGGAGATGTAGCTTGTAGAAAGACAACGAGGTCTGGTTCATACTGCTCTGTCTCTCGCAAATGGTCAAGCACATGAAGCAGGGCAGACTCACTACTCGCTTTGTCTCCACTGATCTCGGCAGGGCGTAGGACAACCTCAGCTTTGTATTGCTTGGCTACATCTGCAATATCGGTACTATCGGTTGAGACAATCACGCGACTGATAGCGAGTGTCGCCCATGCTTGCTCAATTGAATACGCAAGAAGCGGCTTTCCTAGAATTGGCTTGATATTCTTTTTGGGGATGCCTTTTGAACCTCCCCGCGCAGGGATTATAGCAAGAATGTTCAACGAATTAGTTTTTTCTTTATCGGATAGATTTTCCGCCAGACCATTTCGGAAAAACTTGACGGTGGCTGCGCCATCCAATCACTTTCAATCTGACGGAAAAACCGAATTCTTTCGTTAATCCAATCTGTGGGCATAGGTTCCATATAGGTCGTTTCAGATAGGGTCGTAAGATAACCAATTTGATCAACTGCAAGCATAAAAGAATGTTTTACATTTAAGCCATAAGTCTTGAGAATGGCAGGGGTGTTTTCTTGGCACAGCCACTGTTTGTGGTCAATTTTGCTCGTCACCTGAGGAGGTCCCTCTCTACGACAAACATCAAAATAATCCACTATATCGCAGAAAAAGACTCCATCATCGGCAAGAAGTTGTCTTATTTTAACCAACGTATAAGGCAAATCGAATACATGTTCTATGGTTCGACACATTAGAATCACATCATACTTCTGATCAGTCTCCCAAGTTTCAATAGAACCCTGCACTGCATTAATGCCTAAACGTTTGGCAGCCATCACTTCATTCGGCGCAGGTTCTAGTACAGTGACATCGTAACCAAATGCATCCTGAAATGCCTTTGCAGTCAGGCCAGTGCTACCGCCAATATCAAGGAGTTTTGCGCCAACAGGCTTATATAGATAATCGCGTAATATATTAATCAGTTTTTGAGTGTATCTTCTCTGGGCAAGCTCAACTACCTCAATTGTTTGTTGGTAGTTTTTGAAACGAGTGATCAAATCACGATAGCCGCCACTTTTGTAGAACGTTGAGTAGGCTTCCTGTGTAAAATGATCGACCAAGTAGATTAGACCAGTATGATTGCAGATTGCAGTACGTATCGGAAATCCATACCGATCAGACACAGCAACTACCGTACTACTAGTATTAGGAGCAATAGGCGAAGCTGTTTCCGATATCATATCTAGCTCACACAGGCGTTTGACGATAGGTTGGCAACGCTTGCGCATCTCTCGGAGCTTGTCTGGTGGAATGAGTAATTTTTGAGTCAATGAAAATTCCTTAAATTTGGTTTCGATGTAACGAATGTACATCTTCCAACACTTCGACCAACCTTTTTCCTAGTACCTTCCAGTTCAGATCACGAACAAATCGGCTGTGCGCGCTCGCACACAACTCGTGATATGCCTTAGGATCAAGCCATAGCTTTTTTATCACATCAACATAAGCACTGGCAGGGCTATGTGCTGGCAATACAACACCTGATTCGGGTGTCACTGCCGAAGCAAGGCCACCAACATCGTTAGTAATTACAGGCGTGCCAAAAGCCGCAGCTTCGCTCGTCAGCTGGCCATACGGCTCGAATCGTGCCGGATGTAGGACAAAATGCGCGTGTTTATAGTAATCGACATAAGCTTGCAGCTCTTCCGGGTTTGATTTGTTGAAAGATCCTGCAAAATGTGCATAAAGTTGGTCAGGCTGCTTCGCACCACAAACAGTCAATTCAGAGACGATACCGGTTTCATTAAGCAAACGAACGACCTCAGTCGCAATATCTAAGCCCTTCCGATGAGCATCGCGTCCGACAAATAGAAGTTTTAGTGGTTCGATCATCTTTTTTTGCAGTTCTAAGGTCCAAGTTGAGGGCACTACCGTTTCCGGTAGAGGAGCCGCCAATGGCAGTACCACTATCTTTTGAGAATTAACACCGTAATCAGAAACTAAGCTATCTCGAGACCAAGTACTGTGCGTAATTACTTTCGCACTGTGTTTTAGAGTTCGATGTTCTTCCCACTTCGTAATTTTCAACCCGATATTACTGTGGCCCAACATGCCTGACTGATTATCAGTTGCCTTCTGATTGGTCAATGAAAATGAATCGGCGCGAATAATATAGGGGACTTGTCCGGTATAAAAAACGAACGGTGGCGACGTAACTGCAAAGATCAGATCAGGTTTAAATTGATCAACGGCGCGATTCACTTCATTGGAAATTCTCCACACATTAAGCAATGGATCCTTAAGGAACCTTTTACGAGTCACTAGACCATGCAACTTCCCGAGCAACAGATCCAACAAACTACGGTATTCGTGATAGGGGCCGAGGGGCAATACATTAAAGTCGTTATCGATCAGTGCCTGATAGAAATAGTATTCAACATGAGTCAGAGGTTGAGAAGTAGCAACATTAAATCGGCGCATCGGAAATAAAATTCGCAATTAGTACCTCACATCAAAAACAAAGAAATGGTGGCTTATCAAATACGGATTACGAAAATGCTTGACAAGTTGCAGTCCAGCCACCCGACCAATGTTGGAGACATCCTCTGGAAATACATTATCGTAGCCAATTTCCCAAAAATGTTCGCTAGACATCCGTTTAAGAGAATAGTTCCAAGTGCGGGGAAAATGGAAAAGTTGATATATAATACCCTTAAAACGCTTTTTGCCACGCAATTTATGTAAGGGGACACAAGCATCCGGCAAACTAATAATTACTTGTTTCTTGGCAATAATCCCTAATGATTCTAGGTTTCGTCTTAAGTGTATAAAGGGCATATGTTCCAGCACTTGAAAGCACATCACCACATCAAACGTTCTTGCTGCAAAAGGTAAATGTGCTAGATCGGCAATAACATCCGGCCGAATATCAAGATCAATATCCGCCGCATAGATCGTTTTGCCAGCTTGTTTAAGTAAATGAAACAATATTTTGTTTCCTGTGCCAATTTCAAGGAAGCTGCGTCCTTCACTTTCTTCACATAATAGCAATTGATAATAGATTGACGTTAGACGCTCTGGGACCAAATATCTTGAAGATAAGTACATCGATGCCGTAGCCTGAATGGTGACTAAATTGTTTGAGGTACGATTCTTAACAGATATATTATTCATATTTACTACTAAATCGCGTAATTATAGTTAACGAGAACTCCTTGATACGGTGAGGGAATGCGCCCTGTGCCGTAAAAATCTCCGTTCTGAACGCTAATGATCCCCGCATCTTTAATTCGATCAGCCATAGAACGATCTTGGCTAGCATATAGAGTGTAGACATAGTCACCAGCCGATAGGGGCCAGTTAAGAATTTCACAGTAGATTTTGCCAGTATTGGACACCAATCGCAGATCAACTCCAACGGCATCATTACTACAAGCGAACATAAACGCGCCCGTTATGGTCCAGAAACCGATAGACACACGTAAGCCCTTTGGCGGTAACCCGTCTTCAGTTTCATAAGTCATCTCGATAACCACATTCTGTCCTGAAATGACCGATTCGAGAACATTACCCATTTCTTTATCACGAAACACCAGCCCAACAAATCGAAATGGGCCATTTCCTTGCCGATCTGTTCGGTCGGACAACACAATCTCACGACTGTTTGTCCGAATATCATCAAAGTATCTCTTAATGGCATCTTCAACACTTCCACTAAAGCGGATGCCTCCATGCGAGAGTACATAAGCATATTCGCACAAATTTTGCACTGCACTCATATTATGACTTACAAATAACACTGTTCGGCCTTCATTTACAACGTCGCTCATCTTACCCAGACATTTACGCTGAAATTCCGCATCCCCCACAGCCAACACTTCATCAACAACCAAAATTTCGGGTTCCAAATGGGCAGCAACAGCAAATCCTAGTCGAAGGCTCATCCCGCTAGAATAGTGTTTAACAGGAGTATCTATAAACTTTTCTATTCCCGCAAACTCGACAATCTCATCAAATTTATGATCGATTTCTTGCCTCGACATGCCCAGAATCGCCCCGTTTAAGTAAATATTCTCACGTCCGGTCAATTCGGGATGAAAGCCTGTGCCGACTTCGAGTAGCGCACCCACGCGCCCAAATATATCTGCGTAGCCCTCAGTTGGCTCGGTGATACGTGAGAGTATCTTGAGCAGGGTACTTTTGCCAGCACCGTTTCGCCCAATGATGCCTACTACTTCGCCATGCTTAACCTCAAACGACACATTCTTTAATGCCCAGAAAGTCTCTTCAAGCCCAGCCGCGCCGTAAGCCTTACCTTGGAGTACACTACGCGCACGATTAAAAGGAGATATTACTATATCTGCTAGCGAATCACGCAACGTGAAATAGCGCTCTTGCTTGCCACCGATACGATACATCTTACCCAATTGTTCGACCCGAATCGCTATATCACTCATTCAGTCACCTAGACCACGTCTGCAAAGGACTTTTCCATACGGCGAAAATAGTATGTTCCACTGACCAATAATGCAACCGCCGCCAATGTTGATACAACAATAATCGGACCCGGGGCTGTGTCAGTATCCAACAGCACCCAGCGAAATCCCTCCACCACACCCGTCATTGGGTTAAGTCCGTAGATCATTTGCAGCAAGTCATTCTTGATCAAACTACTAGGATAGGCAATCGGCGTGGCAAACATCCAAAACTGGGTAATAAATGGGACGGTATAGCGCACATCACGAAACTGAACATTCATAGCTGACAACCACATTCCGACGCCAAGCGACGTAATGAATGTTAAAAGCAAAAATAATGGTAGAAAGATGAGATTGACAGTCGGAAAAATGCCGTATAGCAACATCATGACTATCAGTACTGCAAAAGCGAGCGCAAAATCCACTATGCCTGACAGAATGGAGGAGATTGGAATAACAAGCCGAGGAAAATAGATTTTTTTGAGCAGGTTAGCGCTTATAACTAGGCTATTTGATGACTGCTGGAGTCCATATGAAAAAAACGTCCAAGGAACAAGAGCCGTATAGCTGAAAATAGGATACGGAATCCCATCGGATGGGACTTTCGCCAGGTTGCCGAAAAATAGACTAAAAACGATCATCGTAAAAAATGGTTGGATGATTGCCCAACTTGCACCCAATACTGTTTGTTTGTAGCGAACCTTCACATCACGCCATGTCAAAAAATAGAGTAGTTCCCGATACTCCCATAATTCACCTAGCTTGAGGGAAACCCACCCATGGGATGGTTGAATACGCAGGTGCGGTAGCTGTGTATCGCGTGATAATGCTGAGTTTACTGCAATTGGAGCAGTTTGCTTGTTGAGAATTTTCATCGTACCCGTAAGTTTAGCTTTCAGGCGTGCTCCGCCGTTGCGACATCAACAAAATGACAATCGTGCTTTATATTATGAAGCAAATACAATTTCTGAAGCGTTAAATTTAGTGTTGTCGATGACGCTTGTCAATTGCATTGGCGTTAATTTGAACCTTCGTCTCACGGCCTAGCCAGTACAATAAAACCTGTACTCGTTCTTGATCACTTAGGCGGAGGTCAAAAATGGCGTCGTATCCTGCAAACGCCCCGCTCTTGATTAGTACAGGATCACCCTGTTTGAGACCATCTAAATGTAATCCACCTACCGCTTCAATCTTAGCGATTCGTTTACGCAGATCTTTAATAAAGAGATCAGGTACAACGGCAGGTTTACCATCAAACTCGACTAGTCCAACAGAACCCGGTGTCCATTGTAATGCACTGATACCAATCTGCTCGAAATCAACACAAATAAACAGATAGCGCGGAAAATAAGATCGAATTTTTGAAGCACGCGGATTGACGGGTTTAACCTTCAGCGTTGGGTGATAGACTGTAATGTCATTGGATTGCAGATAATTCGCTACCTGAAACTCTTTGCGCGGTTTGCAGAAAACCGTATACCATTGAGTTGCCATATGCTTTTCCATTACGCCAAAGGTATCTTTCAAACCAAGCTCATCGCATATTCCAATACATATTTTGGAGCAACTATGTCAGATGGATTGGAAAATTATCTCGATCCATTGATCTCGACTCAAGTCGGTGCGAAATTCTAAGATCGGTTGCTCCAAAGTAAAACTTGCGCTTGGTTCGATAGATGTATCAATAATCTTCGCGTTTACTGGCAAGCGAACTTGCACACTCACTAGATCGTTAATAATACCCGGTTGCTTTTGGATGTGCAACCGATACCGTCGATAGGAACCAAATGTTTCAACCAATGTAGGAGTCGAATATGAGAACTGAAACCGCTCTGCGCTATCGTACGGAATTTTGGTCAAAGTGACGAAAGTTGTACTGTCGGGCTGACTTATCGTATGAACGATGCTCGATACATCTGAACTATCAGTCAATGTGCTGCCCGGAGGAGTAATCACCTGAAGTGTGTTGTAATAATCAATATCTCGATAATGCTCAGGGCGCACGGCTGGATCAAGTTCAGCCACACTAGCAGAATAATCGTAGGCGACAGTCACGCGGCTGGATAATGTCCCATCAGCTTTAATCTCAACGTCATAAGTGATTTGGCGATGAATCGAGCGGCCTGATTTGTTAGCCCCAACATTGGCATCTGCGACAAGTAAGTAATCATTATCAACACCCGAATCAACTTGCCCTGCCCAATTTAGAATCTCGACCGCATTATTTAGCGACTCATCAGTGAAATACAGTATGATATGTTTTTCACGGAGGGCACGAAGCTGGGCGCCGAGCAAATCATCTTTCTTTTCGGCAGGGGCTTTTTGCCAGTCATTGATAATTTGCTTGTATAGGGCAACGAGAAACTGCTTATGCGGCAGTGAGCCTTCGCCCTCAGCGCGAATACGATAGATTACGTCTCGAAAGTCATCGGCAGTCACAACCTCATTATACCCGGGAACAACTACACTCCCTAAAGCTTCCACCAAATATTCAAAGCCGACAATATCAATAGCAATTACTCCATCCACCGGTGATTGTGGGTTGTTGCCATTGTCGTAATACCAAGCTGCCATCTTCGCAGTGGAAGGAAAATCAGCATACCAACTAGCGTCCCACGCAGCATAGATTGGCTGACTGTACTGAATCCACCATGAAGGAATATCTAGTTCACTTGCCATTGATGCAGGTGGAGGATTAGGGCTAGTTTCCGTCGTGGGACTGTAATCGTAATCGACCACACGGGCGTTGCGAACTGTCATCCAGCCATAGGTACTAATGTAACCACCCGAAGGGCGAATTTCGTCACTGTTTTGAGCCAAAACCAAATAGCTCTGGGTATCGTTAAGGCCAAGGGCTACAGAAAGTAATTCGGGAGACTCCAATAAAATTTGGTTGATTTCGACTAATTGGTCATAATATGCTAATAAATCTTGCTCTACCAACAAAAGATCAGCAGAAAACCCGCCCGAATTTAGGGAATCAAGTATGCCATTGGCAACTACCAAATGCTGGCTGGCAGATGCAAAACTCCCTCTCCCCAAAGTTAACAATTCAACAGTCCGTTCGCCTGATGAACCTTGAACAGCAATTGCCTCATCTTGTTGGCCTTCGGTCAGATAGAATAAGGTCGGTTGCAATCCGGTTAGCATCACATTGGTGGCAGTGCCTAATTCTTGGGCAGCATCCAGCATATCCATGACACCAGCGAGATCATCATTGAATCTAGCAAAAGGGCGCACCAGAAATGCCCGCTGTTCCGCCGATTCCAATGAACTCAACAATTCAGTGATGGCCGCCTGCAACCGTTCAAAATCGGTATATGTCCATTCATTAGCTGGTTTGGTATTGAGCGAGTCCAATAAACGGTTTAGGCTTTCCTGCGATGATTGAACTTTGCTTAATGAGTCAACAACCAATACAGCACTGCCAGCAATTGCAATCAGAATTCCCGCTACAATTGCAATTAGAATAACACGCCATTTGAACTTCCGTAGGCGTTTCTTAATCCGACGCACCGCCTTAAATCTGCTTCTGTGGTGTCTGCGTCGCTTGTGCAATTTTTCTGCTTGAAGTGTTTCCGAGGAAACACCCTTATCAAAGTCAGTTGTTGCCATCAAATCCTCAAAAATCTTTTAGTCCGCTGCGTTATCCATTAAATCTCTGGAGCTTACAAGTCGCTGAAGCTGAGATAGGGGATTTTTGGGCAACAAACCCCGGTCAAGGAGCAGCAAAACTCGTTCAAAAAACTGATCACAGTCAAAATTTACCTCTTCACCCATCACTTTTTCAATGTTTGGATGAATGGTGGCTTCAGTAGCCTCTCCACCCGTATGCAATTCTTCATGCAGTTTTTCACCGGGTCGAACGCCAGTGAATTCAATCACGATATCTTTGTGAGGGCGAAGTCCTCGCATCCGAATCATGCGTTCGGCTAGTTCCACAATCTTCACCACCTCACCCATATGAAGCATAAACAAGTCATTTCCTCGTGTCAGACAAGCTGCATGAATGACCAAATTCACTGCTTCTGGAATCGCCATAAAATACCGAGTCATATCGGGATGTGTAACGGTTACAGGCCCACCATTATCAATTTGTTTATTAAAGGTTGGCACTACACTGCCCCGGCTGCCTAATACGTTGCCAAACCGAACAGATGCAAAGAGGGTGCGGTTGTTATGGCGTTTGGAAAAACTGTACATCAACAATTCACAAATCCGCTTGGTTGCGCCCATTACGCTGACCGGGTTAACTGCCTTATCCGTTGAAATTAGGACGAAACGCTCGACATGATGTTCTTGGGCCAGTGACGCTAAGTGATAAGTTCCGCCAATATTGACCCGCACACCCTCATCAGGGTATTTCTCTAACAGGGGTACATGCTTGTAAGCTGCCGCATGAAAGACCACTTGAGGCTTATATTCTTCAAATAAGCATTCTAAAGAGGCACGGCGGGTGATATCTGCCAAAATATCTATGAGCTTCAAATTGCCAGACCGAGTTTTCAACTCAACAACCAGATCGTGAAGGCCACTTTCGTTGTTATCCAGCAAAATCACACATGATGGTTCGTAATCTAGGATTTGCCGACTTAGCTCCGAACCAATAGATCCAGCAGCGCCCGTTATGAGTACTATCTTGTTTGAGACAGCAGACAAATCCACCGCTTCGTGCTTGCCGATAGGCTTACGCCCAATGAAGTCCTCTACTTCCATATCACGCAATAGAGGGGCATTGGTCGTCTTACTAATCGAGGCAAGCACATCGGGAGCCATCTTGATTAGAGCATCTGTTTTTTCACAATAACTGAGAATGCGATTGAGGTCGTTACTCGAAATCTTGTGGATAGCGATCACAATCAAATCGATTTGGTGACTTTGCACAATTGTCGGAATATCATGACAATCGCCCAACACTCGATAGCCCTCGATCATGAAACCTTTTTTAGCTGTGTCGTCATCCGCAAACCCGACTACCTTATAATCATGGCTGTTCACCGCTCGATTTCTAAACCGAGTGGCTAATGCCTGTCCTGACTCACCTGCCCCAACGATGAGAACTTTCACGGAGTTTTTAGAAGGAAATTCTTGATTCCAAACAGCTTTCCAACGCCATTGGACCCCAGTGACTAGGCGTGTTCTATAGCGCACACCAATGAAACCAACAAATGACAAGGCGTTTGCCACCAACACGACACTGATGGGTAATGGGCGATCACCTGCAAGGGAAGACATGTCGATAGCGAGAATCGTCATCGTCGCCATCACAACACCACCCATTAAATTTGTTAAGCCGTGAACCCCTGTTCTGCTCCAAATACGATGGTATACGCCCGCAATATATTGAAAAAAGACAGTAATGAAACAACAAAAAGTGATAAAAGGTAAACTCTCAAAGAATGGTGATAATGGAGTAGTTACAGCGCGAACGGAAAAAGCGATGAAATAAGCAAATACGATGATAATGGCGTCAATGGTAGCCCAAGCTATGAAGCGCTTTATCCGAATGGAATAAAATAGTTCTCGCAGCAAGCCTTTCATTAGGACGTTCTCCCTAACACCTAAGTCGAAATGTGGTACATCGCTAAGAACCTTACGAGCTGAGCTTTTTAAAACGACTTACAAGACGCCTCCACGCCGAAAGTTGACCTTGTCCATTCTCAGAATTGGCATAGTAGTAGTAATACCCGCCACCATACCCATAGCCATAATTTTGTTCAGCAGGATTCACTTGATTCAACGAAATCCCCACCAACTCGGCCCCCAATGTGTCCAGTTGGTCTTTAGTGCGCAAAGCTGCCCCTCTTCGTGTCCGGCCTGCTTGGACAACCAAAAGAACAGGAACATTGATAGTCGCAGCTAAAACAGCACTGTCCGCTACCACCAACACAGGTGGTGTATCAAATATTATAACATCAATATTGGTAGAAGATTGAAAGAGTTCAAACCAGCGTTTCATCAAAGCCGATCCCAAAATTTCAGCCGGATTCGAGGGAATAAATCCACTGGTAATTACCCGCAAACGCGGTACGGATGTACTTTGAATACATTGGCGCAATCGTGTTGAAAACTCCGCATTCGTTTTTTCAGCATCGGCTTCGGAGGGTTTTGAGGGATTGGTGGGATCGGCAAACAAAAGCGTTGTCAAGCCAATTTCATTCTTCAGATCAAAAATTTCATGGACTTTGGGTCGTCGTAAGTCTGCATCTACTAACAGAACTTGCAGGCCTGCAGTTGCCATAACGACTGCTAGGTTAGCTGCCGTAACCGATTTCCCTTCTTCTGGGCCGGGGCTAGTGACAATATAGGCTTGTTTACCGCCATTTTGTGAGGTATAGAGCAGATTAGTACGGAGAGTACGATAACTCTCGGAAACAGGCGAGTTCGGTTGTAGATAGGTAATCAGGCGTTTCGAGTAATTCTCACCTGACTTGCCGAATCGAAAAATAGTTCCTAAAACAGGCACGGATAAAAGGTGTGTCACCTCTTCGGGCATCTTAATCGTATCATTCAAATATTCGATTAACAGAACTGCCCCGAAAGCTAAAGCTGCCCCTACCATAGCACCCAATAGGGTAACTTGAAGTGTTCCCGTACCAGTGGGACTACTAGGGACACGCGCACGTTCAATGATTTCAAGTGAATTGGTACGACGGCGCAGATTTTCAACCGTGCTGGAATATTGAGCAATAGTAGAGGAAATACTGGTGATCTGGTCTACGAGTGTATCACGACGGGTTGTCAAACTCTCAATTTCGTCGGGATCGGTTTCCGTCTCTAGCTGACCATCTATGACATTTAAATCTTGGCGAGTCTTATCGAGTTCACCTGTTAGGCGTAAGATTTCTGTATTTGCCAGATCAAGTTGGCTTTGCTGATCAGGGGTTAGATTAGTCGGACTGTTGAGAATAAGTTGTTCGGCAACTTGATTCGCCATATCCGCCGCCAAAATGGGGTCGGTATAGGTGACACTCAGAACTAACAAGGAGGTTTCAGGGACAATACTGGTGGTGATACTTCCTCTAAGGCCATCGGGGGAAATGGGAAACCCACCTGCCTCAACCGCTGCCTGTGCAATACTATAGGTCGTTGCCAATGCTGCATAAGTTGACGCTAATTGAGTCCCAGTATTGATCTCACCGCTTCCGGGGTTGGGGTCTTCGCGGAAACTACCAACAAAAATAGTAACCTGTGCTTGATAAGTTCTTTCTTGGCGACTGCGGAAGATAAAACTGCTACTTCCGCCGAGAAATGCCACTAAAAGAATAAGCCACAACCATTTCCTAAGAAGGCGGATATATTGCGTTAATTCCATAGAATTTTGTTTCTAGCTATGATGTCAATTTAGGATATAATTGTCAATGTAATCACTATTGTCTATATTTTCAGAAAATTGCAAAGTGCAAAATTGCACACAAATTAAATTAGTGGCAAAATTGGTCTGTTATTTGATATACTAATTCATGATGACTCGCCCTGTAAATTTATCCTAAGAGAGGTTGAGGACATTAGGGATGTATTTAAGACATATAACACTCATTGTTGTTGTGGTTGTACTTGTTCTAGTCAATATACCTCAATCCAGCCATGCACAGTCCGAAAATCCATTATCCCCGATTTCATCGCAGCAAACTAATGTCTGTGCCACACTGGTTCGAGATGCATTTGCCCAAACAGGTACAAATTGTGGCAATCTTGATCGAAATTCTGCTTGTTATGGTTTCAAAACAGTCACCCCATCATTTATTGATTCAGATGATGATGCACTCATTAGCGAACCCGGGGATCGAGCCGAATTGACCGAATTGGAATCATTGATGACATCAGCCATCAAGACTTCGACTTCAGAATATGGCATTACTGTCCTCAAGCCACAGGCAAATATTCATAGTTCAGTTGATGCCGCCTCTCTGGTATTGGTTGGCGAGGGTCAAATTGAATCAGATGTTGAGCCTGAAATGGAATATGTCCCGGTTGAGCCAATTTTTGTGAGTACAAGCTCCGAGACTGAAGTATTCAAAGACTTCAATTTTTCAGAAACTATAGGAAGTCTAGCGAGTGGTGAGAATTTGTTTGCAGATGCTGCGAGCTTAGATGGTAACTACTTGCGCGTCTTGTTTGAGGGACAAAATGGTTGGGTAAAAGCCGAAGACTTGGGATCACCTGATATTAGCACCCTGCCCAAGATTGACCCTGATAACCGCACTCCTATGCAAGAATATTATCTGACAACTGCTTCCTTCAGCCGTCAATGCAGAACTCAGACTCCCCCACCCCTAATGGTTGCTCAGACTCCACTGGAATTTAAACAAGTGGATATGCGCATTAATGAAGTAGACGTTCGATTCGAAGAAGCCACTACTGTCTTCCGTCTACCTTCAACCCGCGTTATGGAAGTCTATACACTGGGTGGCGTGACGACCTTGTTCCCTGATACGTCCAATGAGTTGATTATCCCGCCGGGCCATAAAGCGAGACTCTGCTTACGTGCCGCTGAAGACCTCGGTATCGAGGGTGACAAGGATGACAAGGGTCTTGATACACGTTGCGGAAAACCAAGACTGCTTCGAATGACTCGCGGTGATGCGTTGAGTTTGACACCACTCGGGAATCTACCAACAAACATCACTCATCGGCCTATTCCAATTCCTGTAATTATCATTGCGTCGGGTATTGGCGGCGTCATTCAACAGATTATCTTCTCAGATCCAACGCTACTGGCAATTGCGCGTCGGTTGTGCCAAGAAGGTAAAATCCCAGCTAGTGTTTGCCGCTACTTGGGATTGCTTCCGTAGAGATACGATGGAAATTGAAGCCTAGACAGAATTCGATAACGGGGTCCAATTGTGACCCCGTTGTTTTGAAATAACTGGCACAATTTTACGTTTGACCCTCACCTCGCTTATGGAAAACAACATTGAAGACCCTTTGAAATCAGCCCAAGATTGATGGTGAGTAGACAGCCAAGTCTTTTGTCTTCAACTTAGAAGTGGTTTTTAAAAACCAATGCGATATTTCTACATTTGTCATTCTCCTCAAGAGCATGATTTTGCACAGCAACTTGCTGATTTACTTAGGCAAGCCTTCAAAAGTGCAACCATTCAACTCAGTGAACAGCAGCTTAGCACCGAAGACTTACTAGCCGAGATCGGGAACTGTGAGATATTTATCTATCTGATTAGCCCCACTGCCTTAGGGTCAGGACGATGGGAAGCCCAAGTCCAAGAAGCCATTCGGCTCGGCAAAGTAATGCAGCCCATTCAAGTACGTCCCACGAGAACTTTGTTTGCCCTACCGGGACGCTTTGCGCCACTTGATATGACGCAAGGCCTTACTCAAGAAAAAAGTGCTGCTCTCTTAGATACGCTATCACGGCTACAGCAGGCGGAAATTCAGCTTAGACCTCCCAATCGCCTACCAGTTTTCGCGGCTTTGATTGTCATAGCCATTTTGATGGCTTTGGGGGTAGGGTATCTGCTACAAGATAGAGACAAAGATTCCGAACATGCCGAGCGATTAGTGGAAAAGACCAATACCCAAGTCGCTTCGTCAACGCAGGCGGCAATAGCGACAAATCCTGATTCTCCAACACCAACCACTTCGCCAAGCAGTTCTCAGACAACCGAAGTCCTCGCTGCCGCTACAGCAAGCCCATCATCTAGCCCAACTCTTACGAGTAGCCCGTCTGCGACTCAAACTCACACTACCGCGCCGAGTGTGACCGCTACAAACACAATAACAGCCACGCCTTCGTCAACTAGATTGGCCCCCAGTGATTCTGCAGCATCTCAGCCATCCAGAACGAACACAATGCCCCCAAGTCGCACCATCACACGCACGCCGACAAGTAGTTTGACATCCACTCAAACGGCTAGTTCTACTCGTACACCCCGACCTAGTTCGACACCAACAGCTACCGCGACTATGACATCTTCGCCGACGAGAACCCGAACCTTTACCCCGATTCCGAGTCCCACTCGTACTCATACCGCAACATCATCTCTAACACTGATTCCGACTAACACGCTCTTCCCTAGCAGTACACCAACATTGACTTTTACTCCCCTACCGACCCTAACACCTACCATTGATGCTCAAACCATCGTGTGTAATTTGGCCCCGAAGACCCGCTTACAGGTGAATCAATCGGCTCGTGTTATCTATGGGGAGGGAGTACGATTGCGAGAGATGCCGGGTTTCAATGGTGCAATTTTAGATATGGTCGCAGCAGGGATCATAGTGCGTACAGTAAGTCTACCAGTTTGCCGGGACGACATTTTATGGTGGGAGGTCAAATTGGAAAACGGTCAAACCGGATGGATCGCAGAAGGGCAACCTGACTTGTATTACCTTGAGCCAGTCACATCGGAAGAATAGAGAAAAACTAGTTGATACCCATCTTATTGGGTTCAATTGTTAATTTAGAACCTCTGTATAAAAAGATGGAGAAACCGTCTATGAGTACCGATTATCGTCAGCAGTTGTTATCTCGATTTAGTGATGGAACAGCCACAATTGGTATTGTAGGTTTAGGTTATGTAGGCTTGCCTTTGGCAGTAGCCTTCGCTGAGGCCGGATTTAGAGTGATTGGGATTGATCTTTCCGAATGGAAAGTTGATAAACTTAATTCAGGTGAAAGTTATATTCCCGACATTCCAACCAGTCAACTTGCCCCCCTCGTCAGAAGCGGTAAGTTACAGGCGTTCACCAATTATAGTGCCCTCGAAACCGTTGATGCCGTGAGCATCTGCGTACCAACACCCCTTCGCAAAACCAAAGACCCCGATATGTCCTTTGTCTTGGATGCCACATCGCATGTCGCCGAAATTTGTCACGCCGGAATGTTGATTGTCCTAGAAAGCACCACCTATCCCGGCACAACGGAAGAAATCGTTGGGCCTGAAGTCGAAAGACGTGGGTTCACTGTCGGGCAGGATGTATTCGTCGCCTTTTCGCCCGAGCGCATTGACCCCGGCAATGAAAAATACGCGGTGTACAACACTCCGAAAGTCGTGGGAGGCATCACACCCGCCTGCACGGAAATTGTCACAGCTTATTACCAGACCATCGTCGAGAAGGTAGTTAAAGTTTCCTCCCCCACCGCTGCTGAAATGGTCAAGCTGCTCGAAAACACCTTCCGGGCTGTCAACATCGGCCTAGTTAATGAAATGGCTTTGATGTGTGACAAGCTAAGTTTGGATGTCTGGGAAATCATTGAAGCAGCCAAAAGTAAGCCCTTCGGCTTTATGCCGTTTTATCCGGGACCGGGCCTCGGCGGGCATTGCATTCCAGTTGATCCCCATTATTTAAGCTGGAAATTGAAGGCGCTAAACTATAATGCCCGCTTCATTGAACTGGCGAGTGAAATCAATACACACATGCCATTCTATGTAGTAGATAAAGTAGCTGAGGCGCTAAACAACGTCGTCAAACCGATTCGATCATCACGAATCGGGGTACTGGGAGTAGCCTATAAGCGTGATATTGACGATGTCCGCGAAAGTCCAGCACTGGATATTATCCACTTGCTTAATGAAAAAGGAGCAGAGGTCGAGTGGAATGATCCTCATGTCCCAAGCATCCGGTTAGAAAATGATGAGGTTTCGCACTCCACCCCATTTTCAACTGAATGGCTTGAATCGCTCGATTGTTTGGTAATCGTGACCGATCATACCGCATACGATTGGGAAACTATCGTGAAGCATAGCCCATTGATTGTGGATACCCGCAATGCAACCAGCCGCTTCACGCAATACGCCAATATCGTCAGTTTGTAATTGTGATCTAATCTCATGCCTTTTTGGGTTGCGCGGCAAACCAGTTGACCGTATTCGATACCCCTTCTTTGAATAACGTTGCTGGCGCGTAACCCAATAATTCCTCGGCCTTAGAAATATCCGCCAGCGAATGTTTAATATCGCCTGTGCGGGGTGGCGCGAATATGGGTTTGATATTCGTGCCGAGATAATCATTGATTACATTAACCAAATCCAATAATGTGTAGCGTTGTCCACATGCTAAATTAATCACTTGGCCGGAAGCAATGGGGTTTGTTGCCGCCAGCAGATTGCCCTTCACCGTATTTTCGATATAAGTGAAATCGCGGGATTGCGTGCCATCACCATAAATTGTGGGTGACTTGCCCTCAAGCATCGCGGTAGCAAATTTAGGAATCACAGCCGCATACTCAGACTTCGGGTCTTGGCGTGGGCCAAAGACATTAAAATAACGTAGACATACCGTTTCTAATCTATACACCCGATAAAAAACCTGCATATAGTATTCACCAGCCAACTTTGCCGCACCATATGGCGATAAAGGGCGTGGGGCCATATCTTCTTGTTTATAATCACCTTCAATATCACCATACGCTGATGATGACGCCGCATATACAACCCGTTTGACGCCTGCTAACCGTGCAGCATTTAGGACATTAAATGTGCCTGTCACATTGACTTCATGGCAGGTGACAGGGTCAGCTACAGAACGCGGCACAGATGGGATAGCAGCTTGATGAAAAACGTAATTTACCCCTTCCATCGCTTCTTGAAGCGCGGCAGCATCGGTAATGCTAATTTCATATAACTTGATCTTGTTTATGGATGGGGATAAATTCTCGCGCTTGCCCGTAGCAAAATTATCCACAACACGTACTTCATGGCCTTCAGCCAGCAGTGCTTCAACAAGATGTGACCCAATGAAACCTGCACCACCTGTTACCAAAGAAACCGTCATAAAATATGCCCCTTTTCATGATTCGCCAAGTTGACCCGCTAATTATACTCGGCCTTACTATCCCTTCCACCACTCCCCCCCATTTAATGTGACAAACGCGACAGATGCGACATGTGACAGCGCGACAAGGGTATTTTATAGTGATATAGAAATATTTGACTTAATATCTAAATATATTACATAATATTACAAGCACGATAAGTCCGATTTTGTCGCAATGTCGCGTGTCGCATATGTCGCATTGGTCGCATTCCCTATATCGGAGAGTTCTCAGATAAGGCATATTCGCTGGCGATATACGATTCAATCCCGCCTAAACGTTGCTCTACTACTAGACCTGCTCGTACAAGCTCTTGGGTCAAAAACCGGGCACGTTGGGCCGTCAGATGCAGGTTCCTATATAGCACTCTTAAGCTGACACCTTCCATTCCAGTTTGCCGAATCGCTCGTAATAACGTGTCTTGCTGGCGGCGCTCATGACTGGCCTCGCCTCGCCTGTCCATCTGCTCAATCAAACGATGGGCACTCATCCGCCACGTTTCCACTATCGCCTCTCCCATTGACCAATGGTCAACCGTGAGCATCGGCGCTGGCAAATCGGTATCCAGCCAATCCAAAGCCGCCATCAATGTGGCAAGTTTGAAGGCTTGGACATGCAAACGCCCATAGACACCCTTGAGGCGTTCATCCAATTCAGTATCTTGATGCGGCGCACACAGGCGGCGCAGGCGGTCCCCATAGTTTTGACACTCTAACCAGCAAGCGACATCTAATTCAAGCGCTGCTGGTGGAATCAGGCCCCGTTCAGTCTGGACAGGATTCGGCAGCCGGTCATGTAACCGACGTAAGCCTTCAATGAGTATTGGCGGGGGTGGTTGATAGGTAATTGCAGATGGTCGTTCAGTGTAATCCAATTCTGGCGTAACTAAGGCGAAACGTACCAGCAAGCCATTAGCCCAATCTGCCTCACTCACGCCGGATGCCAAACCTGCGGGAGTTGTCACCCCCAGAATGGATAAAGCGGCGTTCTCAACAATCGTGACCCCAGATTGGGTTTCTTTGCTAGAGCGATCAGGGCAATCATAGAGTTCCATCAACAAATCTTTCATGCCTGTCATATAGTCTTTCTTGTTGATGGCGCTGAATAGACCAGCGACCTCATCTTTAAGCAAACCACGTTGGGCGGCAAAGGGTTGGGCTTTGCGAAAACGCTCCTGTTCCGTTGGATTGAGCTTGTCAAAATTACCGGGTAGTTGACCTGCCAGCGCCTCTTGAAAGCGTTCAGGGGAACCCGGCGTTGCCATCAACATATGAGGAATGGCCTCAAGTGCGATACCCTCAGCCAATTTATACGCGGTGGATTTGCGATAATAAGTCGTCGCCGCGATGAGCATCAAATATAGATTCGGGAAAATCTTCACTCCCCAAGGCGCTGATCCATACAAGCGCCGTCCCACCGCGACGGATAACAGCCATAATCCCGCTGCAAGATGGAATGATAAAGGTGTCTGATTACCCGTTGCTCCGGCCCATTCCACGTAAATTTTTAGCCAGTTAGGGAGTTTTAGATCATGGATAGATACTCCAAAATTTGGCTCAAAAGGTGGTAGGTCGCTTGGAGGCATCGTCGGAGGAAAAGTGATACTGTGAGGTTGGATTTCTTGGGGGATTAGCGGCTCATTCACGGGTAAAGACAGCCTAACGGCTGTGGGCTGGTGAGGGGGATTTGTCTTTGAAAAATTCCCAACCAGCCCTCCGAGGGTACTGACATCAAGTCCCACCGCCGCACAGATGTCTTTCGCCAAAATCGTGCCGCAGACAAAACACGACCCAAATCCGCTGAGGCGATTGAAGCCAAAGGACGGGTTACGATCACCATGTTGATGCCGATGAGGGTAAATACACGGCCCATGCAGCCACTCGCCGACTTCTCGATAACCCTGCTGCAAAAAATATCGCTCGATTTCTTCCATCACTTTGGGATTCAATTTAGTGGAATGATTTGGAGGCGTTGGAGTAAAGTGGGCTGGCGCAGCTAGAGGCTTGGTCTTAAATGACTCGATCCATTCCGCTAATTCATTGAGTGTTTCCACCCGCAGAATATCCAGCGGTTTATGTACACAATAGGGATTCCCCGTCACCGGATGGCGACTGGGCGGTGCGACTACCTGCCGTCCATCTGCACACAATTCCAAATTGCCAATCGGTAGATTCATCGCCTTGATACTGTCAGGCAGATTTTCCACATAAAAATAGACGTGATGGCCTTTCCCGCTGCCCGTTGCAACCGTATAGGTTTCCGCCAATTTCGGAAAGGTTGCAGCAAAGGCGGCGTAACTCGCTGGCCCATCGGCATCCAAGATCACTAGATTTTGCGAGGCGCTGCCACACACAATACCGACATTTTGCAGCAACCCATTTCGCTGCCAGCGATGGATCGTCACGGCATCGGCGCGAATTTGTTGAAATTGTGTCCAACTAGCTAAAGACGGGCGTTTGCCTTTGAGGGGAATGACACTCATGCCTAATCGGGCATACATCAAAGCGGCATCCAGAATGGTATTCGATTGGGCGGCCTGAACGATCAAAGATTCATTGGACATGATAGTCTCTCCTGTCATAATGCAAAAAATCGGTCTAATTTCTGTAAGTGGAGATGGGATTCGCTTGCGGACAGGCGGTAAACCTACTACAATGAAAGTTCTCATGAGTCATTGCAATAGCAAAATTGTTTGCCTGTCCGCCTGCCCTAAATGAAGGCGGTTTTCTTTTTTCGGCGGGCCACGCGATTGATTAGTCATCACTCATTCCTCAAATTGTTGCCCCGGGGCAACAATTTCATTGACCAAGTAGACGCTTATCCACTTCATCAATAAACGCCCGCAGTTTTTGAAGATGAATACGAGCAGTATAGATGTCCCCTTCCGCCTCGAATAAAGCCTTCGCGGTTTCATAGGGATCAACATTCACTGTTAAACGCAACAATTTCACTGTTCTACGAATCTCTGAAGGGAGAACCGTTTCTTCTGATTTGTCAGATTCGTCATCCATTAGACACATCTCCTCAACCTGTTTGCGTGTAAGACCGTATTCGATAATCTGGCGTACCATTTCCGCCTGTTGATCTTCAGGTAATGCGAGTACATATCGCAGACGTGCCTCATCTAAATCATGACGATCTGCAATTTCAATGGCTTCGTCTGATAGCCCAATCAATGCTTTGATTCGACTGAATCGTGCCCGACTAAGTCCTCCCATTGCACTAAGAATGTCGGCTGAATATTCCCTTTTGGAACGCAGATCAAGTTCAAGTGCCTGCCGATAGTAGTCATTTGAGACTGGCCCATCAGGTGGCCGAATCTGATGAGCGGCGAGAACGAGTAGTGCTGCTTGGCGTGCCATCGCAATCGCATTCAGTCCAGCGCGTGAGGTGTTTTCTTTGGCTTGACGGAATACCGAGGCTCGATTGGATGGGACGATGATGCAGGGGATGGAACCATCGCCTTGATACCCCGGCAAGAATTCCATCATCAGCCAAGTCGCCCAGTAACGCCGCTCTCCGGTCTCAATCTGGTAGATGTGCGTCATCCCCTCGGATTTATCCACCACTGTCAGCGGGTTGACCTGCCCATCATCCCGAATGGTCACTGCCAAGTTCACCAAATCCCGCAGCAGGATTTCTTCAGGGGTGAGAGTGACGGGGGTATCTGTTTCACTCTCATCATTGGGATTAGGCAGCAAATCCAAGATATGGGTGAAAGGCCGCCCTTTCTGGCGGGCGGCGATTTGCACCAATTGAACGAGTTCTTTGAGCGCTTGATAGGGGGTGAGGTGCTGCTGGTGAAACGCTTGGTAAATCGTTTCGGGCAACACACGACGGGGTTGAGCTGGATCAGGCCGCACCAGTTGAATTGGCAAGTTTTCAACCCGCAGATGGGTGTCCTGCAATCGTTCAGCCGGATCGGCATTCAGAATCATCATCTGCCCCACATCTTGCAGCAGGCTATTGATACGATTGGGGGTATCTGATTTCTTCGCCATTACACACCCCCTCTAATCACCAGTGTTTTTTTGATGAGTTGGGCGGCGAGCATGGCATAGGCTTGGCTGGCCGGACATTCGGGGTTGTATTCGTACACGCTCTTGTGGGCATGATGAGCGTAAGCGACTGCTTCATTGGCAGGAATCACCCCACACAACAGGCGGCCTAACACTGGATGAGCTTTGAGGCCATCTAGCATCTCGACATGTCCCTTCATGCGTTTGTCGAGTTTGGTGATAATAATCCCACCCACCTTGAGATCAGGACAGCGCCAGCCCTGTCGAATGGCTTCGATCTTATTGACCACTGACTCCAACCCGATAGTTTCCAAATAACGTGGCTCAATTGGGATGAGCGCATCCGTCGCGGCGATGAGACTCATTTCAGTGAGCAGGGAGAAGGAAGGACGGGTGTCAATCACAATGGCCGCATAGTGGCTGGCAATCTGACTGAGGGGTTCCGACAATCGGTAGGGCGCACCGGGTACGGCGATGAGTTCGCGTTCGGCGGCTTCGAGTAACGGCGAAGCGGGTAATACATGCAAATTGGCATCCCACTCACTGGCGACGATACATTCCTTCAGAACGGTAGCGGCGTCGCGGCGATCCGCATTCAGCACCGCATATAGGCTGTCATCCCGTCCGAAATTATTCCGACTGGTAGTGACGAGGGTGGCATGTCCCTGACTGTCGGTATCAATCAACAATACGCGATGATTGGCGACGCCGAACTGGGCGAGCATTTGGGAGATACCAAACGCGATGTTCGTTGCGGACGTGGATTTCCCCACGCCGCCCTTATGATTGGTGAGTACAAAAACTGGGGTCATAGCTATCCTCCTGATGGTAAACCCCGAACACACTTCGATTTGCCTTCAGTGATTCCTTCAAAAATCGGCAGTACCAAAAGGTGTGGTACACTACCGATTGAAGTCACTGGTAATGGCTGACTTCAGATGGTGCAGGGGGAGCTAAACACTCTCCCTGCCAAACCCCTCTCTAGGCAGTCGTTATCGAAATTTCCAATTGTGATCGTTGTGGATAAGCTATTGACTCTAATAAGTGGGAAAGACCCTGATGGGGAGCGCGTGTTAGCGGTTCAGGGTCTGTTTCACTGTGGGCAAATGGATAGATCGTGGGCTATAATCTCAGTTTTAGGGGCATACCGCCAAACACACCATCACCGCAGCACCCCTATGACCATTGCTTGAGGGGATACAGAGCTTCATCTGTATCTGAGACCCCCATAGGAAACCCTTGTGTGTTTGTAAAGAACGTAAATTTTCCGAAAAGCCAGCTAATTTGTGATATAACTATTAGTAGGCAGCTCGAAGTTTTGGTAGTAGGAGCATTGCATTATGAAATTCATCAAGCTCATCACAATATTGGTTCTCCTTGCGATATTCATGTCATTGACTCAAGATTCATCCAAGGCTCAAGATGACCCTCGCGCTTGTTCTGATACCGTCCAGACTGCCTTAGAAGCTGCTAAACGTCTTTGCACGGGGATTGGTCGCCATAGGGCATGTTACGGAAACCTATTGGTGAATGCCGAACCGCAAAACGACACTAGCCCATTCAAATTTGATGAACCGGGTGATATTGTCGAAGTGGCGTCGTTGAAGTCGCTCAGGCTTAGTCCGTTTGATCCACAAGAAAACATCTGGGGAATCGCTCAACTCTATCTACAAGCGGATATTCCATCTTCGCAGCCCCAAAATGTTACCGTCATTCTATTTGGGGATGTTCAGGTTGAAAACGCCATCCCCGCCATTACGGTGATTGAGATAACAGTAGACGGCCAAGATGAAGTTCCAATACTCGCCCAACCATGGCCAATTGCGGAAACCATCGGTTTTGCGACACCCAATCAGCAGCTTAAGGCGACTGGCCGCACAAGTGATAGTACATGGTTACGGGTAGAATCCATGGATGGCACAGTCCGAGGCTGGATACCTACAAGCCATGTTGGAGATGTGGCTGATATTGCAACATTGACGGTGACAGATGGCGAAACTCCCTACCAGACGCCAATGCAAGCCTTTTATCTACAATCGGGGACAAATGACTATGAATGCTCCGATATTCCCTCGGATGGTTTGCTGATTCAGACGCCAGAAGGGGTTGCCCAAGTAACCCTGCTCATCAATGAAGTCAACATTGAATTAGGCTCGACGGCCTTTATTCAAGCCCGACCCAATGAAACCATGCAAATTACAATGTTGGAGGGCAAAGCCAAAGTCAGTTCAGGCGGCATGGTATATGAAGTACCGGCAGGCCAAAAGATCGAAATTCCGATGACTGCTGATCTGACACCCGCCGATGTACCCAATGAGCCAACCGCCTACGAGTCTCAAGATATTGAGGCCCTCCCGATTGACTTGCTAACTGAACCCATTGAGATTGTCCCACCCGCTGAAACTGAAGAATCCAGCGAAGAAAAAGACAAAAAAGATAAAGAAAACAACGGGGACAATGGGAATCATGGCACTGGCAACAACGGCAATAATGATAACGGCAACAACGGAAACCCGCCCAGCAACTCAAATGGGAACCCACCGGACTCAGTTCCCAACAATGGCAATAACGGCAATAACGGCAATAATGGGAATAACGGGAATGGAAATGGGAATAGCACTAGCCAAGCTGCCAATGTAAATCAGTCGAACTCCGCAGCAACCAACAATGGCAACAACGGCAATCAGTCCGCTCCCGTAAACAACAATCAGAATAATGGGAACGGCAATAATGCCAACAATAATTCTGCGACCCAACCTACTCCCGAAACCAGTAACCAAAATAATGGCAATGGGAACAACGGCAACAACGGAAATGGCAACAACGCCAACAATAATTCTGCGACCCAGCCTACTCCCGAAACCGGTAACCAAAATAATGGGAATAACGGCAACAATGGGAACGGCAATAATGCCAACAACGGGAATGGCAACGGCAACCCGAATGATGAAGTAGGTGAACAAGAAGGGATGAGCTTTGCCGCAACCCCAATGGCGGTGGGGGGTGCTCTAGTTCTTACGTCTCTGATCATGGTAGTGCGCCGCAGAAAATAATTCCGTTTTCCTTTTAGGGAGCAAGAGGAAGTGAATTTGAACACCTCAGATTTTATAATTTGTTCCGTTTGCCAACATCAAAATCCTACCAGCGCACCCGCTTGTGAGAAATGTGGGACACCGCTACGATCTTCAACAACCGTGGCTGTTGCGGATGATATGGCACTCTCTCCGGTTGAACCATCGCCCTTTTCACCCCAGCCGGGTGTTTTCACGATTTATGTGCCCGGTTTTGGTCAGCCGCTTAAGTTAGCCATCAAAGAAGAAATCTTGCTGGGTCGCTATCAAGATGGACTTCCTCCCCCTGACGTTGACTTGAATCCATTTTACGGCTATCTCTCCGGTGTCTCGCGCCGACATGCCAAGATTAAAGTGTCAGGATCAGAAGTTACGTTGCAAGATTTAGGCAGCAGCAATGGCACGTGGGTAAACGAGTCAAAACTGCTCCCTCACCAGAGCCAGTCACTCAAAAGTGGTGATATTATTCGACTCGGCCAACTTCTGATGTTTGTCTATTTTCAGTCCGTAGAGCTATCTGAACAGACTCTGCTCATGCGAGATACGCGCGGCGGCCTCAATATGGGGTTGACGCCCAATCTATTCTCAGATGGTCTTTTGAATTTGCTTAACTCTATCCAAGAAATCGAAGCCTGCATCAGTGTTGTCCAAGATCAACCCTCCCCCTCGATGCAGATTAAAGCCGTCAGCTTCGATAAAGAACGTGCCCTGATCCAAGCCAAATTAGTTGGGGCCTATAACGCCATTGAATTTAGTCGGAAGGAAATTAGCAAACGACGGGAGGCACTTTCAGGGAAACTTCAAGGTATCCAAGTTTCGCCCGAAGAGACACTTCCACCTCAAGCAATGGTTGATCTGTCGGGTTTAGCCGATATTGATCAGGTAGTCACAGAACTAGCTTCCATTATGCTTGAGCAGTTCGGAGCAAATAACCTAGAGGAAGAAAAGAAAAAAGCATTCTTTGAAAAAATCGAGCCACTGATCAAATTGATCCTGACCAGTCCTTTCGAAATCATCATAGAATAAGCGGCTGTCCGTTTGATGCACGATCAGGAATCTTCTCAGCAGACGATACGAGGATATGTACTAGGTGGGCTGATTGGTAAGGGTGGGTTTGGAAGTGTATACAGGGCCTATCAACCCGTCATTGAGCGTGATGTTGCCATCAAAGTAATTCTCCCCCTATACGCGAACAACCCCCATTTTATACGTCAGTTTGAGGTCGAGGCGCATGTGGTTGCTCGTCTGGAGCATCCCTACATCGTGCCCCTTTATGACTATTGGCGTGAACCTGATCGAGCCTATCTGGTGATGCGGTTCTTACGCGGGGGCAATCTTGCCAAATTGGTTCTGCTGAACCCCAAAGGCCTCGCTGTAAGCTCCATCGCAGGTCTATTAACCCAAATTTCCTCCGCGCTCCATTTCGCCCATTCGCAAGGCGTAGTCCACCAAGATATTAAACCCGGCAATATTCTCCTAGATGAACAAGGAAATGCCTATCTCTCTGATTTCGGCATCGCCAAGTCCTTGCTTGATGAAGTTCCAGAAATGGCGAAATATGTTTTAGGGTCGCCTGAATATATGTCACCCGAAGCATTAATGCGAAAGCCGACCTCATCCCTCAGCGACATCTACAGTCTGGGAATTATGCTCTATGAGCTTTTAACTGGCGTGCTACCCTTTATCGGAAAAACACGCGAGGACTTTATCCAAGGTCATGTATATGGCAATGTCCCGCCAGTGTCCTTGCAGCGACCCGATATTCCCGAAAAAATGAATGAGGTGATTTGGCAAGCGACTTATAAGGATGCCGCCGCCCGATTTAGGTCAGTAGCTGAATTAACGGAGGCTTTCTACAATGCCGCCAATATTGTCAGCCAACTGCCATCTGCTACCACCTCACTGGGGGAAACTGCTAAACAGACGGTCATCGAGAGCCAGCAGCTTGGCACCATGGTGTTTGAGCAAGACGCATCAACTGTGCGAAACCCCTACAAAGGCTTACGCGCGTTTGAAGAGGTTGATGCGGCTGATTTTTTTGGCCGAGAAACACTCATCGTCAAACTTGTGAGTCGTTTGGAAACCGAACCATTTCTGGCGGTGGTGGGGCCAAGTGGGAGTGGTAAATCGAGTGTGGTGCGTGCTGGGGTGATTCCCACATTAAGGAACAGAGCGGCCCCACTCTTTCGAAACAGCTTCTTTTTGACGATGACACCGGGCGCTGATCCCATTCGAGAACTCGAAGTCAGCTTGCTCCAAATTGCCACCGATTCTGAGAATATTCACTTCGATAGAGAGTGTTTGGATAGCCTAAAAAACATTGGTCAGAAAATCTTTGAACAAACACAAAGCGAGACTGTCATCTTCATTGACCAATTTGAAGAAGTTTTCACCTCCGTGAGCAGCGAGGTCGAGCGAAATTATTTCCTAAGCAATATTGTCAATGCGGTTCAAGATAGCCAAAGCCACCTCCATATTTTGATTACTTTACGCGCCGATTTTTATGATCGCCCGCTGTTGTATCCCAGTTTTGGGGAACTGATTCGTGCCCATACCGAAGTTGCTCTGCCACTTTCGCCAAAAGAACTAGAATATGCCATTATCGGCCCCGCCCAGCGTACTAATATCACCCTTGAATCCGTTCTACTCGCCACGATCATCGCGGATGTCATTCGCCAGCCGGGGGCACTGCCCTTGCTCCAATATACCCTCACAGAATTATTTGAGAACCGTCACACCTCTATCCTGACCCTCGATACATATGGCCGTTTGGGAGGGCTGACAGGCACACTGACGCGCCGGGCCGATGAACTGTATTTGACACTTAACGCCGAAGAAAAAACATTAGCGCAGATGATTTTTCTGCAATTGATCTCGATTATTGAAGGCTCAGAGCCAGTCCGCCGCCGCATTGCTCAAGCCGATCTATTGACCGAACAATCCCCTGAACGCAAAAATGCCATTCAAAAAGTGCTGGACATTTTTTATAAGCAGCGTTTTTTGACCTTTGATCGTGACCCTGTTACCCGCGCCCCAACCGTAGAAATTGCCCATGAAGCCTTAATTCGTGAATGGGATCGTCTCCAACAATGGATCGAAACTAGCCGTGATGAAATGCGAATACAACGGCAGTTAGCCTCAAACACCCAAGATTGGCTAAAAGCAAATCGAGACACCGGATTCTTGGCACGCGGGGCAAGATTAGATCAATTCAAATCCCTTACTAAATCCGTTCATCAGATGGTCAATCTGTCTACGGACGAGCACACCTATCTTTCAGCAAGTATTGCACTCAGCAACCGCCTCATGTGGTATCGCAGACTGATTGCAGGAGCGCTAATCACGTTAACCGTCCTTGCGATCATTCTGGCGGGATTGGGATTAGATCGGGCGAATCAGGCTGAACGCGAGCGTGCTCGCGCCAATCGTCAGGCCCATGTTGCCCAATCACGCGAATTAGCGGCGGTTGCGTTGTCAAATGCCGATCAAATTGATTTGGCGCTGCTGCTCAGTTTAGAAGCACTGCGCATATCCGACACGTATGAAGCACGGAACAGTTTGTTGAGTACGCTGCAAATTGAGCCGCGCCTTGAAGCCTATTTGCATGGGCATACCGATTTAATCCGCACCGTGACCTTTAGCCCCGATGGTCATTACATTGCTTCCGGTGGACGCGATAACCAAGTGATTTTGTGGGATGCCAGCAGTCATACCCAGAAATTTTTATTGACGGGTCATGAAGGGTGGGTTAACAGCCTTGCCTTTAGCCCGGATGGTACAGTTTTAGCTTCGGGAAGTGCTGATAGCACGGTACGTCTGTGGGATGTTGCCAGTGGTCAGATGATTGGTCTACCCCTTGAGGCAGGTGTCGGCTCGGTGTGGAGTGTCAGTTTTAGCCCAGACGGTCAGTTTTTGGCAGCAGGTGGTGAAGCAGGACTTATTCAAGTGTGGGATGTTGCAACGCAAAAGCCAATAGATGAGCCATTGGCAGGCCATAGCGATATTATCTACAGCGTCGCCTTCAGCCCCGATGGAACGATTTTAGCCTCCGGGAGTGCTGATAATACCGTCCGCCTATGGGATGTAAAAACCGGGAAGGAAATTGGCGAACCGCTTACGGCCCACACCAATTGGGTATTTGCAGTTACCTTTCATCCTACCGGGTCACTGCTGGTTTCGGCGGGTGCAGACGAGTCTATCATTTTATGGCGTTTAGATGGCGAAAACACGACCCCCATCTTCACTTTTGAAGAGGCCCACACCGATTGGATACGTAGCCTAACATTCGACCCGTCCGGCAACCTATTGGCGTCGGCAAGTGTAGATCAAACAATCAAATTTTGGCCTGTTGCCGCCAACCAATCTGTTCCAGTCCCAATCCAGATCTCCCAAAATGAAGTGTGGAGTGTCGGCTTTAGCCCAGATGGGCAGTTTCTTGTTTCTACTGACGGCAATGACGTGGCACTGCTCAGGTTCTTCTCTGATGAAATACAAACCAGCTTGTTGATCAACGATCTTGCGATTAAACCCAATTCATCCTTGCTGGGAGTGGCGTCAGGTGGCCCTACCCAAGACGACGGAATTGATGCCGTCAGCATTTGGGATACAGTCGAAAATCGCCAAGTCGCCCAAATGACAGAACACGCTGGCCCAGTTACCAGTGTCGCCTTTAGCCCCAACGGGACATGGCTGGCCTCTGGCAGTGCCGACCAGACGATCATTTTATGGGAGACTGCTAACTTTCAACCGCAAAAACGCATGGTGGTATCCACCCTTGCCCAAAACCCTGTGTGGTCAGTAGCCTTTAGCCCGGATGGTCAACTTTTGGTTTCAGCCAGCGAAGATGGTCAAGTCATATTTTGGGATGTAACCACAGGTCAGCCCATTGGAGACCCCTTGATTGGGCACACCGGGGGTGTTTTGGCGCTGGCTTTTGGTCCAGATGGTCAGGTGCTGGCAACAGCGGGTCATGACAAAACGATTCGACTGTGGGACGTGGACACTAGAGAGCTTATCGCTACTTTGGAAGAGCATACTGACAGTGTATCGTCGTTGGCTTTTAGCCCAGATGGTCGCTATCTGGCATCCGGCAGCCGCGATAACACCATACGCCTTTGGAGGCTTTCGTCACGTTCCGCCGACCTTCTTATCGGCCATAACAATTGGGTAACGGATTTGGCGTTTACGAACGATGGAGACCAACTTATCTCTAGTGGACGTGGCGGGCAAATCATTTGGTGGGATGTTGCGTCACGCAGTATGTTAGGCGAGCCTTTTGAACAAGAGGATCAGTGGTTTACCAGCCTCGTCTTTGATGAAACGACCCATCAGATAATTTCAGCCAATCGTATGGGGGCCATTCAGTTTTGGAAAACAGGCATCACCACATGGATGTCGGATGCGTGCCGCATCGCCAATCGCAACCTTACCGAGCACGAGCAACAGCAATTTTTTGGTCGCCTCATATCCCCGACCTGCTCCACTATTCTCCCTTAGTCCTTCCAATCTTGCCCCAGATAAAGCGTTATTCGTGCATCCCCAGACTATGTAGATACGCCACAATCAATTGTAAGTCAGCATCGGAGACCGTACTGGCAGGAATACCGGGGGTGTTCGCCGATCCAAAACGGGTGAAATAAACAATATAATTGGCGTGCAAGGGCGGTATTTTGACCAATGGCGGCCCCTGTTCCGCTGTGCCCTCAGCCTGTACCCCATGACATTCCGCGCACTGCTGCTGATACAACGTGGCAGCATTGGCTAGTTCGGCCTCTGTGAGCACAGGCAGGCTTGAACCAAAAATATTGGATTGGGCATATTCAATTAGCACCATCAATTCAGGGTCGGGCAAATCGGTCAACGGGAAAGGTGGCATGGCATTTTTGCCAGTGCGGACACGGGTCATGATAAATTCAGTTGGAAGCGGCGGCACATCATTCAACTGCGGTGCGATAGACCCGCCCTCCCCGCGTATTCCGTGACAGGGGGCACACCATTTTTCAAATAAGACCTGCCCGCTGACGGTGACGCCGCTGGTATCAATTGTCGGGGCGGGAGCAACCACCACCGTCCCTCCATTCCAATGCTGGAGAAGGTAGATGAGCGCGGCTTTCTCCTCCAATGAGAATCGCTCGCGGAAGGTATCCATTTTGGTGCCCGATACCCCGAAATTGATAATGCTCAACAGTTGGTCGGCGGACATGCTTTGTACATAAACGCTGTTTAGCATAGGGGCATCCGCCGTGCCTTCGCCATTGGCCCCATGACACTCGACGCAAACACCAGCAAAAAGCGTCCGGCCTGTAGCTAGAGTGGTGTTCGGGTCATTATTGGCAGCAGCATACACGGCTTGAAAATCACTAGAATCCCCTACCGAAGCAGCAGGCTGAAAACCAGCGGCTAATACATACTGCGAGGTTTCTGCCCATGAGCCGTGCTGAATCACTGCAATGATACTTTCAATTTGTGCCCGATTGAGCAGTCCCCCCTCTTGCAAACCAAACGCCGCCATGTCCGTGCCATAATGCCCACGCGACACAAGTTTATATAGCGCTTCGACATCCTGTTGCCGGAGAAAGGCTTGATCGAGGGATGGATAGTTATTGAGGCCCTCACCCGCCGCGCCGTGACATTCCGCACAGTATAAGGCATAAAGCGTTGTCCCCTCGGCAATCGCGGTAGCACGATAAGCCACCTGCGCTTCAGTTTGTCGGGTCGGTTCGCGCCAAATATTAAAGGCCAGCAGCACCAAAATCCCGACAGTTGCCAGCAGTCCGAGCCATTTCATTGAGCGAGTCACACTGATTGCTCCGGAGGATATATAAAATCTTCAGCGGTTGTTTTGGTACGTTTGATCTGTTTGCTGGTGTCAATTCGCACCTGCCCATTTTCGATCTGTACTTCAAGCACCGTTAGGGGATGGGGTGCGGGGGGGGAAATCACCTTACCCTCTGTGGTAAAAGCCGAACCATGACAAGGACAGCGGAATTGGTCATCCTCCCAGATCACAATACAACTGAGGTGGGTACACTGGCGATAGAGCGCCAAAAAGCCCCCGGTTGAGTTCCGCACGAGATAACATTTGCCTTCGGGGATAGGCGTAACCGTATCGGGGGCAAAATTATCCACTAACCCTGCTGTGACAATGCCACCTGTAGCAGATTCCCGATTTTGTGAAGCCAAATAGCGCAGCCCAATAAAACCCATTCCGCCAGTGGCTAATACCCCGATGCCCTGCCAAATCGTCACCAAAAAATCGCGTCGTTTCATGCCCAAGGGCCTCTCAATGTCATTCCTTCCCCACGAAAACCAATCCCAATGACGGTGAAGGTCACGAAAATAGTGAATATCAGCGTAAAAAGCGCCAAACGGATTTCACCCACCTCGGCCCCGCGACGACGGAGTAACCACCAATACCCCCCCACCAACAGCCACGTTGCGACTAAAGGCATCGCCCCACTACTCATCGAGATTTCGGTGAGTAAAATGCTGGTGAGCGCAATCCCTACCCCGACAGGCACACTCACCCCACACATCCATCGGGCACGGCGACTGCGAAACCAAATGCCTGTCGAATCGCTGGTGTCGTACCAGTAGGGCAGCAGCAGCAAGGCAATAATTAACACGCCCAAAATGGCGATGCCAGCAACCGAGGGGTAAATGTGCAGCAAAAACTCTTGAAGCCCCATAAAATACCACGCTGTTTTGGTCGGATTCGGCGGTTGATTCGGATTGGCACTCGCACCCAATGGCGCATCCACCCAAGTAGCCCACGCTAACAGCAGGGTTACTATCACTAGGCCAAAAATGAATTCGCGGCTGATGAGATGCGGAATGGTGGTGCGTTTCTCCGTCGAAATTTGGTCGTCGTTTAAATTGCGGGGAATACTGATGCCGTCTTTGCGGACGCGCCAAATATGAAACGACGTAGCCAGCAACAGGCCCAGTGGAATCAACATAATATGCAGCACATAAAAATTATGTAGCGTATTTTCATTAACTTGATCGCCGCCCAATAGCCAAACCCGTAAATCCGGGCCAATCAGCGGAATCGAATCAATCAGACTGGTTACGACCGTGACGGCCCAATAGCCCAACTGATCCCAGGGCAGGAGATACCCTGTAAAATTGGCAGCAACCACCAGACCCAACAACATCAAACCAATTTGCCAGTTAAATTCACGCGGTTTATGGAACGCCCCGGTATACAACACCCGCAACAAATGCAGCACCGTCACTACCAGCAGCAAATTGGCACTCCAATGATGTAGATTACGAATCAACTGCCCGAACCAGATATGCTGTTCCAAATTGAGGATGCTGGTATAGGCGGCATCAGTTGAGGGGGTATACGAAAACATCAACAAAATACCCGTGACAATCATGATAGGCAGTAGCAAAATTGCTAGGCCGCCTAATCCAAAGGTATATGTCCATCGCAAAGCCGCCGCCGGAACCGTCCGGGGGTGCAGATGTAGAATTAAATCGCTGGTGACAAGACGCATTCGCTCACGATCAGTTTCACCCCAAAAGGTTTGGCGGCGAATGGAGCGGCGGACTCGGTGAACAAAATTGGGTTGAGACGGTGCCATATGCGTTCTTCAACTATTGCGCTTCATCACGCAGATACCGCAGATACGCGATGATGTCCATAAAAATTTCATTGCTCCAATCGGGACGACCCCCACTGGGAGGCATCGAAACCCCCAATGTGTTATCGGGATGGTCAGCCGGACGCCCCACCCGCAGGAACATAATCAATTCCAAATCTGAGGCGTACATAATGAGTGGCGAATCCACTAAGCGCAGCCCTAATCCTTCGATGCCTTCGCCCTGAGAGCCATGACACCCCGCGCAGGTTTCATCATAATAACCTTTACCCGCCATCCAATCCCCCGTTGTAGAAACCGCCAATGGCGCACCCTCAACAGGCGTATTGGTTGGAAGTTGAGTAGGTATAATGGTCGGGGTAGGTTCTGGCCCAGTCCCTGTATAAACATGGTTCGGTGATAAAAATTCCGCCCCGCTGATGGCATAGATTTCGCCCGCATTGATTTGATCGTTATTCGAGCCATCCCCGCCCATCGCATTCGGGATAATGTCAAGCACACCATCGCCATCCAAATCCCCCAGCGCCATCGCGTAGGGCATCATGTCATTATCATCCGCCCCGATGATGTATTTCACACGCAGGCCCGCCGGAGGGCTAAACAGCATAATGCGTCCATTGTCGTTGGGGAGGCCGCCTACTTGACCAAAAATGACGGCCATCAAACCCGCGTTGGGGCGCATCTGCCCCGAATAGCCAATTGGGTCGTAATCGGGTGCGCCATAAAACAAGTCATCCACGCCATCTCTATCCAAATCCCCAGCGCGTAAAGTGTCCCCGGCTTTACCATCCGCTTGATCGGGGTAAATCACAATCGCGCGGGCGGGGTCTACATCGGCAAGGTCAAACATCTTGCCGCGAAACCGATCATGCGTATAGATAATCCATGCCTCGCCTGCCTCATCGAGATTATTATCCGCCCCGTCACCAACCAGTGTGCCGAGGATAAGGTCTTTGCGGTCATCCCCATCCATATCCCCCGCTGCGATTTCTTCGCCGAGCAGGTCATTTGAGTTCGCCCCATAGATCACCGTGATACGCTCATCAATCGGCGCTCCGAATTCATCCAATAGGGTTGCCAAGTCAATCGTTTGCCCCTTAAGGCCCGGCGTCCCAAAAATGACATAAGCCTCACCCGCGTTGTAACGGGTATTGGCTGGGCCATCCCCCCCGCCAAAAGATAACCCGCCGACACCGCTAGAGGCTCGCCATAAGCCTGCCCCCGCCACAATATCATCCATACCGTCCCCGTCGAAATCATCTCCCCAGACACACGAACCAAGCAAATCATCGAAATCCGCACCGATGATGCGGGTCGCATCGCTTGGCGGGTTACTCAAATCCGTAAATTGACCGTACTTGCCCACCATATCCGCCGCGCCATAAATGACCCACACCTCACCCGCATTGCTCCGGCTGTTATCAACGCCATCTGCTTGATTCGCCCCAATCAGCAAATCATGAAAGCCATCGCCGTCAAAATCTCCGCCCTCGACCCACAATCCCAACCGATCTTCGGCATAAGCCCCATAAAACGCGATGACATCGGCGGGTGGGTTTAACAAATCAATATCGGTGCGCGAGGCCATGTTGGGATTTCCAAACAGCACATACGCCGCGCCCGCATTCGACATATTTTGATTCAGTCCGTCATTGTTTTGGGCCGTCAGCAGCAAATCGTCATAACCATCGGCGTTAAAATCTGCCACGTAGGTTTCCGTCCCCGCCATATCACCCGCATAAGCCCCAAAGATGGTGAAAAAATTCTGGCCCGCAATGGTTTGGTCAACAGGCATCCGACCCGCAATCTGGCAAACATTCATCAGAACACGCACATGACCCACACTACCGCGCCATTCGCCTAACGGATGGGAAGAATTTTGCCCGGTGATGGCAAGATCGCCGCAGCCGTTTCCATCAAAATCGCCCATGTCTACTGGCTTGCCTGTGGTAGATGCCCCCGCCGGAAGGTCATAAAACACAAATTCGCCCCGTTGTTCGGTATAACGTAAGTCCCATGGCTGTCCGCCTGTCGGGGAACCCGTTTGTGCGGAGAGTGGCATCACACTTAGGAGAAGTAGCACGACAATAAGTAAGGCTCGTTTCATCATTCTGTCCCTACAAAGATTTCAAAAATGCGATGAGATCAATGAGTTGTTGCGGCGTTAGGTCGTCGGCAACACTGTGTACCGGGTCAGTACGTGTCAACAGTTCTTCCAGCGTCATCACAACCCCGTCATGTAAATAGGGAGCGGTTGCCCACAGTCCATATAAAGATGGGGTGTCAAATGCCCCATATGACTCTAATGAAAAGGTGGTGTTGGCAAGGTCGTGCTGCTGTTGATCGGTATACAACGGCGGCAAATGGCAACTACACCCCGGCGAACCACTCATAAAAATCTGCATTCCGCGTTGGGCCGATTCAGTCAGCGTCCCATCCGGATTACGATAGGGGCTTTGCCATGCCTCAAAGGTGGATACATAGGCCACCAGCGCGTCCAAATCCGCCGAACGCCCTGCATCTATCCGGTCAATCAGGGGGTCGAAGTCACCACGTACCAAACCATCCCCTAGCATCACCATACGGATGTGATCTTCGATGGTGTCCTGAAGTTCCGCCATTTCGCCTGCCCAATTATAGGGGGGTAAATCGGATGCCCCACCCAGCGCCAGCGTATTGCGTGGGCCGCTACGGAAATTAATCCATGTCCGTTGATCGCAGCCGCCATCAAAATGGCATGTCGCACAGCTAACCGCCCCGTCGCTCATGACAGGCAATTCGGCGCTGTTAAAAAGAACCGCACCACGCAGAATTTCGGGAGATAGGGGGATTTTGGTGACTGTAATACTGTTGGTCACAGCATAGGTATCTAGATCAATCACCGACAGCGTGCCATCCAGCGCGTTTGCGATAACCGCCTGATTGCCTTGAATCAAAATCCCACGTGGATTCGCCCCCACCACAATGCGCCGCTGGATATGCCCGGTAGCGGAATCCACCACCAGCACCGTATCGCTCCCCGCCAGTACCACCAGCAGGGATTTTCCATCGGCGGTAAACGCAGCATCAAATGGCATATTACTGCCTTCGACGCTCGACAGGGCCAACCGTCCATCCCGATCCGCCTGCATGGTCGCCAAATCAAGAATCGCAACAACTGGAAACCAATCTTGCATATATTGAAGCGAGATGAGCGACAATCCGGTGCGGGTCATAGGCAAATAGGCCCGTGTCCCATCCGGTGTCAAAATCAGCGATTGCGCGATATTCCCGCCAACATCCACCGTAACTGTACCAATCATAACGGGGGTACGCTGAACATTTAGGGCGGTGACCTGCCCGGTATAAAAATGGCTGACGAGCAACCATTCCCCACTCAGCGCCAACCCTGCCGGAAATTCGGGCACTTTGACTTGATACAAAATGGTCTGGGAGGCCAAATCCACTACCACCACCTGACCATCACCAAAACAAGTGATATAGGCCCGCCGCTCATCCACCACCACCCCATAGGGCATGTGCCCAATTGGGATGACTGCTTCACGTTGGGTCGTTTCGAGATTTACCATCGCCACCGCGTTTTCCCCGCGCAGTGTCACCCATGCCGTTTTGCCATCCGGGGTAATGGCGACGGTGCGTGGGTCATCCCCCACGAGAATCTCCGCTTGCACTGTCCCATCTTCGAGTAGGGTAATGCTGTCGCTTTCAGAGTTGGCTATTACCAAGCGGCTACCACGTTGAGCCAGTATCTTGCTTGACTGTGCATTAGGCATCGGGGGCAAGCCGGGTAAAGGGCGCTCGGTGACAATCGGGGTCAAAAGCAGTGGGACAGGTGTGGCAATATGGGTTTCCGTTGGGTATACCGGGCGGGTCGGGGTGGCATTATCCGTACACGCCACTAACAGCATTAGTCCAACGCCCAACACAATAACGATTGCCAGTAACCGAGTGAGACGACTTTGCATTATCGAACCTCCACTGTGACCTGTTCCATCAGCATATCGGGGGTATCCCATGCTTTCTGATCCATCAGGTCAATGAAAGCCCGGCGCAAGACGAGTTGCACATCTACAATGGCAGCACACTCACCATTGGGCAGGTCAAATTGATAATGCGTTTCGTCGGTTTCGAGAGCGTGAATCCGGTTATCACTCACAATACGTGTTTGCCGCCAATAGGCCGCACTGGGCATTTCGCCCGTATAAAAATCCGCCAGAATTTTGGCATACAGCACCCCCGGTAATCCAGCATAATAACCCTGCTCAGGATCACCCACTCCACCCCATTCGGGAATGGTTGGCCCGTTGTTTAGGGTCAATGTTTGCCCATCGGCGGTGATGGCATTGACGACCAAGATCATATTCCGCAGAGGGTTATCGGTTGGAATATCATGCCCCGCCTCTGTATTGGTGACTGCCACCGTCACCGCGAGTTGGTCATTTTCGCAAACAGCCTGCACATCCAGTTCGGCGGTGTTTTGCAGCAAGTTCGTGTCGGTTGCACCGGGCATTCGATGGCTGAAAACCGTTGCGGGATTACGTGCGAGACCGCCTCTCTCCTGAAAAACAAAATATTCATAGTCAACGGGTGGCATATGACAATCTTGACAGGTTTTGCCACTTTCGGGGTCACTATATGGGCTGGCTAACCATTCCCCATAGGAATTATAGATCGTCGTTCCCCAAAAATTACCGACATGACACGGGGCACAAAACGCACTTTCCTCAAACAAAGGGAGATAAGTATCGGGTTGGGGCACATCATCCAAATTACCAAAGAACAATTCTTCATCGTCATGGGGGCGATAAAGCTGCATAGACAAAACCCCCGGCAGATTGATATTGGGGGTATTGGTCACGGGGTTCAATGTAACGGCACCCGTTTTATGGCAAAATTCGCAGAAGACGCCCTCAGTTTCAATCCCACTCAGGGTATTCATGTCCACTTGATAGGCGCTCTCGGCATTGAGGGCAGCGGCAGGCGCATGACAAGTTGCACAATTACCGCCCAAGTCTGGATAATCGAGGCGGAAACCCACCCCCACCCCATCTTGCCCTAATGATGGCGCTAATGGAATTTCAATACCTGCTGCGGGGTCAAATTCATACTGTGTACCTGTCCCTTTCGTCCCGTTCAAATCCGTCCCGTTATAGAGGCTCAAAACACGCGGGTTCACAGCGGATCGGGCATGAGCATCGCCTAACCATTCGTCGTAACAGACATGACAGTTGGAACAGGCGAGTGAACCTCTTGCGCCCTCATGCGAAAACCACGCATAATCCGGATTGTCGGTGGTGGTGTAGCGCGTTAAGGTAATGGCAATGGGCGTATCGGCCTGTTTCACTTCGGATTCGCCTGTCAGATACCCAAGTGTCCACGCCGTTACCTTAATCGGTTTATCAAAGGGGATCGTTTCTAACTCAAAGCGCCCATTTTCATCCGTGACGGTGAAAGTATCCGACGTTTGCACCCGCACCACTGCATTCGCAGCGGGCCCTTCTTCGGTCATGACTTGGCCCGTCAACACAACCTTTTCGGGTTTTAGATAGACCCACGCCACCCCAACGATAAGCAAGCCTATACCAAGCAGCAGGGGAGACATCCATTTGACACGCAACACAGCGCTACCCCTCTAACACAATGTTCAATTCAGGATGCCCGGTCAAAATGGCGGTCAATCGCTCGTCCAACGGCAGACCAGTGGGGATCACACGAATTTCAGCAGGCCGCCCCCCGCGCAAGATATAGTAGGCTAGATTGATGTGCGTCATAGCGGTGTTCGCTTCTAGGGATTCAAAAACGGGCAAGGTTTGCGCGTTCTGCTGCCAAACCTGTTGTACAAAGCTCTTGTTGTAATAATCTGCCGATTGAAAATAAGGATCATTGGCAATTTCAGACGAGGGGGTCAGTTGGCGTCCCCACAGCAGCAGCAGCAGGGCGATCTGGTCATGATTGACAATATCTTCCGACGCGACAATCAGCGGGGTATCCAACTGCAAATCATAGCCGTGATCGGGGCCAAAAGTCGTCAGTGCCACATCTACCAGTGTCATGGTAAGACGCATTTTGTCTTTAAGCTGGGGTATAGCGTTAATTTCCGCGATTTTTTGCTGAAAGGTTTCGGCATCGCGGTGCAGCACCATGCGGCTATGATCGCTGATGTAGCCCACCGCATTTTTTAATCCGAGAGTCGCCCCCGCCAACACATGTTTGCCGAGGCGTGGCAGATTGATGATGTGATCTACGCGGTCTAAGATTTCGGCAACCTGCAATTCATTACCCCAACTGTGGTTGCTGACCGAAGGCACCCCGGGGATATAAGCGCTCTCAAACGGTACTTCCTCAAAACAATGTACCGTCGCCCCGGCCTCTTCTGCCGCTTGTAAGAGGCCATTTGTCTGCATGACCCCGCGTGTCGAACCATCAGTGCGACTTGCTAGATGGCGAACATAATACGCCCCACTCATGTCCCCCACATACACTTGGCCTGCCCCATATTCCCATAACACATTAATCACACCCTTCAAGACTGCTGGAGAAGTCACGGCGGGTGGGGCATAGTAGGAATTACTGGCAACCTTCACGAACACCGTCTGACCGCCCTTTAACCAAGACATATCGGTGGCAGCCAACATAGTTGACCGTACCGCGTCATTGACAGCAGTCTGGGCGGGATCAAAGTGATGGATTAATGCGGGGGGCAGTTTGGAATTGGCATGAACGGCACGAGAACGAAGAGGAAGTGTTGATAGCAGTCCTGCCCCCATCATGCCGAGAAAACGTCTTCTTGAGAAGGACATTTTTAGGCTCCTGAGTACATTCGGATATGCCCATTTTATCCAACTGGCCGGATGCCCTAAAGTGACTTTCCACACTTCTTTATGTAGATCAAGTTCATTTTACGGTTTATGGTCGGGTGCAATTGCCAATAGCACAGCAAAACGTTAGACTACTCATCAATAAGATGGGGTCAAAAAACGCCCCGCCATCCAATTACTATATTCTTTTAGTCCCCCAAGAGAATTTCATGAGCCAATCAACAATCGCTGCCAGTTACGATGCCATCCCGTATCCCAATTTAGGCTACAGCCATACCCATCCCGACCACCTAGCGACCCTTGCCACACTGCTTGGGCTAAACCCTGCTTCACCCGAAAAATGCCGCATGTTGGAACTGGGCACAGCCAGCGGGTGGAACATTATTCCTTTTGCCTATGCCTTCCCTGAATCGCAGTTTGTTGGGATTGACATCTCGCCTGTTCAAATCCAAGAAGGTCAGGCTGCCATTCAAGCCCTCGGTCTGCAAAACATCCGCCTTGAAACCCGTGACATTTTGGAGATTACCTCCGACCTCGGCGAATTTGATTACGTTATCGCGCATGGGGTTTATTCATGGGTGCCTACCGATGTCCGGGATGCGTTAATGCGGGTCTGCAAGCAAAATCTGTCCCCCAATGGCGTGGCCTATATCAGCTATAACACCTATCCGGGCAGTTACATGACCCGTATGGTGCGGGAGATGATGCTCTATCATACCCGCAGTGCCGCCACTCCCTTTGAAAAAGCCGAAGGTGCGCGGGATTTTATGGCGTTTCTGCGCGAAAACAACACCATCCCCGAAAGTGGATTCGCCGCTTTCCTAAATACCTACTCGGATATGCTGCAACAGCGTTTGGAACATGCTACCTCACGCAGCAACTCGGTCATCCTCCACGACGAACTGGCCGAAATTAATGACGCCCTCTATTTTCACGAATTTGCCAGCCATGCCGCCCAACATGGCCTGCAATATCTGGTCGAAGCCGAATTCCCAACCGTGATGGTCAGCAATCTAAAAGACCCGGTGATTGACGCCATCAAACAATTCGCAGGGGACATTATTGAAACTGAGCAATATTTGGATTTCCTGCGCAACCGTAATTTTCGCAAAACCCTGCTCTGTCACGCCGAAATCGAATTGGAGCGCACTATTCGATTAGAGCGGGTCACAACCTTTCGGGTTAGCTCAATGGCACATCCGCTGAATGATGAACTTGACATTGCCTCGGTGTCGCCGGAAAAATTCGGCGCATCGGATAACGCGACCTTCACCACCGACCACCCTCTCTCTAAAGCCGCCTTTTTCTATCTGAGCGAGGTCTCACCCCAATCCATCCCGTTTAGGTCACTATTTATCGCCGCCCGTAACATTCTGGCCGAATTTGAACCACAGCCAGAGGATGCTGCTAGTATCAACCGCGAAGCCCAGATTCTCGCTGCCAATTTATTGCAGGCCTACAGTTACAGCACCAACCTCATCACCTTTTCACTGACTGCCCCGCGTTACACCACTGAACTGAGTGAATATCCCACCGTCAGCCCAGTGGCGCGTTATCTGGCCCGTTCATCGCTCCTCGTTCCCAATATCCGTCATGAGCGTGTGGAATTGGATGCCATCAGTCACTTTTTGCTGGTGAAATTGGATGGCACCAATAACCGTGTTGACCTCATGAATGCCCTCCTAGATTTGTTTGGCAAGGGGTCGTTTGCTTTCCAAATCAACAACGAAACGGTCACGGACACGGACAAAATCAAAGAAATTTTGGAAACCCAACTGAATTTGACGATGGAATGGTTTACCCACGCCGCCTTATTGGTCTCATAAAGGAAATGGGTATGTTTTTTCAGCCGTTATATAAAGGCAAACTCGTTCGTCTGGCCGCCCCCACCCCGGACGATTATGTGATTATGTCAAAATGGACCGAAAACGATGAGTATATGCGGTTGATGGATACAGGGGCAGCGCGTCCACTTTCCGCACAAAGTAGTGAGCAGTGGGAAAAAAATCTGCGGGAAGACCCCAATCTGTTTTTGTTCCGCTTCCGCACCCTTGCCGACGACTTGCTTATCGGCTCTGGCGATTTGGAGGTCATGTGGGCCAATCAATCGGCTTTTTTAGCCATCGGTATTGGCGATCCCGATTATTGGGGCAAGGGCTATGGCAGCGATGGCCTACAGCTATTGCTGCGTTACGGCTTTAATGAATTAGGTCTGCATCGCATCGGCCTAAATGTGATTAGCAACAATACCCGTGCCATCCGAGCCTACGAAAAAGCGGGGTTTAATTATGAGGGTGCTCAAAAAGAAGCGGTGTATCGAGATGGGCTGCGCTTCGATATGGTCTATTATGGCATTCTACGCCGCGATTGGGCCGCTAGTCACTCATAAAAAGGATGGGCCAAACACCCATCCTTCCAATAAATTAGCTGTACCCCTATTGCTCGTAAGCCCCCCGATCACACGTTTCGACGGAACGGGGATTACCCAACAAATCGTCCGTCGGGCACAATGTACCATCCGCCGAATCCATAGCCGGACTGCTCGGCAGCAGGGTCATATCATAGGCCATACCCGCCAGCGGCCCAGTTACCTGCGGATCATCGCAAATATCATGACTCCCCGACGCAGTAAAGTCATTGGTCGCCCCGCAATCCAGATTTTTGACCCTATAGGCGATGTTGTAATCTGAATCGAGTTTAAGCGCTCCACAGCCTTCCTGATAAAAATAGAAGGTAATATCTGATGAATCAAAATAATCGGTATCACCCATCACGACGCTATTCCGCAGTTGGATACGTTCGTTTCCATTACATTCAAAACCTTCGCGTGGCCCTGCGCCGATAAGACCATCGCCCTGTCCATAGATCGTGGAGTTGACGATGCTCATTTGCTCCCCGCCCGTATAAACAATTTGCAGGGTAGCACCGAGCGCCCGACAATGATCCACCCAATACGTAAACGGCTGGTCTTCAAAAAATGCACAATTGCCTACCAAGAGGCTGTTGGTAATTGTCGTCTGTCCAGTTGCTTTAATTTGATTACCTGCGTTGCCTTCGGCCCACACGCGATTTAGGGTAATCGTTCCTCCCAAGGTGTGATACAGCAGGTCAAGCCCGTCCGATGTGTTATGCAAAAAAGCGGAATCTTCAATAATCCAATCCCCGCCCGTCTCGGCCTCGCCAACACCATCCCCATAGCCGCCTGCCTCTTGTCCCCAACACCCGATCGGCTGATCCACCGGGTAGGGTTCGCCGCAGCCATTCCATTCCACCACCCAATGGCGGAAAAGCAGGGTACCGGAATTGGAATCGCCATTCTCATCCCACAAATCGCCGTCCCAGCCGACTGAGCCATTCCCGGCGACGCGCACATTTTCTACCGTCCAATCAGTGAGCCGTCCCGCATGGACACCCCCCGCTGCCAGCCCATGAATATTCAAGTTCCACAGATGTGCATTGGCAGAATCTTCGGCATACAGCCCATACGATGCCCAATCCCCATAGGGTGCAACATCGCGTTCGCACGCCAATTCGCCCGAATGATTTTCGATGCAACCGGAGTGGTCGGTAATGTCCAGACATGCCAACTCGATATTACTGGCATCTGTCATGTTGACGATAAACCAAGGGCGACCCGTCCCCCACAATTCCGGCGGTGCGGGGCATTCACCATCCCACCCTACCCCCAAAATGCGCGTTGGCTGGTCGGGGGAAGAGCCACTTGGAATGGGCGGCATTACGCAGTCATAAGACCCAATCTCATCACACATTTCCGCGCCCGGTGCGCCATAGCCCATCGCATAGCTTCCCGCTTCAATCAGCAAAGTATCTCCGCCTACAATACGGGGAATGCCAGTAGGGGGAAGGGCTTGAAAGGGGTGATTCCACGCGCAGGGCTGCCCGGTACCCATGCCAGAATAAGCGGCGTCCATTAGACCTGTGCATTGCTCGGTGCTGCCCCCATCAGGCCGTACATAATAAACCGTGCTGGCGTTCTGGTGTTTTAGTTCAGGGGTAGTCGGGGCATTCGTTGCGTAGACAGGCGTGAAAATTACGGGGAGAAAAAGAATAAGCACGATGAAGCGAGTCATAATGTAACTCCTCGGCTATTTTTTCTCCCATTATACGCCCTAATTTCTAAGCACGATGAAAATGCGGCAGGACATCCCGCGCCATTTTTTCTAAATCGTCAATATTGTCGTAATCCATCCATTGCAGCATGAACCGTTCGATGCCAGCCTCGACCCACGCGCCGATTTGGTCAACCACCGCTGACCCTGTACCGACAATCAGACCACGATCAGTAATCAATTCAGTCGCGCTGGGCTTTCCGGCAAGGCGGGCGGATAATTCGGCGTCGCTGGGTTCATAGACGACCTGTGTCATCAACGAACGTTTGACCGACTGCCGCGACCTGCCACGCTCATCCAATAATTGATCGAGCAGTACATTACGTTCCTTAAACTGCTCCAATGGGATAAACACGGCATTCCATTCGTCAGCGTATTTCGCCGCTAGTGGGAGGGTGCGTTTTGGCCCGCGTCCGCCAATCAAAATGGGTGGGCCACCTTTGCGCTCAGGGCGAGGGAGCAAAATCGCCTCATCCAATGAAAAATGTTTACCCTCAAATGTCACCGGGGTATCGCTGTGTAGGAGTTGTTGGGTCATTTCCAACGCATCCGTCAGCATCTCAAAGCGGGTCGGCACATCGTAAAACGGAACCCCGAACAGCCGATGCTCCCGTTCCTGCCAACCGGCTCCCATGCCCATCACCAACCGCCCCCCACTTAGATCATCCACCTGTGCGGCCATGCGAACTGTGATTGAGGGGTGGCGAAATGTCACCGGTGTCACCAATGGCCCAAATTCGATTCGTTTGGTGTGTGTGGCGGCGTAGGTTAACGACACCCACAATTCCAGTGAATCATAATCCGGTGGATTGGCGTTGGTAAAATGATCTGACCGAAACACACATTGATAACCAAAATCTTCAGCGGCTTGTAACAATCTTTTCCAGCGTGCCCAATTTAAATCATGCTGTCCTTCAATCATGATGCCAATCTGTGCCATCGAAAAATTCTCCTTCAATAATTTCGCCATTGCATAATCTCTACTTCGTTATGCCACAAAAGTTTTTGTCCGACATCAACCATCATTTATCTTAATCAAACTCCAACCCATATTGCCCAACGAGTGTTATAGTATAAACACTTAAATGGAAAAGTTGGTTATAGGAGAAAAAACGATGGTTAACGAATTTAAGAAGTTCATTTTGCGTGGCAATGTCCTTGATCTGGCAGTGGGTATCATCATGGGCTTGGCCTTTGGGAGCGTCGTCAATTCGTTAGTTAACGACATTATCATGCCCCCCATTGGCTATATTCTAGGCGATGTGGATTTCACCAACCTGTTTATCACCCTCTCTGACGGGGATTATGATTCGTTGCAACAAGCCAAAGATGCAGGCGCGGCCACCATCAATTATGGCGTCTTCATCAACTATATCATCAACTTTTTGATTGTGGCCTTAGCACTGTTTATGATAGTCAAAGGCTTTAATAAGATGATGGATCGTATGAAGAAAGAAGAAGCAGTGGCGGCTCCGGCTGGCCCGACCACCGAGGAAAAATTGGTGGAATCGCTGAACAAGCTAAACGCCACCCTCGAAAAAATGCAGAAATAGGGGTGTGATTTGGGGCGAATTACATGGAGTTAGGTTCGCCCCTCTTTTGGTTATTTGAGGGGTTCGCGGAAATCGTAGATACCATCGCGGATAGCCCACTGCGCCTCACAAACTTCACACGTCAGCCGATCTTCTTGATGGGATAAATCGGTAGCGCCACACGCAGGGCATTTAAATAACGGGCCATCGAAATTGTCGGCAGGTGATGATCCCTCCGCTAGGTTTTTGGTGAAAATACTGGGAGCATACGCCGCAATTCCACCCGTTGGTTGCAGCCATTTGTCGAGTGTTATCAGTACCGATGTAGGAACTAACCGCTTCAAGACACCTAAACGAAAATAGGATACTGCCAACCGCCGCTGAGTTGTAAAACCCGCCCCATTGAGTGCCTCGGCCATAAAAGCCGGGTGAAAATCGAAATTGAGTTTGACAAATTCGACTGGCTCACGGTTAAACGGATTCCAGCGTTGACGGCGCAGCAAATAGCGCAAAATCGCCTTGAAATTGCGCTTATTGGCATACTCCAAAACAAACACAGCGTTGGGAGCAAGCGCAGATCGAATTTGTTTTAATACGCTCGGCACATCGGAGATATGGTGAATCACCCGAATCAGCGTGGCAGCATCACACACCCCATCGGCAATCGGCAGTTGATAGAGATTCGCCGCAACATACACATAATGATCACTTTTGCCGAGACGTGCTTGGGCATCTTGCAGCAGGGAGTGGGAATAATCCAACACAATCACCTGCTCATACCCTTCATATAAATCGGTCAGACGTCCAAAACCCGCCCCCAATTCCAACAGGCATTTCCCGGTTGGCGGGATCAGGCGTCGAATGGCAATCCGCTCCACCCGGTCTTCATAATCGCGGCCTTTGCCCTCCCAAAAATCTTTTTTATAACCCGACCCCTCATAACTCATGACTTCCGGGGTTTTAACTGGCGAAACACTCATGCAGAAAATCCTATTCTCGTGAAAATCAACCGCCGACAGGTGTTGCCCCAAAGGGTGTGAAAGTGGGTGTCACTTGCTGCTGGACAGGTGGTGGGGGTGTTTCGGTTACAGGTGTCCCGCCGTCAACGGGTGCGATGGGTGTCGTCCCATCAGGAGCGGTGGTTGCCCCCTCTATTGGCGTGCCATCCGGTGCTGGCGATTCAGTGGCGCTCGGTTCAGCAGTCTGTTCGCCTTCAAAGCCCTTCCATGGATTGCGCGTGTAATCCGTTGGGGCCATCAAATTGACGTTGCCACTCATCACATCGCCGACAAATGCCGGCACATCCCCCCAATTGCTCGGCAAATTCCCCAGAGCGCGGACATAGGGTTCAAACAAGTTTCTGAGATTGTTAAACGGCTCATGCAACTGCGTTTCGTTCAAGGGAATATCTACTGGCACGGTTAAGCTAACTGGAATGGTTTGCTGTACGGGCACATTGATATTGATCGGTACAGTTTGTTCAACCGGTACGCTCAACGACAGGCGAATCGGCAGGCGTGTTTCGGCAGGCAACCGAATATCCACTGTTCCCGAAATGTTGCCTGCGCCACCCTCAATCGCAAAATAGGCGGGTACATTGTCAATCACAACGTCTTCGGTCAAATAGACATCAGTGTTGTCGGAAACAGGCAGCGTGAAATTAATCGGAATTTGGTCGGAGACGGGCAGTGTAAAATTGATTGGAATTTCGTCGTTGACCTGAATTTCCGTTTGGATACGTGCCTCGTCCAAGCCCACAAAATTGCCGTGCAGTCCTTGTAAAAGGGGGTCGGCAATGCCATTTTTAATTTGGAAGATCAACAAGACCACAAAAATCAAAACCAGCAGCACAATAAAATTCATAATAAACGAAAACAAGATCGCAAAATTACGAAATGCTATCCAAAGTTCACGCAGGCGCTGCATAGCGTCCCCCTTTGACCAAGAGTTCGCGGATGAATATTACACTATAACTATTGACAGGACTGGCTGCAAAACATACCCCCACTTAGGCAGGCGGGGTGTTTTCATCAGTGGTTTCAACCACCGTCTGTTCATCGAATGACTCGCCGTTTTCTTCCATCTCAGATGCTTGCCAAACCTCTTTGGCGTGGTCAATATATAAGACACCGTTCAAGTGGTCAATTTCATGCTGAAAGACCCGTGCCAACCAATCTCTAGTTTTGATCCGAAATTCTTTCCCGGTGCGGTCTTGCCCCTGCACGGTAATGGCGACATGCCGATCCACCTTGCCAAAATAGCCGGGAATTGAGAGACACGCCTCAACACCTTCAACCATTTCTTCGGACGCTTTGACAATTTCGGGGTTGATAACCACAAACAGCACCCCGGCGTTTTCCCCATATTCTTCTTTGGATTCTTCATCATCTGGTAACTGAATCACAATCACCCGTTGGGAAATGGCAACCTGTGGGGCGGCCAAACCCACTCCCCCGGCGTCGTGCATGGTCTCGACCATATCTCCGATCAGCGTTTGGAGCTTGGGGTCAGCAAAATTGGTGACCTTATTGGCTTTTTTCCGCAAGATCGCGTTTTGTGGCGTGATAATTTCTCGTACTGCCATGAAGCACCTCTATCCATGACCCTATCCTCTTTGCAGATAGGCGTTGGGGTTATTTTACCGTTTTTTCGCTCTGCCGAATACCCTGCCAGTGTAAACGGAATATCAGTGGTCAATTGTGGGTTGCGAGACTTTACGCAATTTATTAATCTCATGGTAGGGCATATTTTTGTATGTCCCCTGTCGTCAGATAACGATCACTTTTGCGGAGGAGCTGTAATGCTACCTTTCAAATTTTCTGGTCAAAAGGCAACGGCTGTTATCACCCTGCTGCTGTTGTTATCGCTTGTTTTTGTGGCGTGCCGTTCTGATGGCGGTGATGATGAGGAGAGTGGTCGCCCAACGGTGCGCTCACTACCAAGCGTCACCCCTATCAATACGCCCCTGCCGGGAGTTGTATCCCCCACCCCGCTCATAGTAGCTGGTAGTGGGCCATCCCCAACTCCCTTTGGTGGCTTCCCAAGCACGGGAGGCGTCGCCCCCACCTTACCCTCAAGGTGGCCTGAAAACATGCAAATTGTGTCGCCTGTCGTGGGCACAGCCATTCGCGGCAATGTCAGCATTTTCGGCAGTGCCAGCCATCCCGATTTTGTACAGTATGCGCTAGAATTTGGCCCAGACCCCAACACCGGCGGCTTGTTCTACCCCATCACGCCGCAGGCCATCACCCAACCGGTGATTAATAACGTGCTGGGAGCATGGAACACTACTACCGTTCCAGACGGCCTCTACCAAGTTCGCCTCCATGTGTATCTCACCGGGGGACGCCAAATCACCAATGTTTTGGTGGGGGGTCTGCGTGTGAGCAACAACACAACTGGGCCGGGTGCTGGTGGGGCAAATCAACCCGGAACTGGCACAGGCTTCGCGGAAAATCGAAATCCTGTCATTAGCCCGATTGCCCCGCTCAATTTGCGGACAGGGGTCTCAACGACTGTCGCATTAGGGGTGTATGACCCGGACTATGACACATTTACCCTGAATGCTTCGACTGATAATCCCACCGTATTAACCGTCGCTCCGGTTGGTCAAGCCATTACCCTCAACGCGCTGGCCCCCGGCATTGCGACCATTACGGTTCGCGTGGTGGACGCCTTTGGCAAAACCGCTGAAACCAGCTTTTTGGTGACAGTAGCGAATTCTCCCAGCACCAATAGTCCACCCAACATTACGGGTGTCCCAAACCAAACGATGGTGCAAAATACCAATGTGATTCTCCCGCTGACCATCACCGACCCGAACAGCGATACCTATACGTTTATCGTGACCAGTTCTGCCCCCAACGTCGTCTCGGCGACGCAAGGCGTGGGGAATACTATCAATCTGGCCGCACTCAACCCCGGTACTGCCAATGTGACCGTCGTTGCAACCGACAATCGGCAGGCATCGAATTCGATTATTTTCTCAGTCGTGGTCAACCCGGTTGCCCCCACCAATAACCCACCTAGTATCGGTGCGATTGCAGCCCAAACCCTAAATGTCAACGAGGCCCGTGATCTTACGCTCTCGATTTCTGATCCTGATAATGACCCGACAACCTTCACGGCCAACAGCACCAATCAAGGGCTAGTAACGGCCCAACCTGTGAACAGCACGACCCTGCGGATTATGGGAATTGCTGCCGGAACCGCCAATATCACCGTGACCGTGACCGATAGTCGCGGGGGTACGATTACCACCATGTTTACCGTTACGGTCAATGTCCCGCCGCCGCCGAATCAACCACCTGTGATTGGTGTAATTACCGACCAGACATTAGAAGCCGGTGAAGTGCGTCAAATTGACCTGTCATTGAGTGACGCTGATGGTGACCCCATCGCCTTTTCCGTGTTATCCAGTGACCCCGGTATTGTCGCGGTTGCCGCTGTAGATGTGGACAGCCTCAGCATTACAGGTGTCGGGGTTGGCGATGCCAAAATCACCGTGTCTATCGGCGATGGTCGCGGCGGCAGTGCGTCGGCTTCGTTTTCGGCCTCGGTCAACCCTGCCACTGTTCCCAACCAACCTCCCGTATTAGAGGTGATTGGGTCACAAGCAGTTGAGACAGGTCAAACGATTGCTGTCTCGTTGGTTTTCAGTGACCCCGACAGCGACTCGCTTGGCATTGAAGCTGTCACCGATAACGCCGCTATTGCCACCGTTTTCCAAAGTGGGGAAGCCATCGTCACCGTGACTGGTGTCAGTGTGGGTACGGCCAATATCACGATCACTGTCAATGATGGGCGGGGTGGAACAGCCGCACGCACCTTTGCAGTTACCGTGACCGCTGCTAACCAATACCCGCAAGTTACAGCCGTTGATCCACAGTCCTGCCAAGTCGGAGGCACCCTGAATCTCGTATTGTCCTATGCCGACCCGGATGGCGATTTGCTAACCTTGACGGCCACCTCCAGTGATAATGCAGTGGCACAGGCCAGCATCAGCAATAATCCGCTGGTCATCAACTGTGTGGGTGCCGGGGTTGCCACCATTACCGTGACTGCCGATGATGGGCGGGGCGGCGTAACCCCGATTTCCTTCGCGGTTAGTGTAGATACACCCAATCAAAATCCGACCATCGCACAGGTAGACCCACAAACCTGTTCTGTTGGTGAAACTGTCGCTCTACCCTTAACCATCAGTGACCCGGATGGCGATGCTGTCAATGTCACTCCGACCACCAGCGATGCCAATGTTGCGAACGTGGCGCTGAATATGGACAGCACCTTGAGTCTGGTCTGTCTCAACGCCGGGCCAGCCACCATCACCATTTTCATCAGTGACACACGGGGCGGGCAATCCAATATGGCGTTTGGAGTAACGGTCAACACACTGCCGACCAGCACTCCCACCGCCCCGACTGAATTCACCGCGACGCCTTCAGCTACCTCAACCCAAACTGAAACACCATCCGCCACACCCACTGAGACGGCCACTACCGAATTTACGGTGACGCCTTCAGCCACTTCGACTGAAACCGCCACGACGGAGTTTACGGCAACACCCTCAGCGACACCCACTGAGACGACCACCACTGAATTCACCGCGACACCTTCGGCCACCTCAACCGAGACCGAAACCCCATCACCTACCCCCACCGAAACAGCGACCACGCCGCCGAATGAGCCGCCCTTCATTTTGCCCATTGACTCGCAGTCCTGCTTGGTTGAGACATCTTTTGATGTAGGCGTGAATTACGGCGACCCCGACAACGACATCACCGCCTTGAGTGCCTTCTCCAGCGATGACAGCATTGCCTCCGTCCAGCTTGGCGAAACGGCTCTCACTGTGACCTGTAACAATGTGGGCGCTGCGACTATTACGGTTTCTGTAACTTCGGACATCGCCGTTGAAACGACGTTCGATGTCGTAGTCAATGAAGTGCCGAATCAACTGCCCACCATTAACCCCATTGACACCCAAACCTGTGAAGCCGGACAGGAATTGGTGGTGAATTACACCGCAACCGACCCGGACAGCGATGTTTTGACCACTACTGCCCTATCTACTGATACGACCATCGCCAATGTGAGTGTGATTGACAGCTTCTCGCTGGGGGTGGAATGTTTGGTCGCTGGCTCTACTGACATCACCGTAACGGTCAATGATGGACGCGGGGGGGAAGCCTCCACCGGATTTACTGTTGACGTGACCGCCGCCAATCAGCCACCGAGCATTAGCGCCATTGACCCGCAGACCTGTGAAATTGGTGATACCCTGACCATCGCACTCAATGTTGCGGATACCGACAGTGACTCCTTATCTGTCACGGCCCTTTCCGACAACGAAGCGGTGGCACAGGTTGAGGTGGTAGACAATGCCACATTAAACGTCACCTGCCTAAGCAATGGTTTTGCGACCATCAGTGTCAATGTGGACGATGGGCAGGGCGGCACGAATGCGACGGCTTTCACGGTTAATGTCAGTGTGCCTAATCAATCGCCTGCCATTGCGCCGATTGACCCGCAAACCTGCGAAAGCAATCAGTCTCTGGTGGTCAATTACTCTGCGACTGACCCCGACAATGACCTGCTGACGACTATCGCCTCATCCAATGATACTGGCATTGCAATTGCCAGCGTGACGGATGCCTTCTCGATTGCGGTACAGTGTCTCAGTCCCGGCACGGCGACAATTACCGTTAGCACCGATGATGGACGCGGCGGCACAGCTAGTGCCGATTTCACCGTTACCGTATCCGCTCCCAATCAACTCCCAACCATTGACCCCATCGCGGCTCAAATCTGCGAGGTCGGGCAAACCCTGACCGTCGCCTACTTTGCCATTGATCCCGATAGCACGCCGTTAACGACCAATGTCTCGTCCGATAATCCAGCCATCAGTGCCAGTCTTGCTGACGCCAACAACCTCAGTATCGTCTGCGGTGATGCGGGTACTGCCACCATTACCGTGACGATAGATGACGGTTTGGGCGGCACAGCCACGACCACCTTCGTGGTTGAAGCCACCGCCCCCAATCAAGTGCCGACCATTGACCCCCTCGCGCCACAAACTTGCGAAGTTGGTCAACCCCTGACGGTAGCCATCAACCCCGTTGATCCTGACGGCGACCCATTGACTGTGACGGCTTTCTCGGATAACGACGCCATTGCCAGTGTTACTGTTCCCGACAATGCCACCCTCAGCGTGACTTGTGCGGCGGATGGTTTTGCAACGATTACGGTCAATGTGGACGACGGGCGCGGGGGCACCAATGCGACGGCCTTCGCGGTTAATGTGACCACATCCAACCAGTCACCTGCGATTAACCCGATTGACCCACAATTCTGTGAGGCGGGTCAGCCGATTATCGTCAATTACACGGCGACTGACCCCGAAAATGATTTCTTGACAACGACTGCCGCCTCTAGCGACATCAACATCGCTTCGGCTAATGTCGTGGATGCTTTCTCGATAGCCATTCAATGCCTCACTCCCGGCACAGCGACGATTACCGTCAGCACCGATGATGGGCGCGGCGGCACAGCCAGCACCGATTTCACCGTGACCGTTGAGGCAGCCAATCAAGCACCCTTGATTGACCCCATCGCCGCCCAAACTTGCGAGGTCGGGCAACCACTCACGGTAGCCATCAATCCGATTGACCCCGACAGCGACCTGTTGAATATCACCGCATTTTCGGATAATGACGGTATCGCCAGCGCCAGCGTGCTTGATAATGCCACCCTTAGCGTTACCTGCGTTGGAGCGGGGACAGCAACCATTACCGTGAATGTGGATGATGGACGTGGTGGCACCAATGCGACGACCTTCTCTGTATCAGTGACCGCTCCCAATCAAGCGCCGTCTATCCAACCACTGACCCCCGTCACCTGCGATGTCGGTCAACCGTTGGTCGTCTCATATGTTGCCACTGACCCTGATGGCGATTTCCTAACCGTGACCGCCACCTCCGACAACGACAGCATCGCCCAAGCGGTGGTCTTGGATGCTGCCAACCTCAATGTGACGTGTAATAGTGCGGGATTTGCGACCATCACCCTGTCTGCCGATGATGGGCGCGGCGGGGTGAATTCGACCACCCTCACCGTTACAGTCAATGCACCCAATCAACCGCCGTCCATTAACCCGATTGACCCGCAAACCTGCGCTCCCGGCGACACCCTGACGGTTAATTTCAGTGCCAGCGACCCCGAAAGTGATGCGCTGAATATCTTCCCGCAAGTGGATGTGGACGGTGTGGTTCAGGTCAACCTCGTAGATAATGCCACCCTCAGCGTGACCTGCCTTAATGCGGGGGCAGTCAATGTAACCCTAAATCTCGATGACGGACGCGGCGGCACCAATGCAACCACCTTCTCGGTGCAGGTTTCCACTCCGAACCAAGCACCTACCCTTGATGCCATCGCACCACAAGCCTGTGCCCCCGGTGATACTCTCACTGTCGGCGTGCCTACCTTCGACCCCGATGGTGATTTCATCACCACCCAAGCCTTTGCCGATAACGCAGGCGTCGCACAGGTAACCGTCCTCGACAGCACCAATTTGAGTGTGACCTGTGTCGGCCCCGGTATCGCGTCTGTTTCGATCAGTGTGGATGACGGGCGCGGCGGCACGAATTTGACAACTTTCACCGTTGAAGTCGTGGCGGCGAATCAAATTCCGACCATTGCCCCGATTGACCCGCAGTTCTGTGACATCGGTCAGACCCTGCCCGTTGTGATCGGCGTCAGCGACCCCGATGGTGATGTTGTGACCGCCACGGCTGCCTCCAACAACGATAGCATCGCCCAAGCCTTTGCCGCTGATGCCTCAACCGTCAATGTCACCTGCAACAGTGCGGGTACAGCAACCATCACTGTCAACGTGGATGATGGACGGGGTGGCACGGTACAAGGTTTCTTTGATGTCACTGTGAATGAACCAACGGTGATTGCTCAGGCCTTCGACATCAATGCCTATCCGATTCTGCCGGATGTCGCCGAACTCTATGATGAACTCCTGCCTGTCTATCAAAATGGCGTGTTTAATCTTGGTCGCCGTAACACGGTCTTTTCGGTAGTGGGTGATGAGTCGTTGGGAGATATAGACTTCTTAGATGATATTGCGCTCGGAAGCTACGATCTCGGCAGCTACCCCGACCTGCAAAATATCATCAATCACTACAACATCCAACCCGCCCATGATGTGTTGGGCGATTCGGCGACCAGCTTCAATGTCACCAGCGCGGCGGCAGGCGAAGGCTGGACAATCGAAAATGTGCTTGACTCGGCCTATGCTGATCCAAATATCTGCACACCCGGCGAAACACCTTTCGATTGTGAACTGCGCCTCTCACAACCGAGTGTCGTGTTTATCAGTTTCACCCCAACCAACGCCATTGCCACTGACGTGGACACCTTCCGCTCCAATTTGCAGCAGATGGTAGATTCCGCGACGACAAGCGGCGTCATCCCGATTTTGACGACCCTGCCCGATGATGGTTCGGTTGGTCTCGATGTCCTCAATCAATACAACGAGGTCATTGCGACCATCGCCACCGATTCGAATGTACCGCTGTGGAATCTGTATCTCACGATGCAGGAAGCGACCAATGGGGTGTACTCAGTCGGCGGCTTCGGCTCGATGGATTTGACCGATGCGGCCCTGACCTCCGGCGTCAATCGTCGAAATCTGCACGCGCTGTTCATCCTCGAATCGCTGCGGCAGACCTTCTTCCAATAAATGAAAACGCCCTCTCGGTTGATTCAATCGGGAGGGCTAATTTTTCCTCAGAATATTTGATTAACCAGCAACTCCGATAGGCTCAGGAATGGGATCGCCATGTTCAAGGGCCACCTCTAGCCACAACCGTTTAGCATCCTCAATCATGGGCAATATTTCATCCCACTCATCCACTTCGGTCATGCAACCTTTCAATTCTTTGATACGCACAAACCACGCCCCTTCGTCGGGAATGATTTCGATGGTGTACGGCAGAGACATATAGTGGGCAAGGGTTTTATTCATCAGTTTCCTCCCCGGTTACATTACCAGATATTTCTTCGAGGAATCACTCATTGAAACTCTGGGTATCCTCTCAGATGCCCGCATATTGTATATTAGCAGCACGCAAAAGATTCGGAGAATATACCTTGAACAAAACCGAATTAGATACCCTAATTGAACAACTCAAATTATGGGGCATCATTTTAGAACCCGGCCTTTCCGACCATGAAATGAATCAAATCGAGCAAGAAGGCAAATTTCGTTTCCCACCTGACTTGAGATGGTTACTCCAAAGAATATTGCCTATTGAGGACAATCGCGGTTATAGAAACTTCCCTAATTGGCGTGCTGAAGGGGGCAAACTGATTGAAAAGCACCAAGAGTTTTTGCTAGACGGGATTATTTTCGATGTTACCCAACAAAAAATCCCTCATTGGCTGGAAAGTTGGGGAGAGATGCCAACCAATATGGATGACGCTGTTGAAATTGTGAAACAAGTTTTTTCAGATGCACCGCGTCTAATTCCTGTTTACGGACACCGCTTTATTCCTTCTCAACCGCCATTATCTGACAATCCCATTTTTTCCATCTGGCAGACTGACATTATTTGCATGGGAAATAATCTGGTTGATTACTTCTACAATGAATTTGGCCGAGAAAATAGATCAAGTGGGCAGTTTCGCCAAATCCCATTTTGGGATGACTTGTATATGGCGAATAACGCATCGTTTATCGTCAATTATCATACAACAGAGCTTGCTGAAGGATTGAAACGACTGCATTCAAAAGATGAAAGAGTATATTCGGTAATTTTTGGCTTTAATGAAAATCTTCCCATCCAATTCACCTCTTCTAAAGAGCGACTTATCTTAAATGGAATCATCCCGATAATTGACCTTAACTTGAATCAATCGCAGCAATTGGAAGCATTAGGTTGGAAACGAGCCAATTCATATTATTCCTATGATTGGCGAGTTATCTCTAAAGCAGTTGATTACTATACCCTTGCAACCCTTATCGTAGACACACTGGTCAAAGCATATGGATTTGACATCCGTTATCAGACCATAGAAATCAGGTTCGGATAATTCGGCATAAATCCACTTGATCGTTCCCTTGACTTCACGGTAAGGACAATCTAATCCAAACAACCACAATTCCAAGTAAAGGTGATTGTATACGAGGTATTTTCGGTTTCATGGCTGATTTCAACCTCATACCAAAAATGTTCGCTACCTTTTGTACACTCAAAGCCATCCGTCAAGCTCAGTGCTGACGTAATGCAACCTTGCTGTTCAAAAAATGCTACAACGTTTTCAAAGGCATCTGTCGTCTCATAAGTAGTTTTTACGAAAGAGCCTGCCGTTGTAGTAGAATTTTCGCTATTTTCGACTAACGAAGCATCAGGATATACAGATATTTGGGAAAACATATCGTCTCTGCAATCACATGGGTTAGAGTCACTATCTCCAAACACAAGCAAGGCTATGACGATGACAATACAACCAATGACACACAATATTGCCGCGCCCAAAATGATGACAAACAGGCGTTTATAAAGCTGAAAAATAATGTCCATAAACTTCCTCCAGAGGAAGATATGACATATATACACAAGCAGATAACGACACCGAACGATTTCACAATCCCCGCTTGACTTTTGCCCTTGATTTCGCTACGATTCAGGGGTATTGATAAACAACTTAACAATAACGATACTCATCCAGAGCGGGGGAGGGACCGGCCCAGTGAACCCGCAGCAACCCCTTTGTTTCATCAGCAAAGGAAGGTGCCAATTCCGGCAGATTTTCTGGAAGATGAGTGTGGCCCCATAAGCCTGCAACTTATAGCGCCCCTCATCACACGTACCCAATTGAGGGGTGTTTTTACGCCACCTCCTTGCCCATATCATCAAAAATAGTAGTGGGAGATTCCATGACTAAAGAGCGCATCTTTACCAACCGCCGCTATCTGGACGCGATTGCCGACCATGTGCTGATTTTCGACGGCGCGATGGGGACGCAAATCCAGCGCCACAAATTGACGGCGGATGATTTTGGCGGCGAAAAATACAACGGCTGCAACGACTACCTCGTCATTACCCGCCCCGATGTGATTGAAGGCATCCACGCCAGCTATTTTGCGGCAGGCTGCGAAGTCGTCGAGACCGATACCTTCCGTTCCAATCGGCACACCCTCGGCGAATACGGTCTCCAAGATCGTGTGTTGGAAATCAACCATGCCGCCGCATCACTAGCGCGTAAGGTGGCAGATCGTTTTGAGGCCGAAACAGGCATCCCGCGTTTTGTGGCAGGCAGCATCGGCCCCAGCGGATTTTTGCCCTCCTCCGATGACCCCGGCCTCAGTGCGGTGACCTATGACCAACTCGCCGATATTTTCGGTGAACAAGCACAGGGTTTGGTTGAAGGCGGCGCAGATGTGCTGCTGATTGAAACCAGCCAAGATATTTTGGAAGTGCGGGCGGCGGTCTATGGCATCAACCGCTATTTTGAACAATCCGGCAAGCGTATTCCCCTCCAAGTGCAAGTAACATTGGATGTCAGTGGTCGTATGCTGCTCGGTACGGAAATCGGCGCGGCGCTGGTAATTTTGGAAGGCTTGCCGGTAGATGTCATCGGCCTCAACTGTTCGACTGGCCCGGAACACATGCGTGCCCCCATCAAATATCTGGTCGAAAACAGCACCAAACCGATTAGCGTCCTGCCAAATGCTGGCTTGCCGATTAACGTAGATGGTGAAGCCGTCTATCCCATGCTGCCCGAACCCTTTTCCGAGATGATGGCGGAATTTGTGGATTGGGGGGTCAGTGTGGTCGGCGGTTGCTGTGGCACAACACCTGAGCACATTACCCATCTGCGTGAGGCTGTTACCAAAGGTCAACCCCATCGCCATGCCCCGCACCGCGAAGTGACCACCGAGCCACAGGTTGCCTCGGCCATGCGGAATATCAGCCTGATTCAAGACCCCGGCCCAACCCTGATTGGCGAACGGGTCAATAGTCAAGGCAGCCGTGCTGTCAAAAAACTGCTGCTCAACAACGACTACGACGGCATTTTGAATATCGCGTTGGATCAGGTCGAAGGCGGCGCACACATTTTGGATGTCGGCGTGGCTCTCACCGAACGGCCTGACGAAGCCGACCAGATGCGTACTCTCGTCAAAAAATTGGCAATGTCGGTGTCTGCCCCGCTGGTGATTGATACGACTGAAGCGGATGTGGCGGAAGCGGCTCTTGCGGTCTATCCGGGGCGTGGCATCATCAACAGCATCAATTTGGAAGACGGCCTCGCCAAAATCGAGCGCACCGTCCCCATCGCGTTGAAACATGGGGCCGCCGTAATCGCCCTGACGATTGATGAAACGGGCATGGCCCACACCGCCGAACGCAAATTAGAAATCGCCACCCGCATCCGCGACATTTGCGTGAATGACTATGGTATGAAACCCGGCGATTTGATTTTCGACGTGCTAACCTTCCCTGTTACCACGGGACAAGAGGAACTCCGCGACGATGCCAAAGAAACGATTGAAGGCATCCGGCAAGTGAAGGCCAATCTTCCCGGCGTATTGACCTCTCTCGGCGTTAGCAATGTCAGTTTTGGCATTTCCCCCGCTGCCCGCGCCGTCTTGGACAGCGTATTCCTCTATCAATGCCTGCAGGCGGGTTTGGATATGGCGATTGTCAATCCCAAACACATCAAACCCTATGCCGAAATTCCCGACGATCAGCGTCAACTCGCCAACGATTTGATTTTTAATCGTCACATTGACGCCCTACCCAAATTCATCCAATTTTTTGAAGAAAATCAGATCGCCCTCGAATCCGGTGCAATCGCCGACCCCACCGAAGGCATGACCGCCGAACAAGCCCTGCATTGGCACATCGTCCACCGCAAAAAAGACCGTGTGGAGGAATTGATTGATGAATCCCTAACCCGTCAAAGCGCAGTGGGGGTTCTCAATAACGTCCTCCTGCCTGCCATGAAAGAGGTCGGCGACAAATTCGGCTCCGGTGAATTGATCTTGCCGTTCGTGCTGCAAAGCGCCGAAGTCATGAAAAAAGCCGTCGCCTATCTGGAAAACTTCCTCGAACGCAAAGAGGGATCAACCAAAGGTACCGTCGTTCTGGCAACGGTTTATGGCGATGTGCATGACATCGGCAAAAATCTGGTGCGCACCATACTTAGCAATAACGGCTATACCGTGCATGACATCGGCAAGCAAGTCCCCGCCAACACGATTATTCAGGCCGCCATTGACTACAATGCCGACGCCATTGGCCTGAGTGCCTTGTTGGTCAGCACGTCCAAGCAGATGCCATTGATTGTGAACGAACTTGCCAAGCGCAATTTGCATTTCCCGGTGCTGGTTGGTGGTGCTGCCATCAATCGCCGTTTTGGTCGCCGCATTCTGTTTTTGGAGGATGGGGGAGAACCCTATCTGCCGGGAGTGTTCTATTGCAAAGACGCCTTCGAAGGCTTGGATGTCATGGACAGGCTCACCGACCCCGGTCAGCGTGAAGACTTCCTAGAGCAAATCATCAGCGAAGGCTACGAGGAACTAGGCCGCGCCCGCCCCGAAGTCGCCAGCGCCGCCAGTGGTAAATCAACCGTCCAGCCCGCGCCGGATATTCCGACCCCGCCGTTTTGGGGAACACGCACCATTCACAGCATCCCGTTGGAAAACGTTTTCCCACACCTGCACAAGCCTGAACTCTATCGGCTGAGTTGGGGAGCGAAGAATACGCAGGGTAAGGAATGGGAAAAATTACAGGCCGATTTTGAGGAACGCCTTGCATGGATGCAGCAAGAGGCCATCCGCAAAGGCACACTCAAACCACAGGCCGTCTATGGCTATTTCCCGGCGCAATCCGATGGTGAAAGCCTGATTATCTACGACCCGAAAGCGTGGGAAACGAATGGGGACACCATCGAAATTGCCCGTTTCAACTTCCCGCGTCAACCCAACGGCGATTTCCTGTGCCTCAGTGATTATTTCGCGTCCGTCGAAAGCGGCAAAATGGATGTCTGTCCTCTTCAAGTGGTTACGGCTGGCTCGCCTGCAACCGAATATTTCGATAAGCTGCAAGGCTCCGACCAATACACTGAAGCCTACTATTTTCATGGGTTGGCGGTGCAGACGGCTGAGGCCACTGCGACCTTTGTGAATCAGCACATCAACCACGAACTTGGTATCAACATCAAACGTGGCAAACGCTATAGCTGGGGCTATCCGGCCTGTCCGGACTTAGACGATCATCAAATCGTGTTCCAACTGCTGCCGGAAACGGTGCAGAAACTAGGCATGGAACTGACCTCCGCTTATCAGTTGATACCGGAACAATCCACCGCCGCCATTGTCGTCCATCATCCCGAAGCCAAGTATTACAGTGTCGGGGTTAGCCGTGTTGAACAATTGGTCAATGCATAATACAAGGCCGATTCTTTTTCCCCTCTCTAGGTTTAAGGAGAGGGGTTGGGGAAAGGTTGAATGAGGTAAATTCACATGGCAATAATTCCATTCCGCGAACGTCTCAAACAAGGCCCAATTCTGGCTGATGGGGCCATGGGGACGATGCTGCATCAAACAGGGGTGCGCCTCCATGCGTGTTTCGACAGTCTAAATGTCAGCGACCCCGGTCTCGTCGCCAATGTCCACCGCCAATACATTGAGGCGGGTGCGGAAATTATCGAAACCAACACCTTCAGTGCCAACCCACTGAAACTGAAAGAATATAACCTGCAAGACGATACCATCGAAATCAATCAGGCCGGTTATGAATTGGCCCATCGTGTCGTTGAGGCGACCTTCCGGGATAACGTCTATATCGCGGGGTCGGTTGGGCCATTGGGGGTACATCTTGCCCCATATGGACGCCTGCGCGAAGAACAAGCATATGACGCCTTTCGCAAACAGATCAGCGCCCTGATCCACAGCGGGGTAGATGTAATCCTGCTCGAAACCTTCAGCGACCTCAGCGAAATTGAAATCGCCATCAAGGTTGCGCGTGATGTTCGTGCTGAAATCCCAATTGTTGCCAGCATGACCTTCACCCGCGATGATCGTACCCTGATGGGCGATACACCAGCCGCCGTCGCCAAAACATTGCATCAAGCGGGAGTGGATGTGATTGGGGTGAATTGCAGCAGTGGCCCATCGCAACTGCGCCGCATTTTGAGCCTAATGCAGCGCACCGTTCCCGAAGCACGCTTCTCAGTAATGCCCAACGCAGGCTGGCCCGAAATGGTCAATGGCCGTGTGTTATATCCCGCCACACCGGATTATTTTGGCGACTATGCCAAGTCCTTTGTGGAAGCAGGCGCAACTATCATCGGTGGTTGTTGTGGCACAACCCCGCAGCATATTCAGGCTATGCGGAAAGCCCTCGATGACCAATCTTCCACCCCAGCCATCTTCATTAGCCTACCCGAAGCCGAAGCCAATGGCGATGTGGATGTATCGGAACAACCCACTGAATTGCAGCGCAAATTTCAGGCAGGCAAATTTGTCGTTACCGTCGAAATGGCCCCACCACGCAGCTTTGTCGCCCAAAAGGTCTTGGCTGCCGCCGAAATGCTGCACAGCGCCGGCGTAGATACTATCAACGTCTCGGATAGTCCGATGGCCCGTTTGCGGATGAGTCCTTGGGCTGTCGCACATTTCATCCAAGATCAGATTGGCATGGAAACGGTGCTGCACTTCCCTACACGCGGACGAAATTTGCTGCGGGTACAAGGCGATTTGTTGGCCTCTCATGCGCTGGGGGTACGTAATATTTTTGTGGTGATGGGCGACCCCACCCACATTGGCGATTACCCGGATGCCTTCGATCATCATGATGTTGTGCCGACAGGTTTGCTGAAAATCATCAAACACCAGTTTAATCAGGGCATGGATCAGGCGGGTAATTCCATCAGCCAACCGACCAGCTTTTTCGTCGGCACAGCCCTCAGTTTTAACCCACCGGATTTGGACAAAGAAATCAAGCTGCTGAAAAAGAAGATTGATTCAGGAGCAGATTTCGCGTTGACTCAGCCCGTTTTTGAGCCGTCCGCCGCTGAAAAATTTCTGCGCCGTTACGAGGAATTGATAGGTAAATTGGAGATTCCCATTCTCGCCGGAATCCTGCCCCTCTTTAGTTCCCGGCATGGCAATTTCTTGGACAACGAAGTCCCCGGCATCGTCATCCCCGACAACATCAAAACTCGTATTGAACGGGCGGGGGAAGATTCGGCGACAGAAGGGGTACGTATCGCCCAAGAACTGATTTTGGAACTCAAGGGTATGGTGCAAGGCGCGTATTTGATGCCGCCGTTTGGTCGCTATCACCTCGCCGCCGAAATCGTGGATGCGCTGGCCCTACCTACGCCCTCATAAGCCGATTTCCACAGGGGCGTACCTTTTAGAAGATACGCTCCTTTTTGTTGCCCCATCGTTGTCCAAACGCCGCGCTGCCGTTGGAAAAGTAAGCCCTGCCCATGATATAGTATCTATACTTCAAAGAACTGGAAACTTATCGGAGAACCCGGATGAAACGGTTATTGCTGCTATCACTGACCTCAATTTTTATCGTAAGTTTGACCATTGCCGCCTTGCCTGCTGCACCTGCCCGTGCTGATGGCTGTCTGGATAATCCCAACACAGGGGGATGTCGCGCAGGGTTGCCCGTGTTGCAATATCAAACCCTTTTGGATGAAATGTTGTTGCACAAAGAACCCGATGTACGGCCCTTGCCCCCCGACGAATCAGAAATCACTCGTTTCGCCTTCCGCCGACTTAGCAACACCAATGGCACAGAAGTCTTTAACGCCCCCAATGGTACAGTGCTTCGCACCATCGCCGCTGGGTTTAATTACGTTTCGGTTGAAGGTCAACAAGACGGCTGGATTAAGATCAACGAGGGCGAATGGGTGCGCGAAAGTGATACCGCCGTCACCCGCCCCAGTAGTTTTTCCGGCGTTTTTGTGAATCCCGATTCCAAATACACCATGGCGTGGATTGTCTATCCCGTGAAACCTGCCCCTGCTCCCGGTTATGCTGAAAATCCCGATGCCCAGCGCCTTGAAAAATACACCCGTGTCAACATTTTTGCGACGGTGGTGGTCAATGGCTTCAACTGGTATTTGATTGGGCCGGATGCGTGGGTCAAACAGATTTATGTTGGCAAGGTACTGTTTATTGATCGTCCCGAAGGCGTCAAGGGTCGTTGGTTCGCCGTTGACCTCTTTGAACAGGTCTTGGTCGCCTACGAAAATGACACGCCCGTTTTCGCCACACTCATTTCCAGTGGTCTGCCGGAATGGAGCACTAATGAAGGGACTTTCCAATCTTGGACACGCTTGCGTAATGGCCCGATGAGCGGCGCGGAAGGCCAAACCGACTTCTACAGTCTGGAAAACGTGCCGTGGACCCTCTACTTCGACAATTCCATCAGCATTCATGGCACGTATTGGCACGATGGCTTTGGCTATCGGCACAGTCATGGCTGCGTCAATATGAGCATCACCGATTCACACTGGGTCTATAAATGGAGCGAAGACGGCGGCTATACTCTGCCCTTTGTCCATGTATGGTCAAGTGGTGAATATCGCGGCGAATAGACCTAAATCACGAATTTTTCGGGGTGTGTCTCTGTGACACACCCTTTTTGTTTCTCCAAATTGGAACTTTTTTACATCCCCTATCGTCTTATCAAACAAGTGGGTGGGAGTCAAAAATAAATAGTTCTCTGAGGGAAACATGATGCAAAATTGGTTTTCCAAAGGCAGTGCCATCGCATTTTTGCTGATAGGTTTATTGGCGTTGGGCCATCCTTCCCATACGGCTCATGCTTGTACCCCTACGTCTGCCACTAACCCCGGCCCACCGCCTATCCAGTACACCATTCAAGATAAAGTAGCTCAAGCGCCCATTGTGCTGGAAGGCACAGTCATCGCGCTCAATAGCGATCTTACCGCGCAGGTGGAGGTGCATCGCTATTTCAAAGGGGATGGCCCTGCGATTATCCCGGTCATGCACTATGGGATAGGCAGCATGTGCCAAGCACCACTGATGCTCGGTGGGCCTATCATCATCTTCGCCAGCCAATGGAATACAGGCGAATATGGGGCGTACTATTTCAATGGGATAGCAACTGCTCCTGCCTCTGAAGACACGATCCAACAAATAATCGAAGCCGCTGGTCAGCAACCGATTGTTCCAAATGCCACCTATACACCAACGGCTGCCTCAACTATTCCGCCCTTCGAGGGAGCGGAGCAGGAAGATGACGTTTCCAGCATCCTAGAGCTTTGCTTAATGAGTTTTCTGCCACTGGCAATGGGAATCATCGTGGTCAAACGTCGCATCAATCCATGAGGGCTAACCGATGAAAATTTATGTATTTCGACTGATGAGCATCATTGTTTTGTTGATTGACCTATTTGCATTCACTCAATGGATTAGCTCCACGCCAACCGCCCATGCCTGTACCCAGCCACCCGGCGGATTACCGGATTACACCCTTGAGGATCGCGTCGGATTTGCGCCAATTGTCTTGGAAGGGCATGTGGTAGAGGTCAACCCCAGTCTTTATCCTGTCACAGCTATGATTGAGGTGAAACAGTATTTCAAAGGGGGTGGCGGGCCAAGCATCCTCACGGTCAGCAATTTTGGTGATAGCTCAATGTGTCTTTCGATGGTCCATGTGGGGGACAACATCATCTTGTTTGCATCCGGTGATCCATCCAGCGGGCAACTAACAGCCTTCTATGCCAGCCAATTTGATGCCGTTACCCCGTCCACGCCTGAAAGGGTTCAAAGGGTGGTTGACGCGGTGGGACAACCTCCTATTCTCCCCGATATAGCACCGTCCTTGACACCTGAACCGGAAGAGTTTGCATCGGGTGGAGAGGTCAATAACAACCCGATGGTGTCTTTTGGGCCGCTCGAATTGTGTCTCGGTTTGCTATTCGCGCCGCTGCTTTTGGGGAGTGTGCTAGTGGTTGGTCGAGCCTCAAAGAAATAGATAACTCGTGTTTAAACCCACCGTGCGCTCTTCGCCATCAAAACGAAGTTTCAAAGGTTCGCCTTTGCGGGCGGTGGCTTCATCCAACAACACGACGCCGGAATTCAATGGGGGATTTTTGAGCCGCAGCAATACATCGGTTGAGCGTGGTCTCACCTCAAAAATTTCGAAGAAATAATGGGTGAAGATACCGGTCTTGCCCTGTCGCATGGTTTGTTTGCTATCCTGCACAATCTTTACAAAAGCCATGTGTAGATCTTCTGGACGTAGCGCCGCCAACACCCCCGATTCATCCACCAATTCTTCGCGGATTTCGCGGAATGGGTCAAGTTCACGTTCTTTGCGTTTACGAAACCACACCCCGAACGCATCGAGATGTTCTGAGCGCATCGAAAAACGCAAATCATGGGTATCGGGGTTTTCTAAACGTGCTTCAAATGGGGCTAGGGCCTGCACATTTTGCACCTGAATCGCCCCGCCCACTGGGGATAATTCATAAATTCCTTTGCGGCGTCGGTTGCGATTGAGCAGCAGCAAATACGATTCCTCCACCATTAAGCGGCACATGGAACCACAACTGACCCGCACTTCCCCTTCCATCGAATTTCCCCTTATACCCTCTGTTAACGCGACACATAGGGATTATCGCTAATCCACCACCGCCACGCCATACTAAACCACGGCTCCGGTACTCGTTTACCTAACCCGATACGTGGCCCGGTGCTCACCTGCGTATCCTCAATCGGTGCCCCTTGTTCAATCCACAATCCGGCCTGTTCATCGGTCAGATTCACCCGATTTTGCTGACCATCCACACCAATGGCTAGGGTCAAACGGGCTGGGCCACTTGTCCATTCTGTGGTAGGTCGGTTAGGCCGCCGCTCTGCCATTAAATCCAATCCCTCAACTGGCTCTATCGCCCGGAGCAAGACCGCCGCCGGATGGCCTTCCGGTTCACATGCCACATTCAATAGCCAGTGCATCCCATAGGTCAGATATACATAGGCATGACCGGGATGCTCATACATCGGGAGATTGCGCGGCGTGCGTTTTAGACGACCATGTGAGGCCAAATCATTTACCCCGGTATAGGCTTCGGTTTCGACAATGATGCCGCTCATGCGTTGCCCGTCAATCTTTCTAACCAGTCTCGCACCAAGCAGTTCCCGCGCCACCACACACGCATTCTGGGTATAAAAATCATGGTTGAATATTGTCGGTGTCATTATCGTTCCCGTATTCTTCCGTATGCAACTTGAGATGTTTTTCTAGTTCGCCATCAGGTTCAATGCCGTTCACGCTTCTAAACCGCTCAAATTCGACATGCCCGTCCGCAAAAAATTCCACTTCCCACCGTTCACCCGGCACATCCACACATACACAGATAGTCTCTGGACGAAAATGGTCTAGGCGATACCACAAACCCTCATCCTCTAAACGATCTAAAAAATCTAGCAGTTTTTGAAATGAACTTTTGCGTGACATAGTTATTCACTTCGCCTCAATGTACCACTTCATGACCTGCTCTAAAACGCTCTCATCTTCAATATCCCCAGAACTCCTAAATCGCTCAAACTCGATATGCCCATCCGCAAAAAACTCCACTTCCCATCGTTCGCCGGGAACATCCACAAAAACACAAATCGTTTCGGGGCGACTATGGGTCAGGCGATACCACAACCCCTCATCTTCTAAACGATCTAAGAAATCCAGCAGTTTTTGAAAGGAGCTTTTGTGAGCCATAAGGGAATCTCAATTTCACTGAAAACGATGGGTGATTGTGACGGAACAACTTATATCACTGGATTGCTCCCCTAATTCGATTTTTCCGCTTCCCTCACCCGTAACCGTATAGGCATTCCAAGCTATCTCATCAATCGGTGTCGCTTCGTTTCCGTCGGTCAGCGTCAATTCCAATCGGGCAGTTTCATCAGTAATCACCAACGTGCCATCCGACCAATTCCATGCCCAATCCGCAACCCATACCCGATTTTCATCCGCCCCGGCCAATCCTGCCGCCACACGACTAGAACGGGTCGCATTGATATTTTCTGTGGTTTGGTCGCTTTCTATCGTAAGGGTAGCCTGTAGAATACCATTCATCGCCCATGCGGATTCGCGCTCAGGGGCAAAGGTCTCCGCAACAAAACTGGCCCGATCAAACAACAGGGTGAATGAAATTTCGCAGCCCTCACCGGATAAGATTTCCCACTGTTCGCGTTGAAAGTCAGGGTGCGGGCCAAAATCTTGTGGGAACTGCCATTCATAATCGCTTGTGATCTGCGTAAACCCGATGGCAGGCACTTCCAAATCGCTGCTAATCACATTGGCTTCAGTCGTCACAAGTTCGGGGTCATCCAGTGCTAGAACGACCAGCCCCGCTCCACTGATAATTAATACTACGAAAACTACAAGCCATCCATACCACCGCATGATTGAAATTCCTAATGTCGTTTTCAATGTTTCTAATGCTAATAGTAACCAATTTCAGAACAAATGTACAGGTTCTTAAAATTCCTCATGGGCTTTTAAACCTTCTTTGCTATACTGTGGTATATAGCAAAAAAGGATTTAACCAATGCCTTACCTGATTGATGGGCACAACCTCATCGCCCAACTGCCCGACCTAAAACTAGATGACCCCGATGACGAGGCCAAATTAGTCCTGAAACTGCGGAGTTTCAGCAGTCGGGTAGGCAAGCGAGTGGTCGTGATCTTCGATCATGGTCTGCCGGGGGAAGTTTCGACGCGCCTTTCAACCCACAGCGTCATCGTAAAGTTTGCCTCGGAACACAGCAGTGCCGACGCCGTCATGCGGGATATTATTCGGCGCACTGAAGACCCCGCCAGTTGGATTGTGGTGTCGTCGGATAGTGAGGTGACGGATATTGCCAAAATCGTGGGGATGCGCTGCATTACCGCCCATGATTTTGCCCCGCAGTTGAAAGCTACCCCCAAAGTAAACCCCAAAATCAAGGCGGCTCAACAGGCTGTTAGCAAAAAAGCCAATCCGCGCCTTTCTCCTAAAGAGGTTGAGGACTGGATGACTCTTTTTGCAAAAGACAAAAAGGATTGAGATTAGGTCTTGTGTAGATTCAAGACCAGAATTCACGAATCGGCATTTTCAAACTAGCTTGAGCGCGGCGGATTTATCCCCGCGTTTAAATTAGGCGCTCTTCTTCCCCATATACAATGGAATAAATTCCAGCGAATTCGGCAAGGCGGCCATCGTTTGTTTATCTCCCGGCAGCATCAACGCTTTAGAGTCACGCTGTAATTGACGGGCTGCTTGATAGGCCCCGGTCAATGTTTTCCAATCGGGGTGCATCCATTTTTCCGGCACAGTTAGACATGCCATCACACGCTGTAATGCCTGCCCCGCCGGACTATTCCATTCCACTTCGGGCTGTTTAGGAACACCGGCAATCGCCGATTTTGCTTGTTTTTGGGCGTCCTGTTCGTTACCCATTTTCTTAAAGACACCCTTTGACATCTTCCGCATCAATTTGTCCACCTGCCCAGCATCCACCCCCTGCTCTTGGGCATATTTCTGCAATTCAGGTGGCAAATCGGTCAATGTCGTGGCAGTCGTTTGGGCAGTGGGCAGAATGGCAGTCATGATCGCCGACTGCTGCAAATCGGCCTCACTTAAGCCCGGACGCAAAAAGGCCTTTAATCCACCTATACCATCCGCTACTGTACCGACTTCAAACTGCTCGGCAGATGTATAGACCACTCTAATCACAGACATCCCCGCCAAAATATCGCGGGCTACCTCATCAGGCCAAACCTCATTCGGCGCAAAAATCACCCGTGACCATCCTGTTTCCAGCGACCCAATGAAACAGCGAACACGCTGCTGCAATCCGACGGGTGTGCCTGTTCCTCCAGCGAATGGGTCATAAAAGGTATAACCCAATCCTTGTAGGCTGTTTTTTAAGTGGGTTTGGAGATCGGACGGGGTGCTGTTCGGGAATAAGTACCATTGGGCTAAGGTCATTTTTTTGCGGCCTCCACAATCGTCACGATATTTGAAATTTGGATGAATCCCAAGCGCAGGTAGAGACGGGCATCATGTTCTGGCACACCCACACTGTAAATGACGCCACAGCCATTGGTTTGAGCAAATTCCACCGCCATTTGAATAAGCGTTTCCTCCATCCCAAAACCCGCCCACGGCCAAACCACTGCGGGTTCATCCACATGGGCCACCCCTTGATCGAACGTCACTTGAATGGCCGCTGTGGGATTACCGTGATAGAGACCAATCAAAAACACCCCATCACCACGTTGAAAGGCTTCTTCAAAAGGCTGAACGGCTTTGGGGTCAATCACATGGTCATCTACCCCATAGTATCCAGCGCGATAGGTACGCCACCACACCGCGAAATCTTCATGGCTGACGGCTTCTTGGATTTGCAGATGGGGTTGATCGAGCGGGACAGTTCCAAACGGTTTTTCGCCCTCTGGCACCGGCCCATACAGTGGCATATACAGCCAAACAGGAGTATTCAGATAATGTTGAAAGCCGTGTAATTCGAGATGTTGTTGAAAGGTACCGGGGAAAAGGGCATCCAGATATTGAAGATGAGGCCAGCGCCCTCGTTCTTCAAGTGTGTCAAATCCCCGGTGTACATCCTCACCCCGCACCCATGTAATCCCTTGATGCGGAATAACCAGACTGTATGCCGGGTCAAATTCAATCGGATGAAACACCACCCCCGCCGTATGAAACTCGGCATAGGCCGCACCTGCCCGCCGTTGTTCGGTGAGCAGGTGGTTTTGGATCAACCGGAGTTCGCGGCGTTGGTGGTGATTAAGCGTCATCGTATCCTTATGCAACCGTGCCTTCACGCAGGAAGTTACGCAGCACTGTATTGAGGATACCACCATTTCGATAGTAGTCCAGTTCAACCGGGGTGTTGATACGTGCAATCGCGGTAAATTGCGATTCCGTGCCATCTTCACGGGTAAACCGTACCACTACCTCTTGTAGAGGTTGCAGATCATCGGGAATCTCAATCGTATACACTTCGCGCCCCGTCAGGTTAAAGGTTTGGGCGTTCTGGCCTGCCTTAAATTGCAGCGGCAGCACTCCCATAAACACGAGATTGCTACGGTGAATACGTTCAAAACTCTCCGCCAAGACCGCCTTGATTCCTAATAGATAGGAACCCTTCGCCGCCCAGTCACGGCTTGAACCCGTCCCATATTCTTTGCCTGCCACGACAATCAGCGGCGTATTCTTAGCCTTATAAAGCTGTGCCGCTTCATACATGCTCAAGATTTCACCATCGGGTAGATATTCCGTCCAGCTACCCTCTTTGGGAGCGACCAGTTGATTCTTGAGGCGGATATTGGCAAACGTGCCGCGTGTCATCACCCGGTCATTGCCGCGCCGCGCCCCATAGCTGTTGAAATCGCGCAGTTCAACCCCCTGTTCAATCAGGAAACGACCAGCCGGGCTGTCCTTTGCAATATCCCCGGCAGGCGAGATGTGGTCTGTCGTGATGCTATCTCCAAACAACGCCAGCACCCGCGCCCCTTCAATATTGCTCAATGGCTCAAGGTCTGGCTTCAAATCCATGAAGAATGGCGGTTCTTGGATGTAGGTGGAGGTCTCATCCCATGCGAACATTTCACCACCTGCGCCTTCAATGGCATTCCACGTTTCGTTGCCACCAAAAACCTGCCCATAGTGCATATGGTACATCTCAGGGTGGATGGAGTCGCGCACGGTTTGCAGAATTTCGTCTTGGCTCGGCCAAATATCACGCAGGAAAACGGGGTCATCGTTTTGATCGTAGCCCAAAGGCTCGTTTTCAAGATCAATATCCACCGTTCCTGCCACCGCATAGGCCACCACCAGCGGCGGGGAGGCAAGAAAGTTGGCCCGTACATTGGGATGGATACGGCCTTCAAAATTGCGGTTACCGCTTAGGACAGCCGCTGCCACTAAATCGCCTTCGTTAATCGCGCCTACGATGTCCGCTGACAGTGGCCCAGTATTCCCGATACAAGTTGTGCAGCCATAGCCGACCACATAGAAGCCAAGTTGTTCCAGATATTCCAGTACCCCGGATTGTTTTAGGTATTCCGTCACCACTTTTGAACCGGGGGCCAGACTGGTCTTGACGTAAGGTTTGGCTTTCAGGCCCTTCTTAACGGCGTTGCGTGCCAACAAACCCGCCCCCAACATCACACTAGGGTTGCTAGTATTGGTACAGCTAGTGATAGCGGCAATCACCACCGATCCATGTGTCAATTCAATCGGATCGGCCTTATGACCATTTTCTGAACGAACTACGGCTGTGGAGGCGATTTGCTCCTCGGTCAAACCAAAACCCTTTGCCCCGACTGGCGCACGCAGGGATTTTTCAAAATCCTCTTTCATCGCTTTGAGGGTCACGCGGTCTTGGGGACGTTTTGGCCCGGCCATACTGGGTTCGACGGTGCTGAGATCGAGTTCCAGTGTATCTGTGAACACCGGGTCAGGGGTCGCATCGGTGCGGAACATCCCCTGCGATTTATAGTACACCTCGACCAGTTTGACTTCTTCTTCGGTGCGACCTGTGCGGCGTAGATAGACCAGCGTTTCGTTGTCTACCGGGAAGAACCCCATCGTCGCCCCGTATTCGGGAGCCATATTCGCAATTGTCGCACGATCCGCAAGGCTGATATTGGATAGACCCGTTCCATAGAATTCGACGAATTTATCCACCACGCCCTTCTTGCGGAGCATTTGTACAACCGTGAGTGTCAAGTCGGTGGCGGTTACCCCTTCACGGAGTTTTCCAAACAACTTAAAGCCGATGACTTCCGGCGTCAGCATGTAAATGGGTTGACCGAGCATGACCGCTTCGGCTTCAATCCCCCCAACACCCCATCCCAATACACCTAGCGCGTTAATCATCGTGGTATGGGAGTCTGTGCCGACTAGTGTATCGGGCATGGCAACTTGCCCCTGCCCATCCGCACGAACAAACACACCCTTCGCTAGATATTCCAAATTCACCTGATGGATAATCCCGGTAGCAGGTGGCACCACACGGAAATTGCTAAAGGCATTCCGCCCCCACTTCAGGAATTGATAGCGTTCAGAATTGCGCCGAAATTCCAAATCCGCATTCAAGGTGAGGGCTTCGGGTGAGCCGGAATAGTCCACCTGTACCGAATGGTCAATTACCAAGTCCACCGGAATGGTCGGGTTGATTTGTTTGGGGTCGCCACCCAGCCGTCCCATTGCAGAACGTAGCGCGGCAAGGTCAACCACCGATGGCACACCTGTGAAGTCTTGCAACACTACCCGCGCCGGACGGAAGGCAATTTCCGTTTGGGTAGGGCTGGCGGCATTCCAATTGGCAAGTTCTTCGACATTTTCCGGTGTAACCGAATAGTTATCTACATTACGCAGCAAGTTTTCCAAGAGGACTTTGATGCTAAAGGGCAGTTCATGGATATGCCCAATGCCAGCCTCCGCCAGCTTTGCCAACCGATAATAGTCTACTGATTTGCCGGGTACATCCAGTCTTGTGCGGGCTTTAAACGAATCTTGAGTTGCGTGTTTCAATGTTTCATTTCCTCGCTTTCATTTTTTCAGGCCTAGTTGGGTTGCCTGTCAATGACGATGACCTGTGTGTGGAGAGTTGGAGAGTAATTGAGATCATTCAACCACCCATCCTAAACTGGCTCTATCATCTTATAAACTGTTGTTTTGACGATATGCTATGTGAAAATCATACCGCAATTTCTAGGTCTGGCGAGAGGACGACTAACCGAATTCAGTCAGTCTGTGCGAATTACTTTTTTCGTTTTTGAGGACAAATTCTAGCCATCTCCCCAAAAATTTGTGAAAAATCCCTTGCTTTCGTTAATTTTCACATTATTCTATCTCAACTTGGTTTAGAATTTAGAAACCAGCGGTATACCTCTTACAAACTGGAGTGCATAAGTGGACGGGTTAGTCGGTCAACTTCTCAATCAAAGATATGAAATTCTGACTGTCCTCGGCACCGGGGGGATGGGAATCGTCGCACAGGCCTATGATCGTTATCTGGATCGCGCCGTTGCTCTAAAATTGATTCGGCCTGAATATGCCATCAATGACGGGTTTGTGCAGATGTTTGTCCGTGAAGCCCGTACCCTCGCCAAGCTCGATCACCCCAATATTTTGCCCGTCTACGATCTGGGGATGACCGATACCGAAGTCTATATGGTGACACCGTTGGCTCCACATGGCACGCTGGCAGACCGCTTTCAAAATGGCCCCATGACCTTTTATGAAAGCGAACGGATTTTGCGCGAGGTATGTGATGCGATTGACTACGCCCATCGTAATGGCGTGATTCATCTCGACATCAAACCCGACAACATTCTATTTGACCGCAATGATCGTCCGCTCGTTGCCGATTTTGGTCTCTCCAAAATCCTGCAATCCGGCCTCTATGTCGAAGTCGAACCGCAGGTCGGCACGATTGATTACATGGCCCCAGAACAGATTTTTGGCGACCCGGCAGGCTCCTATTCCGATGTCTACGCGCTCGGCCTGACCCTCTATGAAATGTTGATGGGTCAACTTCCCCACCGTGAACCGAATGGCATCGTTGTTTTTGACTATGTACTGCCCCTCAGCATTATGGCAGTCATCGAAAAAGCCACCCACTTTGACCCAGCGCAGCGTTACCAAACTGCCCGCCAATTTTCGCAGGCCTACACGGAAGCGTGGCTCTATGAACAAACAGTGGGTGATTTTTCGATTGGCAACCATAGGGCGCACTAAAGCCGAACCACGATTTCATACAAAGGCGAGCCAAGTGGTTCGCTTTTTTATTTCCTGCTCAACACAGGATTATTTCGCCTTTTTGTTGTTCCACTCTAAAATAGAGTCACAACAACTTTTTATCAAAGGGACGTGCCACTGATGACCCAAAATCTTAAAACACAAATTGAGCAAACCCCCATCCTGCCCAACAGCCTAGCGATTTGGGGCTTGGGACAAATGGGCGTGGCGATTAAGGGCATTGAAGGGGTAATTTATATTGATCCATGCCTGACAGATGTAGTGCGCGAACAATTTGGTGAATTTTGGGTGCGCGGCTATTCCCCGCCGATCTTGCCCGAACACGCCTCCCATGTCAGCTATTATTTCATCAGCCACGAACACCTTGACCACCTCGACCCTAAAACCGTCGGCCCGATTGCCAAAGCCTCCCCCAATGCTAAATTTGTCACAACGGCATGGTGCAAAGACCTCTTGGCAGATTTGGATATTGCGGATGATCGGGTTATTTTTCCGCCTGCCCTTCAATCCACCACCTTGCCGGGGACGACCTGTCGCGTTACGCCTGTTCCCTCTGCCCATTATGAAAAAGAATATGACGAGCAGAAAGGCTATCGCTGGTTGGGTTTTCTCATCGAATGGAATGGCGTCACGTTCTATCATGGCGGGGATACCTTGATTTACCCCGGTTATATCGAGATGCTCAAAGGGCTACCGACTGCCGATATTGCCATGATTGCGCTGAATGGCCGTGATTATTTCCGGGAGCAAGTGGGGGTTTTGGGGAACTTCTTGCCAATGGAAGGGGCGCATTTAGCCAAAGAACTGGGTTGGGATGTGGTCATCCCCGGCCACAACGATCTTTATCCCAACAACGCCATCCCGTTCGGCCATATCATCGAAGCCTTTGAAAAGGTCAATCCACGCCAAAAATTGAAAATTCTCCAACCCGGTGAGTTGTATTACTACCTGAAATAGCTTGAGGTTGCTCTAGGGCGTACCATCCGCGTGCGCCCTTTTTTTGTTACACACTCCCCAAATTTTTCCGCCTAAAGTCTGAGCAACCTTTGCCCAAAGGCTGTCGTCATAACCTCATGTATCGCATTACCATTCAAAATGGCGAGGTTGCCTATCTCATAACCCGTCTCAACATCAAGGCACTTGCCAAAGGATTCATCACCATGCACCAACTACAAATCCTTGCCGGGGCTGTTTGTAGCCTCATTTTTATGTCGGCCACCTTCCCGATGCTCTATAAGGCATGGCGTACCAAGAACATGGCCTCCTACAGCTTGCTCAACATCGGGCTGAACAACGTGGGCAATCTGCTCTATTGGCTATATGTGACCACCTTGCCAATTGGCCCAGTCTGGATACTGCATAGCTTCAATACCGTCGTCACACTCTTGATGTTTATCTGGTATCTCATGTATCGAGTGGATAAGCAGCCGATCAAGCGTCTCACTGCCGAACTGAAGCGCCAGACCATGAGTTTTGCGCCCATCCGATCCGAAAATTCTACGGCAAGCTGACGCGCCACCGACGATCAAGGCGTTTCCCCTATGCGGTTAATTTTTCTAACACTGTCAAAGGCCATCATCAAGCCATTTTAGAAAGGGCAGGTTAGAAAAGTTCCCACCATGCAACAGCCTGTGTCAAAGTTGTAACACCCGCAACATGGAGCTGTAACAGCGCAGTGCTAATTTAAGAGATGTATCAAGGGAGTGATTGCAATTCAGCAATCCAAGAGGAGTGCAACCATCATGAACCGCGTAACCCAACTCATTTCACTCACCACATCATTCATTCTGATTTTATTGTCTGCCCTTGTCGTGCATCCAGTAGCAGCAGATAGTTCGGCACAGGCTACCAACTACTGGATTGGGGACTATTTCAATAACGCCTACCTGTCTGGGGCGGCAGTTATTTCCCGCCAAGAACAATCGGTTGCCTTCAATTGGGGCACCAGCTCCCCAGCGGCAGGTATCCCATACGACAATTTCTCTGCGCGTTGGGGGTCCAATCCCTATTTCTCAGCCGGAACCTATCGCTTCACCGCCACCGCCGACGATGCTATTGCGCTGACCATTGACTTCCAAAACAGCGTGTTCAACACCATCTCTAGCCCCAAACCGGGTCAAACCTTGACCGCTGATTATGTCATAAGCGAAGGGGTTCATCACCTGCAATTGGACTATCAGGAATTTAGCGGTGATGCCTATGTCTATCTCAGTTGGACAAAAGTCTCTGGTGGCAACCCTAGCCAACCTATCGTCCCCAGCGCCATCGTGATGACCAACGAACTCAATGTTCGCAGCGGACCCGGCACAGTCTATCCTGTGATCGGCAGGGTCTATCAAGGCCAAAACCTGACGCTGAATGCCCGCAACTATGCCAGCACATGGGTTTCGATCAGTTTCTACAATCTCACCGGATGGGTCAATGCCAGCTACGTTCAGCCAAATGTTGCTATCACCAGCCTACCCGCTCTTGATGGTGGCCCAACCCCTATCCCCGGCCAAATCAGCGCGACAGTGAACACAGGCGCTTTGAATATTCGCTCTGGCCCTGCCCCCGACTTTGCGATTGTCACCACCCTGCAACGTGGTGGTGGTATGAACCTTATCGGGCGTAATGCCGATGCCAGTTGGGTACAGGTACAGCTTACCAACGGGCTGCAAGGGTGGGTCAATGTTAAGTACATTATCGCCAATGGCAATCTCTATAACCTGCCGATTACTAGCGGTGGCACGGTCCCACCCCCCGCGACCCGCACCTATGTGGTACAACCCGGTGACAATCTCTACCGCATCTCGCTGAGATTCGGCGTCAGCATGGCCGCCATCGCCGCCGCCAACAATATCTACAACTACAGCCGCATCTACGTTGGGCAGGTATTGATTATCCCGTAAGCATAGACAAACAAGGCGTCTCCACCCCCCTCCAATCCGATTTTCATGACAATATGCCGTGCTGATTATTGCAGCGGGCATATTTCTTTTTCTGTTCAGTGCTGTAAAATTCCCCTGTTCTGAAAAAATTACTGTAAGGAGAATTTGGGGAATGTCGTTTCTTCGTCGTCATTTATGGGCAATCGCCCTGTTACTGATTGGAATTGTCCTAGTTGGGTGTGGTATCCAAACATCTTCCGAGCCTGAAATCGTGGCAACACGTATGAATCGGGCCGCGACTGTCACCCCGACTATTGTGGCACCAGCTTCATTTGATTTGCAGGCAGGTGCGAATCTGTACATCCCAAACTGTGCCCCCTGTCATGGCGATTTAGGTCTTGGGGATGGCCCAACCGCCGCCAGCATCAGTTGTCCCGTCCCCGCCCTCGCTGAACGGGGAGAGGATGTCACCGTTGAAGCATGGTTCGGGATTGTGCGGGATGGCAAGCGCGGTGAAGAGACCTGTATTATGCCGCCTTGGAGCAACCGCCTCAGCGATAGCCAAATGTGGGATGTAGCGGCCTATGCCTTTGCCTTGCGTGATGGAAATGCACCAGCGCCTAATGCCACCGAAGCTGTCGCACAACCCCTACCAGATACCACCGAAGAACCCGCCGACAGCACTCCTGTTCCTACCGAAGCGCCAACTGAAGTTCCTACAACAGAGGTATCTTCCGCTGGGGGGACAGAATCTACCCCGGCAGCGACCGAAGAACCCGCTGATACTGCTCCGGCTGCTACCGATGAAGCGATTGATGTAACCGATACCTTCACGTTAGAAGGCACGGTTAGCAACGGCACGTCCGGCGGAACACTTCCTACTGACCTCATTCTAAAAGTTCGGGTCGCGGCCCTCGATCATAATGGGCTGCCCCAAGAAATCTACAATGCCGAGACGACCATGGCCGCCGATGGTAGCTATAGTTTTGATAATGTGCCGCTCAATCCCAACGCGATTGCTTCCGTCCAAACCGACTATGCCGGCATCACCCAATTTTCACAGAGCCTGATTGTCGGAGATGTCGGAGATGGTAGCTATAATCTACCCTTCCTGATTTATGAAACCACCACCGATCCGGTAGACATTAAAATTGAGACTAGTGATGTTTATGTGGATGCTGTCACCGCTGAAGGAGCTTCGCTGATCCTCCAAACTTTTGAGTTTGTCAATAACAGTGACCGCATTTACATCGGTCAGGACAATCGCACCGTGACCATTACCCTACCGAATGATGTTGTGAATGCCCGCCTTGAAGACTTTGCGGGCACAGCAGATCGTTTTGAGCAAACCCAAGAGGGCACACGAACCATCTTTTATGATAGCGCCCCTCTTTATCCGGGTAAGAACGATGGCATTCTCGCCACGTACAACAAAGCCTATAATGGCAGCATGACGGTTGTCCAAGCCTTTAATTACGAAGTGCAAGCCTTCTCGATCTTCCTTGCTCAAGATCGTGGCCTCGAATTGGATGGCGATCAATTCCAACCTACTGAGCCGCGCACGTTGAACAACGACGTCACGTATAATGGCTACACTATTCCCGCTGCCGTTCCAGTCGGTACAGTCGTGCAATATACTGTGAAAGACGGCCCGAACACCCCATCGTCAACGTCAACGACCAGCGGAAGTTCCAGCACTACCAGCAAGGATGATGAAAATTCCTTCCTCCAAGACAATCGCAATTTTATTTTGGGGATAGGCATTCTGTTGGTCGTCGCAGGCGGCATGTACATGCTCTATGACCTACAAAAGACGCGGATTTTGGCTGGGCAGCGCACAACGACGACCAGCACAACCAGCAAGGTGAATATCAAAGGCACTCGTGAGGAGTTGATTGCCCAAATTGCGGTGCTTGATGAAGCATATGAAGCGGGCAATCTGGATGAAGAGGAATATGAGACGCAGCGCCAAGCCCTCAAGGATGCCCTGCGCCGTCATTTTAAATAAATCTGATTTGAACAAGGAGCGATCTTCATAGGTCGCTCCCCTTCCCTACAACAACGTCCGCATTTGACGGGCGTGGAACACAATCCACATACAGGCGATAAGATCAATAGATGCGCACAAGGTCATCACCTCGGCTGATCCTATCGCTTGGGCGGTTGATCCTATGAACAACGCACCCAACGGTGCGAGTCCCAAAAACGTCAGCGTATAGAGGCTCAACACCCGCCCTCGATATTCATCAATCACTTGACTTTGGATCAGGGTATTCGTCGTCACGTAAAACGACATAAACCCAAATCCAGCAAGCCCAATGATGAACATATTAAACGGCAGATAGGTCAACCGCGAAAAAATCAGCACTAACAGCGGAGCAATAAAGGTCGCCGCACTCACAAATCGCCCCCGCCCCAGACGCCTGCCTAGGGCCACATTAACCGTCCCACCGATCACCGACCCAATGCCCATCGCAGTGACAATCGCCGCTAACCCAGATTTTGGCGCATCCAGTACCTCGGCGGAGAAGGCAGGCAGCAGCGTATTCACCATATTGAGACCGAACACACTGTTAAACGCCGCCAGCATCAATAAAGGCCGAATGGTGGGGTGATGGCGCGAAAAAGATAGGCCTTCGCGTAACTGCTCAATTGGGTGCAAATCCGCAATCCGGCGGGTCACATTTTGAATATGAATCAACAGCAGCGACACAATCACGGCGAGAAAACTGGCCGCATTCAGCATGAAACACCATGCTGGCCCAACCTCGATCAGCAAGATGCCTGCCAACGTCGGCCCGATCACCGCCGACGCATTCATCATGATTGAATTCAGCGCAATCCCGCTGTTCAGGCTTTCAAGCCCGACCATATCACTGATGAGGGTATGCCGCGACGGGGCCTCAAACGATACTGCAATCCCCGAAAGCACTGCCAACACCATGACATGCCACACTTCGATGACATCCGTAAACGTCAGCACCGCCAAAACAAATGCCATAATCATCAGCGCAATTTGAGTCGCCAGCAAAATTTGGCGGCGGGGATAACGATCCACCAATACGCCAGCAAACGGCGCAAAAAACAGCGTGGGGATACCCGCAGCACAGGCTACCAGACCTAGCCATAATTCGGATTGCGTCAGATGGAAAACCAGCCATCCCTGCGCCACCCGCTGCATCCACGTACCCGAAACTGACACCAACTGCCCGAAGAAAAATTTACGGAAGTTGTCATAGCGCAGAGCGTCCAGCGTGCGTACCTGCGGGGGCATTTGAATTTGGGTGAGTGTCGTCATGGTGTGAATTTACCCGTACTGTCGCTGAAAAATAAATTTAATGCCCTGCAATAAAATGGTACGGGTCAAGCGAATATGCATTATTGTACATTTTTGCATATTTGCATACAAGAGGCGCGATGCCTACTCCCCACTTGCCAAAAAATCTGGCAGGCGCTATCAATAGAACAGATTTTCAAGGAGTTTCATGGATTTGTTTTCAAACAAGGCGCTTTAGCACCTTGTTCTCAATTCATAAGTATTTAGATGGAGTGACGGCTTGAAAATTTACACCAAAACGGGTGATACAGGTCAAACCAGCCTATTTGCGGCAGGACGTGTGGACAAAGACCATCTTCGGCTGCACGCCTATGGCACAGTGGACGAACTCAACAGCGTATTGGGTTTTGCGCGGGCGCTTGGCCTCGATAGTGAAATAGATACGCTGGTGGGGCGGGTTCAAATGGAATTGTTTCACGTCGGGGCCGACCTTGCCACGCCAATGGATGCCCAAGCGACATGGCTGGTGCGTGTGGATGACGCGATGGTGATGGCCCTCGAAAACGACATAGACAAATTAGACGCCACCCTCGACCCACTCAAAAATTTCATCGTGCCGGGGGGGACAACCGGAGCAGCGGCCCTGCATCAAGCCCGTACCGTTTGCCGCCGCGCCGAACGCTGGGTCGTCTCGCTGCAAAAAGAAGAACCGATTGGCCCGTTTGTGTTGCGTTATCTTAATCGCCTCTCCGATTGGCTGTTTGTCGTGGCCCGCGCCGCCAATGCCAAAGCCGGAGTCAGCGATATTGCATGGCATTCACCACGACAGGAAGGTTAACCGATGACCGATTTGCGCTCGACCCTCTTTGAATACGACCTGCACCTGCTCCAAATCATCGCTAACCGCTGGGATGTGGATCTAGACACCCGCGATGAAAAAGTGGCTGCCGAACGTTTAGCAGAGACCATGTTAATCCCTGAGCAGGCCGCCCATGAATGGAGTCGCCTGAGTGATGCCGAGCGTGGCGCGTTACAAATGCTGCTGGCTTCGCGTGAACACAAAATGCCCGCCGTACAGTTTGGGCGGTTGTATGGTGAGATTCGGCAGATTGGGGCGGGCGCACGTGAACGCGAAAAACCCCATCTTGCACCAAAGGGCATTGCCGAAATTCTGTTTTATCGCGGCCTGTTGGCGATGGGTTTTGATGAGAGCAAAACGGGGTTGCAGCCCTATGTTTTTGTGCCCGACGACCTTGCCGCCATCCTACCCATCCATCAAACGGGCTATGACCTCAGTGCCGAACCCGATGATTTTCCCGATGAGGAGGAGGAACAAGAAGCATTGGCGAAAGAAAACGACGAGGAGATGGAAGAAGTCGAACTCGAAATGGAAGCGCCGCCCCATCAACACAAAGCCGATACTACGCTGGTAGATGACATGACAACCCTCTTGGCCTATTTGCAGGTACATGAGGCCAAATTGGAATCGGGTTATCTTGCCAATGAACTTCAAGACGACCTGCTGGCCCAATTTGTGGGGGCAAAAGAATATGCCCGCCTCGACCTGTTGATTCAATTAGCAGGACAAATGGGCCTCATCGCCGTCGTCAACAATGCTTTTCAACCCGTCCGCCAAAATGCCCGCACATGGCTCGAAAGCATCCGCACCGCACAGGTCAAGTCTTTAGTCGAGGCGTGGCGCACCAGCGAGGGCTATAACGAACTATGGCTTGTCCCCACCCTCGAACCCGAAGCGACGGGCTGGCAAAATGACCCGACCCTCCCCCGTGAAACCCTGCGCAGTGTATTCGAGGCCGTCACGGGCGAAGCATGGGTTTCGCTGGATGGGCTGGTCGCCGAAATCAAAGCCGTCGAACCCGATTTCCAGCGTCCCGGCGGCGATTATTCCAGTTGGTATATCCGCGAACGACACACGGGGGAATATTTGCGCGGCTTTGAAAGTTGGAACGCCGTTGAAGGGGCATTACTAAAATTTATTGTCGCTGGCCCGCTGCATTGGCTCGGTTTGGTAGATTTGGGCATAGACACCCCCGACGGCACACCGACAGCCTGTCATCTCAATGTCTTTGGCAAAGCATGGACGGGTCAAGGCGATTGGCCCAGCCGCAAAGACCCCGAAACACCCTTAACCCTTGAAGCGTCTGGAAAACTTTTGGTGCCGCGTGCTGCCAGTCGTATTGATCGTTTTCAATTGGCCCGTTTTACCGAATGGGGCGACCCCGCTGACCCTTATGTGTATCTGCTTAACAGCAAGGGCTTTAAACGCGCGGAGCAGCAGGGCATCAAACCGGAAAATGTCGAGACCTTTTTGCAGCGCACCGTCCACACCATCCCGCCCCATGTCCATGCCCTGATCGAAAATTGGCGCAAGGCACAGGGCGCGTCGGCGGTCATCCAAAAAATGGTCGTGCTGCGCGTGGACACCGAAGCCTTGATGGAGGTCATTTGGGAGACGCCCGAAATCCGCCGTTTCTTAGGCGTCAAACTTGGCCCAATGGCTGTCGCCGTGCGCGAAGACCAATGGCAGGGCTTGATGGGTGCTATGCAGGACAAAGGGATACCTGTGGAAAGTGAATTATAGGAGGTATCTGTATGTTTGTTCGTGATCAAACCGAGTTTATTGCTACCCTCAATGTCCTTCCAGAATATGAAGAATACGGGCTTATAGAGACATATTCGGTTATCAGACCTTTTCAAAAGCTGAATCTCAAAATAACCGGGGATTTAATCGAATTCGTTTTATATCAAGAGGGTATTGGTGAGCCTATTTTTTATCTGAAGCTGAAAAACTGCCCTGAAGCAAGGATTGTTGAGCGTAAAGGCAGAAGATTTATCGACTTTGCTCCCCCTGATGGTTTCGATAATCAGAACTATGATATATTGAGTGCATCTTATGGAGTTAGCTTAAGCGTTGATCCCTATATCAGCATTGTGGTGTTCTAAATGCAAACTTCACCAACCGTCTATATACAGAATCTACACGACAAACTGATTACCCTGCAACTTGCCGAACCTCATGAAATTATCGGCTGCACCGAAGCCGAAATTGAAATCCTGATGACCAATCAGGGGGTTACATTTTTACCAGAATTGTATCGGCAGTTTTTGCTGACATTGGGGAAACAGTCGGGTTTGCTCTTTCAAGGCACGGATGCTCAATACAAATATTTGATGGGTATGAAAGAAGCAGCCGTTGAATTATTGCAGGAAAATGGCAAACCTTTTGCTCTACCCGCCGACGCCTTTGTTTTTCGGATGCACCAAGGCTATACATTTTTCTATTTCCTAACTGGCGATAAAAATGAAAACCCGCCCATTTATCGCTATCTTGAAATGACCGACCAAACACCTTTCAAAAAATGGGATACCCTCGACGATTATTTCACCACAGAAGTCGAGGGAGAAATATCCTATTGGGCTAAAAACATCGAAAAAAGGCTACAGAAAGGGTTATCACCGAGGCCAACGGATGGTGTAAATTGGTAAAAGCAATCCTCGTTCACGCAGATTGACCCTATTTCCTCATCCGACTACCCAATCCGTACATCTCAATATCCCCCATGTGGCTAACCAGATTTGGCCCACCCGGTTCATGGAAGGACGCCACTGTGCTTGTATTCTCTAAACATACACATATTCTGACATTCAACTGCTTCTCGCAAGCAGTCTCAGCAGGAGGAAATTGAAATGGGCTTAGTAGCAGGCATCATCATTTGGATTGTCGTCGGTGCGATTGCAGGTTGGCTTGCCAGCGTTGTCATGGGCACCCGTAGTGGTCAAACATTGGGTGAAGACATCATGGTGGGTATCTTTGGCGGCGTCATCGGTGGCCTCGTCCTTGACCTGCTCAATATTGGGGGCGATGTCAGCGGCATCAATATCCCCAGCATCTTGGTAGCCTTCTTTGGGGCGCTCGTCCTGCTCTTCGTTTTGAAAGCAGCGCGGGGGACGGCCCAAGTCTAAACCCCCGATTTTCGAGTAACTTGCCAGAGCGACCTACACCAGCGCGGTGTGGGTCGTTTTGTTATACGGCAGCAGTTCATTCAGCGGCCATGTCGGGATAATATCCATCGCCAGATCATCGCGCTGCCCCGCCATAAACCGATAGTAGCCCGCCGCCGCGATCATCGCTGCATTATCGGTACAGAGTGATAGGGGTGGATAACGGACGGGCATCGGTGCAGCCTGTTTCATTGTTTCCCGCAGCGGCCCATTCGCGCTGACCCCACCCGAAATCAAAATCTCGGTCACATCGGAGGCCACCGCCGCCTGCACCGTTTTCTTGACCAGCACCTCGACTGCCGCCGCCTGAAAACTCGCTGCGACATCCGCAATCGAAATATCAGGCCGCATCTCACCCGATTTCATGCTTTCCACTCCTGCCACCCGCTTGCCCGTCTGGGGAGGTCGCACCGCCCGCATCACCGCCGTCTTGAGTCCCGAAAAACTGAAATCCAGTCCTTCGTCCAACATGGCACGCGGAAAATCATAGGCTGTTGGGTTGCCATCTTGTGCCACTTTTTGGATGGATGGTCCGCCGGGGTAGGGCAAACCGAGCAGCCGCCCGACTTTATCAAACGCCTCTCCCGCCGCGTCATCCATCGTCTCCCCCAATAATTGATACGTGCCATGATCGGTCATCAACACCAATTCGGTATGTCCACCGGACACAATCAAATTCAGCACAGGGAACACAATCTCACGTTCGGGTTCGGTCAGCCAATTGGAATAAATATGGCCTTCCAGATGATTCACACCGACGATGGGCAAATCGCGCCCTAACGCGAGGCCCTTACCAAAATTCACTCCGACCAGCAGCGCCCCCGCCAATCCCGGCCCACGAGTCAGCGCGAGAGCATCAATCTCATCCAGCGTTACCCCGGCTTTTTCAAGGGCCTCATGTACAATCAGACTAATCGCTTCGATATGGGCACGCGCCGCTACTTCAGGGAACACGCCGCCAAACTGGGCATGGAGATCAATTTGCGATGCGATGACATTCGAGCGCAGCCAGCGCCCATTTTCGACCACCGCCGCCGCCGTTTCATCGCACGAAGTTTCAATACCAAGTATCAGCGTCATTCACTCACACGATTTTATGAATTATAGAGAAGGCCATTAAATAGGCATTTTGCTCCCTCTCGCCAAATTGGAGAGGGGTGAGGTCGTATTGGGTCATGGGCTAATCAAATACAACGAACTCCCCGATAACACATACATCCGCGCATAGCCCCGCGAACTATCCACCGCCACCCCGGTCAAGTTATCAAACGCATTTAATTGATTGGCAGGCTTATAGCCATCATTAACCTCGCCACCAAACGACACTTTATACACGCCTTGATGCACCCGGTCAACGACATAAAGCGAATAGGAAATGGGATTGTTATCAATAAACAAGGCCCGCCCATTGGTAAATCCATCCACCGGAGCATTGAACCAATCGAAGGTTTCCGGCTGTCCACCCCGATATTTTTCCAACGACCCATCCCCAAACAGGATATAAATTGAGCCTTGATCGTCAATCGCAAAATCCACTGCTCCCGTCAGATTAGGTCGTTCGCTCCCAACAAAATATTCGGAAGGCTGTTCGGAATACGCCCCGTCTACTGGCTCATAACGCCAAATCTGATTCGCGCCCGCATCCAAGATATAAAAGTTTTGTCGCCATAGGGCAATGGCTACCGGACGATTCCACGTAGGCGGCTTCACCAATTGAATCCCCGTCGCGGGTGGAAAGGTTGGGTTATAGGTAATCAATACGCCGTTTTCATCCAATGCTGCCAGTGCATTATCCTGATCCGCCCCACCATCATTCCCAATCCATTCAATATCTACCAGATTAGCCACCGTAAATTCGCGCACCCGCATCCCCCGTTGAATGACGGCAATATCACGTTCTTGGATGACGTTTGTTCCAGAGGAATCCAGCGTATCATGGAAAACCGCCCCTCGCGCCTTATCGAGCGTGTAAATATCAACTGTATTGGCGGAAATAATCGGCCCGCGCAAATCGGCATTCTCGCCAAACTCGCGCAATTTTGTGATCTGTACCCGCCGCACTCGGTCATATCGGTCAATATTGTTTTGGGCCTCAATCAACATCTCGCGGATTTCACTGTCCTCTGGGTCTTCGTTGTAGGCGCGACGGGTCAACGTCAAGGCGATATTCCACAATTCCATCCCCGTCTTAGGGTCGCCGTTGGTATCTTGCCCAAATGTGCGGGCTTCTTCGACTGCCGACACCGCGTCCGTGCGATACTGTTCAAAATTGGTGGTATCGCGCTCCGAAAGTACCAGCCCCACCACGATAATCGCAATAATCGTTGGCACGACGATGGCGATTAAGGCTACCACATTCATCGGCACCACTTTGCCATCCCGCCGACCCTCTTCCGGTTCGGGTAAAATACGGTCAAGTGCGGCATTGGTCGCCCGTGCAATCCCCGCCAGTGCATTGGAAATCAGCATCAACACCGTTACCACCAGCGTGCGTGGCATCCCTAACTGCTCAGATTCCTCAGAGGGGACATCAGATCGGATAGCGGATTCGGAGCGCAATGGTGCGGGGGGTGGCGCTTCTTCCCCAATTCCTAGTCCCGCTGTATCGCTAGGCGGCACTATTTCATTGACCGTTGGTGCAGCATCGGGAAATTCGGTTGATACCATAGGAGTCGGCTCAACAGGCGACGCTGACACGGTTTCGACTGTTGGAATGGCTTCACTGCGAATTTCGGAGGAGAGTTCAGGCGTCGCAGTGGTCGCAATTGGCTGTGGCGGTGCAGCAGGCGCAGGCGCCCCGTCTGGCCCAACAAATTGCACCACCGATGCAAAGGCTTGACGCTGGACGGCCTTTTCCAAAATCTCCAACACCTGATTGATGTCGCCTGTGCCTGTCGCTTTTTGCAACATTTCATCGGTCACGACTGCCAAACCCGCATCTCCCAGTACAAACATATCGTTGGCTTGCAGCGCATAATGGGCAAATTCGAGCACCGGGTTGGTTTGCGATCCTAGCGGCATCAAATTAATCATGTCGGGGTCATCAGGAAACGTCACATATTGGCCCGCCTGCCGTGATACACAGACGGTTGTGCCAGACCGTGCCAAAAATATTTCTTCGCCGCGCTTGACCATCAACAACGCCCCTGCTCGATAATCGGTGGCCTGTTTTTGATTCTGCTCCTGAATGGCGGCATTAATGGCATTGAACGCCTCACGCAGCGCTCCGGTCACCCCCACTCGTGACTTAAAATAATTCTCAGAGGCGACCTTTGCCAAGTTCTCATAAAAACTCGCCGAGACTTGGGCTTGCCCGGCCGGAGTAATCAACACAAACAGGGTATCGTTCTCACGAGTCCGATGGGCACGGCGCGGAGCGACCTGTACCAATGCTCCCGGCGGTTTGCTGCTGAGTGAGCGCCCTCCAACGACGAATAGATGACCAAGTAAGGCTTCTAATTTCACGTATTTCCCCTATATTTCAAACTCGCTAGATGCCCCGTCCAATATCTGGCAGTTCCTTCGACCATTCACCCAAGACAATAGGCATTCGCTGGCACGTTACCCGCCACAACAAATCCGATCCCTCACTGTCCTGCATCGAATGGATGCTGCCCTCGTCTTTTTTCAAGGGGATATGCAGCCGGGTATACATGCGGCGGCGGCGGCTCGATACATTGCTTAAATCCCGTAACTGTAAGGTAATGGTCGCCGAACTCGCCGAGATGGGATAGGCCATTGTGTAGATCGGCGGAACTCGCTCCTCAAACAAATAGAGCCGTTCAGTAATCCCCTGAAACACGGTATCCGGCGGGGTACGATGGCGATCTACCTCAAACGCGACTGGCCCGGATAAACCATCCGCATCCTCACGGCGCAACCGGAGTCCCACCAGTTTCAATTTGACCTGATAATATTCGCCCTGCAAATAACTCAAAATAATCTTGGCGACCCGCTGATCTTTATTTAGGCTTTGATGATCTAACGGCAGCACTTGGTTAATTGCCTCAGGTAGCCGCAAGCCCCGCACTACCCCGTCAAAGTCCGGCCCCATCAGATTCCCAAAAATATTGACCAGCACGGTAGAGGATTGGGCCTGTACCGCCTCGACCCGTGTGAAATTTTGAAATGTATCCGATGGGCGTGGCTGATTATTCTCCACCCCGGCGTTAATATAGATTTCCCGCAGCAGAGGAAATGTGGTACGGTCATGTGGCGCAGCAATCAAAAACAACATCATGAGACGCGACTGGTCGGCATATTCCAACCAATAGCGATAGGCATTCACCGCCCCGGCGGCATACGCAATCAGCGCCAATTCAGATTCCCCGCCGCGTTCGACATCCAACAAAAATTGGATGACCTCCGCCAAATAGACCGAAAATTGGGGCATGGTGACGGCGTTATGCAGGCTTTCAACGTCCACCGCATAAATGTAATTCGCCCCCTCAGCCCAAAGTTGTTCCGCCAACTTACTCCAAGAACGATGGCTGGACAGCGTGCCATGCAAAAACAATATCGGCTTAGAGGGGAGTGAACGCCGCTGCGCCATTCCTTCATAGCGATAAAGCCCCAACTTGGGGTGAATACATGTCCAGCTTGATGGGTCGGTATACACCTCAACCCCCGAAATTAAATTAAGAGTTCCAAAGACTAAGTGTAGTCAATTCTAGTGCTAATTCGCAACCAGTATTCAACCGAAGTGATCTATAATTAGGGATAAAAGCGACAAACAAAGGGTTACTCATGTTAGAACGTTGGGTGCTTTTAGATCGGGTGGGTGAAGAAATCGAAATGACCTCTGGAATCGGGGGTGAAATTCCTGCTGAAACTCGTGCTCTGGTGGACGGGGAATTGACACGCCTCAAATTGAATTTTACCAACCTACTGCTACACGTTTACTATACGCCCCGTCTCAATTCGCAAGACGCCATTTATTATAGCCGTGTAGTGGTACAAGATGGCGCGTTTTCTGACGAGACCTAATCCCTACTTTCGACATTTTCTTATTTAAGCCATAATAACCGCAGAAAGACCTTGATGCCGCTGGAATACTAACTCAACATGGACTTAGTTTGGACAATCCAGAGTATTGATTCACAAGCCATCATAGATATTTTACTGGTGGCATTGTTAATTTTTGGAGCTTCGTTCCTTGTCCGGGGAACGCAGACCTTGCTGGTACTGCGTGGCATCATCGTGGTCATGGTCGTCATCGGGCTGTTAAGCAGCATCCTCAATCTGGTGGCCTTCAATTGGATTTTGCGGGGCATCATCACCATGACCACCGTCGCCATCCCCATCATCTTCCAACCGGAACTGCGCCGCGCTTTTGAACGGCTGGGACGTGCCAGCATGGGCTTCCGCCAAAATTCCATTACCCAGCGCGAAATGGTCGTCAATGCGATTTGCCAAGCCGCCGGACGCCTTTCCGAACGACGACATGGCGCATTAATCGTGCTGGAGCGTCAAAATCGCTTGGATGAATTTATCAGTACGGGCATCTATTTGGACAGCGAAATTACACCCCAACTCCTTTTGACCATTTTTTGGCCCAAAACCGAACTGCATGACGGAGCGGTGATTGTACGGGGAGATCGGGTCATGGCGGCGGCGTGTGTGCTGCCTCTCAGTTCAGGTCGCAACTTGGGAGACCGCAAACTCGGCACGCGCCATCGCGCTAGTTTGGGCATGTCGGAAATTTCCGACGCGGTGGTTGTAACCGTCTCTGAAGAAACGGGCCAAATTAGTGTGAGCAACGGCGGGCGCATGATTCGCCGTTTAGATGCGACCCGCCTTTCCACCATTTTGCTGACCTTTTATGGCGCCAATCCAGAAGATGCCTCAGATACCTCTCCGACTGAGACCAATCGCCTAGAAAAATTGCGGCGATGGGTCGGCTTGGTGAACCGCGAAGGGAACATCGGCCAATGACCCGTCTGCGTGCAGAACTTCTACAACTGCCCGCGATTCAGTTTATTATCGCCAACAGTGCGTGGATCGTAACCTCGGTGGTACTGGCCTTCCTCATCTGGATTATCGCCACGCTAGAAGCCAACCCGATCCAACAGCGCGACTTTGCCCAGACCATCAGCATCCGCTTTATCGAAGACCCCGATATTGTCCATATTGCCACCGCTGGCGAAATCCGTACGAGCCGTGTCACTATCCGTGCCCCGCGTAGCACGTGGGACATCCTGCAAAGCAGCGATATTGAAGTTTGGGCCGATTTGCGTGGTCTCGCCCCCGGTCAATATGAAATTGAGTTGGAGGGGCGTATCAAATCCGACGGGCCGCGTGGTCGGGTCATTAGCATTTCACCAGCCACCATCTCGGTTGAAATGGTACAGGTCAAAGAACGCTATGTCGAAGTGCAGCCCATCGTCGTGGTCGAACCTCCCCCCGGTTACTCCTATCCAGCCACCGCCCCGGCCAAATGTAACCCGCCGGAGGTGTTGGTAAGTGGCCCTGCGACCTTAGTAGATGTGGTGATTGCCGCCCAAGCCCGTCTCAACCTACAATCCTATACCGCCTCACACAGCATCACCCGTGCCGTTACTTTGGTAGATGAGAACAACACCGCGATTGATAACCGCCTGCTGGGTCAGCTTAGTATTGAGCCGGAAAATGTAACCTGCGAGGTGGAAATTCAGGCCTTAGAAGGATTGTTGAACGTGCAACCCGTCTATACAGGCGAACCCGCCGAGGGGTATCGCGTTGAAGGGTATACCGTTGAACCCGAAACTATCATCGTGCAGGGCAATACCAATATCATTAACGCGATGGGCGGCATCGTCCAAACCGAACCTATTGATATTACCGGGCAAACCGGCACTTTTAGCCGCAATGTAACGGTGATTTTGCCGGAAGGGGTGCGGTTGCAATCCGAAACGCAGTTGATCACTGTAACCATCGCCATCTCACCTCGTATCGGGACTGCCAACTTTGATGAAGTACCCATCCAGATTACCAATCTTGACCCCACTCTAACCGCGATCATGCTGCCCGATTCTGTCAGTGTAGTCGTGATTGGGCCACAGCCCCTGATTGAGACCCTTACCGTTGAAGACATTAGCGTGACGATTGATTTAAGTGGTCGCGCGGCTGGCCCACAGGTGGATGTCCCTGTACAGGTGCGCCTTCTCCAAGATTCGCTGGTAAATGTCGCAACCGTCACGATAGAGCCGCAAACCGTTACAGTAACCCTTGCGCCAGTTGCCACACCCGAAATTACGCCGACCAGCGAGATTTTCGGTAAAATCGCAGTCCGACCATAACAGCGGAGGGATCCATGGAATCGCAAGATATTTTGGCCTTATTGATTGTCGGGGCCGTAGCGGGAACTGCTGCGGCTGCCATCCTCCGGGGACAGGCCGCAGCTAAAAAGTCTGACTGGATTCGTAATACGGTGATTGGGGTATTGGGGGCACTGGTTGGTGGCTTTCTATTTGATGTTTTGAATTTGAATGATGACCTACCCAAAATTCTAAGTGGCACCTTAACCCCGGCGGACGTCTTGGTTGCCTTTGTGGGAGCGCTCGTCGTGATTGCGGTATCCAGATTGGTAGACTAGGACAATTTCCCTAGGCATAACTAGCAGGTCGTCTTAAAGCGTTTTCAAGCGCGGTATTTAGTTCTTGATAGGTAAACGGATGAACCAAAAGGTGCGTCTGGTCGTCCTGATATTCTTGACATTGACGCCGCCGACTCTCGCCTTCTAATATCAAAACAACTGGTAGGGAACTAAAGAGAGGCATTTGGCGTATTTCGCGCAGCAGGGTCGTCCCCAACGCTGGATGCCTGCCTGAATTAATCAGTAGGACATCAGGATACAGCCGCGCCACCCGCAACAACTGCCACACTTCACCAATCGTGGCAGCAACCACTACCTTATCAAAGCGGCGTTTGAGGACGGTAGCCAAAAAACCCGCCATATCTGGATCAGCTTCAATTACAAGGGCTATTTGTGTCATCGGCTAAACATTTTAGGCTACCTCACCCTCAAATTCTTCATTGACTAAAATAGTCGGGATGATTAGTTTATGCAAGAGGGTGATGAGGCGCGGTGAATTGGCAGGCACGACAATCGTTACCACTACAATCTGATTGCCCAGTGGATGTAAATAGACCTCCCCCAAAAATGGCGCCTGCCGGAACATCAATAGATAATCCAACGTCAGCGTATCACCCGAATTTTCACTGTTGACCTCCTTGAACGAATCATAAACACTCCAAATTTCCGCCAGCGCCTCTTCATTAAACCAATCACGTGCCGCGTCGGTGCTGCTACCTCCCGACCATTCCACCACACCGACCTCCACAAAACTCGCCAGCAGGATATTGCTGTAGACCACATACGCTTCCTCAACCACTCCGCGCTGTTGGCGATCCCACCCCGGCAAATCGGTCATACTAAAGACCCCGGTGCCGTGTATATAGCGACTGCCAATCCGCCACTCCCGTACAATCCCCTCCATCTGGTCATCGGTGATCGGCGGCGGCAGTGTCACCCGTGCATCCGGCGTTCCGGCAGAGGCGATGGTAGGAAAGGGTGTATAGGTCGGGTAGGGGGTGTAGGTGGGATAAAGGGTATAGGTTGGATAGGGCGTATAGGTGGGTGGAACCTGAATTGCCCGCGCTGGCAAAGAGAGACCGCCCATGATCGAAAGTACCAAAAAGCCTATTCCAGCCCAAATTCGATAACGTTTGGGGGTCAACATGGGTGGCAATCCTCTCGGCAAACAGATGTCCTCATCCCATCAAAGTATAGCCGAGCAGCACCCAAAATCTACAAAAATCTATTGTAGACTAAGGCGGAGGCGAGTATATTCAGAGAGGTCTATTACACTTTCATACTTAGGAGTAGATGATGGCAGACCCCCGCACCCAAAAATTGGCGGATATTTTGGTAAATTACTCGATTGGTGTACAACCCGGCAATTGGGTTCTGATCAATGGGGATGTGAACGGCTTACCGCTGGTGAATGCCGTCGTGGAACAGGTATTGCGGGCAGGTGGCAACCCAACCGTGTTTTTGGGCAGCGATGATATTCAAGAAATTATCCTGCGTGAAGCCAACGAAGATCAACTGCAATGGATTGCGCCCATTGAAAAAGCCATGATGGAACAAATTGATGCCATGATCGCGGTACGGGCCAGCGGCAATACACGCGGTCTGACCGGAGTTGACCCTTCCAAGCAGCGCATCCGCCAAAATTCCCGCCGCGAATTGATGCAGACCTATATGCAGCGCAGTGCCGAGGGCAGTTTGCGGTGGACAGTCACGCAATATCCATGCCCCGCCTATGCCCAAGACGCCGATATGAGTCTCGGCGACTATGAGGATTTTGTTTATATGGCGACCTTTGCCGACCAACCCGACCCTATTCAATGCTGGTCAGAATTACGCGCTAATCAAGCCCGTTTGGTGGATTGGCTGCGCGGCAAAAAACAAATGGTGGCACGCGGGCCGAATATTGATCTGACCGTTTCGATTGATGGGCGTACGTTCATCAATTGTCACGGTGACGCCAACATGCCCGACGGCGAAATTTTTACTGGCCCAGTCGAAAATTCGGTCAATGGTTGGGTGAAATTCAGCTATCCCGCCGTAAAAAATGGGCGCGAAGTTGAAGGCGTGGAATTCTATTTTGAAAATGGCAAGGTTGTAAAGGCCACTGCCAAGAAAAATGAGGATTATCTGATTAGTCAGCTAGATAGTGACGAAGGGTCACGCTATTTGGGAGAATTTGCCATCGGTACGAACTATAGCATTCAACGCTTTACCAAGAGCATCCTCTTTGACGAAAAAATCGGTGGGACGCTGCATATGGCTGTTGGTGCAGGCTATCCCGAAAGCGGCAGCCTCAATCGGTCTAGCATCCATTGGGATTTTATTTGTGATATGCACCACGAGAGCGAAATTTTGGTGGATGGCGAATTGTTTTATAAAGATGGACAATTCCAAGTCTAGCATTTAAATTTCAGCAGTTCTGATATACCCTACAACACAGCAAATTTATACCCTGTTGGTATGAAGTCGGCGCGATTGGTTGTACTGGGTGTTTTGTAGAAACTTTGTTTGCAATTTCACAAGTCTTACGCTACGCTTTTGGGATGTCCAAGCAAAGGCAAAGCAGGCATGTCATTGATTAGTAACTCAGCCCTTACCTCTAGATTTCGGGCGATGAAATTGCCCATGCCTTCGGTTCCGCTGCGAATTTTATTTGACCAGAATATCTTGCCAAATGGGGCGTTTCTGGTCAGTGGCAGTGATGAAGCGCGGGTCAACTGGGCACGATTGGTCGCCCCCGAACCAGCCTCCCTGAATAACGCCGCCGAGGGTGAATTTATCATCGTCCCCCTCGGAACATCTGAAAATCGTAAAGATGCCGACCGCGATATGACATGGATTATCAGCAAACTTGCCGAAACGCGGGTGCGGGTCTTGTGTATTCAAGGGGTTGTCAGTGTCCTCGCATTTGAAGCCGCTGCCCGTTATCAGATGGCTGTCATTTATCTGCCAGAAGACGCCTCAGCGGAAAAGGTCGAACGCGGCATTATTCGTTTCTTGATGGAACGCCAGAGCATCCTCGAACAGCGCGACCAAGAACTCCAACAGGAATTGACGCGGCATGTGACCAGCAATCATGGCCTACCGCAGGTGGTCAAAACCCTTGCCAACATCACCCGCCTCCCGGTGTTCCTACACGACGCCCGACGGCTGCGCTTGGTTTATGGCCTACCCGATGGAGAGTTGGAAAAATTACTGCAATGGCATCAACACTATATGATGCTGCAAGACAGCGGATTGGTGGCCCATTTTGCCGATAATTCCCGCCCCACGCGCATGGATAGCTCCATTTTGGAAAGTGCCCAGAGCCTGAGCATCGCCCTCCACGCCGATAATGAAGTCATTGGCTACCTGACGGCGCTTAAGACCCGCACCGAGCCAGATGAATTTACCCATATCGCCCTGAATCGCGGAGCGATTGTGTGCGGATTGCTGCTGTCCAAACTGCGGGCGAATGAAGCCACCGAAAAACGTTCGCGCAGCGACTGGATTTCATCGTGGCTAGAAGGCTATTCTAGTGATGACCATATGATTCTGGCCCGTGCCGAACAAACGGGTTACAGTGCCGAGCAGGTTTATGTGATTGTGGTCATGCGTTGGACACCGGGGCGCAATCCCAAACGTCCGCCAAAACCGATTCGGCCCGAACAATTGACCGAGCATGTCAAACATGAAGTCAGTATGCGCCGCATTTCTGCTATTGTGGGTCAACACGCGGACCGCACGATTTTGTTTCTGCCATTGGAACGTGCCCAACACACTGGACGTATGAAACAGTATGCCAAGAGCATCTGCGAAAAAATGTCGGAAACGTTGGGGGGGAATGTCGTGTGCGGCGTAGGAAGACCCGGCTTGGGCCTGACCGAAATCCGCCGTTCATTTGATGAGGCCGAACGCGCCCTAACCTTGACTGAGCAAATTTGGGATGGGACACGTTCCAGCTTTTTTGGCGATTTAAGTCTAAGCAAGCTGCTACTGAATGTGCAAGACCATCGCCATTTGCAGGGTTTCTGCCAAGACTGGTTGTCTGATATTTTGTCGTATGACGCCCAAAATCATAGCGACTTGCTGCTCACCATGTCGGTCTATTTCGGCAATAACGGCAACATGGCAGCGACAGCCAAGCAGTTAAATGTGCATCGCAATACATTGGTCTATCGGCTAAACCGCATTGCTGAAATCACCCAACTCGATATGGACGATGCCGACGTGCAGTTAAATTTGCATCTCGCCATCAAAGCCTATCAACTGCTCGAAGCCCTTAATTTGCAGGAATAATCTCCGCTGATCCTTCGCCAAGCATCAAGATCAAATATACTGCTCAACCATAAACCTGTAACAGTTGTTGCGTTTTTATGGTTGAGCATCATGGCACGAATGAGCTAAATTCAAGTAAGCCACCTTCGACAAGCCACCATCTTTAGCACGCAGAAATCATGCTAAAACTCACTGCCCACATACTAATTGAGGCATAAAATCAATCCGTAGTTTAGGAGATTATTTCTATGAGGTGCTACTCCACCGCAGCCTTCATTGTATGGTCGTCCCCGTTAGCCTCCTCCTTTGCCGCCCCGCTCCAAACTGCCCTAAAATGTAAAGGAGTATTCCGATGAGACACATTCGGCGTTTATTGCTCATTGCGGCTCTATTGTATACGTTTGGACTTGAGCTAGGGTCAGTGTATGGCACCCCACCCACTACCCACGTTTTTACCGGCTCAGTATCAAGTGGTCCAAGCCCAAGCGGGCCGTCTTCTCAAACCTATCCTATTCTGGTTGAGGCAGGTGATCTTTTGGATGTCACCCTCGATTATGCAGGCACGATTGGGTGTGGGATTACGCTGCTTGAGATTGAAATTGACGGCACAACTTATCCTATCCCCTACTCAGGATTTTTATTTTCAGGCACCACCCACTACACCGCCCAAGCGACAGCAACAGGCAATCTGCCAATTATCGTGCGGATTGGATGCGCTCACAGCCCTACTCCATCTGGCAACACCATGAGTTATACGCTGACGGTTGGGATTAACATCGCAACGCCTCCCATAACCCCAAACAATCCATTTGCTACAGAGGAAGCGGCGGGATTATGGCGGGTAGCGACGATGCCGGTTGTCATCTATACCCCCACCTTTGGAGCAGTGCGTGATGGCAACCTATTTATTGAGATATGGGCGCTGAATGAAAATGCGATTTGGCAACCTGCCCTTTATATAACGAAAGCGGAATTGACGGCACTGCCCGAATTTCCATCCGAAAATGTTTTGATTGCCCGTGTAGAAAACATCAGCATATACAAACTCACCACAGGCGAATATCAAGTCAATGTCGGGCCGCTAGGAGATGGCAAGGTGCATGTGGTCATTTTTGAGGGGATTCCAACCGCACATACCTACGGATACACTTTTTACGCCACCCCTTGATTGGCGCAGGAAAATATAAAAAGGGCGAGGTTCGGACTCGCCCTACCCAAAACGACTATTCAATTAACTTGGCTCGCGCACTACCGGAATATTCTCCCTGTGATAACAAGGGCTTACCCGACACAAGGTCTATTTTTAAGCGATCTGCACGCGGCTTGACGATTTGTAAAATTTCACGGGCCGCCTCATAAGTCATATCCGCCTGCTGTTTGTCATTAAATGCTTCCCCAAAAGCCAGCGTGTCATGTTTGGCAAGCGCCTCGTACATAGTAATGCCTGTCAGCGCCAAATCGCCTAGGTGGTCACGCAGCCGCCGCGCCTGTGATTCATTCAATCCCAAATATTCAACCAACTGTGCCGTCACCATATTAAATAAGCCACGATACCCCGCATTGGTGGCACGTGGGAAATTAGGTTTGCCTTTTTCGTGTGTCTCGACCAATGTTTCGGCATAGGATAGGCGGATACGCTTGGATCGCTGACGAATCTCCTCCCGTTCGCGTTGGGCATCGGCAATAGCATCAATCTTTTCACGGGTCGCCGTCACCATATATTCGCGGATACCTTCCCAATTTTTGAAGGTGACAATCATGGCAATGCGGAGAAAGGTATCGAAGTTAGCAACAGGGGTTGGGCGCTGGCCTTGTCAGGGAAACTGATGTGGTATCACAAACGAGACCACATCGAATCCTTGCTACTCAAGCCGTTGTTTCGCTCGCTGCCATTCCTGTTTGGGAGATTTGCTACCGGAACCATAATTCTTGAAAACATCAAGAACAGAAAAGTGCATCACTCCATTAATGATGACCTTGCGAATGGTACCATCGAATTCTTGAAACTGTTCAAGACCAGACATTTTATGTATCCTTTCAATAGGTTGATAAAGTGCTGTAGCTACAGCCATCAGCTCTGGCCTTGGTCCAAAAGGTCAGGGCTTTCTTTCATTGGCTGTACGTATTAAATAATATTCAAGACCCGAAAACTTGTCAACAAATTTGTTCTATGGCGATGGAACAAGAATTCACCACATTACATTTACAAAAAATGGCCGGTAGTTTTGCCACGAGAAATCGTTTGGCTAGATGTTGAGTGGTGTGTTAAACTTCCGTCGCAAATTGGTTGGTAGAGGATTAAATCCGGTTAAGTCAATTTTTTGAATAAGTTTGACAGTTATTCATACGGATGTTAAACTTCTCATCACTCAATTGTGCTAAATTGAACAATCGCAATCATGTTCGGAGACGACAGTGTTATCTGATTACGCTCCCATCCTGCCTCTATTCTTGTTGGCGACTGGCGTCGGCATTCTGATTATTTTCCTTTCCCGTATCTTTGGACCCTATCATCCCGAACCGCGCAAACAAGCGGTCTATGAAAGTGGGATGCGACCCATCGGCGGCGGGATGCGAAAAGTGCCAATCAAGTTCTATCGTGTGGGCATGTTGTTCATTTTGTTTGATATTGAAGTGATCTTTTTCCTGCCTTGGGCAGTGATTTTCCGCGACTTAGGACTTTATGGTTTATTGGTGATGGGTGTCTTTTTCTTCATCTTGACCGTCGGTTTTGCGTATGAATGGTTAATTGGAGGTCTCGAATGGGAGTAAGCAGCAAACTTGGCAATCTAGGCGTCGTCACTACCAAGTTGGAAGACGCTGTGAATTGGGGCCGCACACGTGCGATGTGGCCGATGTTGTTTGGTCTGGCCTGTTGCGCCATTGAAATGATGAGTACCCAAGCGCCTTATTATGATGCGTCGCGCTTCGGGATGGAACTGATGCGTGCCAGCCCACGCCAAGCGGATTTGATGATTGTCGCTGGACGGGTGAGCCGCAAGATGGCCCCCGTGCTGCGTCAACTGTATGACCAAATGCCCGAACCCAAGTGGGTGCTGGCGATGGGCGACTGTGCCTCGTGCGGTGGGGTCTTCAACAACTATGCGATTGTGCAAGGCGTGGATGAAATTGTGCCGGTAGATGTGTATGTTGCTGGCTGCCCACCCCGCCCTGAACAATTGATTCATGGCTTCATGACCTTGCATGAAAAAGTCAAGGAAATGAAGTGGTACGAATGGGCAGGGAAATAACATTATGTCACACCCCCTTGATCCCAAACAAACCCTGACTGATACCTTTGGTGATGCGATTGAAGATTCAGAAGAATTTCGTGGTGAACTGACCGTGATTGTCAAAGCCGAGAAAATCATCGAGGTTGCCCAACATCTGCGTGATGCTGAAGGACTGAAATATAACCTGCTGTCCGACATCACGGTAGTAGATTATTACCCTGCCGAGCCACGTTTTGGCGTGTGTTATCACCTCTATTCAATGGCGTTTAACCGCCGTCTGCGCCTCAAAGTGCTGTGGAGCGATGGTGATGCCCCGGTTCCCTCAATGACCAAGCTCTGGCCGAGTGCAAATTGGGAAGAACGCGAAGCCTATGACATGATGGGTATTGTGTTTTCCGGTCATCCCGACATGCGCCGCATCTTTATGCCCGATGATTGGCAAGGCTACCCACAGCGCAAAGATTACCCGTTGGGATACGAAACGGTGCAGTTCTCGTTCAATTATGATGAAATTGCCAAACACAAGCCGTTTGCAAAGAAATAGGCAGGTAGTGAAATGACCGCAGACCCTCAAACGCATCATGCCGTCTGGGAAGGCAACATCGAAGAGCTAAAAGGGCTGGTTTCAGAAAAAGCCTTTTCTGGCGAGAGCATGATTCTCAACATGGGGCCACAGCACCCCAGCACGCACGGCGTTTTGCGTGTGATCCTTGAACTCGAAGGCGAGGAAGTCCTAAGCTGTATCCCCGATGTCGGTTTTCTCCATACGGGCATTGAAAAAAATATGGAGTACAAGACCTACGAGAAATCCATCGTCATGACTGACCGCATGGATTATCTCAACCCGATGGGGAATGGTCTGGTCTATTGCCTTGCGATGGAAAAGCTGTTTGAACTCGATGTGCCCATGCGTGCCCAAATTGCCCGCATCGTGTTGGCGGAACTGACCCGTATCAATAGCCATCTGGTCTGGATGGGCATCGGCGGGTTGGACTTGGGTGTGACCAGCACCATGACCTATGCCTTCCGCGAACGGGAAGTGCTGCTCGATATTTTTGAGATGGTCTCCGGGCAGCGCATGATGAGCACCTATTTCCGTCCGGGTGGCCTCTGGCGTGATCTGCCGGACGAATTTGAAGGTGCTGTCCAAAACGTCTTGGATACCTTCCCGGCCAAGATTGACGATTATGACAAAATCATCACCCAAAATCCGGTGTTCGTTGACCGCACACAGGGAATTGGATTCATCAGCGCGGAAGATGCCGTCGCCTATGGGTTAACCGGGGCGGCCTTGCGTGGCTCAGGGGTCAATTGGGACATCCGCAAAGCGATGCCCTACTCCTCCTATGAGCAGTTTGAATTTGATGTCCCGCTGGGGCAGCACGGCGATGTGTATGACCGTTTCATCGTGCGCATTGCCGAAATGCGCCAAAGCCTGCGGATTATCGAACAGGGCATGAAGCGCCTGCAAAAAGAAAAAGGGCCGTTCCGTTCGGACAATCGCAAATATGTGCCGCCGCCGCGTGCCGAACTAGGCCGCAGTATGGAGGCGGTCATTCATCACTTCAAGCTGTGGACAGAAGGTTTCCGTCCACCCAAAGGCGAAGTCTATGTTTCGATTGAAGGGCCGCGCGGTGAACTCGGCTGTTTCCTCGCCAGCGATGGGTCGCCCAATCCGATGCGGGTTCATTTCCGCACCCCGTCGTTTGTCAATCTCAGCGCATTGGAAAAACTTTCCAAGAATCACATGATTGCCGACCTTGTAGGGATTATCGGCAGCATTGATATCGTGCTGGGGGACTGTGATAGATAGGCCGATTTAGGAAAAACAAGAGGGTAGGTCTGAGACCTACCCCTACAAAATCAAAGAATTGTTCTAGGGATGACGACCATCCCACATGCCGGAGAAAAGATTGTGCTGGCAGAAAAATACGCGGAACGTATCCAAAAGATTTTCAGCAAATATCCTGACAAACGCTCGGCAGTAATGCCGCTGTTATATGTGGCACAGGAAGAATTTGGCTGGGTATCGCCCGAAGCCATCGAAGAAGTGGCTGTACTGTGCGAAATTGACCCCACACAGGTCAAAAGCATCGCTGGTTTTTATACGATGTATTCGGAAAAACCCAAAGGCAAATATTGGCTACAGGTGTGTACCGATTTTCCCTGTGCCCTGCGCGGCGCCGATCAATTCCATGAAGCGCTGTTGCAACATCTTGGGATTGAAGAGGGTAGCACAACCGAAGACGGCCTATTCACCGTTGAGCATGTGATGTGCCTTGCCGCGTGTGACAAAGCGCCGATGCTGCAATGCAATTTCCACTATGTCGAAAATTTGGACATGGATAAGATGAAAGCATTGCTCGATCAGTGGCGGGCCGACGCCAAAGATTCGGCTGCGGATTAATCGGAGCGTCTTCTAAATGCCTTCTGCACCTGTTCGCCTGACCGTCAACGATTACGATGCCATCATGGAGTTGTGGAAAGCCGCTGGCTTAACCACCATCAAACCCACTGGGCGTGATTCGCGTGAAGCCTTTGAACAACAAATGGCGCGTGGCATTCAAGCCGTGATTGGCATCTATGAGGGTGAGCAGTTGATCGGGCTGGTGATGGCGACGCATGATACCCGCAAAGGCTGGGTGAATCGCTTGGCGGTGCATCCCGATTTTCGCGGACAAGGCATCGGTGGACAATTGGTCAAGGCCGCTGAGGAGTATCTGGCATCCGAGGGCATTGGCATTTATGCCGCGATGATCGAGACCGACAATGTTGCCAGCCTCGCCACTTTTAAACGGGCAGGCTACCATGTCCATGAGGATATGGTGTACGTTACCAAACGGATAACCGATGGAATTTAGGCCAGACCCAAATGTAGATCAATACGATCAACGGGGCGCGGTTTGGGTAAGTTTGCCATTACTCATTATAGGATTTTTTTTAGTGGCATTCGCCCTTTTTAATGCAAAATGGCCTCCTGACTACCTCAATTCTGATCCTAGTCAGCGTGTTTCCCATTGGCATCGCATGATGGGCAAAGACAGACCGACTTTGAATGGGGCAGAAATTGAAGTGGAACGTCCCCCCGCTTACCTAGCGCGGCGCATGGTGGACGCAGTAGCCTATATTTCGATAATTATTGGGGTACTACTGCTATTGGGGCTGGCATGGTGGGGCGAGCGTGTATTTTACCTCCCCCTGATGGTCATCGGATTGTATGGTCTCTTCTATTCGATTGGACTAGGGATTGTTATTGGGCCAATAGTCGCCATCGCGGGCTACACCCCAATCTTTTTGGGGGCCGTCATAGGCTGGTTGATGACAAATGAAAACACAAACACTGAAATAGGATTTACAGGATAGGTTGGACATGGCATACATTCTCTTGCGCGATTTGGACATTCCCGATATTGGTAAATTGGACGTGTACACCGCCAATGGGGGATGGGAAGGCTTTAAAAAGGCCGTTACACAGCATACCCCGGAGGAAGTCATCAATATTGTGATTGACTCCAATTTGCGCGGGCGTGGTGGCGCGGGGTTTAGCGCAGGCCGTAAATGGAGCTTTATCCCCAAAAATGAACCGGTGAAATATGTGGTGGTGAACGCCGACGAAAGCGAACCCGGCACCTTTAAAGATCGCCAAATTATGGAAAAGAACCCCTATCAATTGATTGAAGGGGCGATGATCTGTGCCTATGCCATCCAAGCGACGGCGGTTTATATTTACTGCCGAGGCGAGTTCTGGGATTTGGCCCATAACCTCGAAGCCTGCATTGCTGAAGCCCGTGAGCAAAACCTGATTGGGCAAAACATCCTCGGCGGTAGTTGGTCATGTGATATGTTTGTCCATCTCGGCGCGGGAGCCTATATCTGCGGGGAAGAAAGCGCCCTGCTGAACAGTCTGCAAGGCTTCTTGGGTCAGCCACGTGTCCGTCCACCCTTCCCGGCCCAAAAAGGCGGTGGTCTCTATTATGAACCCACCGTCGTCAATAACGTCGAAACCCTTGCCAACGTGCCTTGGATCCTCGTCAATGGCGCGGCAGAATATAAGAAAATTGGCACCCCCGAAAGCCCCGGCCCCAAGATTTTCAGCGTCAGCGGGCACGTGGCGCGTCCCGGCAATTATGAAGTGCCGTTGGGCACGACCTTCCGTGAACTGCTGTTTGATAGGGCGGGTGGCACAGGTACGAACAAAGCCTTTAAAGCCCTGCTGCCCTCGGGTGCGTCCGGCCCGGTCATCCCGGTGACTGAACAGATGTTGGATACACCCATGACCTATGAGGCGCTTGGTAAATTGGGGTCAACGCTCGGCTCGGCCTCATTCATTTTGATGGACGAAAGCACCGATATGGTGTGGGCCGCCTATAAGATGATTAAATTCTTTAAGCATGAAAGCTGCGGCAAATGCACGCCTTGTCGTGAAGGGACGCATTGGTTGGCGAAATTGATGGAGCATGTGATTCATGGCGAAGCCACCATGCTCGACCTTGAAAAATTGGAAAATGTCGCCAGGCAGATGAATGGCAAGAGCCTGTGCGCCTTGAATGACTTTGCGATCAATCCCATTCTCGCCACGCTGAAACATTTCCGCAGTGAATACGTGGCCTATATCAAGACCCCTGCTCCAGCGGCCAAACCCAAACAACCTGCCCCGGTCAAAAAGCAGTTGGAAGAGGTAGCGGAACCAGCGGGTGATTGATGACAAACAACGTAGATATGGGCTTGCGGTTGTTGAATCGAGCCATTGAGCAACACCCCGACGCTGCGGTAAACTACGTGCTGCGTGGCGAATACTGGCTTGCCGCCGATGACCGCGAAGCCGCCCAAGCCGATTTTGAGCAAGCCATCTTGTTAGGGATGGTGGAGTTGGAAGCAAGCGAGTGGGGTTATTTGCAGCAAGCCCTGATTGACCGCGCCCGACAAGGCTTGCGGCAGGCAGGTACAGGATTTTTTTGAGAATCCTCATCCCCCATTAAGTAGGGGAAATTGATTTTGAGAGAACATTGTAGAGGTTTTATAGCTCAAAAAAGGGCTGAGTAAAATGGTAACAATTTATATAGATGGCGTCGGCTATGAAGTTCCGGCGGGGACAAACTTGGTAGATGTTGCCAAGTTTTATGCCGACAATGATATTCCTGTGTTTTGCTATCATCCCAAGATGACTCCGGTGGGCATGTGCCGTATGTGTCTGGTGGAGATGGGGTCGGTTGAGAAAGATAAAGAATCTGGTGCAATATTGCTAGACGAACAGGGCAGCCCGAAAATTCGTTGGATGCCCAAAATGCAAACCGCCTGTACCCAAACGGTGTATGACGGTCTCGCTATCCGCACCAACACCCAACAGGTCACGGAAGCCCGCGAAGATATTGTCGAATTTTTGCTGACCAGCCACCCGCTGGATTGCCCAATTTGTGATAAGGGTGGTGAATGTCCACTGCAAAACCTGACCATGCGGCATGGGCCGGGGGTGTCGGTCTTCTATTTTGAGGACAAGATGAACCTCGCCAAGCATGTGCCGCTGGGGGAATTGATTTACCTTGACCGCGAACGCTGTATTCAATGTGCCCGCTGTATCCGTTTCTCCGACGAATTAGCCGGTGACGACGTGCTGGCCTTTCATGAACGCGGACGGGCACTGCAAATCGTCACGGTCTCCAATCCACCCTTCGACAGTAAATTCAGCGGCAACACCACTGATATTTGCCCGGTGGGTGCATTAACAACTGCCGACTTCCGCTTTGGGGCGCGTCCGTGGGAACTTAAAGAAGTCCCCAGCATTGATCCCTATGGCCCAGAAGGCGCGAATATTAGCCTCAGCACCCGCCTAGACCGTGATTCGGGTGGGGTCGTCATCATCAAACGGGTGATGCCGCGCCAAAACGAACACGTCAACGAAATCTGGATTTCGGATAAGACACGCTTTGGACATCACCACACTCGCCACATTGACCGCCTAGTGACCCCACTGCACCGCGATAAGAACACCCTCGTTGAAACAACTTGGGATAAAGCCTTCAAACAGATCATTGATAAATTGAAGGGCGCAACCAGTGTCGGCGCGATTGCTGGCCCCGGCCTCTCCAATGAAGACCTGTGGGAACTGCGTCAATTGGTGTTGGCAGCGGGCGGCAGCGAAAAATCATTAGGCATTTGGCCCGCAACGATGAGTGGTGGTGAAGTCGTCAAGCAGGTGGGTATTGCTAAAGGTTCGAACTTTAATACGATGGGCAAGGGCACAGTCATCGTCCTCGTCGCTACCGACCTAGAAGAAGAAGCGCCGGTTTGGTGGCTGCGTGCAAAAGCGGCCCGTGATCGTGGCGCGACGGTGGTCGTCTTGAATGGTCGCCCGACTAAAATGGATCGGTATGCTAAGTTCTCGCTGCGTTATGACTTTGGCGACGCAGTGGGCGCAGTCAACAGTCTGACGGCCCATATCGTCAGCGACAGCCATCACAAAGCAGACCGCGCCGAAGGATTTGCCGATTTGCAAAAAGCCCTCAAGAAGGTGAAGGGCGATGATCGTTACGCCGCCGCCGCTGAAGCCATTGCGGGTGCGGATAATGTGGTTGTGTTCTGCGGTGCTGAAGGCGTTACACTCGCCCAACACGCCGAATTGATGCAAGCCTGCGCCAACACCTTAATTTTGACTGGGCATGTCGGACGAATCAACAATGGTCTGATTCCCGTGTGGCCGGGTGCGAATACACAGGGCGCGATTGATCTTGGCTACACGGCTGAAGCCACTGCCGAACTGCTGCAAAATCCTCCGGCGGTGCTGATTGTGGCAGGCTGTAACCCAGTTGGGGAAGACATCGCCGCTGCCAATTTGAAGAACGCCGATTTTGTGATCGTCACCTCCCAATTTGATACTGCCACCACCGAAATCGCCGATGTTGTGCTGCCCCAACAAAGTTTTGCCGAGCGTGAAGGCACATTCACCAGTGGCGAACGACGGGTACAGCGGTTCTATGCGGCGCAGGGGGTTATCGGGGAAAGTTTCCCCGATTGGAAGATTTTCGCCCAAGTGCGCCATGCCATTGATAAATCCACCGCCAAAGTGTCGGCGGGTGCGGTGATGGCCGAAATTACGAAGTCAGTAGCTACTTACAGCGAGATGGGCTATAAAAATCTTGCCCAAGTGGAACGCCAATTCCCGGATGTCGGCGGCACCGACCAATATTATGGTGGAACGGCCTATCAAAACACGGGCGGAATTGGAGTGCAGTGGCCCGTATCAGCGGAAAACGCCGAGGCCAAGTTGAAGGTCGCCGCTGTTACCGCTGAAAAATCAAAGGCGAAGGGGCTGCTGGTTGTGCCCACGACCCTATTGTATGATCGGGGGGCACTGTTCGTCCGCAGTGAGATTATGTCCCTGCGTATTCCACCCGCCCATGCGAATTTCAGCCCTGCCGATGCCCAAAAACTGAAACTTCAAAACGGGGACATGGTTGAAATTAACCTCGAAGGGGCAAACCTCACCGTTCAGGTAATCGTAAATGAAACGATTCCCGCGGGGGTGATTACCCTGCCTAAATGCCTAAGTGACCAACCCGGCCCATTTGCCCCGATGGTCGCGGGCAGTATTGAAAAAGTTACCCAAGCACTAGCTGCAACTGGGGATTAAATGCCATGATGGACTTTCTCGAACAACTCTTAATGGGGCCAAATGACCCCAACTCAATTGTCGCGTGCTCCAGCAATTCGACCTGCTCGACGGTTCATGCCATCGTCACCACCCTGTTGGTGTTCTTGGTGCTGCTGACGGGGTTCGCCTATACGACTGTGTTGGAACGTCGCTTCATCAGTTTTATGCAATCCCGGCTTGGGCCAAATCGTGCTGGCCCCAAAGGGCTGTTACAACCTGTATCGGAAGGCGTAAAGCTGATCTTTAAAGAAGAAATCATTCCCGATGGCGCGGATCGAGCCGTTTATTCCTTTGCCCCGCTACTCAAACTCGTCCCATCGCTGATTGTCTTGGCCGTTGTACCGCTTGGCCCCAATGTCTACATTCCTTGGTTTGACGACAAGTGGTACGAGATGGCGCAGGGTTTCACCGATGTCAATGTCGGGGTACTGTGGCTGTTGGCCGTGACCAGCATCAGCGCGTATGGCATCACCCTTGCCGGTTGGGCCAGTAATAACAAATATGCGTTGTTAGGGGCTTTGCGAGCCAGCGCCAGCATGATTAGTTATGAACTCAGCCTCGGAACGGTTTTTGCTGTGCCAATTATGCTGGCGGGTTCGATGAGTATTGGCGACATCATCGGCGAACAATCGGGCCTGTTCCTCAAATGGTTTATTTTCCAGAATCCGCTTGCCGCGATTATTATGTTCATCGCACTAATGGCCGAAATCAGCCGTGCGCCGTTTGACATGCCGGAAGCCGAGCAGGAGTTGGTAGCAGGCCATATCACCGAATACAGCGGGATGAAATTCGCCATGTTCTTCCTTGCTGAATACGTCAACATGATCGGCATCTCGGTTATTTTCGTCACCATGTTTATGGGTGGCTATCATGATGGCTTTGGCCTTGTACAGGGTGCGCCGCTGTTGGCCCTGCCAGTGTTAATCGGGAAGGTCATCCCCTTCCTGATCATTATGGTCTGGGTGCGTGGGAGCATCTTCCGCCCCCGGTATGACCGCCTGATGGCCTTTGGGTGGAAAGTCCTATTGCCCCTCTCGATGCTGGCCGTCGCATGGACAGCCGTTTCTATTGTGATCGAGCAAGAAGGTGGCTCCACAGCCTATCTGATTTCGGTGGCAATCCTCTTTGTGATCGTCGGTGCGTTGGGCTATCTGTTTAATCGCAGCACTACGCCGGAAACCGTGCTTAACATAGACGAAGTTGAATCAGAAAAACTCGGCTTCGGCTATTATGTGCTGCAATTTGTGGGAGGTATTCTATCCATCCCATTTGTGACCTATGAAGCCGCCAAGAATCTCCGACCCGGTGGTTCCAAAAAAGAAGCCAAAGCAAAATCATAGTCGGTACGGGTAAGTAAAGGGTAGACACAATGGGTTTGATTAATGGATTGATGACCACCATCAAGCATGTGCTTCAGGAAAAAGCGACCTTTCAATATCCTGAAATTGAACGGCCTGTGCGTGAACGCTATAAGGGCCGTCATGCGTTGAAGCGTTATGACAATGGGATGGAAAAATGTATCGGCTGTGCGCTGTGTGCCGCCGCCTGTCCTGCTGATGCCATCTGGGTTGAGGCCGCCGAAAACACCGATGATGAGCGTTATAGCCCCGGTGAGCGTTATGCCAAGACCTATGAAATCAACATGCTGCGCTGCATCTTCTGTGGGTATTGTGAGGATGCCTGCCCCACTGAAGCCATTGTATTGGAACATGAATACAAACTGAGTTTCACGGATCGGCGCGACTCGATCTACACCAAAGACATGTTGATTGATCCGGTGCCGCCGGGGGGTCAAGATACACCCCATCAGGTGGAGCCACACAGCTATGATCGGCCCATTCCAGACATGGAAAATCCGAAATAACCGAATCTCATTCCCCTCTCCGGAAGGTTGGCGAGGGGCTTTATGTGGGGTAGTAAAACTTGAATTTCGTTAATTTGGCGTTGGAACAAGATTGCGATAAACTTCACGGGTCTGACGCCACCCGTTGTTTTAATCTACAGGACATTTTCGAATGGTAGGCACAGAATTAGCTCTGTTTATCATGATTGGGGCGCTTTCGATCCTTGCCGCCGTCATGATGCTGATTAGTGAAAATGCTGTACACAGTGCATTGTTCCTCATTATAAACTTTGCGTGTGTGGCGTTTCTCTATCTGATGCTCAATGCACCGTTCCTGTTTGCCGTACAAATTACGGTCTATGCAGGCGCAATCATGGTCTTATTTCTATTCGTGATCATGTTGATGGGTGCCGAGCGTGTTTTACCCCAAGAGACACAGCGCTTTCCATGGCTGGCTCCTGCCACACTTGGCGTCACGATGGTGATTTTGTTTGTGGCTGGCCTCGCCATTATCCGCAGCGACCTTGATACTAGCGAACCCGAACCTGCGGAACCCATTTTCCGTTTTGTTCATGCCGCCGCTGGAACCGACGCGGTGGATGTCTACATTGACGGCGAAAAGGTAGTCTCAGATTTACTCTATCGAGAAGCCTCCGATTTTGAGGAATTTCCGGCGGGCAGCTACACCGCACAGGTCGTTCCACATGAGGCCGAACTGCTCTCAGAAAATATCGTGCTGGAAACCTCGGTTTTTCTGGCAGGCAATGGCGTTCTCTCGTATGTTTTGACCACCGATGCTGCTAATGGTGGGGTACAGGCACTGCAAGTCGAGGGGCGTATTGACCCGAACGATGAAAAAGATATTGCCCGTTTGACGGTGGTTCATGCCATTCCGTGTGTGGATGGCACAGTCACTTGCCCGATTGAAGTCGCAGACATCACCGAGCCGGGTGACGACCCGATGGTGCTGGTCAAGAGTCTCGATTATGGTCAAGCCGCCCATTTTGAAATCAAAGAGGGCGAATATACCCTAGCGACCTATCCTCAAGGTGACATTCGCGCTGCTATTGATGAACGTGGCGATACCGACGAAAAACTTGACCTTGACGCGCTAGTGCAGATAGATAAAAAAGTCATTGAACAAAACACCGGAGTGTTGTGGGTCGTAACCCAAGATACAACGGGTAGCACAATACGCCCCAAGATTTTGTGGTTCGCGCTGGATAACAATCCTGATTTTGGTAGTGCAGAGGGGATGGGTCAACTGCTGTTTACCGATTATCTGCTGCCATTTGAAGTGATCGGCCTGCTGCTGCTGACGGCGATGGTCGGGGTGATTGTGTTGACCAAACAACATGAAACACCCAAGAAGCCGCGTTTCCGCCGTCGTATGGCAAATGTTCCCGGCAATCCAACGGTTGAAGAATATATGCAGTCCTTACGCAAAAACCCAGCCGATAGCAGCGGTGATTAGAGGGAAGGTTATGGATAAGCCAGAAGTCGCTACCGAATTATATGTATTGTTGAGCGCGGTGTTGTTTACACTCGGCTCAATGGGTGTACTGCTGCGTCGGAATGCCATCTTGATTTTCATGTCCATTGAGTTAATGCTGAACTCAGCAAATTTGGCGCTGGTGGCCTTTGCCCGCCAGTGGAATCAGATGGACGCACATTTGATGGTGTTTTTTGTGATGACCGTCGCTGCTGCCGAAGTTGCAGTCGGGTTGGCCTTAATTGTCACCATCTACCGCACTAGACAAAGCACCGATGTGGACGATTTACATGCATTGCAGGGTTAATCCGGTAATTCAGAACGGGGCCTCGTAAATTTATGGAAGGTTTTTATTCTGCGGTTTCATTGGTAGTCATTGTCCCTTTGCTCGGGATGTTGACCAACCTCTTTTTTGGCAAAAAGCTAGGCGAAAAAGGCGCCGGATTCATTGCGGTCAGTGCCAGCGCATTTGCGTTTGTCGTCGCGCTGATACTATGGGCCACACTGGTAGATCAACACTACGAACCTGCCATCGTCAACGCCCCGCTGATTCACTCATGGATTTCTATCCCCTCAGCAGGCATTGATATTCCTTGGCAGTTCCGTGTAGACACCCTCAGCGTCACCATGATGCTCGTAGTGACCGGGGTCGGAACGCTCATCCACATTTATGCTACTGGCTATATGCACGGCGATGAACGCTTCCCACGCTTTTTTGTCTATCTCAATTTGTTCTTGGTGTTCATGCTGATTCTGGTAACGGGCAATAACCTGTTGGTGATGTTCGTCGGCTGGGAAGGCGTGGGCTTGTGTTCGTTCCTACTCATCGGCTTCTGGTTTGATAAACCGGGCAAACACCCCACCGAAGGCACGGTTGGCTGGTCGAACAGTAACGCGGCACGCAAGGCGTTCATCGTCAACCGTATTGGCGACTTCGGTCTGCTGATGGGGATTTTCTTGACCTTCTGGACGTTTGGCACGCTCGATTATTACAAACCCCACGAAGTCATCCATCTGGAACATGATGAAGCCCCCCCACCTGTCTTTGCTGTCGAAGGGGCAGAGGGCGAACATACTGGTGAAGAAGCGGCCCATGTCGAATCAGGTAGTGAAATTCACGGCATTTATACACAGGCCGAACTCTGGTTTGAAGAAGGCAATCACCAAGTCAGCTTTGGTTCAATTGACCTCGACTTTGATGCCGTCATCACCCTGATTACCCTGTTTTTCCTGCTTGGGGCGACAGGTAAGAGCGCCCAAATTCCACTGTTTGTATGGCTGCCCGACGCGATGGCAGGCCCGACCCCCGTCAGCGCCTTGATCCACGCTGCGACGATGGTGACGGCGGGTATTTACATGATGGTGCGGTCAAATTCGTTTTTCTTCAACTCCGACCTCACCTCGTTTGTCGTGACGATTATTGGAATTTCAACTGCCCTTGCCGCCGGGTTTATGGCGTTGGGGCAATGGGACATCAAGAAAGTGCTGGCCTATTCAACCGTCAGCCAATTGGGGTTCATGGTCGCCGCCGTTGGGCTGGGGGCCTATGCCGCCGCGATGTTCCACCTCGTCACTCATGCGTTTTTTAAGGCCCTGTTGTTCCTCGGTTCCGGCTCGGTCATTCACGCGATGGAGCATGGACATCACCACGCTCATGAACATGGGCATGATGAACACGGCGACGAACACGATGAACACGCCGAGCATGAGGCTCATGGCGAACACGCGACCCACACCCATCATGATGACCACGAATTCGACCCCCAAGACATGCGCAATATGGGTGGTCTAGCGGGCAAGATGCGCCTGACCTATATCACCTATCTGATTGGTGCGCTGGCATTGGCAGGCATATTCCCCCTGTCAGGCTTCTGGTCAAAGGACGAAATCCTAGCCGATTCCTATAACATATGGATTGATGAGGGTGAATTAAAGGGGACATTGGCGCTGGTAGTTTTGTTAGCTGCTGCTGGTATGACCGCCTTCTATACATGGCGTCAAATTTGCCTTGTGTTTTTTGGCAAGCCGCGCACTGCCGCTGCTGAACATGCCCCCGAAAGTTCGTCCCTGATGACGACCCCGCTGGCAATTTTGGCAATTGGGGCGTTCTTGGTCGGGTTTGCGAATGTACCCAATGGTATTCCGCTGCTTGGTTGGTTCTTTGAGTGGGTTTTTGGCGAACACCGCTTCACTCTATTCCTTGAGGAAAGTGTCATCCATGCCCACGCTGGCAATTTCAATGCGGTCTTAGCCCTCCTCGCCACCGGGATTGCTTTAGGTGCGATGTACGTCTCCCATACGATTTATGGCAGCAAAGCCATGCCGATTCCGATGGAAAAAGACCCGTTGGAAGAAAATCCGCAGACTCAACCCCTGTTTGCGCTGTCAAACGCCAAACTCTATTGGGATGAGGCCTATTTCAAATACATCGTCTATCCCTTCCAAGGCGCGGCGCGATTCCTTGCCAATACCATTGACTGGGATTTCTGGCACAACTTCTTCCATGACCGCATCATTGGGCAAGGCTTCCAAGGGGCGGCGGATGTCATCAGCCAACCGATTGACCGCCAAGTGGTGGACAAAGGCTTTATGTCGCTGGCAACGGGTGTTTTGGCGGCGGCATCACGGCTGCGTAAGACCCAAACAGGCTATGTGCGTACTTATGCGCTCTCTCTGATGATGGGCGTATTGTTAGTCATCGTAATTATTCTGCTTCCCACGCTGCGTGATCTGCTGGGAATTTAGGTTGCTGGGAGTTATTGACGGATGCAACTCGAAACAACAGGCGTTTCGCTAACAAGCGTCACTCTCTTTGCGCCGATGGTCGGTTTCTTCATTCTGCTGTTTTTGAACAAGCTGAGTGATGAGCGGATTAAATGGGGGGCGTTGATTACCTCCCTCATTACCCTCGGCTTCTCCATTTTGCTGCTCGCCCAATTTAAGAGTGACGAAACCGGGCTGCAATCAGAGCACATTGCCGAATGGATTCCCACCTTTGGGATTTACTATCATGTCGGGATAGATGGCATTAGTATTTGGCTGGTCATGTTGACAACCTTCATCATGCCGCTGGCGATTCTGATTTCCTTTAACATGATCCATGAACGTATCCGGCTCTACTACTTGTTCATGCTGCTCATCGAATTTGCGATGCTAGGTGTGTTCGTGGCGCAGGATATGTTCTTATTCTATGTGTTCTGGGAACTAACCCTTGTGCCGATGTATTTCCTCATCGGAATTTGGGGCGGCGAAGAACGGCGCTATGCAGCAGTGAAATTCTTCCTCTATACAATGGCAGGCTCAATTCTGATGCTGCTGGCGATTTTGTGGCTGGGGAACGAAGCAGGCACATTCGACGTGAAGGTGATTACCGAGATGGTGCAAAGCGGCACGTTGAGCTTTAGCACCGACACGGAACGCCTGCTCTTCTTGGGCTTCTTCATCGCGTTTGCCATCAAAGTTCCACTGTGGCCGCTGCACTCATGGCTGCCGGATGCCCACGTCCAAGCCCCCACCGCTGGTTCGATCATTCTGGCGGGTATCTTGCTGAAATTGGGGACTTACGGGTTGATCCGGTTTAATTTGGGCTTCTTCCCGAACGCCTCCGCCGACTTTGCCCCTTGGATTGCGGCCCTTGCTGTGATCGGCATTATCTATGGCGCGTGGGTGGCCTATGCCCAAACCGATGTCAAGAAACTGGTCGCCTATACCTCGGTCAGCCATCTCGGTTTCGTGGTATTGGGGATTTTTTCACTGACTAGCAGTGGCGTGCAAGGCGCAGTGTTACAAATGGTCAATCACGGCATCAGCACAGGCGGGTTGTTCGCGCTGGTCGGAATTTTGTATGACCGCCGTCACACCAAAGCGATTAACGCCTTCGGTGGTATTTGGAAGGTCATGCCCGTGTTCAGCGGTATCGCGTTGGTGATTTCGCTGTCTAGTATGGGCCTACCCAGCATGAACGGTTTCGTAGGTGAATTCACCATCCTGCTTGGCTCTGCCAGTTCCGAAGTCCTGAGCATCTGGTTTACCGCTGTCGCCACCCTCGGTGTGATCTTGGCAGCCGTGTATACCCTGTTTATGTTCAACAAGGTCTTTATGGGGCCGCTGGACAAGAAAGAAAATCAGGAACTCGAAGACCTGACATGGAGCAAGAATTGGACGGAACTCGGCGCTTTGGTGCCGCTGGTCATCATGATTTTTGTGATCGGCCTCTATCCCAGTCCATTCTTTGAATTGATGGATGGCTCAGTTGGACACTTGGTCAACTTTGTCCATACGGTTGCCGTCGCGGGTAAATAACAATCATGGGGTGGTTTTCGGACTGCCCCTTTTTCGATTTAGATTCGGTCAAAATTTCGCAGGGGTAAATAAGGGCTATGTTTTCAACCCCCACGTTTGATGAATTGAATATTTGGGCCGCGCTACCCATGATAGCACTGGCTCTTGGCACCTGCATTTTGCTGGTCGCCGACCTGTTCATTCCCAAAGATAAAAAGGTCTATACAGCGGTACTGGCAGGGATAGGCTTGGGCGTTTCGCTCTTGATTGCCCTGCTCCAAGCGTCCGGTGTCGAAATCGGCGATAAATCCACTGCCTTTGAGGGCATATTTGTAGTAGACCAATTCACCCATGTAGTGAATGTCATCTCCCTCATGGCAGGCATCATCGGCATTATGGTGTCGTATGATTATCTGGAACGCACCGGCACGGAACGTGGCGAATTTTATACGCTGATTTTGTTCAGTACCCTCGGTGCCATGCTGATGGGGTCGTCACGCAATCTGGTGATGATTTTCATCGCGCTTGAACTGCTCTCGATTCCGTTGTATATCCTCTCCGGGTTCCGCCGCCCCATGCTGGAAAGCGAAGAGAGCGCCATGAAATATTTCCTGCTTGGCGCGTTCTCATCCGGCTTTTTGGTCTATGGCATCGCTCTGATTTATGGCGCGACGGGTAGCTTTGAATTGGTCAATGTTTGGCAAACCGCCGTTGATATTCTCGAAGGTAAAGGCGCGGGTCAATTCACTCTGCTGATTGGCATTGCTATGGTACTAATCGCACTTGGCTTCAAGGTCGGTGCGGTGCCGTTCCACATGTGGCAGCCCGACGTGTATCAGGGTGCGCCCACCCCTGTGACGGCCTTCATGAGTGTGACCGCCAAAACGGGCGGGTTCGCCGCCATGCTGCGCGTCTTGGTAACAGGCCTAGCCGTCGTATCCGCCTCACAGGGCAAAGCGATTGACGTCTGGCAAGATTCGGTTCAGGTCATCGCAGTCTTGACCCTGATTTTGGGCAATTTTGTCGCCATCACCCAAACCGACCTCAAGCGTATGCTGGCCTATTCGAGCATTGCGCACGGCGGGTACATTCTGATTGCGATTGCAGCCGGGGGTACGTTTGGGGTTGGGGATAGCTCCGCCCAAGCCGCACTGGTCTATCTGATGGCCTATACTTTTACCAATATCGGGGCGTTTGCCGTCGTCATCGCGTTGGAACGCAGCGAACGTAACACCATTACCCTGAACGACACCAAAGGTCTGGCCCAGCACAGTCCAATGTTGGCGGCTGCCATGACTATTTTTATGTTGAGTCTGACGGGTGTGCCATTGACCGCTGGTTTCATCGGCAAGTTCTTTGTATTTAAGGCCGCACTGGAAGCCAATCTCGAAGTCTTGGCGGTCATCGGTGTGTTGGCGAGTGTCGTTTCCGCCTACTACTATCTACGCATCATCGTGAATATGTACATGGTTGAAGGCGACGCCCACCCGGTTTCTGAGAAACAACCATTGGCCTTGCGTTCGGCCCTGTGGCTCACCGCGATGGGCACCTTGATTCTGGGGATTCTGCCCTATATCATGACCGACCTTGCCCGCGATGTCACACTGGCGATTGTAGGCCGATAAAACCAGAAACTAAATATGAACAATCGAAGGCGGGTTCTAAACTCGCCTTTTTTGTTTTTCATTTATAATGTTAGGAGAAGGATGGATGTTCAAATTATGACTTCAATGTTCAATGTGACCGAGACCCATATAACCAAAACACCCGAAATCGCAGGAGGCAAAGCCTGCATCGCAGGTCGGCGTATCCGTGTCCAAGATGTTTATGTGTGGCATGAGTACAATGGCATGAGTGCCGACGAAGTTGCCAATGAGTATGATCTATCATTGGCCCAAGTTTACGCCGCACTTACGTATGCTTTCGATCACCTAGATGAAATTCAAGCAGATATTCGGCAAAGCGAAACCGTAATTTCCTCGGTACAAGAACGCTATCCAAGCAAAATAGCGAAAAACAAAAGTTAACCAGATGAGCGACTCTCCTCCTGAGCAAATACGCTTCTATCTTGATGAGCATGTTGCAAATGCGGTGGCAAATGGTCTACGCAATCGTGGTATTGACGTGGTGACTACTGCCGAAGTAGGCTATATGGGTCGGGATGATCTCGATATTATGGCTTTTGCACTTCAAGAAAATCGGGTAATTGTGACCCAAGACGACGATTTTTTGACTCATGCCAGCGGCGGTATAGCCCATGCAGGAATTGCCTATTGCAAACCACAAACCCGCTCGCTGAAACAGATTATTCAAGGGCTTCTACTGATTCACGGTGTTCTATCACCCGAAGAAATGCTCAATCATATCGAATTTCTATAATTACTCCCCCAACTCCCGCGATTTAACCGCCGCCCGCAAACTGCCCTTATCCAATTGAATAAGAATATCCACTCCCGGCGCGGCATCTTGGGCATTGGTCAGGCGTTTGCCATCCCCGGCGCGGGTCACAATCGCATAACCCCGTGACAAAATAGCGAGAGGGCTGTTGGCACGTAGCGCGGCGTCTTGAATATTCAACCGCTGACGGGCCGAGTTCAAGTTGCCGACCATGCCCCGCTGCAACCGCATGGTTAAATCGTCCACTCGCTGCCGATAATTTTGGATACGCACATAGGGCGATAAATGTCGCAGCGAACGTTCATACGCCCCCAAATCATCCCGCAGTTCATCCAAATGATTTTGCATGGCATTCTGGACACGTTCCTGTAAAACCTCGACACTATACCGCAGCGATTCAATCTCCGGCGTAATCATTTCGGCAGCGGCGGAAGGTGTGGGGGCACGGCGATCTGAAGCAAAATCCACCAGCGTAAAATCAATCTCATGCCCGACCCCGGTCACAATGGGCCAGCGCGACGCAGCCACCGCACGCACCACCTGTTCGTCATTGAAGCACCATAAATCTTCCAAACTGCCCCCCCCGCGCACCAACAAGATCACATCTATATCCTCGCGGCGGTTGATACGATCCAGCGCGGCAATAATTTGCAGCGGGGCTTGTTCCCCCTGCACCATCGTGGGGCTGAGGATGATTTCGGCAACTGGAAAACGGCGGCTGAGAACTTTTAGCACATCTTGGAAGGCAGCAGTCGTCGGCGATGTCACCACCCCAATACGACGTGGGAAAAATGGCAGGGGGCGTTTGCGTGCCTCATCAAATAACCCTTCGGCAGCCAATTTCGCTTTGAGCAATTCAAGCTGCTGATTTAGATCGCCAAGCCCTGCCATTTGGATGACCTGCGCTACCAATTGATATTCGCTGCGCTGCTCATAGATGCCGACATTGCCCAACACGATAACCTGATCGCCATGTTCGGGGAAATGTTGCAGGCGGGCCACATTGCCTTTCCACATCACACATTTTAATTGGGCATTGGCATCTTTGATGGTGAAATAGAGATGACCGGAGGCGGCTCGTGTCAAATTGCTGACCTCGCCTTCGACCCACACGCCGCTTAACTGCCGATCCATCTCAAATTTGAGGCGGATATAGGTCGCCAATTCGCTGACGGTGTAGTGCGAAGGTTCGTCTTCCGCTGGCAGTTCACCCGTATCTAAAAAATCATCGTCCGGGTTAGGTGAAAAAAGTGGTAAGTTTTGCATAGTTTGATTGTACGATAGAAGGCGGGTTTTGTGTTAAAATCGTGAGCCGACTCACATCAATATTATCGGGACTTTTGGAGAGGCATTATGACCACGACGTTCACCGAAGAGGAACGCCAAAAAATTGCACAGAAACTTGCCGGATTAAGCTATCGCAAAGCGCGTAAGGAAATCCGCAAGATGGATAACAAAGCCAATCTGAAATTTTGGCGCAATGGGGCTATGACAGGTGAAATTCATACCACGTATGAGTTACCTGCGCTTGGCTTGAAAATCAGCTTGGTCGAAGTTGGACAAGCCACCCCAATCGAAGAAGGCAAGCGCCTCAAAAAAGAGTATTTCTATACTGAAGCGCGGGTTGAACCACTGGCGACACCCCCCGCCCGTCAGCGCCGCCGCGAATAGGGCAAATCATTAGGGCAGGGCAAATTCACACACCCCTGCACTAACCTCACATTCCGCGATAGCTTGGTTACTGCGGAGTACAGTAAACGTCGTGTTGCCACCGATGGTTCGCCAAAAGTGGCTATCACTGTCTGTGCGCCAGATATAGGCGTTATAGTAGCGACAGCTTGGGCCGCTCACAAATTGATCAACCGAAATTTGCACACAGCCTTGCGACGCGAAATTGAAAATATCCCCGCCGGCTGCTTCAATCGCCCCATTCCAATCGAAGGCCTCAAATCTGCCTTGATTACTCCCCTGAAAGAACAAGTTGCCAATATTTTGTACCCGGTTGGAGATGTTATAGAGAACAAAATGGTCGTCCGAATACTCTAATCGAATTTCAGGCGGGATAGAAGATGTAGCAGACAGCATAATGGTTGGTGTCGGGGTAAGCGTCGGGCTGGTGGTCTCGCTAGAGGTCGGCGTAAGAGTCGAAGTTGCACTCGCAGTCGCCGTAGCCGTTGAACTACTGGTTGGGGTAGCCGTTGCTGATGCAGACCCGCCTCCCGCTTGCGAATCCTGCGTGATGGTCATGCTCGGCGTCAAAGTGCGGGTTGCCGTCGCGCTGGTAATGGCACTCAGGGTCTGGTTGCTTTGAAAAACCGCCGTGAGCGTCAACAAAGCACTATCTTGGGTCGGCGACCCGGTTGGCGCTTGCGATGCCGATGGGCTATCCGTGAGATCGGCGGCGGCCTGCTTGGTCGGGTCGTCTTGTTTATCGTCGTTGTCTTGCCCCAGTATCACCACAACCACCACAATCCCAACCAGCAGCAGCAAAATCGGAATCATACCCGCCAACCACAGCCAGCGATTGCCCCGTTTTTCTTCCATTGGCGGCAGGACAGTGCGATACGGCGGTAGCACAATTTCATTTTTGAGAGTCTTGGCTTCATTGCTAAATGCTGATTGACGCGAGACAGGCGGTGGCTGGGTGGCAACATTCGATGACACATCTCCTACTGTTTGTACGCCCTGTGTGGTCGGCTTGGGTGGCTCATGCCGCAGCGTTTTCAAATAGGCTTCCAGCGCGGCAGGCGAGTGAGGCTGGGCGGCAGATTTCTTTGGCCCTGAATTGGTCGAGATTTCAACCGTATCTTCATCCTCGGTGCGTTTCAATGCCACGTCTAATGCCAGATATAAATCATGGCAGGTGGCATAACGCTGACGGGGGTCTTTGTGCAGCGCCATCAACAGCACTTTTTCAACCTCGGACGGCAAGTCCGGATTATAAAAAGTGGGTGGTGGTGGTTCTTCATTGAGATGTTTAAGCGCCACCGTCATCGCGGACGGATCATCAAACGGCACTTTGCCCGTCAAGGCTTCATATAGCACCACGCCAAATGAATAGAGGTCGCTTTGGGGAACTGCCCTCGCCGAAGATACCGCTTGTTCAGGGGCGATATAATGCGCACTCCCAAAGGTATCCCCCAATGTGCCTTCCATCGTGGTGAGCGCCAAGCCAAAATCGGTCAGCACGGCCCCATTAGTGGTCATCATGATATTGGAGGGCTTGATGTCGCGGTGAATGACCCCCTGCGTATGGGCGTAATCTAGGGCACTGCAAATTTCACGTGCCATTTTGAGGATGATGAGGGGCGGGATGCGTTCGCCGCGTGTGGCCGCTTCTTTTAACATAACGCGCAGGTCTTTGCCATCCAAAAAGACCATCGCCATGTAATACATGCCTTCTACCTGACCAAATTGGTAGATGCTGACGATATTGGGATGATGCAGGCGGGCAATAGCACGGGCTTCGCGTTGAAAGCGTGCCGTATACTCAGCTTCATCGGCGGTGGCAAATTCACCGGTGATGACTTTTACAGCGGCATAGCGTTGCAGGGCTTCATCAAAACCTTTGTAGACACGGGCCATGCCACCTTTGCCCAATAAAGCAACAATCTTGTAATCGCCTAATTTTCGACCTATCAGGGGGTCAGGCAGAACCATAATCACTCAACTCTTTGTTTTTTTAAATTGGCATTCAGAAGGGTGTTCTGATGGTTGAAAAATCGTTTCAAGTATACCCCACCCCATCGCATAACCATAATAGCCCCTTAGTCCCCCGCATAAAAATCATCCACCACCCACAGCACATTATAAAGGGCATGGACGATTAACGTGAAAAAGAGGATCACGTTTGCCAGCGAAACCCAACGCACCCCCTCCCCGCCCATGTTGACATACAGCGTTTGAGAAAGGGGCAAATTCATTGCCATCGTCGCGGAAAACATCAGGGGCAGGAACAGCGCCAGCATAAATCGCTGCCCTCCGCTGATTTGCATATAAAACAGATACAGCAAGCTATAGCCTACCAGATAAAGCGCCACATACAGCAATAGATAACGATGCTCCCCTATAAGCCGCATGAACTCGACCCGCCGTGACTTATCAAAATAGGCCATCAGCGCCAATAGCAGTACGATCAACGGATACCCCACAATATACGGTGAGTAGCCATATGAACCGGGCAGGATATGGCGGCGAAAGGATAATCTCGCCCCAAACACCATCCGCTCCCAAAATTCGCGGGGCGAGGTTTCGTGCAGATATTTCTGTAAACTCGGTAGTTCATCATCCGGCAAATCGGGCCACCCTACACTATCACCATGAGCTTTGGTACTGGTCGGCGCTTCGACCTCCGCCTTGTTGTCATACCAGATGTAGAAGGTCGTGTTGACGTTATAAAAATAATGTCCAAAGGTGTCCTTCACCCGGCTGATATAGGGATATAGCACTAGCAAAAACACCCCCAACACCAATCCCAGCGAAAGGGCATTACTTAGCAATGGCTTCCATCGTTTTTCCCGTCGCACCGTCAAGACCATTTTGAGGCCTATCACGAACCCGAACGCGAACAAGGCCGGTAAAAAGGAGGCTTTCGTTAAATGGGCTAATCCCGCCATGCCCCCTGTCAAAATGGCAAATTTCCATTCAGCCTGTCGCAGCAACCGCAGCATCAACACAAACGCCCCAAAACTGAGTGTGTAATAAAGCAACTCGGCTTGAAAATAGGCCGCTCGAAACATATACAGTTGAAAAGTTGTGACCAGCATTAAATTCATAGCGGCAAGGGGTGAGAAATAGTGCAGGAAAATCCCAAATAGGCCAATCAACAGGAGGATGGATAGACCCACGTTCAGATACTTGCCCTGCACAAAATAATCTTCCATCGAGATCGTTGGGCTGTAATGCAGCGATTGGAGGGCGGGATACAGGGGCATCCGGTTGCCATCCCCCACATACTGATAATTCGAGAAATAGAGGGCTTTGGCGTAGAGCATGTAATCTTCTTGGTCGTTTTTCTGATACCCCGTGTTACGCTCACCGATATTGCGTTCATGCAGATGTTGATACGCGCCATAGCTGTGCAGAGCTAGTACCACGAGTAGAAAGGAGGTCATCCAAAAAATTTTGCGGACGCCTTGTAGTGAATTGATCGCTTGCTCAAAACGAATCAGGGCCTTAAGGGGGTAATGTATCGAACCCCATTGAGACCAAGATCGGTACTTCAGTTCGTCTAGCATTCGTTCCTCCCACCTCCCAATTATAGGGTGCTAGAGAAATGAGGTGTATCGGTCATCCATCACAATTTACGTACCAAAAGCGAAATCGGTGTCTAGGATACTTGGCAAAAATCGCTATAATGGGTTCATCCAACCGTTTTGGCTGAGGACTTATGAGGCCGTCATGCGAGATTCATCCCACGATATGAGCGAAATGGAAATCCGCCAGCGATGCGGTGAGCTACTGCAAAAAGCGCAGGAAGAAGCCACTCGTCTGAAGCATGGATATATTGGGACCGAGCACATCTTCAACGCCCTAACCCGCAACCCCAGCGGTATTACCAACTTGATCTTGACCGAAAGCGGCCTTGACCCCCGTGAAGTCCGCAATTCGATTCGCAAAGAAGTCGGCGGCGGTGATGATGAGGAGACCCGTGTCCCCATCTTGACCCCCCGCGCCCGTCATATACTGGCCGAAAGCATCTATCTGGCTGATGATGTGGGCAGTATTCTGGTCGAAGAAGAACACGTCTTGCTGGCGATGCTGCAAGAGGGCGAAGGCGTGCCGATTCGCAAACTCAAACAAATGGGCGTAGCGATTCAGCGCTGGGTTGAATATTTGATGCGCTTTTTGGATATTGAAGGTAAATCGGACGATTCCAGCAACGAAAAAGACCTATTTGGCGACCTGATGGATCATCGGGATTTTGGTGATTTGATGGAACCGGATAATGAACGGGTGCCGGGCCGCGCCATGCCCACTCCATTATTGGACAAATATGGCCGCGACCTGACCGAACAAGCCCGTCTCGGCAAATTGGGGCCAGCCGTCGGGCGTGATACCGAAATCCGCGCCGTCGCCCGTACCTTGACCCGCAGCAAGAAAAATAATCCGCTGTTGGTGGGGGATGCTGGCGTTGGGAAAACCGCCATCATTGAAGGGTTGGCATGGCAAATCGCCAACGATACCGCCCCCGGCCCACTCAAAAATAAACGCATCGTGCAAATCGAAGTCGGCATGTTGGTGGCGGGTACGAGTCTGCGTGGTCAATTTGAGGAACGGTTGGGGGGCATTGTCGAAGAGGCCCGCAGTTCCAGAGATGTCATTTTGTTTATTGATGAAATTCACACCATTGTCGGCGCAGGCGACACCATTGACAGCAATTTGGATGCTGCCAACATCCTCAAACCCGCTTTGGCACGCGGCGACATCTCCTGCATCGGGGCGACCACCTTTGAGGAATATCGTAAAGCCATCGCCAAAGACCCCGCTCTTGATCGCCGTTTCCGCACCATTGATATTGGCGAACCCACCATCGAAGATACGCTCATCATCATTGAAAATGTCTATAAACGTTACGAAGAACACCACCATGTCACAATTCTGCCGGAAGCCCGTGAACAGGCCGTGAAACTTTCCGCGAAATATCTCACCGACCGACGACTGCCCGACAAAGCCCTTGATTTGTTGGATGAAGCCTGCGCTCGTATGGTCATCCAGACACAATCCCCGGATGTGGAACCGGGCACACCCCTTGAAGTCACGTGGTATACCATTCACGAAGTCCTCAGCGAGTGGACAGGTATCCCGGTTGTGGAGCTAGGTGCAACTGAGCGTGAAAAATTCTCACACCTCCATGAAACCCTCGCCAAACGGGTTCGTGGGCAAACCTATGCCATTAAGGTGGTATCGGATGCCATCAAGACTCACCGCGCTGGCCTGAGTGATCCACGTCGGCCTGTTGGTGTCTTTCTATTTGTCGGGCCAAGCGGCGTCGGAAAAACAGAATTGGCCCGCGCCCTAGCCGATTTCCTATTTGGCAACGAAAAATCCATGATCCGGCTCGATATGTCGGAATTTCATGATGAACACACCGTCTCCCGCCTGATTGGTGCGCCCCCCGGCTATAAAGGTACGGAGCGTGGTGGTCAATTGACCGAGGCCCTGCGCCGCAAACCCTATTCTGTCGTGCTGCTGGATGAGGTCGAAAAAGCCGCCCCACAGGTCTTTGACGTTTTCCTACAGGTGTTTGATGAAGGCCGCCTGACCGATTCGCTAGGTGCGACGGTAGATGCGCGTCATGCCCTCTGGATTATGACCAGCAACATTGGCACGGGGGATGTGGGCAAAGGCATCGGCTTTATCAATAAGGCCGATGGTTTGCCTGATTACAGCTTTCATCTCAAAAAATTCTTCCGACCAGAATTCCTGAATCGGCTCGACGAGGTCATTGTTTTTAACCCCTTAGATCGAGATACCTTGAATGAAATCCTTGATCTTCAATTGGCGGAGGTCATGGAACGCATGGACGCACAGGAAATCACGTTGGAACTCGACAGCACGGTGCGTGAACTGATTGTGAATGAGGGGTATAGTCCGGCGAATGGTGCCCGCCCGCTGCGTCGCGCTATCGAACGTCTCCTAACCCGCCCCCTCTCTTCTGCCCTGATCGAAAACACCTATATGCCGGGAGACAAAATACTGGTGACGGCAAAAGGGGACAGCATAAAATTGGAACATATCAGTCGGGCGGAACCTGCTGCCAAAGATTAATGACGGCCTATGATTGAGCTACCCTCTGTTCCACAAAATGGATACAAGCGGCTGACTTTACCCGACGAGGAATCTTCTCGTCTGCTGCGACGACGGCGCGATGCCGATTACACCGATCTCTTTGCCACCGACCCCAACCCCGATGTACGCGAATTGGGGCGGTTGATTTTGCGGCGCGATCTGCCCTACGTCGGCGACTATATGGAATTGGCCGATGTGTGTGCGCGGCTGTCACTCCAAAAGGTTGGCAATGGCAGTGACCCCCAGTTGATGATTTTTTATGTCGGCAAGACCATCCAAGCCTATCGCAAAGCATTGACGCTCGAGGCCACCAATCCCGCCATTGGGGAATCCCTTAGCCGCTACCTACAATGGCTCATGCGGGTAGCTCGCAACCTGCCTACCCAGCGCAATATTGCGACGGCGTTGTGGGCAGCGGCAGAAGACGTCCCCGGCGGCAGTACGGTCTTTACCCCCGCCGAACTCGAACGCCTGTTGGTGTGGTATGTCAATCCTCCTACCGCTAAAAACCCGACCCCCGCACCCGACACGACCCCCAGTCCGGATTTACGCTTGGGTTTGACCCAAGATGCGCTTGGCGAATCCTTTGAATCGGAGATTCGGCCTAGCCCATTTGCTCCTCGTCCCCCACAGGGCAAAAAAGATAAATTCGAGGTAGAGACGCAGGGTAATCTTGACGAGCCAGACTTGTCCATGTTGAGCAACATGCAGGTGCATCTGCCTCCTGATGAAACCCGTTCTGGTGAGTCGGTCAGCATAGATATTGAGCCTTCCGATGCCCATCAATCTATGGAAGCCCCGCCCATTATCGTGCGCCAGAAACCGGATGAACGCGACGACTTTGTGAATAATGGGCGCATCGCCGAACGCTTTGAAGTCAAGCAAAAATTTTCCGGCGGGATGGGCAGTGTCTATTTGTGTTACGACGCCAAAGACCGCATCCCGGTGGCGATTAAAACCTTCCAAAGCAAGTTTTTGAACAATGAACGGGCTGTGACGCGCTTTACCCACGAGGCCCTCACGTGGATTCGGCTGGAAAAACACCGTCATATCGTGCAGGCGCTTAAAGTCCAAAAATGGAATGGCCGTCCCTATATCATCTTGGAGCATATTTCCGGGCCAGAGGGCTTGGGGCCAGATTTGCGCTCATGGATTGACCATAACCGCCTTGATCTGGAAACCGCAATCACGTTTGGCTTGCAAATTGCTTTGGGGATGCGGCACGCTACCCAAAAAATGCCGGATATGGTGCATCGGGATTTGAAACCGGGCAACATTCTGGTGCATCACGACATGATTGCCAAAGTCACCGATTTTGGTTTGGTGCGCTCGCTCGACTTTGATGACCTCCCTGACGATAACTCCGATGCCCCTGACGAACACCAACGCCTGACACGGGTCGGCGCAGTGGTCGGTACAGCCCCGTATATGTCGCCCGAACAATGCCGTTCGGTTGAGCTAGATTTGCGCTCAGACATCTATGCCTTCGGGTGCGTGTTATATGAAATGCTGGCCCGCCAGACCGTTTTTACGGCGGCCTCCTTCCCGGAATGGGCACGCGCACATAACCAGCAAAAACCCAAGCTGCCTGACGACCTGCCCTTTGTGATACCCCGTTCCGTGCAGGCGCTTTTGATGAGTTGTCTGGAAAAATCGCCCGATAATCGTCCTCAGACATGGGGCGAGCTAGCGAATTCCCTAGCCCGCTTGGTTGAACAGATTACGGGCAAACCGCCGGAAATCGAAATCAGTGGCCCGGTCCTTGAGGTCAATGATTTGTTGGACAAAGCCTACAGCCTGACCGAATTGGGCTATTTAAACGAGGCACTGGCGACCTATGACCGCGCCCTTGCCCTCGATTCCAACAGTCCGCATACATGGTCACGCAAAGCCCGTGCTCTCCGTATCGCCAATCGTAATGAAGAGGCCCTCGAAGCAGTCAATCGCGCCCTCGACATTAACCCACGTTTCGGTTGGGCGTGGATGGTTAAAGGCCAAATTTTGGAGCGTCTAGGTCAATTGGAGCGGGCGTTGGCGTCTCATGAAACAGCGGCGGAAATCAAACCCGGCGATGTGCATGTTTGGTACAACCAAGCCATCGTATTATTTACATTAGGTCGCTGGCAGGACGCCCTCAATCGGTTGGATAACGCCCTCAATATTGACCCCCTACATGAATCCTCATGGGCCAAACGCGGTCAAGTCCTGCGGGCACAGGGGCAATATTTGCAGGGGCTAAACGCCTACAATCGGGCACTTGAACTCACTCCCAATTTCGCATGGGCATGGAATGGCAAAGGATTGTGTCTCAAAGCACTGGGACGTTTGGACGAAGCCTTTGAAGCCTTCCAGCAGGCCGCCGTCTATCAACCCGACGATGTATGGCACTGGTATAACCAAGCCGAGACGTTGGTGGATTTGGGTCGCTATAAAGATGCGATGGAGGTGGCCCAACAAGCCATCAAAGTGCAGGCCGATCACTCTTATAGCTGGGCAAAATTGGCACAGGTGTATCGCTATCTCGAACGCTATGAAGACAGCCTCAAAGCCTATGACCGCGCCATTGAATTAAACCCAACCTACGCATGGGCCATTAACGGTAAAGGCATTGTGTTGGAACGGTTGCGGCGTTTTGATGAAGCCCAACAAGCCTATCGCCAAGCTGCCGAACTATACCCCGACGACGTATGGCACTGGTACAATCAGGGCAATTTGTTGGTACTGCAAGAGCGTTTCCAAGAAGCAATTACCGTTTTGGAGCGGGCCGTCAAGGTCAACCCCCAGCACGCCCGTTCATGGGCAAGGCTTGGCAATGCCCACCGACGGCTAGGCGACGACAAAACCGCCCTTGTTTATCTGGATCGCGCCCTCAAACTCGACCCGGTCTATGCGTGGGCATGGAACGAAAAAGGTGTGGCCTTTGAAAGCACCGGTAGATTACAGGAAGCCCTTGACGCCTATAAACGCGCCGCCATGAATGAGCCAGAAAATGCACTCTACTGGTATAACCAAGCCGATGTGCTGGTACGCCTCAATCAGTTTAATGAAGCCCTCACCCCGCTCAGTCGCTCCCTCCAAGCCGACCCGCGTTTTTATCGTGCATGGGGCAAACATGGTCAGGTACTGCGACGGCTCAATCGCTTGGAAGAAGCCCTTGCCTCCTATACCCGTGCGGTTGAATTGGCCCCGGATTACGGATGGGCCTTAAACGGACGTGGCTTGGCGCTAAGTGCCCTCAATCGTCACCATGAAGCCCTGCAATGTTTCCAAAAAGCAGCGGAAATTCTGCCCGATGACATCTGGTTCTGGTATAACCAAGCCGATGAATATCTGGCATTGGGCCGTTATGTCGAGGCGCTCGAACCCCTCACCAGAGCCATTGAAATCAACCCCAATCATGTCGAAAGCTGGGCCAAGCGGGGTCAAATTTTGCGGCGGTTAGGACGTTTTAAGGATGCCGTGCAAGCCTATGACCAAGCCCTTGCCATTGATAATAATTACGGATGGGCATGGAACGGGCGTGGCCTTGCCTTAGAGAGCATGGCACGATTGGAAGAAGCCCTTGCCAGCTATGAACGGGCTGCTCAAGAAGAACCCAACAGCGTGTGGTATTGGATTAATCAGGTTCACCCGCTGCTCAACTTAGGGCGCAGTGAACAGGCCCTGCACGTCGTGGATGAGGCCCTAAAACTTGACGCCAAGAATGAATCGGCATGGGCCAGACGTGGGCAGATTTTGCGCCGACTAGACCGCTTTGAGGAAGCGATTGAAACCTACCAAAAGGCAGTTGAACTTGCCCCCAATTATGGCTGGGCGTGGAATGGTATGGGGGCGGCGTTTGCGGCACTCGAAGACACGGCCCGCGCCCTCGAATGTTATGAAATGGCAACCTCCGTCACCCCGAATGACGCATGGTTCTGGCACGATTTGGGGGAAATGGTCATGACGCAAGGCCGCTATCGTGATGCCATCAAAGCCTTTAATCGTGCTTTAGAGGTGGATGCGTCGCATGAAGCCTCGCGCCGCAAACGTGCCGAAGCCCGCCAAAAATTGGGTGATGATGATTTGGAATAAAGGAAAAAAGTTCTATGTTCAAACAAGTGACTGTGACCCTTATGAGTGGGCCGCGTGATGGCACGATTTTGGCCTTTCCACTCCCAAAAGACTTCCCAATGAGTTCTCTGGTCTTGGCCATTGGGCGGCGAGATGGGCTGGACATCAGCTTGGAATACGACAGTCAAGTCTCGCGCCTGCACGCCCATTTAATGTTTGATGGTGAACAATTTTGGCTAGAAGATACAGGCAGTCGCAACGGCACATTTATTGGCGAAGAACGCCTCCCAGCCAACGAACGCCGACCCGTTTTGCCCGATATGCTCTTTCGCGTAGGGCGTACATGGATGCGGCTCGACCCCCTACCCACCGATGTCACCGCACCCGCCGACCCCATCAATCCTGATGACGGTACATTATTTTAAAGGGGTATGGCTCTAACCCCCAAAACGACGCGGTGGTTCTGGGGTGGGGGTAAACGAAGGCTGCGGGGTCCAAGTTGTGGTCGGGGTTGCAGTATGGGTCGCGGCAGCCGCGGTCTGGGTCACAAATTCAGCTTGGCGCGTCGCTTCAATATCCAACTGTAAAGTGGCGGTTGAGGCCGATGGGTTGTCAACCTCGTCATCGTCATTCAATAGAACCGCCAACCCCAACAGGATCACGGCGACAATTGGCCCAAGTGCGATCATCGCCAATGTGCGCCGCGAGAAGCGTGGTTTGGGCAATAAAGCGGGTGGACGCCGCACGGTTTCCGCCGGTGCATCCACAATATACACGGTTAGCCAATCCGCCTGAATCCCCGCCGAAAAAGCATATTCCCCCTGCTCATTGGTCTGAACAATCCCTAGATATTCCAAACCACGCAGGGCCGCCGCCAACTGAACCGAATTGAGTGGGTAGTCGGTTTTACTGAGCCATTCGCGCAGACCATCCGCCGCAAAATGCTCATTCGGGTTATGTTTGCGTAAATCCAGCAAGGCCGTTAGTGCTAATCGTTCATTCGGACGAATATGCTCCCATAAAGGTCGAACAATATCGCCTGCCTGCTCCAACGCCGCCGGATAGACCGCCTCAATATCTACCATCGCAATCGTCGAGACCCGCCGTTCCTGCTCATACAAGCGGTAGATGAGACGGCAAATCGAATGCAGATGAAAGGGGTGTCCCCCCGCCAATTCCAACACCCGGCGCAATGCAGGCGGCTCAAATGCGTAGAGTTCTTTAGCTGGCTCGGTGACAACCGCCTCCGCAATTTCGGGTGCAAGATTGGTCAGGCGGTGATGAAATTGGGCATTATCAAAAGGGGCGGTTTGCAAAGCGCGGGTTTCATAGGTAATGTCGAGCGCCGCAATCATATTAAGACGGTCATAACGATCCAGCAGCACTGATAAAAAGGTCATCAAATGGGCGGGCAAATTCCCAGTGTCCATCGCATCAAACAGCAAATGCACGTCATCAAACATCAGCACCAGATGGCGCGAACGTCGGATAGCGGCCAACACAACTTCCAGATATTCCCCTGCCAGCCAATCCAATAAATCCACATCCGCCGCATCAGGAAAAGAAGGTAGACGCAAGGTGCTGGCTTCGATCACTTCCAACATAGCGCGGATTTGATCTACGACAGCGGCAATAAATCCGCTGACATCATCCAATTCCACTTGGTTCAGGTCAATATAGACACACACAAAGCGTTCATCAATATTGAGGGGAACTTGGGATAGCAGTGAGCTTTTGCCCATGCCGCGTTGCCCAAAAATGGTAAGGGCATGACGATTCGTCCCGCTGACCAAATGAAGCTGAATCGCTGCCAGTGTTTCTTCACGCCCATAAAATAACAGGGGATCGCTGGTGGGTTGCAGCGGATTATAGGGATTTTCACTCATCGAGAAGTCCTAAAGTTTAAGAAATACGCCCAGAATTTTACGGTCAGCTTACACACTTTTTACACCCATTGACGCTTTGGTTACATTCGCCCATTAGCATAAAAAGCATCGGAATGTATTGAAGCAGAGGATACCCCACGATGAAACTCACCCGCAAGATGATGATTATGCTCGTTATGATTGGTGTGTTGACGGCAATGGCCCTGCCTGCCTTTGCTCAAAGTGGCACACGCAGCAAGACCATAACCGAAGAAACCATTAATGCATCCTACCGCGTGAGCAACCCCTATCGTAGTCGAGTCAGCAACTTATCGGTGGATTTACAAGAGGGGCAGGTTGTCATTAGCTCGACCCATAATTTCCGCAATGCCAGCTATGACACCGTGACCACCATCACCCCCACCGTCAGCAATGGCCGTGTCACATGGTCGGTACTTTCGGCGACCACCAATGGCGAACCCGTCTCCGTCGATTTGCTGGCCCAAATTAATGCGTCTATTGCATCTTCATGGCGCAATTTCATCAAAAGTCAGGCAGGTACGGGCCGCGTGACCAGTGTGGTTATTACCGATACTGACATCACCTATACCTTTGAATCCCGGCGCTAAGACGCACTTGAGTTACCTCTCCAACTCCCTCACCTCAACCCCTCCCCACCAAGAGGGGTTTTATTTACAGCTAAATTCAGCGCGGCGGCTTTAGCCCCGTGTGATAATTGAAAATCGCTATTTGGCGCGATGCCGGGGGCGAAACGACAGTCGTACCGCTGCACCTAACATCCCAAAAGCTGCTGCTGCTGCTAATGGCTTAAGTCGGCGCGGGGTGACAACCGGGCGGTGTTCAACATAGAAGCGTTTTTGTGGCGCGAAATAGTGCCCTGCGATGCGTTTGACCTCATCCGGTGTTAAACGCGAAATTTCGGCAAAATAATCGGGGATAGGGGTCGAATCGTCACGCGAGGCAAGGGCATCCGTCGAAAGCCACCACGCCAACTCCATATTATCCTGCAAATTGAGCAACGCCCGACCCCGTAGGGATGCTTGGGCCTCCGCCAATTCTTCCGCCGTGAAATCGCCATTCACCAAGCGATTAAGGTGTTTTTCGATAATCTGGCGAATCCGGTCAAAATCCTCAATATTGGCCGAGGTGTACACGCAAAAATAGCCTGTATCGGTATACAAAACGGTAAACACGTTGACCCCATAAGACAAACCGAGTTCAAAACGGATGTCGCGCATACAGGCGTTTTCGAGGATTTCTTCAATAATCCACCAGCCAAAACGATCCGGGTGTTCGGCATAATCCAACAACACCCCGACCAACAACTGCCCCTGCTCATTCGGGGATGGGCCATACAGCCGAACATCAAACGTATTGGGCACCACCTGCACGGGGGGATGGGTCGGCGGGAAGGGTCGCGCCGGAATATCCCCAAATGTTTTCTGCGCCAAATCGAAAGCGGCTTGTGGCTCAATATCCCCGACCACGATCAGTGTGACATTATTGGGGGCATAATAGCGCCGATAATAATCTACCAATTCCTGATGGGTAATCGCGTTGAGCGTCTTATCCCGCCCAATGATAGACAACAGCAGTGAGGAATCGGGATAGATGCGCCGCCGGATGGCCCGCGCAACATGCCAGCCCCAATTGTGATCTTCAATCCATTCCCACATGGTTTGCAATAGGTCAAATTCGCCGCCCTTTTCATTGATAATCACCTGCCGCTCTTTTTCAAATTTTTCCGGCAGGAGGCTCGGCTTAAATACCAACTGATGCAACCAATCCATACCAAAGGCAACGTCCTGTGCCGCGACATGGATGTGAAAATTGGTGGATTCACGCGAGGTGTGGGCATTGACTTCCCCACCCCGCCGCCGCACCACATCGGTCACCTCGGCTTCCGCCCAACGTTCTGTGCCGGTAAACACCATATGTTCCAGAAAATGGCTGATGCCGTTGTTGTGTTTATTTTCGGTGCGTGATCCGACAGGCAGTTGGGCCATCATCGCCACTGTGCCTGTGTTGGGGCGTGGGATACACCAAACCCGCATTCCATTGGCGAGTGTGTGACGATGGAGTTGAAAATAGGGGGTTTCCAAAGAGGATACAACCTTGCAAAACTTATTTGGACGATAGCAGGATTTGTCTTGACTAATTGAGCGCTGCTTATTCGTGTCAAGCAAAATCAGTCCACATCTCGTGGACATTGTTCTAGTAGCCGGGGAATTTGATTCCTCGGCTACTGATATTTACGCTTCGGTGATTTCAATTGAGATGATTTTGTCGCCGGGGTTGCGGTCACTCATGGGGTCACGCTCACGAATGGCATTGACCACGTCCATGCTGTTGGCGACCACGCGACCAAAAACGCCGTGTTTGCCATCCAAATGCGGGGTGGCAACATGGGTGATGAAAAATTGGCTGCCGTTGGTGTTGGGGCCAGCATTCGCCATACTGAGAGTTCCCGGCCCTTCATGTTTTAGACGCAACGCACCCGGCTCGTCGTTAAACTTATAGCCGGGGCCGCCGCGACCCGTGCCCGTTGGGTCGCCACCCTGTACCATAAATTTCTTGATGACGCGGTGGAAGGTGGTGTCATTGTAATAGCCTTCGCGGGCCAAAAAGACAAAGTTATTCACCGTAATCGGCGCTTCTTTAGCAAACAATTCCACCACAATATCCCCACGTTCAGTTTTGAAAGTGGCGGTATATTTTTTTTCGGGGTCAATCTGCATCGCAGGTGGTGCGGAATATTGTTTCGCAGCCATGTTTTTCTCCTTGTCTGGTTATCTGGTTTTTACAGATGCACGTAGTTTACACTAAACGAGCAGGGGCGTATACCCTTACCCTTTTACTTTACTGCCCTGCCGCGAAATGCCCCATCAATGCGGCGGTCAGGTGCATGGCATCAAAATAATCCTGCACAAAAATATTCTCATTGGGTGCATGGGCACGTGCATGTGGATGCCATGTCGCCCCCGCCGAAATGACCGGAATCCCCAGCATCACACTCAGCGGATACATTGGCCCACTGCCCGCAAACCAAGGGGAGATAATCGGCTCATGCCCAAACACATCCTGACAAGCGGCAATTGCGGCACGGCGCACCAAGCTGTCCTCTGGTTCCATCGCGGGTTCTTCCCCACCCAGCAGCGTCAATGAAATATCATGAAAACCGCGTGCATCAAGGTGGGTGCGAATCAAGTCTTGCGCCAGATGGGGCGTGAGATTCGGTACAAGGCGACAGTCGAGCTTCACTATCGCTTCGGCGGGGAGTACCGTCTTGGTCCCTTCGCCTTTATAACCGCTATCAAACCCACAGATGGTTAGGGTGGGTTCAAGCATATAACGGCGCAGTGCGGTCTTATCGTCCATATCATTCAGCCAATGCTCAAGGCCAACTCGCTGGCGGATTTTTTCGCTTTCAAACGGCAGGTCATCAATACGCTCGATCACCCAATCAGGCATTTGCCGCACATGCGCCATATAGCCGTCAATGGTGATTTCGTCACGCTCATTTTTCATCGTGCTGAGTGCCCACACCAACCGCCATGCTGGATTGGGGATAATCGGCGCGATGGAGGAATGCTGGTCATAGGCCGCCCCTTTGCAGCGCAGTTCAAAATAGGCGATACCTTTGCAGCCCTCCGCCATTGAATTTTTACCTGTCTCATCACGCCCACCACCTTCCCACAGCAGACCATCCGCCCCCAAAATGCTGCGATGTGCTTCAGCCCACGCTGGGAGGTTGATACTCCCAATTTCTTCCTCACCCTCAAACACAAACTTGACTTTGACAGGCAGTTCCCCCTGCGTGGCCTGCCATGTTTCAATGGCTTGGATACGGGCCAATAATTCACCCTTATCATCCACCACTCCGCGCCCAAACAGGGTATCATCACGCAGAGCCAATTCAAAAGGGGATGTCTCCCATTGTTCCAGTGGTTCTTCCGGCTGCACATCGTAATGGTTATAAACCAGCAGTGTCCGTTCACCTGTGCCGATTTCCCCAAAAACCACCGGGCTACCTCCGTTGGGAAGTTCAAATTTTTGCACCGCCGCACCTATTTTGTTTAGGCGGGCCACCACCCAATCGGCACATTCATGGATGCCGCGTTTTTGGGCCGCCACACTCGGAAATGCGATGATTTGCCTAAGTTCATCCAGAAACCGTTCACGATGCGTATCAAGGTAGGTCTGGAATGCGTTCTGGTTATAGACCATTGCTTAAAGGGCCTTTCTGAATGGATGTTGTGATAGGTTGAGATTATAACGCGCCAAAGGATTTGCAGGGCAGAGATTCAAAGCCTTAAAATGGAACAGGGGGAATCAATCAGGGAGAAATTTCTCATGTCTAGACGATTCGTATTATTGACAGCCTTAAGCATTGGATTAGTGCTCGTATTAGTAGGACTAGACTTTGCGACAACAACTCAAATAGCGTTTATGAATGTGGCCCAGCAGATTACACCCGCCAACTCACTCACCGTTCTACCGCCAACCTCGACCATCACCCTGACGCCTTCGGTTACACCAACCTCTACCCCAACCCCCACTTGGACGCCAACGCTAACACCATTTCCCGACGACCATGAACTTTTCGTTTACGTCTCAGACAGAAGTGGCAATCGGGAAATCTATCTACACGATTTGGATACCGGGGTTGAGCGTCAGCTAACGAGTAATTTTGGGTTATCGGTGGATGCCCCTTCACTCTCGCCAGATCGAGCATGGGTCGTGTACGAAGAATTACTCCATGAATCTTTTTTAGTGATGGCTAACATGAGCGTGACCTATGAGCGGTCCCTGTCATGGGAAGTGATTGACTTTCTGGAATACAGCCAATGGGGGCCAGTATGGTCACCGGACGGCACACAACTTGCCTTACATTCAGATCAGTATGGCAATTCGGATATTTTCATCATGAATCCGGAGACCTACGAGGTGGTACAAGTGACCACCAGTTCTGAACCCGATGCTTATGCCGCTTGGTCGCCGGATGGCACGCAGTTGGTCTATCAATGCACCATCAACGAGGGACGCGAGATTTGCATCATAGATGTTACGGGCAACAACCTCATTCAACTCACAGATAATGATCGCTTCGATGGTCTGCCCGATTGGTCGCCCGATGGCACACAAATCGTGTTTGCTTCATCCCGTGATGAGGAAAAAGAAGAATTGTATATCATGAATGTGGACGGCAGCGATGTGCGGCGCTTAACCAATTTGCCCGACAGTGTGGAAACCGACCCCAAATGGTCGCCAGACGGGGAACATATTTTATTTGAATCGAACGCGGGTGGGGACTTTGAAATTTGTATGATTCGCGCTGACGGGGGTAATCTTGAATGCCTAACCGACAATCATGTAAATGACCGTTCTGCCGATTGGTAAACCCGAAAAAAATGAAGAAACCACTCGACTTTTCTGACGTAAAAGCCGCCCGCCAGCGCATTCAGCCCTATCTCTATCCGACCCCGCTGGAACGTGCCGCCGACTACGAAACGCCCATTTATTGCAAGCTAGAAAACCTCAACCCCACCCGCTCCTTTAAAATTCGGGGGGCACTCAACGCTGTTCTGCTAAATCAAGAGCAAGCCCTCCAGCGTGGCATCATCACGGCCTCAGCAGGCAATCATGGGCAGGGGGTGGCCTATGGCGCAGCGATGGTCGGTGCGGATGCCATCGTGGTCATGCCCAAACAAGCCCCCCGCCGCAAAGTTGATGGGGTCGAACGATCTGGCGCAACAGCCCTCTTGCATGGCGACACCTATGATGAAGCCGAGCAGCACGCCCGTGAATTGGAGCGTGAAACCGGACGGCTTTTTATATCCCCCTATAACGATTTTGATGTGATGGCGGGTCAAGGCACCATTGCCCTCGAAATCTTTGAACAGCACCCTTCAATTCAGCGCATATTAGTCCCTGTCAGCGGCGGGGGGTTATTGAGTGGGATTGCCCTTGCCGCCAAAACCATTCGACCCGAAGTCGAGGTCATTGGGGTGCAATCCATTGCCACGCCTGCCATGTACAATTTTTTCTACCGCCTAGAATTGGCCGAAGAAGAAACAATTGCCGATGCCTTGTCTGGGGGTATCGAGGAAAACTCCGTAACGCTACCCATCTGCCAGCAATACGTAGATAAAATTGTACTCGTCGAAGAAGCTGCCATTGAAGAAGCGATTCGGTGGATGTTTTATAAACACGGCTGGGTGATCGAAGGTGCGGCGGCGGTGGGTTTGGCGGCCCTTGCCCAGAAACACGTCGAAATTGAGGATGGCAAAGAAACAGCGGTTATTATTTCTGGTGGGAACATTGATGCCGATAAGTTTTTGGGCTTGATGATGTAAAACAATTGCCCTCCTGCCCTGAAAGTGTTACGCTGATAAAGTTGCGAGTTTTGAAGTTAGTTGGAGCTACGAATGATCGAAAGTCTTGGAACATTGTTGACGCCCATTATCAATCTGCGCCCTATCCGGCGTGTACGGCGTAATCACGGTTTGGAACATGCGACGATTCATCTGCTGAGTCGTAAAATTCAAAATCTGAGTATGGCGGGTCGCTCCGTCGTAGATGGCTTTTTCCTCTATGGCAATGCTGATACCGAACAGGTCGAATCAGCGGTCAATGAGGCCCTCAAACGAATGCAAGGCGGTGAACACCATCTTGCCGTCCACCCCAACTGTGGCACGGGTTTGGTTACGGCGGGTTTTCTGACCAGCATGGCAACCCTCGTCGGCACAGCCGGGGTCGGTGAACGCTGGCAAGAAAAACTAAGCCGCCTGCCCAGCATCATCTTGCTCTCTATCATTGCGATTATCGTTGCACAACCCACCGGGTTATCGTTGCAGCGCTACATCACCACTTTGGGCGACCCCGGTGATCTGGAAGTCGTGGAAATCGTCCGGCGCGAAGTCAAAGTGCCGTTTTCGAGTGATACCCTGACCGTGCATCGCGTTTGGACAAGTCGGGGTTAATTGCACGTTCTGTAAATCTACCGATAATAGAAATAGTGATTTGATTCTATCCATTTGGTCATGAAACTTGGAGGTGGGGAAAAATGCACTTCATGGATGCCCTTCAATACCCAATGCAGGATAAAGGCTGGTTGGGTAAACTGGCGATATTGGTCGTGTTGCTGTTCATCCCAATTTTTGGTTGGTTCATCATTGGGGGCTATGAACTACGCCTAATCCAACGGATTTATCGGCGCGAACCCGGCCTACCAGAATGGGATGATTGGGGCGGCGATTTGACTCGCGGGTTTATGGCCTTTGTGGGCGGCCTGATCTACTCCATCCCAAACATCATTATTGCTTGCTGCAATGCTGGTCTTGGTCAAAGCGATAGTGGTGGGGCAGCCGCTCTATCTTGTCTATTGAATTTCATCAGTTTAGGCTATTCGCTGCTGATTACCCCGCTTGTTTTCTCTGCCATCGCGCACTATGCCGCGACTGAAGATTTCAGCGCCTTTACCAACATTTCGGCTCGTATCCAAGATGCGACGAGCAATCTAAGCAACACGCTCATGCTGTATGTTGATCTAATCATCTTCTACATTATCGCGTGGATCATCATTGCCATCGGCATTCTCTTATGCTGCATCCCGGGATTGTTAGCAATTGCCGCTTCAAGCCTCGCCGTCTATTACATTATCGCCCAATGGGGTATTCAAATTGGGGCGGCGGGTGGCGCTGGCCCACAATATATGGGACCACCTCCCCAACAGGGCTTCTCATTCTAAGTTGTTGAGACCTTCGTCCATCTCTTGCTGCATGTATGGCAGGGGGTGGACGATTTTATTGGTTTTCAATCACCAGCGACTGCGCCAGATAGCGCCCTTCCGCATCCAACAATTCGCTGTTTTGATAGTTCCCATCCGCCAAAAACCGATATATGCCGATGCTCAATTTCTGCACCCCGTCCAAATTTAATTGGGCATGTACCAATACTTTATCGCCCACTTGCCAATACCCACCCGGCCAAAACGGTAAGTCGGTCTGCCCCAATTTTTGGTCATGGGCATCCAAGCCATGTACAAACGCGATATATTGCATTCCGGCTTGGGCATCCGGCACACGCCACACCAACCATAATTCATTCGCATCACGCCAGATGGATTCCAACACCACCCCATTCGCAAAATGAGCCTCCACAGCCGTTCGTGTCCCCGCCACACTTGGTAATGGGTTTTGCCAAATTTGATATACTCCTTCCCCCGGACGCAGTGCCAGTGTTTTATAGGGTTGTACCTCTGGCGTAATCGGCATCAAATCACGGTCAACCGTCGGGGACACCAGAAGTAGCGTCGGTTCGGCAGGCACAACCCACAAATGAGCGGGATTTACAAAACGCACCTCTCCCGCCCCATCCAACAGCGCATCCCACACAGCAGGCTCATTGTCATACAACACGGAATCGCCCTCGCTGACGACCAACACCCCATCCGCGTCGGCATCCAAAATTGTCTGACGCACATCCAGCAAATACCCCAGCGGTGTACCAAACCCCCCCATCGTGTCATGCGTATTTAGAAAATTTAGCAGGCCCAGCATCAGCCAGATTTGCAACATCCCAATCACACCGAAAGCCACCCAAACAAGGATGCTGGTGGCGAATTCCAAAGGCTGTCTCCGATGTTGGCTTACTGATGTTTGCCTATGCACGGTGGATTTCGCCCCGTGTCCCAAGACACAGATTTTTTTTAATTGGGCAACTCCCGCCCCCACCACAATAAACGCGGCGGGCATCATCGGGATAAAATAATGCGGCTGCACGGCTGTCCATGTATAGATATAGGCCGCCACCGGAACAATCAACCAAACCAGTAGCACTAGCAAAATGGGTCGTTGGGCCGATTTGCGCCAAGCCATCACCCCCAATCCAAGCGCCGCCATCACCACCCCGATTGGCACAAGATTAAACACCCCATAGGCAGGTGGCATCTCGTCCAAATATTGCTGAAATTGATTTGCCCCCGTCAGTGAATGGATATTTTTACCCGCGATGGTGAACCACACATAATCAAGCGCCGTGCTGCGGATCTCTCGCGGATTTTCAACAATCGGGGTGACATCACCGGGGTTACTGTTGCGGCTGCGTTCAAGGCTGTCCTGTATCTTGCTGAGACTCAACCAATCATCTTGATACAGGCCATACACGAACGGCATACACAGCAATACCGCCCCCACCAACCCGAACCAAAATTCCCGCCGTATTCTGCACCATCCCAACCCGACCATTAACAGCGAAATCGGGGCGAGAATGACCGCCGCGAAATGGATTTGGGCCGTGATCGCCAGCAGGGGTAAATGCCAAAACTGCGCCCATCGCTTGGCTTTGACTTCGACTAATCCCAACAAACCTGTCAGAACTGTAGCAATCACAAACGGCGGCAGCATATCCTGTGCCCAGATTTTGCGGGAATAAATGACCGCCCAAGGACTGACCGCATACAAAAAGCCTGCTACCAGCGCCGCCTCTGCCCCAAAATAGCGCCGTGCCACTCGCCATGTCAGCGCCACCGCCAGCACGTTGAGAAATCCGACAAACAGGGTTGCCAAAATCGGGTTATTACCAGCGGCATAGGGGATAGCCAACAGATAAACATTCATCGGCGAATTAGGGAAACCCACCGACGACCCAATCCCTAAAACAGGAAAATCCTTGCCCTGTGCCAAATTGAGCGATAGCCGCGACAGGGTGGCCTCGTCCCGTTTAAATTCGGTGATGTCGGGGGCGTGAAGACGCAAAAACGCCGCCAGCAAAAGGATGCCAACGGCGGAAATCCATTCCCAACGGCGCAGAGGGGAGTAATTTACCAAACGATTCCCCACCTCTTATTCATGGTATTCATCATTGGCCTCCGCTTCATGCTGATTATTCATGATGTTCGTCATCAGCTTCCGCAAAGACCTGCCACGCCCCATGCAGCCCCTCAACCGTCACGCCATAATAGATGCGCGTTTGCCCGTTTTGGCGCTGGGCCAAATCGTAACGAATTTCGTTGCCGCGTTCATAGCGCTTAATCAGACCAATATCGCCAATCCAATACACGGCACGCGGGTCAAAGGTCTGGTTTTCATGTTCGGTAATGGCGTAATGCCACAAACGGCGGGCCGAAGCGCGGGTCACATTCCGCACTACGCTGCCATTTCGTAGGTCGTGCATCGTGTGATAAAACTTGCCGTTGCGCTCCTCGGTGCTGGCAATTTCAACCCCTGTCAGCGGGGGTGTAGCCCCACCCTCTGGCACTTCCACCACCGTAAACTCCCCGGTCTCATGGGCAGTCACTTGAGGCAATATGATCGTTTCTTTGGAAGGAGGCAAAATCGGCATCGCAGGCACAGGCATATTCGACAGCATGGCTCGCTGTACCAATTGAACAATCTCATCTCGCACCGCTAACGACGTTTCGGTTTCGTCCCGCACATAAATCTTGTTTTCGTCAATCGCATACGGCACATCCGGGCCACGTAGCACCCGGATACGGACAATCGGGATACCCTGACTTTCCTGCGCGTCTATTTCGACTTCCAGTTTGGGTGTGATCTTGCTGTCAATCTCGTCGTAGAGGTGGTCAATTTCTTGGGCGATTTTTTCAACCCCGATGGGCTTCTTTTTGGGATTTTCATTGCACCCGATGTAAATCGTGCCACCGTTGGTATTTGCCATCGCGCACACATCCGCCACGATGTTATACAAATAGCCGTTGCGCTTCGCCATAAATTCATGGAACGACTGCACAATGCTAGGGCCTTCTTCACGCGCCGCCTGAATATGGTCATACGGGTCCCGCGTGCTGCGATAGGGCCGGGTGCTGGCAAAATCCGTGCTTTGGAATACCTGCACCAGTGCGGCAAAACTGCGCTCCGGCAGGGCGATTTCCGTAATGCGATCCCCGATACCTAGATTTTTGCCCATACTGCGCGGGTCAGCATTCAGGCGGTGGGCATCCGACCCCTGAATACAGCGCATCCGGCGTGGATATTCCGGCTTCGACCCATCAAAAAAACGCGCCGTCGTCATACGAGTTCGTTTTTCAAGATCGGTCACTTCCAGCGCATGGAGATAGGGGTCTTGGGTATAGGCGATTTTGGTTTGTCCGCCAAAATCAAAGCCGCGCATGGCGACCCCATTTGTCGAATTGACATGCGCCGCAATGACAATCCCCCCGCCCTCATTGATTAACCGATAGGCGGTCAGTACATCCGACGATGCTCCCGTCGCAGGATTGCCTTCATCCATCGCATCCGGCGGAACACGCAGGCTCAACAAAATATGTTCCAATTTGCGAATGGGGGTCTTGGGTGAAAACACGCCGATGATATGAAAGCCAAAGGTCGCGGTAAATTCAAAACCGGGCAAGACAAGCATCTTGTCCAGCAGACGGTGATATTCATTGAGACGGCGTACCTCATCGGGTTCAACTCGCCCTAACCGCTCCAAAAATTCGAGTTGTTCAATCTCCTGCATCATCTCGGCATAACCCCGCACCGTGTTATGGTCAGTGAAGGCGATGATGTCGAGGCCGCGCAGTTCGGCTTTTCGCAATATATCCAGATAGGTAACATTTGGCTCTTGGTAATCTACCGAGCCGGGGGTATGCAGATGCAAATCCATCCGATACCACTTGGTTTGTTTCGATCTTCCTGATGACACTACATTCTCTCCGCATCAATAATCTCAGATAGGCCACGCAGACAGTGGTCGAGACGCTGCAAGGCCTTAAAACTCATTTGCGGAAAGCATTACCCAATCAATTTATTGAAATGAACGGCAAGTTGATCCGGTTCAAACGGTTTCACCAAAAATAGGTTGGCCCCCGCTTCTTTGGCCTCGCGCTCAACATCCCGCCCGGAGGCCATGACCACCGGCGTTGTCAAGAAATCTTTGGAGGCCCTTAGCTGGCGCACAAAATCTACCCCAGCAATATCCGCGAGGTAGTAATCTACTAGAAACACGTCCGGGCGGAATTCTTGGGCTTTTTGAAAAGCATCTAATCCGCGTGGAACGACCATGACCTCAAAATCATCCATCTCCAACAATTGTTTTAGGAGCGATGTCGTTGTTCGGTCATCATCCACAATCATTACTTTGGGCAACGCTATCCTCTCGCTTTCCCCGGCTCCAAAAAGCTCTAGGCGTATAAATCTGTATGTTGAACATACTGACGACGCGATTCCGCCTCATTGCCAATTGGCTCAAGGGCCGCTTGGAGCGCTTCATCCACCGTCTTTGCCAACACAAACTTCATGGCATTACGCACTTCATCCGGTAGCTTTTCTAATTCAGGCTTATTCCGGGCCGGAAGAATCACCGTATCTAAGCCAAGTCGGTGCGCTGCCAAGACTTTATCTTTGATGCCTCCGACGGGTAGCACCAAACCATGTAAGGTAATTTCGCCTGTCATCGCCACATTACTACGCGCCAATCGGCCTGTTGCCAGCGATGCCAGTGCCGCAGTAATGGCTACCCCGGCGGATGGGCCATCTTTCGGCTGCGCTCCGGCAGGTACATGCAGGTGGATGTCGTGCCCATCAAAATAATTCGGCTTGACCCCCAATTCCTCTGCCCGTGACCGCAGATAGCTAAACGCCGCCCGCGCACTTTCCTGCATGACCTCACCCAAATGTCCGGTGAGTTGGAATCCACTGCGCCCCGGCATCTCGGTAGCCTCAATAAACAGCACATCACCACCAACCGATGTGACGGCCAAGCCAGTCGCCACCCCCGGACGTTTGACACGCTGCTCAATCTCGGTACGATAACCAAAGGGTGGATGACCCAATAAATCATGGACTTTTTCACGTGTCACCACTACCCGCTTATCTTTGCCCTCGGCGATGCGGGTCACCACCTTGCGGGCCGCCTTGCCGATTTGCCGTTCCAAGTTACGCACCCCAGCTTCACGGGTATAGTCCTGAATAATCTCGACAATCGCTTCGTCATTAAAGCTGATTTCTTCAGGGAACAGACCATTCTCTTGGATTTGACGCGGCACCAAATACTGCTTGGCGATTTGCACCTTCTCACGCTCAGTATAGCCGCTGAGTTCAATAATCTCCATACGGTCAAGCAGGGGTGGTGGAATCGTATCAAGTTCGTTGGCGGTTGTGACGAAAATCGTTTCAGATAAATCGAACGCCACATCCAAATAGTGGTCACGGAATTCGTTGTTCTGCTCAGGGTCAAGCACTTCCAACAATGCCGCCGCCGGATCGCCCCGGAAATCGTGACCGAGCTTGTCAATCTCGTCCAGCATCATAATCGGGTTGCGGGTTTCGGCCCGACGCAGGGTTTGGATAATCCGCCCCGGCATGGCCCCCACATAGGTTCGGCGGAAACCGCGAATTTCGGCTTCATCACGCACCCCACCCAAACTCATGCGGACAAATTTGCGGCCCATCGCCCGTGCAATGGAAGCCCCCAGCGAAGTTTTACCCACACCGGGCGGGCCAATAAAGCATAGAATCGCACCCTCCCGCCGCCGCCGGATTTTGTCATCCCCGGTCAGTTTGGCAAGTTGATCGGCCCGTTCCAAGCGGATTTTACGCACAGCCAGATATTCCAAAATGCGCTCTTTGATGTCTTCGAGGTCATAATGATCCTCATCCAAAATTGTGCGTGCATGGGCAATATCAAGGTTATCGGCGGTACGCTTGTCCCACGGCAGATTCACCAGCCAATCCAGATAGGTGCGAATTACGCCATATTCAGCGGCAGCAGTGGGCAATTTGGCAAGGCGGTCTAGTTCTCGACGGGCCTCGCGTTCGGCCTCTTCCGACATGTGAATTTCAGCGATTTTTTGGCGAAACTCCTCAATTTCAAGCGTCTGTTCGTCGCCTTCACCCAATTCGCGTTGGATGGCCTTTAGTTGTTCGCGCAGGAAATACTCACGCTGCACTTTTTCCATCTCGGATTGGGCTTCAGTCTGAATTTTGTGACCGAGTTCAAGGACTTCAAGTTCCTTGCTCATAATCTGCATGAGGCTGTGCAGTTTTTCGATCACACTGTCCAGTTCCAACAGTTTCTGCTGATCTTCGAGATCAATGCGAATATACGTCGCCACTGTATAAACCAATTGCAGTGGGTCATCCAAGTTCAGTGCCGACGAAATCAGTTCGCCGGGGATACTCGGCACAAGATCAGCCAAGCGGCCAAACTGCTCAACGATATTGCGCATCAGGGCTTCAACTTCGATGGTTTCTTCCAACGATTCGGGTGCAAGATCAACTTTGGCCTTAAGATAGGGTTCTTGAGTGGTGTATTCTTCAATCCGAATCCGTGACAAACCCTGCACCAGCAGTCGAATCGTGCCGTCAGGCGCACGGAACAAGCGATGAATTTGGGCCAGCGTACCGATTTTATAAATCTCATCCGGCCCCGGTGTTTCTTGCATCGGGTCTTTGGCCGCAAACAGCCCAATAATCCGACCCGTCGTGGCGACTTCATCCACCAAGCGAATCGAACGCGGCTGCCCAACGGTTAAAGGAATTGCCGTCTGCGGAAAGACCACAATGCCGCGTAAGGGCAAAATAGGCAGTTCGCTTGGAATAGGGGGAATTTCAGTGTCTTCGTCAGAGGGTTCGCCGTTGTCTTCTGGGGTTGTAACACTAATCTGACGTTTGGTCTCTTCTGACTTACCCGACTTGCCTGCAAACCATGCGGCTAGTGGCGAGTCTGTTAGCTCAATTTCAACAAGGCCATCATGCCAAGTCATATTATCCATAGAATTTTTACTATCCTTGTGGTGCTTTAACGCACGGTTGTTGTCATGCCAGACAACTTATTCTTCGTCAGTTTCATCTATGCGGACATTGATGATGTGAATTTGACGATCTTGACGACGGGGAAGTTCTACCTGCAAAAAACCATCCCGATAATTCGCTTCAATCCGGCTGCGATCTACTGCCCATGGCAGCATCAATTCCACCCTAAACTCACCATGTCGAATTTCTAATTGGTGCAATGATGGCTGGGGGTGTTCATAGTCCCGTATCCGCACCCCACTGATAATCAAAAGCCGTTCATCAATCGTAATATGAAATTCGCCATCCCGCATACCCGCGATTTCAACGCAGACAATCAAACGATCATCGGCTTCATACACATCGGTTGGGGGACGCCAAGCGGCAGGTTTACCGCCGCGCCGTTGTACCAAGCTGTGGGTATAAACCGCCTCTAACGTGGAAAGCAGTTTTGAAAACTCATCATCTGGTTGACCAAAAAACATGCTTATCCCTACTTGACTTTGGTAAAAGGCATTAAACTCATCATACCACACCGATATAGTGTACTCAAATAAGAGTTGCACAAGAAAAAGTGCCTACGCACTCGGAATAAATTGCGGCGTTATAATAAAGAATAGATTATGTTGTAGTGCCATAGGAGAAGGCTCCAGTGACCAATCAATTACAACTCTACAAAGCAGTCGAATTGTTTAATGGCCTAACCAATGAACAAATCGAGGCACTCATTACCATTAGCCAAGAAGAGGTCTATCAGGAAGACCAAGTGATTTTTTCGCAGGATGATGAAGGCGAGAAAATGTACATCATCCGCAGTGGGCAGGTCGAAATCAGCGTCCAAGCCAACCGACAAGCACCCGCCGAAACAAAGATTTTTTTGGGGCAGGGTCAAATTTTTGGGGAGATCGCCCTCATTGACTATGGCACACGCTCGGCGACTGTGCGAGCGATGAACGACGAAACTATCGTAGATGCTATTCATCGAGACAGTTTTAATCAACTGTGTCAATCGAGTACCGCAATTGGGTTTGTGGTCATGCGTAATCTAGCAATTGACCTGTCCTACAAGCTGCGCCACCAAAATCTACGAAGCACAAAGCGCTAGGTACAAGGAGCGGATCAGATGGTCTATAAAGTGAGTTACGTCGTTCTCGGCGGCGCACACCCCGGTGCAATTATCAATCAATTTGAGCAACCGAAAGTGGGGGGGCACGTCAAAATTGGCAAAAACACCTTTGAAATTGTGGAAGTCAATGAACTCATGCCAGCACGCGGCGATTTTGCCTTTTTACATGCTACGGTAAAACAGATCAGAAAATCGAAGAAAAAATAGTACCGCGCTTCGTGGAATATAATTTTATACTATAACTCAACTATATCCTATCCGCGCAACAATCTCTTATGTTAGAATAGAGTTAGAATTAAGCTAGTTTTCCGATTTACCTCCACAAAGGACTTATCAACAGGTTATCAACAAGTTATCAACAGATAATTTGTTCTGTTGATAACGTTCATCCGCTCCCACAAGCCATATCAAGAAGTATTGAGGAAGTTGCCTGTTCATAACTTTTTCAAACCTGTTGATAACCTGTTGATAACTTGCCTTTCCGCTTCTTACACAAACCTTAACTGTTGATAACCTGTTGATAACTCAAAAAGTTATGAACAGGTTATCAACAAGTTATCAACATGCTGATTTATCAATCAACATATTCAAAATCCCACCCTTAAGCCATTTTAATAGACGTGTCATAATCGAGAAAAAAGTTATCAACAGGTTACCCTCTCTCTACTACTACGACTATTTAAAAATAAAAAATAGTGGGAAAAGTGTTGATAACTTTCGTTCACACCACCCAAATTTTCCCGCACTGCTCCACCCCAAAAAAGAGTACAATTTTTGAGCGAACTTTTTTGCAGTCGTCATTTTAATTTTTCAAATTTTCAACTTAGGTATCCAATGGCCTATCACGAATATATTGGCAATCTTCATATGCATACCCCCTACTCCGATGGTGAAGCATGGCATTCCGAAATCGCCGATGCTGCCCTTGCCACCAAACTCGACTTTGTGGTCGTAACCGATCACAACATTTGGATTGATGGAGTACAGGGTTATTATGGCGATGAAAAACGTGGCTACGTTCTGTTATTGACCGGGCAAGAAATTCATGACCGCACCCGCCTGCCCCAAGTCAATCACTGCTTGGTTTACAACGCCAAAACCGAAATGAATCGTTATGCCCCCGACCCCCAAGCTCTTATCAAAGCGGTTAATCGCGCAGGTGGCATGACCTTTTTGGCCCATCCATTTGATAAAGGGGTAGATTGGCGCGAAGATATTGAAGGTATCCCTTGGGTAGATTGGGATATTGAGGGCTACACAGGCCTCGAAATATGGAATTATATGAGTTCGTTTAAGGCCGTCCTCGAAAACCCGCTGAAGAGTGTGCGGCGTTTGTTTTCACCTGAAGACGCGATTATTGGCCCGGACGAAGAAACCCTCGCCAAATGGGATCAATTATTGGCACAGGGCAAGCGGGTCGTGGGTATCGGCAATTCTGATGCGCACGGCACGCCGATGAAAATTGGCCCGATTACCCACATCGTGTTCCCCTATGATTTTTTGTTTAACTGCGTCAATACCCATATCTTGACCCAACACCCTTTGATCGGGGAAATGGAACACGACGCCGACATCATTTATCGAGCCTTAGCACGGGGCAGCACGTTTATTAGCTACCGCATTCCCGGTGAGGCCAAAGGTTTTCGATATTCGGCGCAGGGAGCACAGGGCGCAACCGCCCAAATGGGGGATAGTATTCGTTTGGGGCATGGTGTTACCTTGCAAGTGTTGATGCCAGTCCGCACCCACATCAAAATGATTTTTCGGGGACAGGTGGTCGCGGACGAGACCAATGTCGAGAATCTGACCTATGTCGCCTCCCAACCGGGGGCCTATCGCGTCGAGGTTTGGCGTGAATATAAAGGAATTGAACGCTGCTGGATTTTAAGCAACCCCATTTACGTTGAACCCAATATCGCGCCAATTGGAGTCACCGGGAGCTAATCAATCAAAAAGGCAGGGTATTGAGTCCTGCCCTTTAAAATTTATCTGTATCGTGATGGAGGCTCTGTCCACATCTCGTGGACATTGTTTTTGTAGCCGGGGAATTCTATTCCTCGGATTATTCTTCGTCCAAATTATCCAGATCGAGTGTTTCCACAAAATCTTTGAACAACCCTAGTTTGTCGTCCAACGCCGCGCCTTTTTCAGTCGGCACATCGGGTTCGTTCTCAACATCTTCTTCGGGGGTAACAGCGGCGGCATCCATCACTTCAGGTTCAACATAAATCGGCACGCGGGCACGGACTGCTAATGCGATGGCGTCACTGGGGCGAGAATCTACTTCGAGTTCACGTCCGTCCAATTCAATCACAATCTTGGCGAAGAAAATATCATCGGGGCGACGGAGTTCGGTGATTACCACATATTGAACTTCCGCTCCCATTTCGACAATCAGTGATTTCAATAGGTCGTGGGTCAAAGGGCGTTTGTGTTGAACATCTTGAAGCTCGGTGGTAATGGCTTCCGCTTCGTATGGCCCAATCCAGATTGCCAGATACCGTTCGCTGCCTTCTTCTTTTAGAATGACCACCCGGTTTTGGGTCATCAAGCTCATTCTAATACAATCAATTTTGACCTCTACCATACCTCTACTTCCTCATCCGATCCCTAGCCTTATTATGTGATAGGCCTCGTGTTGTCATTGGGATTGTATTTTGGGGGATTCTTCAATTGAAAGGCTCCCCCAAAGGCCGGTGACATTTCGGACAAGTGCGAAATGAAAAGCGGAGTTGGCAAATCCCCTGCACTTGAAAACGCCAGACTCCTAATCACCAGCAGGCATTGGAGATAGGTTTCGATGACTGCTGATTTCCACTGCCCTAACCGAGATGTCGGTAAAAGCGTATGCTGTAGTATAGCACCGGGACGAACAAATGCAAAACCTTTACTTATTTGCTTCTATTCGTTTCCATTAGCCTCCACCAGTTTTAGTGTATAACAAATTTGCCCTCTTGAGACCGAAATTTTTTGAAACTTCATGTACCTCACCGCTTGGCCTATGGTTGCTTTTCGCTTTCATGCCTCAGCGCTATTTCCATTCCAACTTTCTGTAAAATCAAATGAGGAATGAGGTCAGTATGATGATTTTGGCAGGTCGTGATGAAAAAATCTTTCCCCAAAAATCTTTACCAGCGATTTTGGAAACGGCGCAGACGCTGGCAGCGTGCCCTCTTGGTTTTGCTTATTTTGGGCATCTCCGGCATCGTCTATCTCTATCAATGGCTGTTTGTTGATCTGCCCAATGTTGATAATTTGGAAGCGGGTCTGGCTCTTCCCAGCACGCGCATCTATGACCGCAACGGCAAATTGCTCTATGAAATTGTGGATTTGTATGGGGGCAGCCACAAAGCTGTTACCCTTGATGAAATGGCAAGCTGCCTGCCGGATGCAACCATCGCCACCGAGGACGCCAATTTTTATCATCACCCCGGCGTAGACATTGAAGGTATTGCCCGCGCCCTGTGGATTAATGTGCGCGGTGGGGAGGTTCGGGCGGGTGGCAGCACCATTACCCAGCAGGTTGCGCGTAATCTCTTGCTAACCAAACAACCCAGTCAAGACCGCACCGTGCGCCGCAAACTGCGTGAAAGCATCCTTGCCATTCGTTTGAATATGGCCTATTCCCGCGAAGAAATCCTAACGCTTTATCTCAATCAGACATATTATGGCAATTTGGCTTATGGGGTCGAAGCCGCCTCCCGCATCTATTTTGGCAAGTCGCCTGCCTCGTTGAGCCTAGCCGAATGTGCGATGCTGGCGGGTCTGCCCCAATCCCCTGCTATCTATAACCCGCTCGAAAATCCAACTATTGCCAAAGACCGCCAGACGATTGTTTTGGATTTGATGGTCAAGCACGGCTATATTTCCGAATCTGAAGCGGAACAGGCCAAAAAAGAACCGCTCGATTACAGTGCGGGCACATTCGAGATTCTAGCCCCCCATTTTGTCGCCGCCGTCTGGACACAGTTGGAACGCGATTACGCCGACGAACTTTATACAGGGGGTTTGGAAGTTTACACCACCCTTGATCTCAATTGGCAGAATGCCGCCGAACGTATTGCCCGTCAGCATCTCGCCGAACTCAATAATCCGCCGGATGGATCGCCGCCCAAAGATGTACATAACGCCGCCTTAGTCGCCATAGACCCCTATACCGGCCAGATTTTAGCCATGTTGGGCAGCCCCGATTATTTTGACGAAAGCATAGACGGCAATGTCAACGCCGCCCTTGCTCCACGCCAGCCGGGGTCAGCCTTGAAACCCTTTACCTATGCCGCCGCCTTTAATCCGGCCTATGAAGAACCTTTCACCCCAGCCACCATGCTGCTCGATGTCAAAACGCCCTTTGTCACCCGCCGCCTCGAAAGTTATACCCCGCTGAATTTTGGCCTAGCGGAACATGGCCCGGTTCTGGTGCGTGAGGCATTGGCCTCGTCTTACAACATCCCAGCGGTAGAGACCCTCAATGAAATCGGTGTGCAATCGTTGGTGACGTTGGTCACTCGTTTGGGCATTTCAACCCTGACTGACACCAGCCGCTTTGATTTATCGCTGACGTTGGGTGGCGGGGAGGTGCGCTTGGTTGAACTGACCGCCGCCTATAGCGCTTTTGCCAATGGGGGGCAGCGTGTGGAGCCGAACTATATTTTGGAAATTCGTAACAGTGCAGGGGAGACGATCTATGAGGCCCAAACCCCTGCCCTCGGTAAACCCGAACTCGATCCGCGTGTTGCCTATCTGATTACCGACATTCTTTCGGACAATGAAGCGCGTATTCCGGCGTTTGGGGCGGTCAGTTCGCTCAATATTGGCCGACCCGCCGCTGCCAAAACAGGCACGACCACCGATTTCCGCGATAACTGGACAATGGGCTACACCCCGAATTTAGTCGTGGGGGTTTGGGTGGGCAATGCCGACAACACCCCTATGACCAATGTGACGGGTATAACGGGGGCTGGGCCAATTTGGAATCAATTCATGCGGGAAGTGCTCTATGGTCAGCCTGAATTACAATTTGAGCGACCTGAGGGGCTTGTACGGGCCGAAGTTTGCGCGACCTCCGGCTTACTGCCGACTGAATATTGCCCCGTCCGCAAATGGGAATGGTTTATTGAGGGCACTGTCCCCACCGAGTCCGATAATTTTTATCAACCCTTCCTAGTAGACAGCCGCACCGGACTGCTGGCAACCGACGAAACCCCCACCGAATTTCAACAGGAAAAGGTCTATCTGGTGCTGCCCCCCGAAGCGCGTGATTGGGCCGCCCGTCAAAACATCCCACCCCCACCGGATTCTGCTGTCCGGGTGGGTGAAGAACCAGAACGTCCGTTACGCATGATCTCCCCCGACCCCTATACCGTTTTTGCCCTGACGCCGCTCTTGCCATTAGAAACGCAACGCATTCGTCTATCGGTCATCACCCCACCCGAAACGGCCAGCATTACCTATTGGATTGATGGTAATATCGTCCAATCCATAGAACAAGCGCCTTTCGATGTTTGGTGGTCTTTGCAGCCGGGCGATCATCTAGTTTGGTCAACTGCCCAACTCGCCGATGGCAGCAGTTTGGAAAGCCAACCCATCGCGTTTCGAGTAGATTCCTATGTGCCGCCAGACGAACGCCCATCTTCTGGCTCTGCTGAATAGAGACTTACTATGCGTGACGGTGGTTGCGTTTTGTTGTGTTTTGAGCATACAATCGCCCTCAGTAACGATAGATAGATGGGTGATGTGCGATGGATCAACCACAAAATCTTCGAGACCCCGATGCGCTGGATGAGCTTGAAATCAGCGGTTTCTTGGCGGAGATCATGGAAAATATCCGACAACAGCTTGAGATCAATAAACAAGAAATCTCGCTGTCGGGTCTTCACGCCTTGGCCAGTATTCAACGCCGCCCGCTGGCCCTCTCCAGTGTTCTGCGTTATGACCGGGGCCTCTCGCTGATCGTCGAACTAAAACGCCAATCCCATCGTGGCAGGATTTTGGTAGATCGCTACGACCCCGTTGAGCAGGCCCACCTGTTTGAAAATTTGGGCGTCCAAGCCCTCTCGGTAGCCACCAATCCTCTCTACTATCAGGGCGAAATCCATCACTTAACCTTAGTCTCACAGGAAACGCGCATCCCGGTTATTCGTAACGACTTTGTGTTTGATCGTTATCAGGTGCATGAAGCGCGTGCTGCCGGAGCCGATGCGGTGATTTTGATTGCGGCCCTCTTGGGGGAGTATCGTTTATGGGACTTGGTTTCAATTACCCAGCGCCTCCGCATGACCGCCGTCGTGCAGGTGCAAGATGAGCAAGAATTGGCCCGCACCTTAAAATCCGACCCTCTGGTGATCGCCATTAGCAACGTAGATTGGCGCACTTTTGACGTTGATTTAAGCCGCACCACCCGCCTGTGTCCGCAGATTCCGCGCCACATTGTCGTCGTCAGCATGGGCGGCATACGCACCCCCGAAGACATGGCGATGGTGGCTGAATCTGGGATTGATGGGGTGGTTGTGGGCGAAGGGCTGCTCGGTATGCCGAATCCCGAAGAAACCATCCATACACTTTTTTCGCTGGTAAATCCTGACAACAGGGCTGTTCGATGATGAAAAAATTTGCCTTAACTATGATTGCGGCAGTATTGGCCTTAGCCGCTTGTACTGACAACAATAACCCCACTCCCGAAGCCGATGGCCCGATTCTGGCGGGTGTGAATGACATGCCCAAGATGTTAATAACCGTGCAGTTTACGGCCACGTCCCCCGTCGCCGATCAACTACCCACCGCGACCATTGATCTCTCATTCCCCACCGAAACCCCAGAGCCACCTGAACCCACCTTGACCCCCACGCCCTATGTCGGGGTCTATGTTGGCCCACAGTCCAGTGGTACACCGTTGGCGGGCAATGTCACGCCGATTGCGCCGGGGAGTTTGCCGGGGGCGACGATTCCTGTATTTTTAGGTGCTCCCACTGCCCAAACCATCCCGATTGGCCCGGTTTTGACGACTCCCACCCTTGCAGTGGCTGGCCCAGTGAACTGTCCCATTCAGCCCAACGCCTCATTTGCCAATGCCTATGGCCGCGATCCCAATTTGCAGCAGCGTCTCGGCTGTCCACGTGATGCCGGGTATCAACTCTCGCTGGTCTATGAACCGTTCGAGCGTGGCATCATGTTCTGGCGTGATTCCAAAGAAATCTATGCCCTGCAAACCCAAGACCGCCGTTACTATCGCATTGCCGATACATGGGCCGACGGTCAACCCGAAAGCGACCCCGCCTTTGCCCCCCCCGCCGAAAATCTGCGTCAACCGATTCGTGGATTTGGTTTGGCATGGCGTTCCAATGAACCCCTCCGTACTTCAATCGGATGGGCCACACAGGGCGAGACGGCCTATTCCAGTTATTGGCAAGATTTTGAACGCGGTTTCATGATTGTCGGCGGGGATGGTCAGGTCTATGCCTTTGTGCCTACCGACGGCAATGGCGGTAGCTTCGACGGCCCCCTTGCGCCGTGAAAAATGGTATAAAAAAGCCCCTCTCCATGCAATGGGGAGGGGCTTGGGGTGGGGATTCTGAATTTATTCCCGCGTATCTAATTTACTTTCTCAAAATGGCAGATAATCACGCGGATTCTGTGGCACACCAGCGGCATCGCGGATTTCAAAATGCAGATGTGGGCCGGTTGAATTGCCACTGCTCCCCACGTTCCCGATATGCTGCCCCGCCTCTACCACCTGCCCACAGTAGACAAAATCTGCTGTCAGATGGGCATATAGGCTCATGACCGCCCCATGTGAAATGACCACACTCCAGCCATAACCCCAATCGCTCCATCCGGCAAAAATGACCACCCCACCGCCCACTGCTTTGACGGGGGTACCTGTCACGGCGGAAAGATCAAGTCCGCGATGTGCCCACGAAAAATCGGTGGTTAGTACATAACCGGAGACAGGCTTAAAGAGCGGGGCGGTGCCATTGTAAACTTCTTGCACGCCGCACGATCCCGACTGCCCCACGCCAAATTTCGCCGTCCCCATATAGACCCCACCCGCCGTCAATTCCGCTGTCGTCGAAGCTCCACCCATCGGTGTCCAGTAAATCGGCTCCTTAGAACCAATCCCCCCCGGAATGGCTACTTCTAATCCTTCCGGCAGTACATTTTCGGGCAGTGACCCCCCCAGTTGGTTATAGTCGGAGTCAATGATGGCATAGGGGTCAACTTGATACTTTTCAGCGAGGTCTTGAATGCTGATTGGTTCTTGAATGCGTTCAATCGCGCCCTCGACGGGCAAAATATTCAACACCAAACCCGGTTGCATGGCATTCACGTAAAACCGATCATTCGACCAGATAATCGTTTCAATGCTGATATGATATTGGTCAGCGATGCCTTGTAAACTGTCGCCGCGTTGTACCACATGTTGGATAATCCCGGCACGCTCAAGGTCACGGTTAATGGTATAGGCTTCCGGTTCAAGTCCGATTCCGCCATTCCCTACATTCGCATTGACCGATACATCCACGCCTTGTGCCACTGAGGTCGCTACCAATTCCGAATCGGCAGTGGGCAACTGGGTCAGCGTTGGCGATGGGGTAATTGAAGGCGTTGGTGAGGGCGTCGCGGTGGGCAATTCCATTGTCACCGTAGCCGTAGCCGTGCTTGTTGGACGATCCCCAATCCGCTGTGGGTCGTTTTTGCCCATTTGTGTGATGACCATAAAGGCGGCAACCACCATTACCGCCGCTGCCATCAACAGGATGCCCCCACCCAGCTTGTTTTTCCCGGTGTTACGTGTGTTCATGGCTTATAAACTAATCGTATACACCGGATCCATCGCTTGGAAATTGCTGTCACGGATTTCAAAGTGCAGATGTGGCCCGCTGGTACGTCCGGTCATGCCAATGGTGCCAATAGCTTGCCCCTGAGACACCGACTGCCCACAACTCACACTGTAGCTATCCATATGGGCGTACAAGCTGTAACTGCTGCCATGCGCGATGACCACAACTTTGCCATAACCATATTGATTCCACCCCGCATAGATGACGGTGCCATTACCCGCTGCCACGATGGTTGTTCCAACCGGAGCGGCGAGGTCAACCGCTGTATGAGAGCCTGAGAAACCCTGCCAAAATTCATACCGTCCGCTCACCGGTACTTGCACCGGAAAGCCTGTTGTAGTGACTTGGGCATTGCATCCCCACAATCCGCTGTTGGCAACCCCGCCGGAAACGGAACTGCCCGTGCTGTCATCGCCTGCCACGATTGGGGCGGGTTGCCACACATTGCAGTCGCCCCCATTGCCACCGGGAACCAGCACACTGACTCCCTCAATCAACATGCTGTCAGCCGTCGCTCCTAACAGTTGCGTGTTATAGGCCGAGTCAATGATGACTGAAGGGTCTACTTGGGTGGCCTCCGCCAATTCTTTAATCGTGATGGGTTCACGTACCTTAGCAAATACCCCGTCGGTTGGCGGGATGAGGATTTCTGCATTCACACGTGGCGGGCTGACCTTATTGCGGTCATTTGACCAGATAATCGTGCAAACATCCTCCAGATTAAATTTTTTGGCAATGCTGTCTAGCGTATCGCCCTGTTGAATCACGTAGCTGGTAAAACCCCGTTCGCTTGATCCCACTCGGATGGTAAACGGGTCATTATCCCGTCCAATCGCTGGCCCGGAATCCGCCGAACTGGGCACAGGGGTCAACAGTGAAACCGCCTGCTCGTCCGGTGCGGCTGTCGAGCGAATCCCTCCGGTTGGGTTGCCCACATTTGGCACAGGTGGATTTTCAACATCGGGATCAGGGGTCAGCGAGGGCCGAATAATCACCAGTGGTGCATCTTTGGTCGAATTTTGGTGGACTTCATCAGTCGGGTCGTTTTCGTCTTGATTGCCGAGGAAGATAATCAAACCAGCAGCCATCGTCAACAGCAGCGCCGCCAGCAAAATAGACCCACCCAGATACCGTTGCCAACCCGCATCATACTGGTTTGTTGGATGCGGTGCGGTGGCGGAAGGTGAAGTATCGCCCAGATTTACGGGCGGTTCTTCGGATGCCAATTGTTGAAACAGACGTTGTGAGTCTGAATGCTGATTCTGATCTTCGGGCACATGGTTTTGTTCAGTCATAACAGTAAAATATTCCTTACACCAGATTCGAGCGTTTTACCGTCTTAAGCCCTCCTTGTTTACGGGGAGGGTTGGGG
>JAIOHL010000251.1 GCA_019913005.1 Anaerolineae bacterium | reverse complement strand
CGTCTAGGCCATCGAGTAATAGAAGCGCCCTGCCCTGTTGAATGATTGACCCCACCCCTTGCCCCTCCCCAAACATAGGGAGGGGATTTCGAAGAATCGGGTCACTGGCAACTAGCCACTCGGCAATCGGCGTTTTGTTGTCGGCGTCCCATGTCGGGATGATGCCTAGAATCGGCAGGGGTTGGGTGGGGTCTTGCAACCGACGCACCACCGCATCCCGCGCCGTGTGCAAAAGCGTGATCGTCTTGCCTGCCCCCGGTTCACCCAAGAGCAGCACTCGTCCCTTGAAATGATCTAAGGCCTGTTGAAAATCGGTGAATTTATCCGGCGGCGTGGGGTCGTCCTCGATGCCCCCAATAGCGAACAACGGGTCAATTTGCGGCTGGCGACTGAATAACCCCTCGACGGCTTCCGGCGTGGATGCTCCGGTGAGCCGCAGGGGTTCGGGCATCCCTTCATCGGTGCGGAGGGTGGCAAGGATTTTTTGGCCTAGATAACGGTTGATGCGGTCATACAATTTTTGCAGATAATCGCGGAAGAGGTCGGATGGCGCGGTGAGAGCGGATGGTTTGGATTGTAGAGCCGATTGTAATTGACTGATGCCGTCGGATTGTGCCGTCCCCACACAGTTGATGTAGTTCAAGCTGACGTAGTTCATCGGGACATCGGTTTGCGCGTGCAACAACAAGATTAGCTGCCGACCATTCACGATGGCCCAATCCCACTCATTTTTGACATTGCGCGACTCGACGGCTTGGGGGGACAGAATGCCGATTATCACATCCGAGGCTCGTAGCCCCTTGTCAATTTCATCGGGCCAATAGCTGCCTTTGGGGATGTCAAAAATATCCATCCAGACGGCATAGCCCCACGCCAAGAGATTTTCGCGCACCAGACGGGCAAAAGCTTCGTTTTCGCGTTTATAACTGATGAATAGTTGCATAACATATCCTGTAGAAGTCGGATGACCCCCTCATTTTAAGGGGTTTTTGTCCAAGAGGCGAATAGTATCAATTGCAGGAAACGGCCTATTCAATGTATAACTATGGGCGGAATCCTGCCAATTTTGAGGAGAATGGTCAATGACCGACGAAACGAAACCAACCGCTGAACAACCTGCTGCACAAGCGAAACAAGAAAAGCCATTTAAATCACCTGTCACCTTGCAACCGGAAGAAAAAGTCCTCAAGGTGCTGCGCCGCCATTGGATTCACCTGCTAAAACGGCTCGGCTTCCCACTGCTCTATGGGATTGCGGGGTCCATTTTGGGCTGGGTGATCGGTTTTGCCAGCGGGGGCATCGGCATGATTGTGGCCCTTGTAGTTTGGATTTACTGCTTGGGATGGGCCGCGCTCAATTATTACAAGTATCGCAATGATATGTGGCTGGTGACCAATCAGCGTCTGGTAGACTCCAACCACCCCACTCCCATCCGCCATATTGTGTCGTCCGCCGACCTTATCAATGTGGAAGACATTCATGTAGACAAAAAGGGCCTTTTCCAGACCATTTTGGATTACGGCGATGTGGTGTGTCAGACGGCAGGGGTCAAGGGCAACTTTACGCTGTACGGTATCGGCAACCCCACCGAGGTATTGGCCCTGATTGACCACAGCCGTGATGAAGCCCGTAGGCGTGTGGTTTCGCAACAGGCCGGCAGCACCTTGAAGGGCGTCAGTGGGTGATCGTCGCCTCTGCGACAGCTTAATACAAAATCCGATTGGCCTGTCCACCTAACCTGATAGCCGGGGAATTCGATTCCTCGGCTGCCCCACCTTGTCGCCGCCTGCCTGTTATCGCTACAATCATGCACATCACACAGGAGGCCGCACCCCCCATGAACATTCGGTATATTGTGGGTACACCAACACACTTGGAGTATTTTATCCCCCTCATTCGCGCCTACTATGCCTATGACGGGCACGGATTTGACGAGGGGCATGTTCGCCGCACGCTGGCCGATTTTCTGAATCACCCCGACTATGGGCGGGCCTATTTGATTGCCGATAGCGACGCATGGGTGGGGTATTTCATTTTGACGTTTGGCTACTCGCTTGAATTTGGCGGACGGGATGCTTTTATTGACGAAATCTATCTGACCGAAAGCCATCGCGGGCAGGGCGTGGGCCGCCAAACAATTGCGTTTATTTTGGAGCAGGCGCGGGCAATTGGCATTAAAGCCGTGCATCTGGAAGTGATGCCGCAAAACACGCGGGCACATCGGTTTTATTTGCAGGTCGGCTTTGAAAATCGCGGTCAGTTGATGAGCCAGTATGTGGAGGCTAGGGGCGCATGAATCCAGCAAGTTTGGTTGGGAAAAAAATCGGCCAATATGAAATTCAGGAATTGATCGGGCAGGGCGGCCTCTCGACGGTTTATCGGGCCTACCACGCCCCACTTGACCGAACCATCGCCCTCAAAATCTACAACTTACCCATCGCCCCAGCGAACTTGGCAACCGTTAACGCGGAGGTCGAAAAAGTAGCGCGATTGGAACACCCCCATCTTATCCCGATTTTTGATTATGGCGTTTCGGGTGAGCAATTGTATCTCACGCTACGCTTGATGGATGTGCGGTTGGCGAGCCGCTTGCGCAGGGGTTGGCAGGCCAGCTATGACGAAATCAGCGCCATCATTACGCGGGTGGCCTCGGCATTGGATTACCTTCATCAACGGGGCATCATTCACCGCGATGTCAACCCAGCGAATATTTTCTTGGATGCACAGGGCACAGCCTATTTGGGCAATGTGTTGGATACGACGATTTTGGGCATGTCGCACATGGGAGCCGAGGCGCATACCCCTGCTCAGATGGCCGCGATTGGTACGCCCAGTTATATGTCGCCGGAGCAGTGGCGCAGCGAACCCTTGACCGGAGCATCCGATCAATATGCGCTCGGAATCGTGGCCTATCGCTTGGTGGCGGGGCGTGTCCCATTTGATGGAGATACCCCGTTCCAGATTATGCACCAACAACTGACCGAACAACCTACCCCTTTGGAATCCCATTTGTCTGCGGCCCAAGCGGTGCTTTTCAAGGCAATGGCTCAAACCCCAGCCGAACGCTATCCTACCGTGACGGCCTTTGCAAAGGAGCTTGCAAGCGCCCTCTCCAAACAGGTCATGCCGCCGGTGCATCAAGTCCTCTCGCCCGCCAAAAACGCGCCAAGTACCGCGCCGTCACCACCACCCGCGCCCGTCGTCACGAAATCAACCCACGCACGCAAGGTGTTTATCAGCTACAGCACCCGTGACCGCGTGTTGATGGAGCGGCTGGCGCATGATTTGGAGGGGATGGGCCATCGCGTCTGGTATGACCGCGAACTGCAAAATCGGGGCGGCCAAAGCTGGTGGGATATGATCTTGGAGCAAATCCGCCAAGCCGAGTTATTTATTTTTTCATTGACGCCGGAATCGCTGGCCTCCGAGCCGTGCAGCCGCGAATATGGCTATGCCGCCGCGCTGGGCAAACAAATTCTCCCCGTGCGCCTTGCCCCCATGAAAACGGATATGCTGCCCCCGGCCCTGCTGCAAATTCAATGGGTGGATTATCTGGACGCCCAAAAGGGACAGGCGATCTTAATTGAATCCATTGACCATCTGCCCCAAGCACCTGCCCTGCCGAGTCCCCTGCCC
>JAIOHL010000033.1 GCA_019913005.1 Anaerolineae bacterium | reverse complement strand
CGTCATCCCTTGCCAGTGCTTCGCTTCTTTTTTCACCCATTGGTATAGTTGTCTCAGGTGCATCGGTCTTCTCTCCTTGGTTTTGCTTACCTTAGAGTTTGACCCTTTGCACCTCTTTTTGCTACTGTCGCCCCCTCAGCCCAAGGGAGAGGGGTTGGGGTGAGGTAAAGTTTTCTTGCATCTTCGCTAAAAGTATCGGAGCCTGAAGCATATTCAGCCAGCAAATCTTCCACCGCTGCCCCTTCATCCCATAAGCGCGATTGCCAATCGTTGGTCAAGCGGTCTAAGATGAATAGCTGGGCCGCGCCCAGCACGTAAAAACGATCTCGATAGCCGCCGGGGATAGTCAACACATCGGCGAGTTGGGCACGAAAATGCGCCCAGACCGCAGCACTGGACGGATAGGCCAATTCAACCGCCGCCGCCTCATGCGAGGGCACATAATCCGCTGACCCCGCCAAAAGCATCAGGCGGGTATCGCTGTAACGGGCCGCCCCTTCTGTCCATTCAACCGAGCGTTCAAAGGCAGTGGCTTCGTCTGGCAGATTCGCACGGCGTTCAGCCCGCAGGCTCAAAAACATATCAATTGCGGCGTGGATTTCGGCCTCAGTCGCGTCCTCCGACAAGGCTTCATTGAGTGCCTGCCCCTCGGCGACCAATGCCGTATCGAGGGCCAGCCGTTCCTCATCGGTCAAGGTGTCAAGCCATGCCAAATCACCGGTGAGGGCAAATTCCGGTAGGTGTTCCGGCCCACCATAGGCATTCATCTGATAGGCGTGGAAAGCTTCATGCACGACGGCGCGGATAAAGGCGACATCGTCCAAGACGACCACGCCCTCTCCCAAAAGGTCATCCACCGCCGCCTGAAATTCATCGCGCACGGGGGTGGTCGCGGCCCACACATCGCCAACGGGCCATGCTGTCGCAACCGGGGCGGGGGTCAAATGCCCGTCCATGCGCCAGACAGGTTCACCATCCAACTGCAAATCGAGCACGGCTTCAAATTCGGCGGGCGGATCGGGGTGGCCGATGAGGTAATCAAAATCACCTTTGCGGATTAGCAGCGGGGGTAAATGGGTCTCCCATCCCGGCCAGACATCGGCGGCGTAGGTGGTCAACACATGGCGGATTTCGGCAATCTGAGCCAATTCGAGCGGGGTGAGCGCGGAGGGGTCATCGCGTCTCAATCGAGCCAATCCGGTAGGATACTTGATATTTCGCAACCTAGCGCCGTCGTGGTTTACCTCACCCCAAACCCCTCTCCCATGTGAGAGGGCCTTGAATACGGTGTTTTCTCCCCCTCGCCTGTTGGAGAGGGGGTCGGGGGGTGAGGTCGTATTGCCATATGACAAGGGTGTTTGACCCGAAACAATGGGTTGACGATGCAGCGGAACAGCCAGTAGAGTAAAGACAAGCAGTGTGAGCAGCGATGCCAACAAAATACGAACGGATAACGTCGGCATGGTCTCTCCCAATGGGTATCAATATAGGATTCGAGTATAACGCGATAACGGGCAGCGGGGAACGGATGGATGGCAGCAAAAACCTTGATTATTGGCTATGGCAATCCACTGCGGGGCGATGATGGATTGGGATGGGCCGTCGCTGAACTGCTGGATGGCCTCACCGACCCGGCCCACGTCGAAACCATCACCTGTCAGCAGTTGACGCCTGATCTGGCCGAAGCCATCAGCCGCGCCGCGCAGGTCATTTTTATAGATGCCGCTGTTGAGGGCACGCCGGGAGAGGTGCAGATTCGCCCGCTGATCGCCCCACCCGCCGCCGATGATGGCACGTTTACCCATCATCTCGACGCGCCGGGGTTGTTGGAATTGGCGGCCTCACTTTATGACGTTACCCCGCCGGCCCATCTGGTGACGGTGCGCGGTTTTGATTTCAGCTTCCGCGATGGCCTGTCCGATGAGATGATAGCGGTGTTGAATGAGGTCGTCATGGCGGTGTTGGGGTTGATCCAGACGCCGTGAAGGAACATACTCAGTGTGATAATGGCGTATATCCCCATTCGCGCTATCATGGGTATTCTTTGACCCATCTCACCCAATGGACAGCCGATGACCGCCCTTGATACTTGTGAACCCCAAATTATCCGCGCCCTCGAAAAAGATGGCTGGCGGATTGTTGTTAAGCCCTACTCGATTTACGTAGATGAACGCTCTGTATTGGCAGATTTTGGCGCACAATATGTCACGGATACTGAAGTGAGAACGATTGTCGTGGTAGAGGTAAAGTGTTTCTCCAACGCCAAAGCCGATCTCACAAACCTCTACACCGCAGTGGGTCAATATCAATATTATCGGGTCAATCTGAAACGCGATAAGCCGGATGTGCTCTTATTTTTGGCAATCCCTGATGAGGCATATCAGCGATTTCTCCTACAACCGTCCTTCTTGGATACGTTCGCTGAAACTGGGGTAAAATTATTGATAGTGGATACTGAAGATGAGGAAATTGTTCAATGGCTAACTTGGTAGATACAGTAAAAGAAGCCGTTTTTTGGTATGCGGCAAGCCACGATAACATCAAAATGTTCAAGTTAGTTGACGACATTGAGCAGGTCTATGCGGTCAACATCTTGGATACCCAGAATCGTCAGAAAAACGCGGGCGTCGTCGTCATTGCCCGTGTGCAAGGGGATTTGGTCATCATTGAGGAAGATTTGACAGACCGTCCGCTGGTGGATCGCTTGGTGGCCGCTGGTGTGCCCCGCGACAAAATCATCATGGCCTACATGGGCGAACCCGTGCCGGAGCCGAATTAACCTTGATAACCCTACATTAGGTGGCATGATGAAAACCCGTCTTTGGCTGTGTGTCCTGATTTGCAGGGTATTGATTGGCCCACAACCCGCCGCCGCGCAAAATCCACCCCCTACCCTCATTAAATATGGGGATGTGATTGCCGATAAATTCACCGCCGAGCAGACCAGATTTGAATACCAATTTGAGGCTGAGGAGGGGGATGGGGTAAGGATATTGGTTGTTGCGGGTCAATGGACAATGGCACTCCTCACCCCCAAATACGAAACCGAACGATGGATAGATGCTGCCCAAGTGACTAATGAAGACATAAGCCTGTACGGGCTACTGGTAGAAGGAGAATATCTTGTTTCTATTGAGGCGGACACAAATACTGTGGTTCCAAGCGATTTTGGCCTCTTGCTTGAACGTGTTCCGAAATTGGATTTAGGTGACGCTGTAACGGGTACAACTTCGGTTTCGATTATAGAGTCTAACCTTATCCATACTCGTACATTTGCTGCCTACCTCCTCAAAATACCGACGAGTGGTATTTACAAGGTGGAATTTGAAATAGCTATGGAAGCTGACCAAGCCTATCTCAGTTTTGTTGCCCCCCATGATAACATTATCTATTGGTTGAGTTCCATGCGACTCGTCCATCCGCCACACCAGACATATTCAGGCTCAATGAGTTTTGCACTAGATAAGGATCACTTCTATGTGATAGAAATTGGTTCAACAGATTTAGACAATGCTCTGCCAGTTTCCTATGAAATAATCATAACAATGCAGGGTTAGGGTTTTGCCTACTCCCGCAGATAGATGGCTTCATAGCGACTGAACTTGGCGGACGCCCCACCCAACTCTGCCGCTGTAAATTCACTGGAATCGCTGACCCAATTGACCCACCACAAGCCCCCATTATCAGCTTCGATTTGGGCGCGGTGCATCAATTTTTTGGTGAGACGCAGGGCTTCGCCAATCGTCGTGGTGCCACTGTCTTGATAGAAATGAATCTCAAAGGTGCGTTTTTCGGCGGCGTAATGCGGACGAAATTCGGCAGCCCCCCGCCAATGGATGACGGCGCAGGGTTTGAGTAAATGCCCACGATAGAGATGAGGGGTATCTGGTTGGAGTCCTTGTCGCCCCAAATCCGCCGCATCAAAAATCCCACCGGTGAGCAGCGTGGTTAAGGGTGAGTGCGCTTCGAGGGTCTGCCATACTGCGGTATGAATGATTGCCATGTTTTCCTCCATGTTGCATCGCCGCTAAACAAAACTCTCCTTAAATGCTCCGTCGCGTAAATAATTCTGTTCACCCGATCTCCATACGGAGCGTCTTGGATACGGGCTTTTCTCCACGCTCAACTCAGCCGGAGGGTGGAGAATAAAAAGGGTAGTAAATCACTAACAAATCGCCAAAATTAGGCGATATAGATCGTGTTATACTAAATTCGGGTGAACAGTAGTAGTATCCAGCCAACAATGGGTTTAAACCCATTGTTTTGAAAAAACGATAGATCATCCGAATCTGGTATTACTGCCCCTTTTTTGCAATTATTATTATATTTCCTACTGCCATCATACCACATTCCACCCGATTCCACAGCGGTCAAGTTGATGCAGTCGGACTCGAAATCTACCCCTATCCCCGCAGATAGATGACCTCATAGCGACTGAAATTGGCGGAGGCCCCACCCAATTCGGCTGCCGTGAATTCGCCGAAATCGCTGACCCAATTCACCCACCACAAGCCGCCATTATCGGCCTCCAATTGGGTGCGATGCAGCAGATTTTTGGTGATGCGGAGGGTGTCCTCAATCGTCGCGTTGCCGTCATCCTCATAGAAATAAATCTCGAAGGTGCGTTTTTCGGCGGCGTAATGCGGGCGAAATTCGGCAGCCCCCCGCCAACGAATCACCGCGCAGGGTTTTAAGACCTGCCCGTCATACAGATTGGGGGTATCGGGACGCAAGCCCTGTCGCCCCAACTCTCCCGCGTCAAAGATGCCCCCGGTCAAGAGGGCGGTGAGTGGGCTGTGCGCTTCGAGGGTTTGGCGCAAGGCCGTTTGGATGCTTGGCATGTTGAAAAGTCTCCTCCCCTGCGCCGGACGGTCAAACCATCCGGCAATGCTGAATCGGTAAGCCCCGTAAACGAGGCTGAAGTTTCAAGTAGACCCGTCCAATCGGTCAATTCGGCTAAACATCCCCATCCCAAACCCTTCCCCGTCGCAACAGGGAAGGGCTTCAATACAAGGCTTTCTCCCCGCCCTAATGCTTTGGGGAGGGGTCGGGGGTGGGGATGGGAT
>JAIOHL010000032.1 GCA_019913005.1 Anaerolineae bacterium | reverse complement strand
ACATAACAGCACGACATTGCCATCAGCCCGCACACGATAGCTGTAGACCCATCCATTGACCGTCAAGGTAACACGAAAGGCCAATGTGTCACGCACATCATACGTCACCCCGCCGCCCTGTGGACAGCCCAAACTGGCATCGTTATAGACCACCGACAACCAGCGATAGAACACGCGCGGAAAATCTTCCGTGTCGGGGTCGTCATCGGCTTCGGGTGGGTCATCCGCCAGCGCGACGGTGATCGTCTGGCCCAATTCCAGAAAGCCTGACAGGTGGCGCATGGCGATATTGGTGGCGCTTGTCCCATCAATCGTCGCCCCGATGCCGCGCGGGGAACCGTTCCAATCCATAGGTTGCCCGTTGTAGCAGCGAATGACCGGGCTGGCATTCATATTGGTGCGGAACTCGTAGCGCCGTCCATTTAAGGTAATCAGCACGCGGAACCCCACGCTCCCGATAATGGTTTCATTGTCATCCATAATGCGCGAGGAACAGCTAACCGGACCATCGCGCAAATCCAGACCTTGAAATTCATAACCCGCTTCAAAGGGTCGGTTCAATTCCCCCAAATCCAATTCGGCGGAATACAGCGGCGGGCTGATCCCCACATAGTTACTAAATTCGTACAGCACTTGGTTGATAATCGAGGCTTGGGCCTCGGCGCGTTTAGGGGCAAAAGGTTGATGATTGGCCTGTGGCACAAGGCCGACGACCAGCGCAATCGTCGCCACCAAAACCAATAGTCGTAATAGTCGGGTCATCTCAAAAATCCTCCTGAGGTGAGGCGCAATATCCAGTAGTATAGTCTAACGCGCCAGTTTAGGGAACACGCCAACGCTTGCTCAACGCTTGCCATCGGCCCGCGTCAGTCAATTGTCAGCTTTTCCCTACTCTATCAAGACACCCCTGCCCTGTTATTGTTACATCCGCTTTTTTTCGTAGGGGTGCGGTCTGTGAACCACCCCAAAATCGCACCCCACCTCAATCGCCTAGCCAGCGTAGACATCCCGCCTATCATCATTTTGAATGCGCGGTACAATGCTGAACATCCGAATATAAGTCGGGATGTAGAAAATCTATGAATTGTGTTTCGCTCCGCAATTTTATTATCGTTGCGATTTTGCTGTCTGTGCTGGGTTATATGACATATAGAACAACACAGCAGTCTCCGTTGGTCTGGCCTGACCAAGATTGGATTGTCTTTACATGTGCTCCATCTGCAGATGATGGTGACATTTATCGCATGTTGCCCGACGGAAGTGAAATTACACAACTAACCAACAGTTCGGATGACGAAGCATATCCACGCTGGGCATCTAAAACTGGCTGGATATATTTTTGGAACGGCTATGCATCAGGTCCTAATATACGTAGAATGCGTTTTGATGGTACACATACCGAGGATTTTTGGTCGGACACGTTTCCTAATGGATTTAATGTCTCTCCTAGCGGGAATTTCGCTGTTTTTTCCAAACATACTAGACATGCTGGTATAGATATTTACCTCCTCGAAATGAAAAATGGTGATCCAATTACTTTTACTCCCTTAACAAATAGTGTGGCAGATGGTGGGGGAAATTGGTCGCCCGTCTTTTCGCCTGATGAAGAATGGATCGCGTATATCTCAACGCAAGATGGCAATCAAGAAATCTACTTAATGAGAGGCGATGGTAGTGAAAAAACACGCTTAACAAAAACTGACGAAGATGAATGGTCTCTCGCTTGGTCACCTGATGGCAAATGGATTATTTTTAGCTCCGGGGAGTTGACGGAGGCAAATATTTTTAGAATAAACATTTTAACGCATGAAATTCAACCTTTAGTAATCTGGGAAGGTTTACAGGATTGGCCTATTTGGTCACCAGATGGAGAGTGGATTATTTTTTCGTCAAGCGAGGATCCTCAATCAAAACCCTCACAACTATACAAAATGCACTTGGATGGAAGTGGTGTACAAGAATTAACTAATATGAATTGCTCGGCTGGGCAGCCTCAATGGATTTCAGCCCATGTTGCGGAGAGCGCGACTGTTGAACCGACAAATTAACATTCCACCCCTAATCGCCCACTCAGCGTAGACGACCCGCCCCACACCCAATTTGGATTTCACGGTACAATCGGAAAAACGCGCAACTAGATCGGTGGCAATTAAAGGGTGTGGGCCATGCTCGGCAGATTCAAAAAATGGTTTCGGCTGGTTTTAATCCTTCTAGCACTCACCTTAGCGGCCTGTCGTCAGACCCCTGAAGGCGAACGCACCCCCACCGTCGCGCCGACCAATTCCCCCAATGTGACGCGTATCGCCCAACTGCCCACCCGCACCCCTATTCCCAGTCGAACGGCCTCCGATACGCCCCTCCCGGCGACGACCACCGCCACATCGAGCCTGACCGGAACGCCTGTGCCGACTTTGACCGCCAGCTATACCCTCACCCTAACCTTGACGCCGCGCCCCACCGATACGCCGTCCGTCACGCCCTCCACTACCGCCAGCGTCACGATTCCACCGACAGCCTTCCCGACCCAAACCAACACCGCGACGATTACCCGTACCTTTACGATCACGCCGTCGCCGATTCCATCTCGTACCGCGACGGTAACTCGTACCCATACGCCGCTACCCACCAACACGCCGCGCCCGACGTTTACCTTTACACCCACCGCGACACCAACATTTACCGCGTCGCCGACGTATTCCGCCACACCAAGCCGGACACCCTCACCGACTGCCACCTTTACGCCATCGCGCACGCCGTCGCCACGCCCGACTAATACACCCACCATCACGCTTAGCCCGACGCTTGGCCCAACGAACACCCCCACCCCAACGCCGAGCATCAGCCGCACGCCCAATCTGGATGAGGCGACCCTCGTGCTGCCCAATTCGACACGCAGCGCCCCCTCCACCAGCACACCGTTGCCCACTTTTACTTTTACGCCGTTCCCCAGCGCGACACAAGGGTTCGTCATCCCGCCGACGGTAACACTCGCCGGAGGAGGCGGATTTGCCACTGTGACACCATTTGGCGGAGGCAGTTCTGGCATCATTCCTAACTCATCATCCGGCGAACAATCCGGCGTCGTGGTGCGTACCGATGCAGGCGTGCTGCAATCCGCCAATGGAGAACCGCTCGGCATCGCTTATGATGTCGGGCCACAGGGTCAGGAAGCCATTTTTGTCCTCGAAGGCGATGTCTACCAGATGTATATCAGCGGTTTCCGCCTCAACCGCTCCCCAGCCAGCGAATTTGGCATGGGTCAATCGGTGCGAGTGGTCTACGCCAAATATGATTGGGGCGGGGGTCGCATCGCACTGGTGCTGAATGCCGACCAAGCCGTGACCGATCAAGGCGGGGTGTGGGTGGTGGACATCAATACGCAGGAAGGCCGTCAGGTCATGCGCAACGATTGGGAAAACACCGCCCGTGAAGCCATTTGGTCGCCAGATGGCTCGAATTTGATTATCCGCATGAACACCCCGGCTGGCCCGGCCAATACCTTCATCACTGCCGGACAGGATGCCAATGCCGGATTCCAGCGTTATCCCTATGCCAACGCTACATGGTCAGCCGATGGCACGTCGGTCATTTTCAGTGGGGCACAGCATGGCGGGGGCGCGGTGTTGGGCTATGTCTCGCTGTATGACCCCAACCATATCTTCCAACCCGTTGATTTTTTCGCCGCCGGGTCGTGGACAGAGGCCGCTACCGAGATTTCGCCGGGACGCCTTGTATTTTTGGCAGGGCCGGGGCCGAGTGGGCCATTCCGCCTGTATGTGATGAATGTGGGGGGGACGCCAACCGCCCTATCCGCGCCGATTAATGGGCAGGTGATTTCGTGGCAGTGGAATAACAGCCGATCCGCCCTATTGGTGCTGGTGGAGGGGTCGGATGGGCGGCGGGTGTATGTGATGGGGACGGATGGCAGTGTGCGCGATGCCACCCCCGCCAACGCCTATCCGACCCGCGTGGAGTGGCGAAATTAACTCATGTATCTCATAGGTGATAACATAAATTCGTCTATCTAGTCGCTGTGAAACGGTATGCACTTGTCAAGTGGTGTCACGGATTATGGCGGAGGGTTATAATTGGCCGTTAGGGTAGGAAAAATGTGATAGGGCACCCATCTGCTAAAATGAGTATAGTGCTACACCCTCGCCCGCTGCAAAGTAGGAAAACAATGATGAACCATGCAAGATTTCTCAAGGTCATATTTCTGATACTCTTCGGTTTTGCCACACTGATCAGACCCAACGTGGCCCGAACCTATCAGGCCACCGATAGGGTTATTTATGATGATGCCCTTGCCACCGGATGGGATAATTGGTCATGGGATAGCACCATTGATTTTGCTGCCACCGATGCCACCCACAGCGGGTCAGCGGCGTTGGCGATTACCATAAACGCGGCATGGGCGGGGTTGTATCTCCATTCACAGACGGGACTGCAATTTGAAACCCTGCGCTTCTGGATACGGGGCAATGGGCAGACGCTGGTCGTTTTTCTTGCCAATCAGAGCGGTGCTTTTGTGGAAGGCGCACGGATTACGCCGCCCCTCAACACATGGACACAGGTGGATGTTCCGCTGACGGCCCTCAACGGCGCGGCGTTATGGGGATTTAGCCTAGCTGATGGCACAGGCAGCCCGCAACCCCGTTTTTGGGTGGATGACATCCGGCTTATGGGCGGTCAAGCCCCTGTCACACTGGCCCTAACGATTAACGCCAGCGCTAATCAGCACCCCATCAGCCCGTATATCTATGGCCTCAATTATGCCGATCCTGTGCTTGCCGCCGACATCCGCCTGCCCGTCAATCGCTGGGGGGGCAATGCCACGACGCGCTACAACTGGCAGAACGACACCTCCAATCGCGGCAGTGACTGGTATTTTGAAAATATCCCGGAGGACAACGCCAACCCCGCCGCCCTGCCCAATGGTTCATCCGCTGACCGATTCATCGCCCGGAATGTCGCCAATGGAACTGACACACTCTTGACCATTCCCATGATCGGCTGGACACCCAACAGCCGCGCCGGAATTACCTGTGGATTCAGTGTCAGTGAATATGGCCCACAGCAAGACACCGACCCCTATCGGCCTGACTGTGGCAACGGCGTCCACCCCAATGGCACACTGATGACGGGCAACGACCCCACCGACACCAGTACCGCCATTGGCCCGACATTTGTGCAGGCGTGGATACAACATCTGATGGGGCTATTTGGCCCAGCGGCGCAAGACGGTGTCCGGTTTTACAATCTCGATAACGAACCTGCCCTCTGGAACAGCACCCACCGCGATGTGCATCCCCAACCGTTGAGTTATGACCAATTGCGCGACCTGACCTATCAATATGCCGCCGCGATTAAGGCCACCGACCCCAACGCCTTAACGGTTGGCCCAGCGGAATGGGGCTGGTCGGGCTATTTTTATTCGGCGTTGGATATGGCGGCAGGTGGCGCGTGGTGGAATAATCCCCTTGACCGCAATGCACATGGCGGGCTGCCGATATCCGCATGGTATCTGCAACAGATGCAACTGTATGAACAGCAGCATGGGGTACGCATTTTGGATTATTTTGACCTCCATTATTATCCACAATCCAATGGCGTAGCCCTCTCGCCGGCGGGGGATGCCAATACACAGGCGCTCCGGTTGCGTTCGACCCGCAGCCTGTGGGACCCGACCTATGTGGACGAAAGCTGGATTAATGAACCCGTGATGTTGATTCCGCGTATGCAGGCATGGATAGACCAATATTACCCCGGCACACAAATCGCCATTTCGGAATATAACTTTGGCGGATTGGAAAGCATCAATGGAGCACTGACACAGGCCGATGTGTTGGGTATCTTTGGGCGTGAGGGGGTTGATTTAGCGACGATGTGGGACCCACCCACCGCCGACCAACCCGCCGCCTATGCCTTCCGCATTTACTGTAATTACGATGGGTCGGGAAGTGTATTTGGCGACACCAGTGTGCAAGCCACCAGCACCGACCAAGACCGCCTCTCGATTTATGCCGCCTTACGTAGTGATGGGGCGTTGACAGTGGTCATCATCAACAAGACCAATGGGGCGTTGAGTAGCCCCCTGACGATTAATGGTTTTGCAGGGAGTACGGCGGAGGTTTATCGGTATAGCGCCGCTAATCTGGGCCAGATTGTGCGGGAAAACAACATGGCTTTGAGCAACACGCCTATCGAATTTCCTGCCACTTCGATCACGCTGTTGGTAGTATCCACCGACTGAAGTCGGCGGCTAGTGTTGCAAAGTCCAATGAATTGGACTGGGGAGGGTTACGCCGCATGGGTAAGCCATCTCAACCCAATTATGCGATTTAGCAAAGTAAGCCGGAGATGGTTTCGTAGGGGTGGGTCACCGTGCCCACCCTGATTTGAGCAATATAGGATGGCACAGGGGGTGAGGTTGGTTATTCCCCCTTCACCGCCCACAGCCGCACGAAGCCGTCCTCCGAAGCGGTGGCGACCATTGTGCCATCGGCGCTGAAATCCACATCCCATACTGGATTTTCGGTGTCGCCGTCGGTCAGATCAATTATGCTGACCTCCTCACCCGTCGCTACGTCCCAAAAGCGCAGTGTGCCATCACTGCCCACCGAGGCCAACAAAGTCCCATCCGGCGAAAAGGCTACCGCGTTGACCTCATCGGTGTGGCCCAAAAACGTCATGACCAACCTTCCAAGTTCGAGTTCCCACAAGCGAATGGTATGATCGGCACTCGCTGAGGCCAGCAACATGCCTGTCGAGTCGTATTTCACGTCCAAAACCGCACCCGTATGCCCCTTTAAGGTGCGCGAGGCCATCATGGTTTCGAGATTCCAAATCTTGACCCGTCCCCCCGGCTCAATTGAATTGCCACCGCCAATCCCCGCCGCAATATGTATCCCATCTGGGCTATAGGCAAGGCTGTTGATTTGACCTGAATCTTCCTCTATAACATAGAATGCATCCGGCCCTTCATTTGTATCAATTCGTTGCAGCCCTATGAACCCACCACCGGGGACAGACTCAAAATCTGAGACATGAATACGATCTTCGCCACCAAAAGCCAGCGTATACCCATCAAGGCTAAAGGCCACTGTCAGTATGCTACTACCTGTCCCATAAGCAGCAGACAACTTGGGAGGGTCAATGTCCCAAACCAATGCAAACAAATCGGGTCTTGCCGACGCCAAATAGTCTAATTCGGGATTGAACGCTACATCTACAATTGGGCCAAATTGATATTCGAATTTTGTTACCTTACTATCCCCAAACTTCCATAGGTAGGTGTACCCAGCACTCGAACCAAAGGCGAGCAGATCGGGATTGCGTCGGCTAAATTCCACACTTGTGATTACCGACTGATCGGGTCCCAGTAGCTCAATCTGTTCAAGTTGGCCCACATTGTCCAGCGTAATCGGCACAAGAGGTTTATTGCCATCATCCTGCGCTCGAATCCCCTGACCACCTGTCAATAGGTCGATAACCGCGATTCCAACAATCAAGCCAATAAATCGCCGTCTCATCCCAAGCCTCCTAATACATGTTTATCAGGATCAAGTATAGCCCCGAATCGTGTCTTGAGAAACAATCCTTTATACGCTACCTATTTTCTAATTGAGATAGCCATAGAAGCCTAAGAATGTTATTCTCTAAGCCAAAAGAAAAATGTCAAAAGAAAAAGCTAAAAGAAAAAACTTTTTAAAGGTTTCCTATGATTAAGAGATACTTGATTTGGGGCTTCATTCTAGGAGGGCTATCGCTTGTCGTCATGGCTGGTTCGCAGATCAGTGCCCAAGATGACGGAGAATCGCCTCCAAAATATGCCGGAAGTAGTGAATGTGCCGATTGTCACCGTGACCTTTCTCGTCCGTATCGGGAGACTAACCACGCCAAAGCCTTGCAAGAGGCCGATGACGAAGACACGATAGTGCTGGCGGATTTTTCCGCCGGAGCAGAGGTGCGGACGGTTGTTTTCTCCCTAAATGGCACCCCGCGACCCTTTACTTTGGAAGATGTGGCATGGGTCATGGGAGCAGGCCGCTATCGCCAAGCCTTTGTCTATCAAAATGAAGACACCTATCGGGTTTTTCCGGCGGTGTGGAATGTGACCACGCAGCAGTGGGATGCCTATCTGCTTGGTGCGGGCGATTGGCTGACCGACCCGGCCTATGATTGGCTAGAAAACTGCGCGGGCTGTCACACCACTGGCCTCGACCTTGAAGAGCGCGAATGGGAAGATGACGGGGTGATGTGCGAAGCGTGTCACGGCCCCGGCGAAGCCCACATTGACGCGGCGGATGAAGCAGGCTCGCGGCCCACCGATGAAGACATTGCCATGATTCATGCGGCGATTGTGGTCAGCCCCGACCCGGCCATTTGTGGGCGCTGTCACAGTCAAGGGATGGCCGCCGACAATATCCATCCTTTTTCGACCACCTATCTACCCGGTAAAGATTTACTGGCGGATTTCACGCTGGTAGACCAAGAGGCTGCCGATTATTGGTGGACATCCAACCATGCCCGCCGAAACAATATGCAGTTTAATGAATGGCGCGATTCAGCCCATGCAACAGCGCTTGAAACGATGGCGTCCGCCAGCCAAGCCCAAGACGCTTGTTTGCAATGCCACAGTGCCGATTATGGCTTTACCCAAACCCTCCTCGTGAGTTATGAATCGGGCGATCTGACAGGCGCACCGCCGGAAATGCCGACCTTGCCAACGGCCCAATATGGGATTACCTGCGTGACCTGCCATTCCTTCCATGTGGACGCCGAAACTCCACCCCCCTCGGCCTTGCGCGACGATGCGTATGCCCTATGCGTTAGCTGCCACACGCAGACGGATGTGACGGAGAGCCTGCACCATCCCGTTCAACAGATGTTTGAGGGCGTAACGGTCATTCCCTCGGTTGAAGGTGTACCGGGTAAACATTTTGCGGCGGAAGATGGGCCAGACTGCCTGAACTGCCATATGACCCGACTGCCGATTGATGGCGGTTTCACATTGGCGACCCATGCCCTAACGCCGATTTTGCCGGATACCGAATCTACGTCAGAGGTGCAGAATATTTGCGCCAATTGCCACACGGATTTGACGACCAGCGACCAACAATATCTGGTGACGGATTTGCAGGAGGCTATACGTGGACGGTTAACCCTCGCCCGGACGCGCCTTAATACGCTACCCATTCCCGCCGAAGGTAGTGATGCCAAAGCCCTTTATGATGAGATTGTAACGGCGCTGGATTTTGTGCAAAACGACGGCAGCTTGGGGATGCACAATTACGATTACGCATCTCAACTGCTGGATTTTGTAGAATTCTCACTTTCGACATTAAGCGTGCCGGGGAGTACGGGCCAACCCACCGAAGGCCCTGCCCCAACAGCCACCCCCATTCCATCAGCAGTGACGGTGATCGAGACACCTCTTGCCGAAGCATCCAGCGGTATCCGTCCGACGGGGGTGCTGATTTTGCTCATCGCGGCGGTTATGCTCATCATCGGCGGCGTGGTACTTTTCCGAAAGGGGGTGGGTCATGCTTAACAAAAAATATCTCATGATCGGCTTGGGTCTTGCGCTGATCGTATTGGCCCTTTCGATTAAATCCTCCATCCCGGCGGCACGGGCGATTGAGACTACCCCCCCACTGCGGCCCAGTCCCCAGCAAGACGGGGAACAAGATAAACCCACCAACAGCTACTGTCTGTTATGCCATGCCGAAGCGGGGCAGGTGTGGGAATTACCCAGCGGCGAAACCCTCCCCCTGACGATTGACCCCACGATTTTGGCGGCGTCGGTACATGGGGACAATAACCCTGAAGGCGCAGTTGCCTGTGCGGATTGCCACCAAGATTATCGTTATCCGCATCCCCCCAACGCCAGCCAAAGCGTCCGCGAATTTCGTTTGGAGCGTTATGGCTCGTGTCGGACATGCCATGAGGACAAGTATCTTGCGGCACAAGACAGCACACATGGGACGGCGCTGCGGGCGGGCCAGCAGGATGCAGCGGTTTGTATAGATTGTCATGGCGGGCACGACATTCAACCCCCACAAGAGCCGCGTGAACGAATGGCGCTGACCTGTGGGCAGTGTCATGGAGCGATTTTTGAAACCTATCGGGACAGCGTTCATGGCAAGGCACTTCTGGAAGAAGCTAACCCCGATGTGCCGACCTGTACCGATTGTCATGGCGTGCATACCATCGCCAACCCCACAACCGTATCCTTCCGCACCCATATACCGGAGCTATGCGGCGATTGTCATGGGGATGCCGATTTGATGGCGAAATATGATATGAGTACCTCGGTGTTGGATACCTATTTAACCGATTTTCATGGGTCAACGCAACTGCTTTTTGCCGAATCCGATGGTGAGGAGGCGGGCAGCAAAGCCGTTTGTATAGACTGTCATGGCGTACACAATATTCAGGCGGTGGATGATGGCAAGGCGGTGCGTGAAAATTTGCTAACGACCTGCCGCCAATGCCACCCTGATGCCAGCGAAAATTTCCCGTCGGCTTGGGTGGGGCATTACGAGACCTCGCTCCAAGAAAACCCGCTACTGACGCTGGTCACATGGTTTTACAAATGGCTGATCCCGATTGGGATAGGGCTGTTTGGCTTGATGATCGCCACGAATGTATTGGGCGGACGTATTTGGGGGAGGGGACGATGAGCAAGAATTCGGCTGGAATCCAACGCTTTTCGCCTCGCCAGCGTTTTGAACATCTGGTGTTGATGGTGGCGTTTCTGGGATTGGTGCTGACCGGCCTGCCCCAAAAATATGCCGATCAAGATTGGTCACAAACCCTTGTGAAATTAATGGACGGGGTTGAGAATATGCGCGTGCTGCATCGCGTGTTTGCGGTGCTGCTTTTGGGCGAAATCCTCTATCATCTCGTGATTGTGGTCTATAAACTGTGGGTGCTGGGACTCCCGGCGAGCTTGGTTCCCCGACGGCGTGATCTGCGGAATGCGCTCGATTGGCTGCGCTTTAATGTGCATCTGAAGGCCGAACGCCCCACCATGCCCTATTACAATTTCGCCGAAAAATTGGACTATTGGATTACCTTGACCGGAGTGCTGCTATTGGCGCTAACGGGGTTGATGCTGTGGAATCCCATTCTCGTGACCGATACCCTGCCCGGCGAGGTCATTCCGGCGGCGCGTCAGGTACATGGCGGTGAGGCGCTGTTTTTGGTCATTGCCATCGGCATGTGGCATCTGTATGGCGTACTGATTAAGCAGTTTAATCGCAGCATATGGACGGGCAAGATTACGCAGCGCCAGATGGAGCAGGAACACGCCGAAGCATTAGCCGCCGAACGCCCTGCCCCCAAATTCTCGGCTGCCGAGATGCAAAAACGCCGCCAGCGCTTCTATCCGATAGCCGGGGTGGTTGTGGTGGCCCTTGTCGCGGGCATGTATTGGCTGCTTACCACCGAAGAGACGGCGTTAGAGACTGTGCCGCGCCAAGAAGTTCAACTTTTTGCCCCGGAATTGGATGTGCAGGCGGGGGATGCCACCGTTGGCGAAGCGCTTTGGGGAACACTGCGCTGTTCACGGTGTCATGGCACCGAGGCGGCAGGTGTTCCAGATGGGGCACCCTCCTTACGCGGGACAACCCTGACCTTTGATGAATTTATTTTACAGATACGCGAGGGCGGGGAAGAAATGCCCGCTTTTAGCCATCTCGAAGTTTCGGATGTGTATGTGCTGCACCTGTGGACATGGCTTAAGGATGCGGCAAGCCCATAGCCAAACTCACCTGTGTGGCCCGCCGAATGATGTTTAATTCATCCCCACCCCAAACCCC